>NZ_CP073748.1:2238333-2902500 GCF_024398035.1 Kordiimonas sp. SCSIO 12603
TCACCAGCGTTAATGAGCTAGCTCTTTCCGAGGATGGAAGAACGCAGGTTAAGCGTCTTTTGCACCGAGTTGCTCAGGTTGGGCAGGCCAAGGATGTTATTCAGGGGAGAGGTGGTTCCGTTACCGTATCAGGACGCCGGATAGGCCGTTATATCGTCTGGCAGGCCTTCAGGGATAACGATGTTGAAAGGTTGGTTCATGAACGAGCCAGTTTTTCTCGCTGGATGGAACCTATTTTTGACCAACTTGAATGTGGTGTACTACTAGAAGACCGGAATGGTAAGCCGCATTTTCTTAATCGGGTTCTTCGTGAATGGCTTCGGCTTGGTGATGAGGATGGCGTTCCGCATAAGGTTAGCCTAAAGCATGATGATACCCAGTTACTTGTTAGCAGTCGGCAAGGAATTGATGTTGAAGTGGTTGATGTGCCGCTTCAAACTAGAGAAAGTGATCGTTACCTTGGGCGTTACCGTATTATCCGTAAGCTTGATCACCTTCGTCAGATTGCGTTGGACGATAGCAGAGAGTTTTTGATCGACCCAATTTTTGATGCTGCCCCTGTTGCGATTGCTGTCGTGGACCGTGAGGGAGGTATCACTGAATTTAACCAACCGTTAAAATTACATGCTGCGGGGAAAAATGTAGCTGTAGGTGATAGTGTTCTTGAGTTGGTTAAACAGGAAGATAGAGAGGAGCTGCAACAGATTATTGAGTTCGCCTATGATGGACGACCATCTTCTGTACCGCTTGATATTGTTTTCAACACGCAGCCTGAGCGGCTAGGGCAAATCTACTCTACATGTATCACTAAGGGAGGTGAACCACACGCTATTCTCTACCTTATTGATACAACACAAGAAAAGAGCCTGGAACGTCAATTCGTACAGGCGCAGAAAATGCAAGCGGTTGGTCAGCTTGCAGGTGGTGTTGCACACGATTTTAATAATCTGCTGACAGCAATTATTGGGTTTTGTGACCTATTGTTGGTGCGTCACGATGCAGGCGATCAGTCATTTTCCGATATTATTCAGATTAAACAAAATGCGAACCGAGCCGCCAATTTGGTGCGCCAGTTACTCGCATTTTCTCGCCAGCAGACCCTGCGTCCAAAGGTGTTGATGCTTACAGATATTCTGGCAGAGATTTCCAATCTTATTCGCAGGTTGATTGGCGAAAATATTGATTTACAGGTAGTTCATGGCCGAGACCTTCTTCCTGTTAAGGTGGACCAGGGTCAGCTTGAGCAGGTTATCATAAATCTGGCTGTTAATGCTCGGGATGCAATGCCTGAGGGTGGTAAGCTTGAAATTACCACCAGTATGATTGGTCCAACGCACGCTTATATTGACCGTTTTGATATTATGACGCCTGATGATTACGTGCTGATTGAAGTGAAAGACACAGGGTGTGGCATTCCAAAAGATAATCTTAATAAGATTTTCGAACCGTTTTTCACCACCAAATCAGTAGGGCAGGGAACTGGTTTAGGACTTGCTACAGTATACGGAATTGTAAAACAAACTGGCGGCTTCGTGTTTGTTGATTCAGAAGAGGGGCGCGGCACAAGCTTTTTAGTGTTCCTTAAAGCGCATTCAGTCACGGCTTCAGAAGTTGAAGAAGAAAAAGAAGAAGAAAAGGCGGCAAAAGATCTGACGGGTAAGGGGACCATCCTTGTTGTGGAAGATGAAGCGCCTGTTCGCATGTTTGCATGTCGTGCACTGTCAAATAAGGGCTATAAAGTGCTGGAAGCTGATTCAGGTGAGGCTGGTTTAGAGATATTGCAAACCAGTGAGGAAACTATTGATTTGCTGATCTCGGATGTAATTATGCCGACGATGGATGGGCCAACGCTTGTGAAAGAGGCAAGAAAAGATTTTCCTGATCTTCCTGTGATTTTTGTTTCAGGGTATGCAGAAGATATGTTCCGTAAAAACCTTGAGGCGGAAGAATTTCAATTCCTTCCAAAACCTTTTTCTCTCAATGACTTAGCAGAAAAAGTGAAGATGATATTAAGCTAGTTTTCTACTATATGATTGGTTGGGAACAAAAAAAGAACAAAAATCATTGGCAAGAAAGAACAAAGATGGTACAAAACATTCCATTGCATGGGCGGACGCCCTGTGGAATAAGGAGACCAGATAATGTCAATGCCTGAATTACAGTTGGTTAAAGGAACGTCCATGGACAAGAATAAAGCGCTAGAAGCTGCGCTGGGTCAGATCGATCGGGCTTTCGGCAAGGGCTCTGTTATGAAGCTCGGCCAGAAAGATAATAATATTGAAGTTGAAGCTATTTCCACTGGCTCATTGAACCTTGATATTGCGCTTGGCATTGGCGGTTTGCCTAAAGGCCGTATCATTGAGGTTTACGGCCCTGAAAGTTCAGGTAAAACAACACTAGCACTTCATGCAGTGGCAGAATGTCAGAAAGCTGGTGGTATTGCAGCGTTCGTTGATGCCGAGCATGCGCTTGACCCCGTATATGCACGCAAGCTTGGTGTTGATGTAAACGAGCTTCTTGTTAGCCAACCTGATACAGGCGAGCAGGCGCTTGAGATTACAGATACGCTGGTTCGTTCGGGTGCGATTGATATTCTTGTTGTCGATTCTGTGGCAGCCCTTACGCCGCGCGCTGAACTTGAGGGCGAAATGGGTGATAGTCACGTTGGCCTTCAGGCACGCTTGATGAGCCAAGCGCTTCGTAAGCTTACTGGTTCGATTAATAAGTCCAAAACTATCGTTATTTTCATCAACCAGATTCGTATGAAAATTGGTGTGATGTACGGTAGCCCTGAGACAACAACAGGTGGTAATGCACTAAAATTCTACGCATCTGTTCGTCTTGATATACGCCGCACCGGAGCCATCAAAGAAAAAGATGAGATCGTTGGTAACGCAACCCGTGTGAAAGTGGTGAAAAATAAACTAGCACCGCCGTTCAAACAAGTTGAGTTTGATATTATGTATGGTGAGGGTGTTTCCAAGATGGGCGAGGTTCTCGACCTTGGCGTGAAAGCCGGTGTGGTTGAGAAATCGGGCTCCTGGTACAGTTACTCAAGCCAACGTATCGGGCAAGGCCGTGAAAATGCGAAGCGTTTCCTGAAAGAGAATGAAGAAGTGGCACAAGAGATTGAGCATGAAATTCGTAAGAATGCGGGCCTTGTGAACGAAGCTATGTTGATGGATCCGTCTGAACGCAAAGAAGACGACTAATCATAAAGCTATATGTATGAAAAAGGGGCGGCTTTTGCTGCCCCTTTTTCTGTAATCGACAAAATTGTTGGTTTATATGCCTCAACTTTGCGCTCACTGCTGGACACTGGTGGGAATGAAGGTTAAAACGGCGGAAAACATGGCCGCATGCGCGTGCATGCAAACAGTATTATTGATTTGAGGCTTTCTATGTCCGGTTCTATGTCAGGTGCAAATGATATCAGGAAAACATTCCTGGATTTCTTCAAGAAAAACGGCCACGAGGTTGTTCCGTCTTCACCACTTGTACCAATTAACGACCCAACCCTGTTGTTTACAAATGCGGGGATGGTTCCGTTTAAAAATGTATTCACTGGCGCAGAAACCCGCGATTATACACGTGCTACTTCTTCGCAAAAATGTGTGCGTGCAGGTGGTAAACATAATGATCTCGATAATGTTGGCTACACGGCACGTCACCATACATTCTTTGAAATGCTGGGGAATTTCTCCTTTGGTGATTACTTCAAAGATGAAGCCATCTCTCATGCTTGGGAATTGATCACTAAGGAATACGGCGTAAATAAAGATAAGCTTTGTGTAACTGTTTATCACACCGACGATGAGGCTTTCGACCTTTGGAAGAAAATTGCTGGCCTGCCGGACGAAAAAATCATTCGTATTGCTACCAATGATAATTTCTGGTCCATGGGTGATACAGGCCCTTGCGGCCCATGTTCCGAGATTTTCTATGATCATGGCGATCATATTTGGGGCGGCCCTCCTGGTACACCAGAGGAAGATGGTGACCGTTTTGTAGAAATTTGGAACCTTGTATTCATGCAGTATGAACAAACTGCTGAAGGCCGGGAGAACCTACCGAAACCAAGTATTGACACAGGTATGGGGCTTGAGCGTATGGCTGCTGTAATGCAGGGTACGCATGATAACTATTCTATTGATACGTTCCGACGCCTTATTGATGCGTCTATTGAAGCAACTGGCGCTAGTGAAAATGAAAATACAGCTGCATCACACCGTGTGATAGCTGATCACCTGCGCGCAGGTAGCTTCCTTATCGCTGATGGTGTTCTGCCGTCAAACGAAGGACGCGGCTATGTGCTACGCCGTATTATGCGCCGGGCTATGCGTCATGCGCACCTTTTAGGTGCTAAAGATTTGGTGATGCATCAGCTTGTACCTGCGCTCGTAGGCGAGATGGGCCAGGCATTCCCGGAGCTTACTCGCGCTGAAGCATTGATCGGCGAAACACTGAAGCTTGAAGAAGGCAAATTCCGCCAGATGCTGGATAAAGGCTTGCGTCTTCTTGATGATGAAGTGTCTAAAATCTCAGGTGATACACTTGCTGGTGATGTGGCGTTCAAACTTTATGATACTTATGGTTTCCCGCTTGACTTAACACAAGATGCTCTTCGCAGTCAGGATTTGAAAGTTGATGTAGACGGCTTCAATGTTGCTATGGATGAGCAACGTGCCAAAGCCCGCGCTGCATGGTCAGGTTCAGGTGATGCTGCGACAGAGAAAGTTTGGTTTGATATCCGTGATGAACACGGCGCGACTGAGTTTGTTGGTTATACATCTGAAAGCGCTGAAGGTCAGGTTGTTGCTATTGTAAAAGATGGCGAACGTGTTGAAAAAGCGTCTGCTGGTGAAGAAGTATCAATCCTCACGAACCAGACACCATTCTACGGTGAATCTGGTGGCCAGATGGGTGACACAGGTATTATCAGCCTGGGTGGTTTTAGAGCTGAAGTAGCTGATACAGCGAAAGCCATTGGTGCGCTTCATGTTCATAAAGCAACAGTTGTTGAAGGTGAACTGAGTGTTGGGCAATCAGTTCAGATGGATGTTGATGGTGAACGCCGCGCAAGGCTGCGTGCAAATCACTCAGCAACGCACGTACTGCATGAAGTACTCCGTCGTGAGCTCGGTGATCATGTAACTCAGAAGGGTTCTCTTGTAGCGCCAGACCGTCTGCGGTTTGATATCTCACACCCGAAAGCAATGTCAGCTGAGGAACTTACATCTGTTGAGTACAAGGTAAATACAATCGTGCGTGGAAATGCTGATGTGGTAACACGTCTTCTTTCCTATGATGATGCTATTGAAGCTGGTGCTATGGCGCTATTCGGTGAAAAATACGGTGATGAAGTTCGTGTTGTCTCCATGGGAGATGAGTTCGAAAAGAGTGATCGTGATAGCTATTCTGTTGAGCTTTGTGGAGGTACGCATGTGAAGCGCCTTGGTGATATCGGCCTCTTTACCATTATCTCGGAAAGTGCGGTTTCTTCTGGTGTACGCCGTATTGAAGCTCTTACTGGTGCAGCTGCTCTAGATTATCTGTTGAGCCAGCGTTTAATGCTGCAGGAAGCATCTTTAAACTTAAAAACAAAACCAGAAGAGCTGGTAGAGCGTATTTCTGCACTACAGACTGAGCGCAAAAAGCTTGAAAAAGATCTTGCTGAAGCGAAGAAAAAAGCTGCTCTTGGTGGCGGTGCTTCATCTGGCCCAGCTGCCAAGGAGATCAACGGTATCAAGTTTATGGGACAGGTACTTGACGGTGTTAGCCCGAAGGACCTGCGCGGTATGGCTGATGATGCCAAGAAAGCACTTGGTAGTGGGGTTGTAGCTTTTGTTGCCGTTAACCATGGCAAAGCCGGTCTCTTGGTAGCTGTGACAGATGATCTTAAAGATAAAGCAAATGCTGTTGAGCTTGTACGTGCCGGTACCGCAGCAGTTGGCGGAAAAGGCGGCGGCGGGCGCCCAGATATGGCACAAGCTGGCGGACCTGACGGATCAAAGGCTGCCGATGCTATTGCAGCGATTGAAGCTGCAATAGGTGTATAAGGTAGTTTTTTACAATTACTACTTACATAAATCTGTAACAATGATAATGTGGTGCCGTTGAGTTAAACGGTATCACACTATGCAGATTATGATTGGGGCGAGAGCTACGGCTCTCAAAGTGGCAACAGAGTTTAAAGCCACGCACGTTATTCGTATTGGACAAAATCTAAGTGGCAGGAAGAAGTTCTTCTTCTTGCCAAAGCAAGCGGTATTGCTGCTACCACTGGAAAGTACGAATATTAAAGTTGAACTGATTGAACAGCTTATTGAATTTGTTGAAAAACTACCGGCTGACGCACGGCTCTTTATTCATTGCGCATCAGGTATGACACGTTCTGCTTCAGCAGCAATTATCGCCGCTTGTGCGGTTGATCGGGCAACTGAGCCATCGGTGCATTACAAACGAATGTTGCAGATAAACCCGCGAATTGTCCCACAAAAAAATATGCTGGCTATAGCGGATAGTTTGCTGGGTTTACAGGGGCGTTTACAAAGATATTCAGAACAAGACAGGTCTGAAAGGCTAAGTAATCTTAAGCCGCTTGAGGTGGCAGCCAATCACCATCACGAAATAAATAACAGACGAACTCGAGTGCCTTTTTACCTTCGATTTTATTTACGGCTTAAATTTGCACTTATTAAATAAAAAGGCCGCTCAAAAGAGCGGCCTTTCTGTATTAGGATATTGGTTTGATTAACCAAGTTCTGCTTTCAGGTTCTCGTCGATCTTGTCGAAGAACTGACCTGTTGTCATCCAGCTTTGGTTTGGGCCAATCAGAAGGGCAAGGTCTTTTGTCATGTTGCCGCTCTCAACTGTACCGATACAAACTCTCTCAACAGCTTCAGCGAATGCTGTAACTTCTGGTGTACCGTCCATTTTGCCGCGGTATTTAAGGCCACGTGTCCAAGCAAAGATAGAAGCAATTGGGTTAGTCGATGTTTCTTTACCATCTTGGTGTTGACGGTAGTGACGAGTTACTGTGCCGTGTGCAGCTTCAGATTCAACTGTCTTCCCATCTGGTGTCATAAGTACAGATGTCATCAGGCCGAGGGAACCGAAGCCCTGAGCAACAGTATCTGACTGAACGTCACCATCATAGTTCTTACAAGCCCAAACGAAGCCGCCAGCCCATTTCATTGCACAAGCAACCATATCGTCAATCAGACGGTGTTCGTATGAAATACCGGCATCTTTGAACTTTTCTTCAAACTCTGTTTCAAACACTTCCATGAATAGGTCTTTGAAGCGACCATCGTAAGCTTTCATGATTGTGTTTTTGGTAGACAGGTAAACAGGGTAGTTACGCGCAAGGCCGTAGTTCATACATGCACGTGCGAAATCACGGATAGATGCATCAACGTTATACATACCCATTGCAACGCCTGATTCAGCGAATTCGTAAATTTCACGCTCAATCGCTTCACCGCCGTCAGCAGGCTCAAATTTCATTGTTAGCTTACCAGCGCCAGGTACTTTGAAATCTGTCGCGCGGTACTGGTCACCAAATGCGTGACGGCCAATGATAATTGGCTGTGTCCAACCTGGAACCAGGCGAGGAACGTTCTGCATGATGATTGGCTCACGGAATACAGTACCGCCGAGAATGTTGCGGATTGTACCGTTTGGAGAGCGCCACATTTTCTTAAGGTCAAATTCCTCAACGCGCTGCTCATCCGGAGTAATTGTCGCACATTTCACACCAACACCATGTTCTTTAATGGCATTTGCGGCGTCGATTGTGATCTGGTCGTCAGTTTCGTCACGCTTTGTCACAGATAGATCATAGTATAGAAGATCTACGTCTAGGTATGGCTGGATAAGACGTTCACGAATCCACTGCCAGATGATGCGTGTCATTTCATCGCCGTCGATTTCAACGATAGGATTTTTTACTCTAATTTTGCTCATAGGTCCCTCAGTATAGCTAGTTGCCTGGCGGGCTAATTATTGTCGAACTTGACTGTTCGACCAGAATTTTGCGCGCACCCTATCACCAAGAATAGGATTATTGAAGAGCTAAGACGCGGAAAATTCGCCGAATATGAAGTTTTTTCAATAATTTTTCCTTGAGCAGGCCGTTACATGCCCACTTTTCTTATGGTTTTAACAACTCCATTGCCTCTTCAGCCGTTTCCACAACCGTAAGCAATTTTCCGTGTTCATCTGATGCAAAGCCGTCATTTACCACATGATCAATCAACTCAACCAGTGGCGACCAAAAGTCTTTATAATTAATCAGAATGATAGGTTTTTTGTGCAGACTGAGCTGCGCCCATGTCATCATTTCCATAGTTTCGTCAAGCGTACCAAGGCCTCCGGGGAGCACGATAAAGGCATCGGAACGATCAAACATCATTTTTTTACGCTCGTGCATGTTGTCTGTTATGTGTAGTTCGGCGAGGCCATCTTGCGTAATCTCTACATCATCGAGGTGCTCGGGAATGATTCCAATAACATTACCACCAGCATCTCTGGCAGCCCGAGCTACAACGCCCATCAAGCCAACGCTGCCAGCGCCGTACACAAGTGACATATCCGCCCCAGCGATCATTTCGCCAAGATTATTCGCTAACTCTTGATAATAGGATTTGTTACCTAATCTTGAGCCGCAGTATACACATACAGATTTTATATTATTTTCAGGCACTTAGATATCCTCGTAGAATAAAAATACAATTAGACAAACTTTTGACATGTTTTTAACGAAATCATCTTTATATATATACAGTTGATTGTTAAGGCTTTGTTAGAAGAGTAAGCGGAGTTATATGGGGCCTCTCGTTACAAAAAGTGATGATACACGAAGAAACATTATTATTGGTGTTTCTATTGCAGCGGTTGTTGCTGCAGTTGGCTATGTGATGTGGCCAGCTGAAGATTCCGCTCTTCCAGTTCCGCAACAACAAACTTCTACGGTTTCCCCTTCATCTTCACCTGAAGAGCAAGCACAAGAGAGTGCAAAGGTGCCTGAATTCGATCTGGTACGTATTTCCCGTGGTGGCACAGGAGTTATTGCTGGTCGTATGGCGCCGGGTGCTCAGGTTGAATTATATGCAAATGGCCGGAAAATTTCAGAAGTTACAGCCGATGAAAATGGTGAATGGGTAATGATTCTTGAAGAGCCGCTTGAAGCGGGCTCTGTAGAATTAAACTTAAAAGCCCAGGAGACTGGCGGAACGGAAGTTGCTGAGGCAGATGATGTTGTTGTCGTTTCTGTGCCTGAACGAGAAGATAACCGTTTTTTGGAACGGTCTCAAAATGGTGTTGTTGCTGTTCTAACGCCTAAAGACGGGCAGGGCAGCAGTACTGTTCTTCAGAAGCCCGGCGTGGCCGCATATGCGGAAGTTGGTGAAAGCCTGACGCTTGATACCATTGATTATGGTAGTGGCGGGGATCCGGTGTTTACAGGGCGTTCACTGCCTCGTGTAGAAGTGCGATTGTATCTGGATGGTCGATTTGTTGGTAGTGTACGTGCTGATGATGGTGGCCGGTGGGCTGTGCCTTACACAAATAATGTTCTTGAACCAGGAAAGCACCTTATAAGGCTTGATCAGACCATTGCGGAAGGCCGGGTTCAGCTTCGGGTGGAGCAGCCATTTGAAACTGGCGAGCCAATTGACGCTTCTACTGCGTCCGGCGGTGTTCTTGTGAAACCAGGGAATACATTATGGCAGATTGCACGTCAGCTCTATGGTTCTGGTTTCCGTTATACTCTTATTTTCCAGGAAAATAGCGAACAAATTCTTGATCCCGATAAAATTTACCCGGGTCAGCTGTTCAAGCTCCCCAATCCAAATAAATCAGAAGGCTGAATTAAGCGACTTTTAGGTGGGTTCTTAGTGAACGAAGATGACGCTCTGCCTCTAACAGAATAACTGTTACGGCTGTCATCAGTTCAGAGCCGCTTTTAGTTTCTTCTGTTTTGGTAACGCTCGTAAAGCTTACATCACCGCGTGGGCTAATGGAGTATTTACCATCAATTTGCCGATTTGTAGAATAAAGCTGTTCTATGGCAATCGCGCGCTGGTTTTTGTCTTCTATCGTGTAAAACAGCCTGCCGAGAGCACCATCTACTTTAATAAATGAAGCACCTTCACTACTTTCCATTGCAGCAGCATGAAATTGAATGCCTTCCCAATTGAAATCAAAATTACTGATTTCATGATCGCCCAAGCTGTCTAGATGAGTTTCAGCTTTTGAGAGATGTTCATTTAATTTCATAGGTTTGGATTCCAACTACAACAGCCCAAGATGTCTATAAGCATCTCTTTTTATGTTTAACTAAGAGTTAAGGCTGGAGACGAAAAAATGTAAAGAATAAAAAAATGAATTTGAGCTGGAGCAAATTTGCCGTAAATATCCCTTAAATAATAAACAGATGATCCCTAATTATGTAATAGTGGCACTGTTTTAGTAATAAATATTGGCGAAAGCCCTAAAAGATAGAGGCATATCATGAATGCAATGGACGTGGTGATGACACCGATCAACAAAGAAGGGCATAGATTTGTCTTTATCTTCTTGTTGGCTTCAATCGGATTATTCTTCCTTGCTGAGCCTTTGGGGTGGGTTAGCCTTGTGCTGACTGCATGGTGTGTTTATTTCTTCAGGGATCCGGAACGTGTTATTCCAGATGAGCAAGGTGTACTTATCAGCCCTGCTGATGGTATAGTTTCTGCGGTAGTTGAAGCTACGCCGCCTGCGGAACTTGGTATGGGTAGCGAGCCGCGCACACGTATTTCTGTTTTTCTTTCTGTTTTCAATGTTCATGTGAACCGTGTTCCTGCAAAAGGTAAAATCACGGGCCTTGCATATGTTCCAGGTAAATACCTGAATGCAGCTGCAGCTGAAGCAAGCGAAGAAAATGAACGGCAGTTGGTTCGTATGACAACTGAAGAAGGTCACGACATTGCATTCGCACAGGTAGCTGGCCTTGTTGCTCGTAAGATTCTATGTGATCTTGAGGTAGATCAAGAGGTTGAGCGTGGTGATCGCTTTGGCTTGATTCGTTTTGGTAGTCGTACGGATATTTACCTGGATAAAGGACAGGAAGCTACGGTGAAGGTTGGTCAAACAATGATCGGCGGCGAAACTGTTATTGCACGCAATAAATAAGCGAGATTGACCTTGTCTAGCCAGAAGCGACCTCTTTTATTTAAATCTATTTCCATCAGAACAGTGTTACCAAGTGTGGTAACGCTGTTTGCCTTTATGTCAGGCCTGACATCCATCAAGTTTGCCTTGTCTGGAAAATGGGAATTAGCCGTAGGGGCTGTGTTGCTGGCGGGCATTTTTGATGGTCTGGACGGAACAGTGGCGCGCCTTCTGAAAAGTACTAGTAAATTTGGTGCAGAGCTTGATTCTCTATCAGATGTCGTGGCTTTTGGTGTTGCGCCTGCTGTAATTCTTTATTTATGGGTGCTTGAAGGCTTAGACCGTATGGGCTGGGCTGTTGCGCTTATCTATGCGAGTGCAATGGCTCTGAGGCTGGCACGCTTTAACGCACGCCTTGATGATGAAGAAGAGCCAATTAAGCGTACGGGCTTTCTCACTGGTGTTCCTGCTCCTATGGGGGCTGGGCTCTTACTCTTGCCTATGATGATTGATTTTGCCCTTGGGCAGAATCTCGCAAAAGAAAATGGCCTGATTATCTGCGGGTATGCAATCGTGGTAGTCTTCCTTATGGTGTCTACTTTACCTACGTTGTCGCTGAAGGCATTAAGGGCGCCAAAAGCTTGGTTTGTACCGCTTCTTGTCGTTATTGCTACCCTTATCGCTGGTCTTTTTGTACGTACTTGGCTGGTGCTTATCATTATTGGGGTAGGTTATCTTGCCACTATGCCACTTACCTATATTTCTTACCGTAGACGGGTTGAACGTAAAACCCGCGGCTAGTCTAATCTTTGGCACCTAACTTGCTTATTTAAAAACCGAATATATCTGATTTTTCTCTGTAAAGCAGATTAGAAGGCTGTTTTTAAAGGAGAAATCTTGTTATCGGAAAGGCAAGAAAATGGCGGGTGTTGAGCGAAAACAAATGGGACTGAGAAAAAATGGCCTTAAGGCGGTAATTACTGCCTCAAGTTTATTTGCACTTTCAGCATGTGGTTCCAGCGGTAACCTTTGGCAGGGCCAAGAAGTTCTTGTGGAGGCGAGGCAACAGGTCCTTGAAGAAGAAGTTGGTGTTGTAACTGATAACCATAGAGAAATTCGGGATCGCTTTGATGCGCTTGAACGTCTCTATATTGAACTAGTACAGCAAATAAGAATGCAGGATAGTAAGCTTTCAGCCATGGAGGCCAAGCTTTCAACTGTTAAACGTGACCCGCAGGTAGATGCGAATATTAAAAAGGTAAAGTCAGATGTTACCTTTATGCGTGAGCAGTTAAAAAAGCTTGAAACGCGTATCTTTACTGTAGAAATGGCAGAGCAAACAGCTGAATTTGATAGCGATTTAGCGCCGACAGGAAATTCGGTGGTGAGTGCTAATACCTCTGACGAAACCGAGGCTACTCCTGTGAGCAAAACAGTGGCAGAAACACAATCAACGTTTTATGGCGTGCATCTGTCTTCGTATCGGTCACAAGATCAAGTTGCTTCTGGCTGGAGCGGTATCCAATCTTCATATTCATCAGAGTTGGATGGTTTGACACCTCTTATCTATACACAAACTCAAGAAGGTGTTGGTACTTTCTTGCGATTAATTGCCGGGCCTCTTGTAAACGAGCAGGAAGCAGAAGAGTTGTGTGGCCGAATTAAGGAAGCTGCGCCTGAGCAATATTGCAGAGTTTCCGAATATCAAGGTGAGCCTATCAGCTGATAGGTCAGTACACAGTGTGCTTTCATTGGCACACTGTGACTTTTCATTTTCTAATTATTAACAAAAAGTGACTTTTATTCATAATGCGGCTTGACACCCGCTGCAAAATTTTGTCGGATGCTAATCACCTTCATTAAGCTTATTCGCCAATCAACTTGGGGAGGTGCGGTTGGCAAGTGGCGCCAGAGATGGCAGCCTGAAGTTTTGAGGGCCGGGCACACCTGGGGGGTTAGCTCGGATTAGGCGCAGGTGAACGGTTTGTCTTGGCTGTTCTCTGCGCCTTTCTTATTTCAGCCTTCTTAAAAATTATCACCATAAAAAAAGCCTCAGTGAACTGAGGCTAAGTAAGGGCGTTTCTGGACGGTTGGAAAAGCCGCAATCAATAATGTAATGGGCGGCCGGTGTTGGACGAACGTGAAAATACTCTTGTAGGTTCTGGCTTTTTGAACTCTACATCACGAGTGAAATGCTTAAACACCATTGAAATGCCATCTTGCATAGCGGCGATACCTGCGCTGCCGAGGGCAATGAAAACCAACAGAATGATAACCTGTGAAAGTGTAAGCATAGTTTTCTCCGTTCTTGTTATGTTCTTATGTTATATAAAATGTTACGTCAAGAACAAAATGAGAACATTTTTCTTAAAAGCTTGAAAGTAGCAGTTTTGTGACAATTGATTTCGTTTTGCGCAGGAACAGTGCTAAACAGGAATTAAGTGAATAGCCTCATATGAATAGTATGTTGGTTATGAAAGAAATATAAGAAGACAGAGACGTGTAATGTCGTTGGAAGTAAAGGAAGATCGCAGCGGTAATGCGGCTTCTGACAATGTGAAAGGCTCTCAAGCCTCTAAGAACGATAGGAATAGACGCCGTCGCCGCCGTGGTGGGAAAGACCACTCCGGCTCGAAAGCTCCTAACCATCGTGTCTCTGCTCGTAATGACCAAACTGACCCAGCCGTTAATCGCTTTACAAGCCGAGGCGTATATAGTGCGATAGATTTAGGCACTAATAATTGTCGCCTGCTAATCGCAAAACCTACACGCCAAGGCTTTCGGGTTATTGATGCTTTTTCCAGAATCGTTCGCTTAGGTGAAGGGGTTTCCCAGAATAATCGATTATCTGACGAAGCAATGGACCGTACTATTGCTGCACTTAAAGTTTGCGCGGAAAAAATTGCGCGCCGAAATGTAACCTGTATGCGCCATGTAGCAACAGAGGCTTGCCGTGTGGCAGATAATGCCGAAGAGTTTGTTGCGCGGGTGAAGGCAGAAACAGGTATCAATCTTGATATTATTTCCACGGGTGAAGAAGCCCGGCTTGCTGTTATGGGGTGTCAGTCCTTAATCGCACCCGGTAATAAGAATGCATTGGTATTTGATATTGGCGGTGGAAGTACCGAATTGATTTGGGTTCGCGTACTACCGGGTGGTGGTACTGAAATGCGTGGTTGGATGTCTATCCCATGGGGGGTAGTAAATCTTTCTGAAGAATATGGCGAGCCGGGTGTGCGTCTACCAGACGAACAGTATGCCCGTATGGTTGGTACGGTGAAGGATCATCTTATCGAATTTGAAGAGGCTCATGATATTTCTGAGGTAGTGAGGCGTAAAAAAACCCAGTTTTTGGGAACGTCAGGTACAGTAACCACGCTTGCGAGTTTGCATTTGGAGTTGCCACGTTATATCCGCGAAAAAGTGGATGGCGCCTGGATGAAGTCAGAAGATATTAAATCCTTGAGCCGCCGTGTTGCGCAGATGACCCATGAAGAACGCTCAGCGCAGCCTTGTATTGGCTCTGAAAGAGCTGATTTGGTGGTTGCGGGGTGCGCAATACTTGAAGCTATCCTCGGAATGTGGCAGGTACCCAGCCTTCGTGTAGCTGACAGAGGTATCAGAGAAGGTATCTTACGCGGCTTGATGCAAACTGGTAAAATGCCCATACGCGCAGACAGGCGCGGTAAGAACAAGAGGCGCCGTAACAATGGCTAAAGGTTGGAATACCGAATCAAATCCACGTAGTAGAGCGCGCGGTGCGAAAGTGCGCGTGAAAACAGCGCGTGGCCGTAAATCATCTTCTACCCGTTGGTTGCAGCGTCAGTTGAATGACCCGTATGTAGCAGAGGCAAACCGCCTTGGTTACCGCTCGCGGGCAGCTTTTAAGCTTATTGAGATTGATGAACGCTTTGAAATCCTCAAGAAAGCTAAACGAGTTGTTGATCTTGGCTGTGCACCAGGTGGTTGGACACAGGTTCTAACGGAACGTCTTGGCGAAGAGGCGCAGATTGTTGGTATTGACCTTCAGGAAGTGGAACCAATCCCAGGCGCTAACCTCTGGGTTATGGATTTTCTGAGCTTGGATGCTGAAGAACGTTTGATGAAAGAGTTGGACGGACCTGTGGACGTTGTACTTTCAGATATGGCCAATGCTGCAACCGGGCATAAGCAGACGGATCAGATCAGAACTATGTCTCTGGCTGATGCCGCACTTGATTTTGCCATAAAAGTGCTGGGTGAGGGCGGAAGCTTCGCCGCGAAAGTACTGGCAGGCGGGGCTGATGCAACGCTTATGAAAAAGATGCAAACACACTTTAAAACAGTGAAGCATGCCAAACCGCCATCAAGCCGCGCGGGCTCCAAGGAATGGTTCGTTGTGGCACAGGGCTTTAAGGGTCGAAAAAAGCCTGAAGATGAATAGTTTGTAAAATTTACAAGATTAGCATTGTCTTTGCTCTCAGTTCGGGGTATGGAACGGCGAACATCCAAAACCTGGATCTGGCTCGATGGGTTGGTCATCAGTCAGTATTAACTTTGAGCAGGAAAACTTATGGATATTCGCCTCGGTCTTACCTTTGATGATGTTCTTCTCGTCCCAGCAGCTAGTGATGTAATGCCCGCCCAAGTGGATGTGCGCACAAACGTTACAAAAAGCATTAGCCTTAACATTCCCCTTCTTTCTGCCGCTATGGATACAGTGACAGAAGCGCCAATGGCTATTGGCATGGCGCAAGCAGGTGGTATGGGCGTTATTCACCGTAATATGACAGATGATGAGCAGGCCGAAATGGTCCGCCGCGTTAAAAAATACGAATCTGGTATGGTGGTGAACCCGGTTACGATGTATCCGGACCAATCAGTTGCTGATGCTATGGCGCTTATGAGCCGCCATAAAATCTCTGGTATTCCGATTGTTGAGCGCGGAAATGGTGCTGGTCCCAAAAAGCTTGTAGGTATCATCACAAACCGTGATGTTCGCTTCCTTACTGCGAGCGAACAGCCAGTTTCTGAGCTTATGACCAAAGAAGTGGTTAAGGTTCGCGAAGGTGTTTCCAGTGATGAAGCAAAACGCCTGTTCCATCAGCACCGCATTGAAAAACTGATTGTTGTTGATGGTGAAGACCGCTGTGTGGGGCTTATCACTGTTAAGGATATGGAAAAAGCGGTTGCTAACCCTGATGCTTGTAAAGATGAGCAGGGACGTCTCCGGGTTGCTGCGGCAACAACAGTAGGCGACAAGGGTTACGAACGCGCTGGTGCTCTCGTTGATGCAGAATGTGATTTGATCGTTCTTGATACAGCGCACGGCCATTCAGCACGTGTTGTTGAACAGGTTGAAAAGATCAAGAAAACTTGGGGCCATGTTCAGCTTGTGGCTGGTAACGTTGCAACAGCTGCTGCAGCTGAAGCGCTTATTGGCGCAGGCGCGGACTGTATTAAAGTTGGTATTGGCCCGGGCTCTATTTGTACAACACGTATCGTTGCTGGTGTTGGTGTACCACAGCTTACGGCGGTTTCTGATGTTGCAAAAGCAGCTGACAAACACGGTATTCCGATTATTGCTGATGGTGGCTTGCGTACATCTGGTGATGTGGCGAAAGCAGTAGCAGGCGGCGCGAGCGTGTGTATGGTTGGATCGCTCCTTGCTGGTACGGAAGAAGCACCAGGTGAAGTGTTCCTTTATCAAGGTCGTTCTTATAAAGCATACCGCGGCATGGGATCAGTTGGTGCGATGGCGCGTGGTTCTGCTGACCGTTATTTCCAGGACGATGTGAAAGATACACTGAAGCTTGTGCCAGAAGGTGTTGAAGGTCAGGTGCCATATAAAGGCCCCGCTGGAAATGTGCTTCACCAGCTTGTTGGCGGTCTTCGTGCCAGCATGGGTTACACAGGTAGCCGTACAATCACTGATATGCGTACTGGTGCTGAATTTGTTCGTATTACAAACTCTGGCCTCAGTGAAAGCCACGTTCACGATGTAACGATTACACGTGAATCGCCAAACTATCCTTCAGGAAGGTAATCAATGCGGCCATCCGCAAGAATTGCAGCTTTTATAGAGCTGGTTGAGGAAATCGAAGGGGGCATCGCAGCAAGCGGTGCCCCTGCTGATTCTATCGTAAACACATATTTCCGCGAACGCCGTTACGCCGGTTCAAAAGATCGCCGCACTATCAGTGAGTGGGTTTATGGTTATCTGCGTTCGAGAGCTTATCACCTCTGGGCGCTTGAGAATGTAGATGCAAAGCTTACGGCACGTTATGCTGTGCTGTCCTATTTAGCCGTAGAATCTGCAGATATGCTGCCACTGTTTGGGGAAGAAGATGGTTACGGCCCTGATGCGCTGACTGAAGATGAAGTTGATCTAATAGAAAAGCTTCAGGTCCTTGATGCAGTACCGGAAGAGATTTCCGCAAATATTCCTGAATGGGCGCAAACTGGTTTTAAAGAGCGATTTGGTAAACACGCGATAGAAGCCGCAAAAGCGCTTAACACTGCAGCTTCTCTTGATCTTCGTGTCAACAAGTTTAAAGCCAAACGAGAGATCAATGATTATCTGACATTATTGCCAGAGGGCGCGGAGCGCACATCATATTCAAGCCTTGGCCTTCGATCTCATACCAAGCCAAACCTTGCAGGTATGAAGGAATATAAGGCTGGTGAAGTAGAAGTACAGGATGAAGCAGCGCAATTGGCTTCGCTTCTTGTTGGTGCTCAGCCCGGTATGCAGGTACTTGATCTTTGTGCTGGCGCTGGAGGTAAATCTCTCACAGTTGCAGGCCAAATGGCTAATAAAGGCCAACTCTATGCCTTGGATGTTTCGCGTAAACGGTTGCGTGAATGTGAAAAGCGGATTGAGCGAGCAGGGGCACGTAATATTCAGGTAAAGCTTCTGAATATGGATGTTGAGAGCCGGACTGAGGCACTCGCTGGGTTCAAAGCTGCCTGTGACCGTGTTTATGTGGATGTACCGTGTACGGGAACGGGCACTTGGCGCCGTAGCCCTGATCAGCGCTGGCGTTTCTCTAGTGATAACCTATCTGATATGTACGCAACACAATTAGGTTTACTTAAAGAAGCTGCGCCACTTGTCAAAGAAGGTGGTCGTCTGATTTACATGACATGTTCTGTGCTCCCGCAAGAAAATGAACGGATTGTAAGCCGGTTCATGAAACAGCAGCCTGAATGGAAGCTCGTTGATTACCGTAATGTATGGAATGAAGTGCTGGAAACAGAGGTACCTAAAAGCCTCTCCAGCATGGAAGAATGCTTGCAACTTGCTCCTCATATGCACGGTACTGACGGATTCTTTATCGCAATTTTACAGAGATAACCAACTTCGGTGTTATGATTTTAGATAGATTCGTCGTGTAAAATGCACGAATGGTCTAAAAAAGCAGACAATAAGTATAAATGCCGTTAGGCTGGTTTTGTAATAGATAGCAGAGGTATCAATGATTGTACGTTCCGTTTTTTCCGTTGTGGTAGCCGTTAGTTTATTTGCTGCACCAGCGTTTGCGCAAACAAATGAAAAATATAAGCAGGTTTCAGAAAAGTATGTAGCTGAAGCGAATGTTGCGCTTAGATCAGAGAATAATGCCCAAGCACAGGTTTTGTTTGAGCGTGCTATTGTAGCAAATCCTGCAAATGTGACCGCGTTAATTGGTCTTGGTCAAACCCATGAGGCGGAAGGTCGTATTGGCCGTAGCCTTAAGTATTACCGTCATGCGCTTGAGATCGAACCAAACGCACTGCCTGCTCTTGAGGCTCAGGCACTGGCATTTCTAAAGCGAGACATGATTGACAGAGCTGAAAGTAACCTTTCTAAGCTATCGCGTCTTTGCCCAAATGGCTGTAAGGCACTGGATACCGTTGAGACCAGTATTGAAGGCTATAAAGCTAGAAAAGCTGATGAGGATCAAAAAGAGCAAGGTTAAAACTTGCTGTATTGATTACCTCAAAAGAAAAGGCGCCAATCGGCGCCTTTTTTTATTGGGTCATTATGGTATTTATTTGAATTCGCCCGGCCATTCAGCGGCGATATAAGTGAATACAGCCCACGCAGCCACATTCTTCCGCATGTGTTCAGGTTTCACTTTATCAAGTGTGTCGTCTGCGGTGTGGTGCAGATCAAAATAGTCAGTACCGTCTTGCATCAGATCAAGGGTTGGCATGCCTGCACGGCCCATTTGGCCTACGTCTGGACCACCACTTGATTTACGTTCGTGGCGAAGAACGCCAAGAGGGCGCATAAGCTGAGCCATTTTATCAACCACGAAAGTAGAATCGCGATTTACATTCGAAGCCAGTGCCCAAATTGGGCCAGCACCGAAATCTGACTCTGCACCAATTTGGTGGTGTTTTCCGGCATCATCACCATGAACTTTGGCATATTGACGTGCGCCAACGAGACCAATTTCCTCGGCGGCAAACAATACAACGCGGATTGTTTTGCGGGGGCGCTGTGGTGCAAGGCGGTTAATAAGATCAGCTGTAGCCATGGTAATAGCAACACCTGCACCGTCATCAACCGCGCCTGTACCTAGATCCCAGCTGTCAAGGTGTCCGCCGATGAGCACGATATCTTCTGGTTGTTCACGGCCAGTAATTTCACCAATCACGTTCGCCATTTCCACCTCGCCGTGGTGCTTAACCTGAATATCAAGTTTGAGCGTGATTGGTTTCCCGCGTGTTAGTATCCGTTCCATAAGGTCTGCATCTGGATTGGAAAGAGCTGCCGCAGCAATTGGCTTCACGCCTTCAACGTAGTTCACGCCACCAGTATGGGGCAGGCGGTGGCTATCTGTGCCGATAGAGCGGATCACAATGGCCAACGCACCCTTTTTGGAGGCTTCAACCGCACCTGCACCACGCGCACGAACAGCAGGGCCGTAGCCGGCGCCATCAATATGACGTTCCATTCGGTTGGAAATAAAGACGATTTTGCCTTTAATATCGCTTGCATCTGCTTTTTGAAGGTCTTCAAAGGTTTTGAAGTGTGCGATTTCTGCCGTTACGCCACCTTCAGGTGTTCCAACAGATTTACCAAGTGCGGTGATGTGAAGTGGCTGTGTAAATGGAGCCAGTACTTCGGCGTGTTCAGAAAGGCGTTCCCAGTAAGGCACCATTACTGGTTCAGTATAAACTTTATCAAAGCCTAGTTTTTTAAATTTAGCGATAGCCCAATCAATCGCTTCTTGTTCTTTAGGGCTGCCGGCAAGGCGAGGGCCAATTTCTGTCGTGAGTGATTCCAGCAAGTTATAAGCTGTATCATCTTTGAGGGCAGCATCCCTGAGCATTTTTGCTGTATCAACTGTTTGATCAGCGATATCTGGTTGCTGCGCAAAAACAGGCGCTGCAAATAAAAGTGCGGCAGCTGTTGCTGCCTGCAATGACTTGGAAAGTAACATGGTTTCCCCCTAGTAGGTTTTCGCCCGCTACAGTGCTGGATTGCAGTTGGAGCGTCAAGTATCAAGGCTTTGGTTAAGGGCTAAGTTTATCTGTTGTGAAATCAAAAGATTGTGTGCTTTATACAAATGATAATATTCCAGAAGCCGGATGGGGGAATATGGAAATTCAGGGTTTAAATCGTTTCGAACTCAAGCCTGTTGGGCATTATGCAGATAAAGGCATGGTGTTTGACATGGTCATTGATGGCATTTCATATCTTGAGACAATAAAGGCGTATGAAGTCGAGTGTGGTTATGAACCTGCTGGCGCTTATGTTCCGACACTGGGAACCGTTGAGATTATGTGCCGGTCTTTGGATAAGGAATTCACGATGATTCCTTATGGCTGTGACTGTGGTGTTTGGGAATGTTGGTGGCTTTTTTGTACCGCACGCCGCTATTCAAAAATGGTTTATATTGATAGTTGGTCTAACCCGCGCCGCGATGATAAAATCCGTGATACCGAAGGGGTTTACTGGCGCTACAATGGTTTGAAGCCTATCTGTGTTGATATTAAGGAATATGATGCTGCCATAAAAGCCGCACAGTCTATCATTAAAGAAGATGCTTCCACCTTATGGATGGTTGAGAAATATGAACGGGAGCGAATACTGTGATTGTGCAGATGGAACGGCTGAAGGGCCATAATATCTTTCGGTTGAATAAAAAACGCTCCATAGCCGTTTGCGTTCGCGAAGGTGACCTGCCTTTAGTGCATGCTAGTTTTCAGCCGACACACATCTGTAAAATTGGTATCAACGATCGCCAGAAAATCAGGCGGCTGGAAAAATTGGCGCCGAATGTTACGCCCTATGATCTACCTTCTAAGGGTATTCCCGAAAAGTTATCGGATAAACTTGAGTGCAGAGAAGAGCTGTTCAGCTTCGTGAATCTTATGAATGCGGAGGTTGAAGAAAGGCGTGTGCTGTTATGCTGCTCCGAGGACAAATGGCCGATTAGACAGGCTGGTATGTATATGGCGGCTGTATTCTATAGTCAGGGAATTGAAGCGGTGCAGGAGCATATGGAAGCCTTCAGTCAAGAGGTGCACCGCATGTTAAATGGCAGAGAATATAGTTTTGTACGCTCTGCTATCCTTGGTGATTTTGAATAAAGAAAAAGCCCTGATACTTCAGGGCTTTTTTTATTGCTAAAGATTTTCCATCCAGCTTGCTAAATCTTCAAGAGCGCGTTTGCTCATGGCTGGTTTACGTTCCTTTTTCTTCACTCTGTGTTCAAACGGAGGGAATAGGCCGAAGTTCACATTCATTGGTTGGAATGTTTTAGCGTCAGCGCCGCCTGTGATGTGATTAATAAGGGCACCAAAGGCTGTAGTTTCTGGTGGCGCAATAGGTGTACCACCTTTGCGTTCTGTTGCGGCGAAGCGACCACAAATAAGACCCATAGCTGCGCTTTCAACATAACCTTCGACCCCTGTCATCTGGCCAGCGAATCTTAAGCGTGTATCTGCTTTCATGCGCATCAAGCCATCAAGCACCAATGGGCTGTTGATGAAAGTGTTGCGGTGAAGGCCGCCAAGGCGAGCGAATTTGGCATCCTCAAGACCTGGAATTTTGCGGAAAATACGCTGTTGTTCACCGTACTTAAGTTTGGTTTGGAAACCAACAATATTATAAAGCGTGCCGAGTTTGTTATCCTGACGGAGCTGCACAACAGCATGGTGTGGCTCATCTGTATGAGGGCTTTGAAGGCCAACGGGCTTCATTGGACCAAAACGAAGTGTTTCAGGACCGCGCTCTGCCATTACTTCAATTGGCATACAGCCTTCAAAGTAAGGAGTTTTTTCTTCCCATTCTTTAAAGTCTGTTTTTTCACCTTCATTTAGATCAGTGATGAACTCATCATACTGTTCTTTGCTCATTGGCAGGTTGATGTAGTCAGCGCCATCGCCTTTATCATAGCGGCTTTGGTACCATGCTTTATCAAAGTTAATGCTGTCTTTATATACGATCGGTGCAATCGCATCAAAGAAAGCAAGGCCGTCTTCACCGCATAGTTCAAGAACGGCTTCAGAGAGAGCAGGTGAGGTTAAGGGGCCTGTTGCCACAATCACGTTGTCCCACTCTTTAGGCGGTAGGCCAGCGATCTCTTCACGCTCAATGGTTACAAGCGGGTGTGCTTCCAGCGTTTTAGTTACATCTTCAGAGAAAGCGTCACGGTCAACCGCAAGGGCTGAACCCGCTGGCACTTTGTTGCGCTCTGCCGCTGCCATGATGAGTGAATTCATCCGACGCATTTCTTCGTGCAGCAGGCCCACGGCATTATTTTCATAATCATCAGAACGGAAAGAATTGGAACAAACCATTTCCGCGAGACCATCTGTATGGTGAGCATCTGTTTTCTTAACACCGCGCATTTCGTGCAAGATTACAGGAACACCTTGTTCCGCGATTTGCCATGCTGCTTCCGAGCCTGCGAGGCCACCACCAATGATATGAATAGGATCCATTACAAAAACCAACTTATTTGCTTTTTACGTTTGGCGCCTGTTTACCGGAGACAGGCTTTTATTGTAAGCAAAAAAGATAAGTTTCTGGGAAGTAAGCGGGATTTGAGGGCTTATGTCGATTTCGGCCAAGCATATCTATAGCATTTTATCGGAATGGCCTGAGCGCAAGGTTGGTAGTGAAGACGAGATGATGGCTCGCGAAGCGCTGATGACTGAATTACTAGCTGAACCTGATGTTGAAATAGCAGAAGAAGGCCTTCGTCTCCCTAGATCAGTTTGGTCCATTGAACTTGTGATGGTTGGTGGCGCTTTAGGGGCGATATGGATGGCATCCGTTATGCCGTATATAGCTTTGCTTGTTGGGCTTCTATTGGTTGGCTGCTTTATGCTGCATATGGACGGTCGCAGAACACCGATCGATTGGTTTGTACCCTCCGTAATATCTTCTAATCTAGTCGCCAAAAAAGGGAGCGGGAAGCGGCTTTATATTGTTTGCGCATCACTGGATAATGATCTTAAATTTTTGAATAAAAAGATTGAATTAAGTGATTATAAAAACATAATTTTTTATGCATATGTATTTGTCTTTATATGGGCTGTTATTATCCCTGTTTTTTATATAATGGGTTTCGGGCTTGCAGGTTGGTTCGAGCTAGTAATCACCGTTTCTTTACTAAGCATTTTTTGTCTTTACCGAATTTCAGTAAACGACATCAACTCAGGTCATTTAACTGGTGTCGCTGCAGCTAGCTCTACTGCATGTGGTTTATGGCGGAAAATGCCGAATGATACGGAGGTTAGACTGGTTGTTTCAACAGGTGGCCGCTTATTGGGGTACG
The DNA here is from genome assembly GCF_024398035.1 of Kordiimonas sp. SCSIO 12603. Taxonomy (NCBI): domain Bacteria; kingdom Pseudomonadati; phylum Pseudomonadota; class Alphaproteobacteria; order Kordiimonadales; family Kordiimonadaceae; genus Kordiimonas; species Kordiimonas sp. SCSIO 12603. The sequence continues at coordinate 2,262,249 of NZ_CP073748.1, forward strand.
GACTGGAACATTACCTTAATCACCATGCCTCTGAGTTCGAGGAACGCGATATCTATGTTCTAAATTACGATACCCCACAAAATGAGAAAGTTGCGTATATTGAAAAGGCAGGAGTGTTTACGTCTACCGGATTTGAGAACATCATGAAGATGGTTGCTCAAGGCTTGGTTAAGCTAAATCCTTCTTACAGTAAGATACGTGCCATAGATGCAGATACTGTTTTACCAGAGAGTGTACTGTGTGCTCGAAAGGGTTATATGGCACTGACGATTACTTCAAAACCTGGAGTACAGGAGAAGCCAGATTTAGACGCGATGGAGAAAGCTTCTAAATTTGGAGAAGCGATATTACGGATGTTGCCGGAAATGAAAGGTAAGCGGGATGCGCGCTGAAGATGTTTTATATTTTTGGTTTACGGAAAATGGGCCAAAACAATGGTGGCAAAAATCTGAGGCTTTTGATGCCATTATTCGCCGGAAATTTATAGATACTTATGAACTAGCTATTTTGGGCGGCTTATCTGAATGGCGAGAGACAGATCGCGGCAGGTTAGCTGAAATCATTGTGATTGATCAGTTTGCGCGAAATATGTTCCGCGATACCCCTCGCGCTTTTATTGCCGATCCGATTGCTCTTGTACTGTCACAAGAGGCTGTACTGCGGGGTGTGGGCGAGGGTTGGTCAGCGGAGATGAAGCAATTCCTTTACATGCCTTATATGCATAGTGAAGAACCAAAGATACATGAAGAAGCAGTAGAGTTGTTCAGCGCGCCCGGGCTTGAAGATAACCTAGATTTTGAACTTAGGCATAAGGTGATTGTTGATAGATTTGGCCGTTATCCTCACAGAAATGCAATTCTGGGCAGAGAGAATACTGAGGAAGAGCTTGAGTTTTTAAAACAACCGGGAAGCCGCTTTTAACGTGATGGCGTTTGAGTGATCTCTAATACATCATGTTCGTATTTATATAATATCTGATCGTAAACGCCGTTTGCTTTGATTTCTTTCAATGCGCTGTTGAACTGCTTGCAGTGTTCAGGGTTTTTGAAGCGAGCTGAAATCTGGACCGGATCCAGAATGTTATGAGATTCCATTGCGTGATATTCGCCAGTGCGATCAAAATGGTTTTTCTGGTGATATTTGATAACCAGGCTGTCGCTGACAATGGCATCAAACCGGCCCTTGTATAAAATTTCGATGTGCGATTGTTGATGGTAGGATTCAACGTAGTTGGGGTTGTTTCTTGTAGCCTTCCGGAAGGCGTGAGATAGATACTTTGAAGCACCATCAAAGGATATGATCTTTAGATTGGCAAGATCATTGACATTTTCGATCTTCAGACGCTTTTCTTTTAAAGTAACTACATGCGCTAAATGCTGAATATACCAATCTGTTACGCAGCCATCTGTGTTCGTGTTCTTCGGTTGAATTAAATATCCATCCAGATTGGTGCCTTCAAAAGGTGCTACCATTCGCTTACGGGGAAGGTGAACATACTCAAATTGAAGGTTGCTGCGTTCCTCTATTGCGGCGAGGATTTCCATATCAATGCCACCCTTAAACTCACCAAAAACAAAAGGCGGCGTGTTTATACGGCTGGCAACAAGAAGAGTTTCTTTCTCTTGCGCAAGAGAAGGGCTGGTTGTAAAGCAGAATAAAGAAAATAAGCCTATGCTTGAGAGCAAAGTCTTCAAATGAAGTAGTGAAATATTGCTTTTTGGTGCAATTAAAGTTGAAGACATATTACTGAATGCCTGCTTACACAGTACCCTTTATTATACGGTTTTATTTACGGTACCACTATCTTTTGATTTGGGCTATTTAATATTCCAGCCATTGAGATGGTATCGTAATATGTGCTTACAATTTGGCGGTATGTACCGTTTTCCCTGATATTTTTTAAAGCAGTATTAAAGGCATCACAAATGGCCTGATCATGGAAGCGAGCGATATAGTATGAAGCAGGCAGAATTTCGTGCTGCTGCATTTTCATATAATTACCCGTTGTTTCATAATATCTGCGCTGGGCTAGTTTTAAAATCCATTCGTCTCCAACCACGGCATCAAATCTGCCTTTGTAGAGAAGTGCTATGTGTGTGCTTTGATCAGCTGCTTCGGTATAGGCTGGGTTTTGTAAAACGGTATTTTTGTACCGAGGGCCTAGGTATTGGGTTGCTCCATCAAATGATACAAGCCGGATAGATTTTAAATCATCCAGTCCACTGATGCTTAGCTCTCTATCATTCAGTGTGAAAGCAAAGTTTTGATGTTTTAGGTACCATTCAGTTGCGCAACCAACTTTGGAAGCTTTGGGGTTCTGAGTAAGGATACCATCCATTTGTTGAGCGTCGAATGACTGGATCATTCTGATACGCGGCATTTGTACAAACTCAACATCAAGGTTGGCAATTTTCGCAATTTTTCTTATGAGATCAATTTCAATCCCATGGTCGGCGCGTTCATAAACATAAGGGGGTAGATCGTGGCGGGTTGCGATTTTTAGTGTGTCATTCGCTTGTGTTTGAACGGATGCAACAGCTAGTCCCATAAGTGTTAGGGACTTGATCTTATTGGAAAATAGTCGATTGAACTTATTGTTTTTTATGTTCAGGGCCATATAGGTTCGCAAGCATTGTTCAAACTCAATTACTAACCTCAACAATATGAGGGAAATGTAATGGTATCATTCCCCTCGTTAAAATTCTATTTCTATCTACGCCCTAAACGCTGATCAGCAGGGTATGTAATACGGTACTGATGTTTGATTTCCCAAGTTTCACCTGGCTCAAGGGTTTTTCGCCACATTAACAAGCCTTGTTTGTTATCCATATTTTGATCTGCAGGTGGGGTCGCGCCCTTAATTGTGGTTACTTTAATATCGTCATGGCCTGAAACAGGCATCCGATCATAAATTTCTATGATTTGCGGGCTGTTATGTTCATTGATAACGCTAATAAGGTAGCGTTTTTCTTCGATGTTTGATTTGCTGAAAACACCTCTTTTATCATCTTTGGGAGGTTGTTCCTGATAGGTGATTTTTATTTGTTGGTCAGCGCCGAAGGGTAGCTTCAGGCGTTTCCCTTTGATAAGGTCTGGCCAATCATCTTTACCGATGAAATGCCCATCGCGGTATAGGGATGCTTGGGTATTGCGCTGTGTTTCAAGCTCTTCAAACTGTGCTTCAGCAAAAACGTATGCGGTTGAGCTCTCCCGCGGCAGTGCACGAATAACTGTTTGGGTGCGTGTGCTGTTACGAGAGATAAGAATTTCCTCACTATCAGCTGAACTGTTTTGACTATAAGCACCTTTGATGCTGTAACTTCGATCGAATAAACTGTTGTTGGTGGTAATTCTAGAACCCGTCACCACCACTTCTTCAAGGCCATCTGCCTGAATGAGTCTGCGCTCTGTTCTAGCTGGTTCATATGTTTTGAAGCGTTCATCTTTTAATAGATTCAAAAATAATGGTCGTTGTTCAACGGAACCAAAGTCTCCAAAGCTATCATTGTTTGAAAGAGATAGAGTTATATCCTGCCAGTTTTCGCCGGTTTGTTGGTGGATGGATGCTTTATCTGTAATAGTTATCTCATCGCTTTCGGTATTAAGACTGCTGCTGACTTCAAGTTCCCATCCCGCGTCTTCCATGAAATAGTTTACAGCTAGTTCGATAGTTTGTGGGCTATCAAGTTCAATGGTTGCGATGCCTGTCATGGTATCAATTTGTTTGCTGCCTGCGGCCTTTAGCTCTCGTTGAAGAGCTTTGATTTCATCATTCAGCTTGGATACTTTGTTTTTTGAAGCGGATATCTTTTCAAGTAATCCTTCACCTTTGTCGCCAATAAATTGGAAGGCCGTTTGCCAATCGCTAACTGATAAAGCAGTTCCTTGTTGCGGCGATGAATTCCCCAGGGTACGAAGGAAATTCATTTGAAGATGGCTGGTTTCTATGAGTTTGTTTTCTTCAAGTATCTGATTTCGCGCGATTTTTATCTTTGCTTCAATTTTTTTCTGTACGTCAGACGTTGTATTTGCGGAATATACCTCCCTGAACTTCACGCTGTTAATTTGGGCAGAGCCTTTCAGGATATTAATAAAAGGTGAATAATTTTCGTCTGCGCTTTCCGGCAGCATGGGAAAACTAATCGTGTGAATGCCGACAGGGAGATCAAATGTCGTTGCTCTGCTAACGAGGGCACCTCCATTACGGTATATGGTGGCAGCGTTTACCTTGGTGCCAGCTGTATAATCACCAGCGAATGCAGATGTAGAGATTAGGGCTGTTGATATAAAAAGGCCCGAAAATAAGTATTTTTTCATGATTATTCCCCATAGTGTCTTGCTCTTAGAATGCATCATGCGCTCATTTCTATCAAATAGAAATGAACACACGATGTATGTGCTGTATAGGGAATTATATGCCTAAATATTGCCTTATTCGGCAGCCTGACGAGTAAGAACTGGTGCTAGATAGCGGCCAGTGTAACTACGGTCATTCTTTGCTACCTCTTCAGGTGTACCTGTTGCTACGATTTCACCGCCGCCATCACCGCCTTCTGGGCCGAGGTCTAAAATCCAGTCGGCGGTTTTGATAACCTCAAGATTATGTTCAATCACGATAACCGTATTGCCTTGGTCTACAAGTGCCTGCAAAACTTCCATCAGTTTTCTGACATCTTCGAAATGCAGACCTGTGGTTGGCTCGTCCAGGATATAAACAGTCTTGCCCGTTGAGCGCTTCGAAAGCTCTTTTGCGAGCTTAACGCGCTGAGCTTCCCCGCCCGATAGGGTTGTGGCCTGTTGACCTACGCGGATATAGCTGAGACCCACTTTATCAAGCATCTCTAGCTTGTTTCTGATGGCCGGGACAGCTTTAAAAAACTCAACACCTTCTTCAACAGTCATATCAAGAACATCCGATATGCTTTTGTCTTTAAAGCGAATTTCCAAAGTTTCCCGGTTGTAGCGCTTACCTTTACACTGATCACATTCCACATATACGTCCGGCAGGAAATGCATTTCGATTTTGATAACGCCGTCACCCTTACACGCCTCACAGCGTCCGCCTTTTACGTTGAAGGAGAAACGCCCAGCTTTATAACCGCGCGCCTGCGCTTCAGGAAGTCCAGCGAACCATTCTCGGATTGGGGAGAAAGCACCTGTGTATGTAGCCGGGTTGGAGCGAGGTGTTCGGCCAATCGGGCTTTGGTCGATATCAACGATCTTGTCCAGGTGCTCAAGTCCCTCAATTTCCTTGTGTGCGCCGGGCATAACCCTTGAGCCATTCAGGTGCTTTGCGATGGCCTTGTATAGAGTTTCAATGGTGAAGGTAGATTTACCAGAACCAGATACGCCTGTAATGCAGGTTAGGGTGCCAAGAGGGATTGAGCCGGTCACATTCTTGAGGTTGTTTGAGGTTGCCCCCTTAACGGTCAGGAATTTATCTTTATGGCCTGTACGACGAGCGGCAGGGATTGGTACCTCTCTTTTGCCAGTAAGATATTGGCCCGTGAGGCTCTTTGGGTGGTTCATCACTTCTTGCGGAGCACCTTCAGCAACGATAGTGCCGCCGTGTTCGCCAGCACCTGGCCCCATATCAATGACATAATCAGCGGTGCGGATCGCATCTTCATCGTGCTCAACTACTAGAACGGTGTTCCCGATATCACGTAGGTTTTGCAGTGTTTCCAGGAGACGATCATTGTCCCGTTGGTGCAAACCAATAGATGGTTCATCCAGAACATAAAGTACACCGGTAAGGCCTGAACCAATTTGCGAGGCAAGCCGAATGCGCTGGCTTTCGCCGCCGGAAAGCGTTCCAGATGAACGGCTTAGGTTAAGATATTCGAGTCCTACATTATTAAGGAAACTAAGGCGGTCCTGAATTTCTTTGAGAACTTTTTCCGCAATAGCATTTTGTTTTTCGGTAAGCTTTTCAGGAAGAGCGCCGAACCAATCATGCGCGCCTTTGATGGAAAGTGCAGTAATATTGCTGATGTGGGACCCATCAATTTTAACAGCGAGTGCTTCCGCGCGGAGACGATCACCCTTACAGGAAGTACAAGTGGTAGAGCTCTGATATTTGCTCAATTCTTCCCGCATCCAGTTACTGTCTGTTTCACGCCAGCGGCGCTCGATATTGTTGATTACACCCTCGAAAGGCTTGTTCACCTCAAACTTACGTTTGCCGTCGGCATAGGTAATGGTCACGGGTGTTTTGCCTGTACCGTATAGAAACGCGTCTTGTGCTTTCTTCGGTAGGTCTTTCCATTTTGTATCCAGAGATACATCGAAATGGCGAGCTACAGCGTCTAGCGCTTGGAAATAGAAGGGAGATGGATTGTTAGCTTTGTTAGCCCATGCGGCAATAGCACCATCTTTCACTGTTTTGGTTTCATCAGGCACAACAAGGTCCGGGTTGAAATACAGCTTTTCACCAAGACCATCACAGGATGTACAAGCGCCGAACGGGTTGTTGAATGAGAAAAGACGCGGCTCAATCTCTTCAATAGTGAAACCTGATTCAGGGCAGGCAAACTTTGCAGACATCAGGTGCCGTTCGCCGTCTTCACCTTTAACGACAGTTTCAATGGCTACAAGTCCTTCAGAGAGATCAAGCGCTGTTTCTACACTGTCGGCAAGGCGTTGCTGCATATCATCTTTAATAACTAAGCGGTCAACTACCACATCAATATCGTGTTTGAATTTTTTATCGAGTGTAGGGACTTCATCAATCAGGTAAAATTCGCCATCCACTTTAACGCGCTGAAAACCCCGTTTCTGTAACTCCTGAAATTCTTTGCGGTACTCACCTTTACGCCCACGAACGATTGGAGCCATCAGATAAAGGCGTGTGCCTTCACCGAGGGCAATAATGCGGTCTACCATCTGGCTAACGGTTTGGCTTTCAATAGGTAGGCCTGTGGCTGGTGAGTAAGGAATACCAACGCGTGCCCACAATAGACGCATATAATCGTAAATCTCGGTAACTGTACCAACGGTGGAGCGAGGGTTTTTGCTCGTGGTCTTCTGTTCGATAGAAATAGCCGGCGATAGCCCTTCAATATGATCCACATCGGGCTTTTGCATAAGTTCAAGGAACTGGCGAGCATAAGCGCTCAGGCTTTCCACATAACGGCGTTGGCCTTCGGCATAAATGGTATCAAATGCGAGAGAGGATTTACCGGAACCGGAAAGACCTGTGATAACCACTAGTTTATCACGGGGAATATCAACATCCACGGATTTCAGATTATGTTCTTTTGCGCCGCGAACGGAAATTTCAGTTAGCATCTAATCCTCACTCTACGAAAGTTACAGGCCATCAAGTGGCAAGTGTACCTTAACCTGTCAAGCGCCTTGACAATAGTTTGAGTTTTGGAACAAATAAAGAACAAATGCAATAGTGGTGACAGGAATTGTCAGTATGAACTCAAACATTAAAGAAGGCGGCTGCCTTTGTGGCAAAGCCCGGTATCAGATTGATCTGAAAAATCACCAAACGGGTAATTGCCATTGTAAGGATTGCCAGCGTCAGGCAGGTGCGCCTTTTGTGCCTTTTACGAGTGTCGATGCGGTTCAGTTCAAGTGGCTTTCAAAGCCTGATGGTGAATATAGGGCTACAGAGAAGGCGGTACGACGTTTTTGTACTTCCTGTGGGTCGCTGATCACATGGGAAGGTGTTGATTTTCCTCACAGAAAAACTGTAGTGACTTCTACGCTTGATGTGATGACGGCAACATTTGATGAGCCAGAAGATATTCCTATCACTTACGAAATTTTCACGAAGAACCGCTGGAAATCCATACCACCAGTGCAGGGCGCGAAGCAGTTCCTCGAAGATAATGAGTAGGCCTTCATGGCCTATTGGTTAAGTGCCCTTATAACCATAGGGAAGAGATAATAATAGCAAGCAGCAATCACGGCGAGGCTAATGCTAATACGGATTAATTGTTGCTTTCGCTGGGATGTTTGTAGGTCTTTTAGCATATCCTGTTTTTGAGAAGCTGTAAGGTGGTAAGTGTCATCCTTCGGACTGCCATATTCATTTCGCCATAGATTGATGGTGTCCGCCACATCGGTTGGGGTGTTCAGCCAAGTGATATTAAATTTGATATCTGCGTTGTTTGATGAAGCACTTGAAGAAGCACTCGCGCCGTATTGGAGATCGTGCTTCATATCTGTATGCGCATAAAGAGTGCGGATGCGATGCTTACGGCTACCAGACTCGATCAAAGTAAAGGGACCAACATCTTTCCAGTGATATAATTTATTCGAAAGAACGGTTTTATAGCGAATGCCTTCAATAGATAGTTCTAATTTGGGTACCGAAATCAATGACAAGACTAAGCGAATGAATGCTTGCAGAACGCCGAAGCTTACAGCGACAAGAAACAAAGCAGTAAACAGGTAAGCAATAGTGGTTTTTTCGGTGTCAGAACCAAGCCGATTAACGAATAAATTTTGATAAATTAAGTACAAGAACAAGATGCTCACGAGGAAGGTTATTACTGCTGTAACTTTATTCGGTGTATAAATTATGGTTTGGCGCATCACTTTCCCCCCAGTTGTTCCATGCCATATGTTTAGCTTGGTGAGAAAGTAGACACAAGATTTACAGGTAGCTGAGCCACCAGTCTTTCCGGCGTGCTTTTACGCCTGCAAACCATTTACATGCTGGATAAAGCGCAGCAACTATGCCTATCCAAACAAGCCATGCGCCCCAGAGTGGTAAGCCATAATTAGAAGGCGCAGCCCAAAAGCCTCCTGCCAATGCTTTCCAGCCAATGCCTTGGAATTCCGCCAGTGCCATTGCAGCCACATGAATTAGGTAGATATGGAGTACATAGAAGAAGAAAGGTACGCGACCTAAGATAACTGTGGCATGATAGAGCCAACCGCGCCATTTCTCTGCATACGAGAGAACGATTAGAGCAGGCCCTAATGTCATTGCGAGATAGAGAAGGGATGGCGGGTACTTTTGCCCGTTTATAAAGGATAGAAGTGTGTGAACCCATGTTTCTTCTTGTTTCCAGAGGGTAGGGTCACCGTACAAGTTGGTTGCTCTAAGTGCGATAAAGAAAAATGTGATACCAACACCTAGTTTAATAAGAAAACTCCGGCGCCACGCTGCATCAGTGTTTGGTTCATAAATGCGCGCTAATATATACCCAAGTGGCATAACGCCAATCCAAGGCAGCGCCGGGTAAGCTATGTAAGTAGGCCAGCCAAAATCCATGGTAAAAATAGGATTATGAAGCGCATGCCATAAGGGAGCAGGGCTTCCCATGCCTGATGTTGGGAATATACCGTAATCCAGAGCGTTATGCCCAAATACGATAACGATCCCAAAAGCAGCAATAAACCAACGAGGTAGCCATATAAGGACAGCCATTACCAACATGGAAAAGCCCAGAACAGCTATGACTTGCATGGTGATGAAGTTAAAGTTAAATGCCCAGCCAAAAGTGATAATCACCATTTCTACGAAGATAAGCCACAAACCACGCGTGATCAGGAATTTACATATATCCACTTTGCTTTTGGTGGCTTCCATCAGGCCGATACTAGTACCTGCCAGCAAAACAAAAACTGGGGCGCAAAAGTGAGTTATCCAGCGGGTAAGAAACAGCCACGTGTCACCACGGGTATAATCGGTGGGATCAAAATTGATGATATTGAAATAATCACGCGTATGGTCCAACGCCATGATAATCATTACCAGCCCGCGCAGGAAATCTATTGATTGCAGGCGTTCGCTTTTGATCCCAGTCATGGTAGCTACTCCGCTTTATCCGTGCGGGTATAGATACCGTCGAACCACAGGTCCCACTTCTCGGTAGATGGGTTATACTGTTCGAATAACTGTCGCACGGTGCCATCTTCATTTGGGGTCCAGGTGCCGCGGATAGGGAAGGATGTGTTATTGGTGTAATACCAGATATGCCCAACGAGATGCATGGCACCATTTTCCAAGCCGCCTTCAATATCGATGGAGTATGAGCCCGCAGACAACCACACCTGCCGCCATTTCTTGGTCAGTGGATTATAGTGATTGGTACTGATACCGGTACCGCCTGTGGTACTTTTCCAGCTTTCAAAAACGGCACAACCATTTTCGATAGAAGTGATAGAATTGTTGCCAGCGATTTGGCCGTTTGCTCGGCTTTTTACTTCCCAATTACCGAGCCAGAAATCAAAATCTCTGAAGTGTGGGTCTGCCTGGCAAGGTTGAGGTTGGTTTTGCGCATTAACCGATGAACTTAAAAGGGTGAACGCAGCTATAGAAACAGCAAGAATCTTTATCATAATTGTCTCCTCATTCCCTGATTAGAGATTATATCAAGGGTTTATAGCAACGAACTGTTTTGAGGCAGGCAGATAAGCAAATGGGATAAGCCGTTACATTATCGGTGATATTTGACAAAAGAACAAAAATAGAACAAAGTAATCCACAAGTTTTTTCAGTTTCTACTCATGCAGAGAATTGCAGCAGGGCATAAGTTCGTTTAATGTCGCGCAAAGGGCAGATTCTATTGCCTATAAGAATTTAAGTAAGGGGGCTAATGTGGCCGGTAGCGTTAACAAAGTAATTTTGGTAGGTAACCTCGGACGTGATCCAGAAGTGCGTACAATGGGTAATGGTTCACCAGTTGTGAACCTTTCTGTTGCAACGACTGAAAGCTGGAAAGACCGTCAAACAGGTGAACGCCGTGACCGTACAGAATGGCACCGTGTGGTTATCTTCAACGAAAACCTCGCGAAAGTGGCTCAAAACTACCTTCGTAAGGGATCTTCTGTGTATCTAGAAGGCCAGCTTCAAACACGTAAGTGGACAGACCAGTCTGGTGTAGAGAAATATACAACAGAAATCGTGCTTCAACAGTATCGTGGTGAGCTTACAATGCTTGGTGGCCGTGGTGATGCAGGTGGCATGGGTATGGGTGCTGGTGGAGCAGCCGGCGGCTTTGGTGATAGCCAGGACAGTTACGGCGATAGCTTCGGTGGCGGCGCACCTGCACAGGGTGGCGGTTTTGGCGGTGGTCAATCACAAGGTGGCGGCATGGGTGGTGCAGCTGATCTTGATGATGAGATCCCGTTCTAAGTCGATTAGTATTTTAAATTATAGAAATGAGCGGCTATGGCTGCTCATTTTTTTTGTTCTGTTTTTCGAGGGATGAATTATGATCAACCTCGAACATTATGTATTTTACCGAATGGGGGCTTAATTAGATGCGTAAGTTACTTACAACCGTTTCATTGGCGATTGCTGTTGCTTCTGCGCCCGCTGTTATGGCTGACGCTACCAAGGGTAAGCTGAACAGCTATGAGAAACTTGAGGATGTTTTCAAAGGCTTCAAGCCACACGAAACTCTTCTTGTACTTGATAATGATGATACCATCAGCACTATGCCGTGTGTGGATGAAAAAAACTGCCAGTATCTGGGCGGTGCGGCTTGGTTTGATTGGCAAGATCACCTGATTGAAAAGGGTGACCCTAATAGGGTTGCCAAGGATTTTGGAGAACTGCTGCAAATCTCTGCGCTTATTTTCAATGTTTCCAATATGCAATATACGGAACAGCGCTTACCTGAGAAGCTTCAGGCGCTCACAAAAAGTGGTGTACGTTTGCTTGTTGAAACAGCTCGCGGCACAGATAATGTAGATGCCACATCCCGTCAGTTTAGAAACCTCAAAATGGATGGTTCTAAATACAAAAACTTCAAAGAGTTTGTGCTTGCGAATGGTCTGGCCTTCGATGGTACAAAAAGCCTGCCGAGCCCGGTTAAGCCATGTAGTATCAATGGTTCTCGCCCAGTAACATTCCAACAGGGTGTGATGTATCTGGCAGGGCAGAATAAAGGCGTGATGCTTCAATGTCTGCTTGAGCAATATGCGCTGCAAGCAGATATCAATATGCCGATTAAGAATATCGTATTCATTGATGACACGCCAAAGAATGTTGAGAATGTTTACAAAGCGTTTAAGGGTAGTGATGCCTACAACGTGCGCACATTCCACTATACAGCATTTGATAAACACAAAAAGGCACTTACCGAAGGCCCTCGTAGTGAGGAGCTTCAGGCAAAAGCCAATGAGCGGTGGGAAGCGATAAAAATCACTCTTGGAGATCAGCTCCTGATGCCAGCGATGCCAAAATAAGATTAAAGGGAACCGGGCTTAGTACCCGGTTTTTTATTTGGTAATGTTTACAGCAGTGTTCTTGAAAGAAGGTGTTTTACTGCGCGCGTCAACGGCAGTACCTGTCAGCGTGTTAGCTTCTGGATAGTAAGCGAGGATATTGCCTTCTGGTACATCGAAAGCGAACACTTTCACGTCTTCCATGGTACCGAATTCTGATGTCACCGTAATCTGGTTATGCTGTTCAACACCCAGTCTTTTCATATCATCCCTGTTCATCATTACACACCAGCGGTCATCAGTGCCGCGGTAGGTATCTTTGTTTTCATAAATAATAGAGTTGAACTGGCCTTCGCTCCGCAGTGTAGTGAGTGTGAAAGGGAACGTTTTATTTGTGGTTATTTCAGGTAAATCACAAGCGATGAAGGAGGCTTTGCCTGAGGATGTTTTAAATTCCGGCGTGTGGAATAGCCTGCCATTAATATGGAATTCTTTCTTCGCCACATCAATATCAGCGAGCGCTTCCATTCCGGGCACGATTTCGGCAATTGCTTCGCGGGTTTTACTGTGGTTTTTAAATTCATTAAACGCGAAAGGCGCATCTGGAAGAATGCTGTCTGCCAAGTCGCACAGAATAACGCTTTCTGGCCTAACACAGTCATGCCGCATAATACCGCCATCACTTAAACGCACAAAATTGAACATGCTTTCCTGCGTAGTAGGGGACCATTCTTCATCACGTGCTGTTACAGGTAAGATAATGCACTCTGAATTATCAATTCCGTGCACATGGCCTTTGTTAAGCGTTGTAGTGAGGAACAGTTTGAAGCCAATTTTATCAAGTGTTTCTGCGGCCCAATCTGAACTTGGGTTAGCGGCATAAAGATTGCCACCCATAATAAGTGCCGTATCTACTAGGCCTTTATGTGCAGCTTCCATGCAAGCCATAGTATCCATGCCTTCTTTACGAGGAAGGGCAATATCAAAGGCGGTTTCCATACGTTTGAAAACTTCTTCAGTTAGCACCGGTTTAACGCCGATGGTACCTATGCCTTGCACATTGGAATGGCCGCGAAGGGGCAGGAGGCCTGCATGATGTTTCCCAACCATACCGCGGAGGAGGGCGAGGTTTACGAGGCTTTCGATATTCTCCACACCGTTCAGATGGTGGGTTAACCCCATGCCCCAAGCAAACACTGTTTTTTCAGATTTGCCGTATAGCGCGGCAATACGCTCAAAATCTGTTTTGTGAAGACCCGTGAGCCTGCAGATATCATCCCAGCTTTGTTGGTGTAGCTTTTTGATTAGTGCTTCAAAGCCTTCAGTATGACTATTAATAAAATCTTGGTCTTCTGTTTCTTGTTCGAAGACAGCCTTTGCGAGCCCCATAAATACTGCGACATCTGAACCGATATTTGGCTGCAGGTAATCTGATGCGATGTCAGAACCACCAAGCAACAGGGATTTAGGGCTTTTAGGGACTGCAAACTTCACCAGCCCGGGTTCCTTGGCCGGATTGATGATAATCACTTCTCCACCGCGTTCACGGCAGGCTTTCAGTTTATGGATGAACCGGGGGTGGTTGGACGATGGGTTCGCACCTACCACAAAAACCAAATCACAATGGTCAAGGTCATCAAGTTCAATTGTCGCTGTACCTGTGCCAATTGTGGTGCCGAGCGCCACACTGGTTGCCTGATGGCAGTAATAGGAGCAGTTGTTAACGTTGTTGGTTCCGAACATGCGGGCAAACAATTGGAAGATAAAACCAGCTTCGTTGGAGGAACGGCCTGAAGAATAAAAGAAACTACGATCTGCGTCTGTTGCTTTGAAACGCTCTACAGCAATGGCCATAGCTTCATCCCAACTGATAGGAGAAAGCTTATCATCACCGGCTTTCTTATGCAGGGGGGTATTAAGGCGGCCCAGATGTTCCATCTCTTTGCCGTCCAGCTCTCGCAGTTCATCAAGAGTGTGCTCGAATATTTCAAGAGGAATAGCGGCTTGCGTATCACTGGATTGCGCCTGAACGCTTTTATTACAAACAGAAGGAAACTCGCCGAGTTCGTTGGTCATACCACCCTGTTGGCCACCCATGCCCAGTGCACATGCTTTACAAGTATTATTTGAATTCAGCGCCTTGGCAGCTTTTTTAACACCCATTTTCCTAACGGTATTAAGTGTGTATATAACCTTCTTAACACCGCCACCCACAACGGTTGGATTATCAGTTTGTGATGTGGGCATAAGAGGCCTCCGAACAGAAAGAGATTGTTTCCGTGGTTATACAGCAAGAACAGATGATAGCAAAAACTGATATTGCTGGTCTTGTTATCGCTGGCGGTACTTCGAAACGGTTTGGTTCAGATAAATATAAAGCTGAGCTCTTGGGAAAAAGCCTGCTTTCGCTCTCCGTGGATAATCTGGAGCCCCATGTGGCTGAAATCATAGTAAATCTACCGAATGACCATACCAGCGCAGATTATCAGTTGGTTTATGAGAACCAAGGCCTCGGCCCCTTATCGGCGGTTATCTCTGGAATGAAATGGGCGAGGGTGCATGGGTATAGTTGGCTGTTGACAACGCCGGTTGATGTACCCGTTTTACCCGATGGTTTGATTGAAGCATTAAAAGGCGAGGGCGATGGCGCATATGCCGAGGCTGACGATGGCCTTCATGGTTTATGTGCGCTGTGGCCGGTAAAGGACATGGAAGCCATTCAAAACCTTTTGGGAAATGGTAAACGTGCTGTCAATGGAGCCCATAAACTACTCGATAACAACCCAGTCTTTTACCCAGCAAAAACAAAAGAAGATTATTTCAATATCAATACTCAAGCGGATTTAGCTCAACTGAAAACTTTTCTTGAATAACAGAAGCTTAATACCCACGTGTTTTCTTAAAGAATAATAAGGAGACAGCGAGTGAGATTAGGAATTGCTCTGGGTGGCGGCGCAGGCCTTGGTTGGGCACACATTGGTGTGCTGCGGGTGTTGGAAGCTGAAGGTATTGATGTTGATGTAATATCAGGCACCAGTATTGGCGCTATTGTTGGGGCGTGTGCTGCCGCTGATATGCTTGATGAACTTGAAGAACTAGCCCGAGATGTTGGCTATAAAGATATGTTCATGATGAGTGAATTTGGGTTCAATCAGGGCGGCCTGATCGGCGCTGGCAAGATTGAACGCAAAATGCGTGAATATTTCGGTGTGAAAACCATTGAACAGCTGCAAAAGCCATTTGCTGCCGTTGCGGTAGACATCTTTACTGGCGAACAGATTGATCTTGATAAAGGTGATGTAGTGACAGCTGTAAGGGCGTCATCCGCTATTCCCGGTGTTTTGCCGCCCGTTGAGACAGGGCATATGATGTTGGTCGATGGTGGCCTTGTTGATCCGGTTCCAGTAAGAGCTGCTAGGGAATTAGGTGCAGATTTTGTAATCGGTGTTGATCTACAGAATGATTATGAACATAGAGTACGCTCTTATGGATTAGAGCCCGGTGGGCCTAATAAACGAGCTGCCTTCAAAACAGCGAGGGCAGGAGCTGCGCTTCTTCTTAAGACCCTGGGAAAGCTTCGGATGAGTATTGATAAACCTGAGTTGGTAATTAGCCCTGAAATTGGGCATGTTGAGGTAGCTGATTTTACCAAAGCAGATGAATTAATAGCTCTGGGAAAAAAGGCTGCATATGATGTACTCCCTGAAATTCATTATGCATTAAAATAAAGTATGCTTGATAATACTTCTACACTAAATGCTTGTATATGGTGTGTTATGATATATCGTATTGTAGTTAATGGAGGTGTTAGATGTCTATCAAAACTTGTAGTATGATTGTTTCAGGCCTTTTATGCGTGGCCTTTACCTTCGAGGTGTTTAGTTCAGACGATAATGTTGTAAATACCGTTACTGTTAGCAAATTCTATAGCTCTGGTGCATTGATTGCCAAAAGCTCTGGTGAAGTGGGTATTGATTATTGGCAGAAGACTTCTCAACCAAAGGCCTTGTACGAAAAACTAACTCAAACATCTGAAACTTCAGTTTTTCGTGGTTATTTCGAAAATATTCTAAATGCTCGTGCTGCAGAGGTTACCTTGCAAGATGTGCCTGAGGTATTTTTGTACCCTTCCTCAAATGAAGTGCAGTTTATTGCTGATGCTACGGTAAGTAACCTTTGGTCAAAGGAAGGGGACTTGTATGTCTTCAAGGTGAAGCCGGACCTAATATTACACGAAATATCAAAACTTACTAATTCATCCATTGAAGAAACCATGCTCTTTTCTTCAATAAGTGAAACGGCTGTTATGCATTTGCCCATCGGTTGGGTACTTGATGATGCTTATTTGGAAAGTAAAGGTGATCTTTTTGACTTTACCATGAAGGGTGAAACTAAAAAGGACACTTATGTTGTAAACTTTAAGTATGTTCGGCATTCACAGGAGGTATCCCCAGCTAACCTTAAAGCCAGCGCCCTTCAGTTTTCGGAAATTCGGGATAACGGCTTTTACCAAATCTGGGAAGAGGGGGCTAAATCAGAAATTAAATTCAAGCGACCAACTATTAATTTAAAACTTGAGAAAAAGGCAAAAGAGCTCAAGCATAGAGCGCCACCTGGTTACCGAAACGAAAAAGAAAAAAAGAAGCCCAGCCACTGAATGGTTGGGCTTTTTTATTTAATATCGCCCCTCAATCATATTGAAGAAAAATAACATTTTAGAAACTAAAATGAAGACTGAGTTTGTTGGTGTTTCTTGACATGCAGTTAAATTACTGCATTTAATGACTTATGGAAAATGAACAGTTAGATCTGATTTTCAAGGCTCTTTCTGATGGGACCCGCCGCCGTATTATAGAGCGTTTAAGCGTGCAATCAGAACAGTCGCTATTTGAAGTGTGTGCGGCCTCTATTCCTGAAGATGGTGTAGCCTTATCGCGTCAAACAATTTCTCAGCACCTAAGAGTATTACAAGAGGCAGGTTTAATAAAAACCTCTTGGAAGGGACGAACAAAAGCCCACTCTTTAAATGAGGAGGCGAAGCACAAAGACGCAATTGAATGGTTGAAAAAATATATTGGAAGTGGAGAGGGAAAATGAAAATTTATGTCACGGGAGTTTTTGTAGATGACCAAGATAAAGCGGAAAAATTCTATTGTGATATTCTGGGGTTTAAATTGAAAAATAATATACCTCTCGGTGAAAACCGCTGGCTAACTGTTGTTTCTGATGAAGAGCCTGAAGGTACAGAACTGTTGCTAGAGCCAAGTGACCACCCTGCGGTGAAACCTTATAAAGATGCTTTAGTAGCTGATGGCATTCCAGCCCATTCTTTTCAGGTAAAAGACCTGGATGCAGAAAGAAAGAGATTGGGAGATATGAATGTCCGTTTCACACAAGAACCTATGGATGCCGGGCCCGTTCGTATGGCCTTGCTTGATGACACATGCGGCAATCTTATTCAGTTGATAGAAATGAAGTAAGCTAGGAAATATAATTCGCTTACTAAAAGACAAAGCCCAGTCAAATGACTGGGCTTTTCTTTATTTAGCGGCCAATTTCACGGCCAATAACGATACGCTGAATATCAGAAGTACCTTCGTAAATTTGGCACACGCGAACATCGCGGTATATTTTCTCAATCGGATACTCTGAAAGGTATCCATAGCCCCCAAGGGTTTGAATAGCGTCCGAACATACTTTTTCCGCCATCTCGCTGGCATATAGTTTCGCCATACAAGCTTCTTTAAGGCATGGCTCACCCGCTGATTTCTTGGCTGCTGCATCAAGAACCATAAGTTCAGCCGCATGAATACGTGTTGCCATATCCGCAAGGCGGAAACTTACTGCTTGCTGGTTGAAAATAGGGCCACCAAAAGCTTCACGCTCTTTGGCATACTGTAGTGCATATTCATACGCCGCTTTAGCCATACCAACTGATTGAGCAGCAATGCCGATACGGCCTGTCTCAAGGTTCGCTAGTGCGATTTTGTAACCCTGACCTTCTTCACCAAGCAGGCAGCTTGATGGGATTTCCATATCCTCAAACACAATCTGGCAAGTATCTGAAGATTTTTGGCCAAGTTTATGTTCGACGCTAGCAACTTTGTATCCTGGCGTGTTGGTTGGCACTAGGAAAGCTGAGATGCCTTTTTTACCTGCACTCGGGTCAGTAACAGCGAAGATAATTGCAACACCACCAATTTTACCTGAAGTGATAAACTGTTTTGTGCCGTTTAATTTCCAGCCCGAATTGGTGCGTTCTGCTTTAGTGCGCAGCATAGAGGCATCAGAACCGGCTTGTGGTTCTGTCAGGCAGAAAGCACCGATCATTTCACCACGTGCGAGCGGTTTAAGGAATGTTTCTTTCTGCTGGTTATCACCGTTCTGAAGGATTGCTGCGCAAACAGGCGCGTTATTCACGCTCATAAGCGTTGATAGGCCACCATCGCCAGCCGCTACTTCCATGAGTGCGAGTGCGTAAGAAACATAATCTGTTTCAGCGCCTTCCCACTCTGCAGGCACAGTCATGCCCATAAGGCCGAGTTGGCCCATTTCGCGGAGGAAGTCTTCTGGAATTAGTCCCGCTTTTTCCCATGACGCAGCATTTGGTGCAATCTTATCACGAGAAAAGGCGCGGGCCATATCCCGCACCATTCTTTGTTCTTCATTTAGAAGCATTAACTTGCCTTTAGTTCAGTTCAATCGCGACTGCTGTTGCTTCACCGCCACCGATACAGAGGCTGGCAACACCTTTTTTCAGACCGCGTTTCTTTAGCGCATTAATCAGCGTAACACAAATACGGGCGCCAGATGCACCAATTGGGTGCCCAAGGGCACAAGCGCCGCCATTTACGTTCACCTTCGCGTGGTCTAGGCCAAGTTCCTGCATCGCTGCCATTGCTACAACGGCGAATGCTTCGTTTACCTCAAACAGATCAACATCATCTGTCGTCCAGCCAGCTTTATCGAGAACCTTCTTCATTGCGTCTACCGGCGCTGTAGTGAACCATTCTGGTGCATGAGCGTGGTTCGCGTGTGCCTTAAGTGTTGCAAGTGGCGTAAGGCCGCGTTTTTCTGCTTCAGATGCTTTCATCATAACCAAAGCGGCAGCACCGTCAGAGATAGAGCTTGCATTAGCTGCTGTTACAGAACCGTCTTTTTTGAAAGCAGGGCGCAGGCCTGGAATTTTATCAAGGCGTGCTTTTGGTGGTTGTTCGTCAGTCGTGATTTCAACAGAACCGCGACGAGATTTTACTTCAACAGGTACTACTTCACCTTCGAAGCTATCATTTTCAATAGCGGCTTGAGCACGTTTAAGGGATTCAATCGCATAAGCATCCTGTGCTTCACGTGTGAACTGGTAGTGCTCAGCACAGAGTTCAGCATAAACGCCCATTGGCTCACCGCCGTATGCATCTGTAAGGCCATCAAGCGCCATATGGTCAATAATTTGACCAGCGCCGTATTTGATACCTGTACGGCCTGTAGGCATCATGTGTGGC
Organism: Kordiimonas sp. SCSIO 12603; assembly: GCF_024398035.1. Taxonomy (NCBI): domain Bacteria; kingdom Pseudomonadati; phylum Pseudomonadota; class Alphaproteobacteria; order Kordiimonadales; family Kordiimonadaceae; genus Kordiimonas; species Kordiimonas sp. SCSIO 12603. The sequence goes on from NZ_CP073748.1 coordinate 2,281,889, forward strand.
GCTAAGGACATGCTCTCCATACCACCTGCTACTACCACATCATTGGTACCGGCTAGAATGCTGTCGTGTGCCTGCATCATCGCCTGCATGCCAGAACCGCACATCTTGTTAATGGTAACTGCGCCAGTTGACTGCGGAATACCAGATTTGATACTTGCCTGACGAGCAGGAGCCTGACCCTGACCTGCAGGAAGAACACAGCCCATAATCGTTTCATTAACAGCATCACCTTCAAGGCCTGCGCTTTCAAGTGCGCCTGAGATGGCTACAGAACCGAGGTCAGAGGCTGTTACTGTTGATAGATCACCAAGTAGGCCACCCATTGGTGTGCGTGCCATACCGACAATTACAATTGGATCCTGGGACATGTTCGTCGTCTCCTAAATACTGGTGGCAGGTTAGCCCCCGTTTTCCCTTCAGGCATGTATATAAGCGTGCCTGATTGGCAGCCAATGTGCCAAATATAGTTTATTTCGCAAGTGCAAAATAAACGCCATACAGAAAATTGAATAGCAGATATAAAAAAAGGCAGCAATGCTGCCTTAATTTTTATTTTCTATTCAGCGGCTTGTTGCTTTTCAGATTGCCGCTTTTCCCAAGCATCCCGGATCATTTCACTGGTCATTCGGCTGCCGTCCGGTGTCCAACCGGGAGGTCCAACTAGGAACATTAGGCGCGCTTTCCATGTTTTCGCAGATGCAATATCTTTGATAATACCCACCCATTCATGGAAGGCGACACGAAGAGGATTAAAGGTTCCCAAGTCGGTCACAAGGCCATAATTACAGGGCTCATCCTTTTGTTCAGGAATGAAAGAGCCGAACATACGGTCCCAGAACATGAAAACACCTGCGTAATTGGCATCGAGATATTGAGGGTTATTGGCATGATGCACACGGTGATGGCTTGGAGTATTTAAAGTATACTCAAACCAGCGAGGCATTTTGTCTATCGCTTCCGTATGAATCCAGAATTGGTATATGAGGTTCAGACCAGCACAGAAGAATACAATGCCCGGCTCAATGCCCAGGATAAAGATTGGCCATTTAAAGAAGATGCCAGGAGTAATAGAACCCGTCCAAGTCTGCCTTAAAGCTGTGGAGAGGTTATAATGCTGGCTGGAATGGTGGATAACATGAGCGGCCCACATCCAACGCATACGGTGCCCCATTCGGTGAATCCAGTAATAAGCGAGATCATCCAGCACGAATGCGAGTAAGAACACCCAAGGTGCATATCCAAAATCAAAAATAGCGACATTTTCCCACACCCAGTATGCAAGAACAACGGTGAAGGTCGCGGCTAATGCACCGGCTACCGTACTACCCAATCCCATAAACATGGATACAAAGGTATCTTTGCCTTCAAAGCGAGCCTTGCCGCTTACTTTGCCGTAGATAAGTTCGATAATGATCAACGCAACAAAGAGCGGAACGGCCATTTCAGTAGGTTTAAACAGGCCTAAGCTTGCCAATGCTTCAGATTGCATGAACGGCCTCCTGATTGTTTGTATAGGGAACTAGTGCTTTTTCAGCATTCGCGAGGGCATCGGCTTCTAATGCAAAGATGAATTCCGGCGCTGTAAAGTCGGGGCAAGAAACTTTCAGTGTTCCACCCGTGCTGATGTTAACTTGATCACCTTCAACCAGCGTACGACATACAAGTTGATCACCAATCTGTCTTACCAAACCTAGTTGATTACCGGACGCAGTAATAGCTTTAACGATCAGTGAACGCTCATCCAGGGAAACAATTGCATCACCAAGTTTTGCATCCGGATTATAACGCTGATAATCATCAAGCATTGCTTGCTTACCGAGTGTTTTTTCAGGAAATACTCGATGAATAACAAATGCCAAAATAGCGATTGTTACCAGAGAGCCGGAAAATAATATCCAGTTCATCCAATTGGCCCCTTTTCCCACTTTTTAAGCCTTTATGGCTTTCCCTTCACAATATTGAAACTAAGATACAATTTATAAAAGTCCAATAGTAAAGCGCTTTGCTCACAAGGGATTTAGGGAGTGTACGATGAAGAAGCTGTTTGTTGGAATGGTGGTTGTTTTGGTTGGGTTTTTGGCGGCTGAGGTTGCCGTAGCGGAAAAGGACACAATCGTTATCGCGCACCGCGGTGCCAGCGGCTATATGCCTGAACACACTCTTGAAGCATACAAATTGGCGATAGAGCAGGGGGCAGATTATATAGAGCCAGATTTGGTTATGACTCGGGATGGGCATTTAGTCGCACGGCATGATGGGTATCTTTCTACTACAACAAATGTTGCTGATCACCCTGAATTTGCTGACCGTAAGAGGACAATTCAAGGTAAAACAGATTGGTTTGTTTTTGATTTTACATTGGAAGAACTAAAGACGTTGCGAACAAAGCAACCACGCGTAAGCCGTGGTAAGCAGTTTGATGGTCAAGGCACTATTCCAACGATTGACGAGATTGTTGCGCTTGCAGAGGGCTATAAAGGAAAAAGGAAACCTGTGGGGCTACATATAGAAATGAAACGCCCTGATGCTTTTAAGCAGATTGATAGTGAACTTGATAAAACATTGGCTGCGCTCTTTTCAGAGATATCTTCTAAGGACATTCCTCTGTTTTTCCAGTGTTTTGATGGGAACTTCCTGTTGAAAGTAGGTGAGATATCAGACGTCCCACTAGTGATGCTAATTGGAGGTAAACCTAATATGGAAGGTGATTGGTATGAGCTTGATATCGCTTTAGAGCCATTTGCGGGTCGGGTAGCCGGCTTTGGTTTGAATAAAGCATTGTTGGTTAATAAAGATGGTTCTGCCACCGACATTATAGATAGAGCTCATTCAATGGGAGCTGTAGTACATGTATGGACTGTCAGAAATGATCAGCTCCACCCAATGTTTAAAACAGTTGAGCAAGAGCTTAAGGCATTGTACTCTATGGGGGTAGATGGGGTTTTTACTGACTTCCCTGATACCGCAATCAGTGTCCGAAATAGTCTGAAGTTACTGGAGCCATTAATCGCCAATGATTGATTTCATCAAAGCTTTTCTCACAGCGATTGTTGCTGTTGTGGTTATTCGGATGGGTATTGAAATACTGTTCAATGCTGTAGGAATGTAAGAAGAAAGCGCCCAAAGGGGCGCTTTTTTAGTTCTGTTAATCTGCTTCTGGGAAATCTTTATCAAATGGGAACGGTGTATCCTCTGTTTTAAAGGTCATATAGTTCAACATTTGCAAGATATAAACCCGAAGCCTTCCATTCGCATCAATAATCCATTCAGGTTCATTTTCCACACCCAGTGCAATACGAATGATGAGATGAGCAGCTGACAGAATGAAAACGCCAATAATCGCGAAATAGGTGATTACACCAAACAGAATCATTAAAGCCGCGCGTTTGAGATGTGTGCCCCAATCCTGGTTTTTCATGTGCTCTACAAACTCATCGTGTGTCTGTGAACGAGTGGTGGCTTCTTCAGCGTCGGGTTGAGGGCCTGTCTTTTCAGATTTAGTGGAAGCACCGGTGGTTGTTTCTGCATTAGCACTTTCTTGCTCGTTGTTTTTTTGACTAGCTTCAATAGCTTCAGAAACAGTGTTCTCATTAGTCTCGGTTTTGCTGGCAGCCGCTTTTGCCGTAGATGATTTTCGGGTGATGGTCTTTTTTGCTGTGGTCGTTGATTTGGCTGTTGTTTTTTTGGAAGTAGAAGCTGTTTTAGCTGCAGTAGTCTTTTTTGTGGTGGTTTTCCTAGTAGTCGTTTTCTTAGCAGCAGGCTTTGCCACACTCTTACGCGTTGTTGTTTTACGTGTTGGTGTCTTTTGGGAAGCTGTTTTTTTAGCAGGAGTTTTTTTTGCTGCTTCTGTGCTTTGGGTGTCCTCGCTCATGTTCTTTACCTTCTTAAGAGCTAAATTCCATTAAATATATCTGGTGATATGTTGCGGGCATTCAAGGGTTAAACCAGAAGAAGGAAAATAGACTTAGCCCCAAGGTAGTTCACCAGTTACCATATTTGTTGCCGCGCTACTTTCTACTGGTTTTGAATAATAAAAGCCTTGTGCGAAGCTAAAGCCCATATCTTGAAGCATACCAATATGTTGAGTGTCTTCAATACCTTCTGCGACAACTTCATGACCAAGGCTCTCCGCTAATAGAGAGATCATCTTCAGGATTTTATAAATTTCGTTATCCTGCTCCAGCTGGTTGATAAAGCTGCGATCAATTTTAATAATATCAATAGGGAACTGGTGTAGGTAATTTAGAGAGCTATAGCCTGTGCCAAAATCATCAAGCGCTACTTTTACACCTAATTTTCTAATGCGCTGAAGCGATTCAGAGATATGCGTAGGGTTCGCCATGATGGAGCTCTCGGTTAGCTCAACCCGAAGATATTCACCCGGAATTTCATATTCCTTGATGGCACTTTCAACCATTGCAGCAACATCATCACGGGCGAACTGAATACCTGATACGTTTACATTCACCGGGACTGCTGTTGCATTAGGATTATCAATCCAACTACGAAGCTGCTGGCACGCGGCTTCAACCGCCCAACGTCCTAGTTTAACGATAACACCGGTTTCTTCAGCTAGCGGAATAAACTCGGCAGGAGATACAAAACCTTTTTCTTTATGTATCCAGCGTGTCAGGCCTTCAAAGCCGTGTAGTTCGTTAGTCTGTAAGTCTATAATTGGCTGATAAAAGAGGTCTAGTTCATTACGCTCTACGGCACGACGAAGTTCTGTTTCCAAATGGAACTGATTGCGTGCGCGTTGATGCGAATCTCGGCGATAAATTTCAGTACGCGCTTTACCCGCTGATTTAGCACGGTGCATTGCAAAATCAGCATCACGGATAAGGTCTTCCGGATGGCTTGAGCTCGATAACGTTGTGGCAACACCCACTGAAACAGATGTAAAGACCTCGTTCCCATCTAAATCATAAGGCTGTTGCATTGCCTCGTGGATGCGGCTGCAAATCATCTCCACTTCTTCAATATCACTGAAGTGGGAAACGAGAATAGAAAACTCGTCACCAGATAGCCGGGCTAGTGTGTCTGCTCCGCGAATACAGCGTCTCAATGTAGACGCCATTGAAATTAGGAAACGATCACCAGCACTGTGACCGAAGCTTTCATTAATTTGCTGGAAGCGGTCAATATTGATGATAAGAACAGCACAAGCGGATTCCCCTCCTGTGCGCTGACACTCTGCAACGGCTTCTTCAAGCTTGTTTCTAAATAGAACGCGGTTTGGTTGTCCTGTTAGGGCGTCATGAAAGGCATGATGGAGAAGGTTTCTCTCTGCCAGTTTTTCAGCTGTTTGATCTTCAACCGTGCAAACGACTTGATAAATCTCACCATCGCTGTTTCTTAGTGGAATAAGCTGGCTGGATAAGAAACGTTCTATAGCTCCGGCACGAATACTCCATTCGAAGTTTGATTCGCCACCAAAGCGGAAAACTTCCTGAATTTGGCTTGTAAGAACCTGACTATCTGAAGGGTTCCAGAGAACATCAATTGGGCAGGGGAGATTCAACTGTTGTGGTAACTCAAAAATGTCTCGTGCAAATTGATTAATAAATAAAACTTCTGTGACATTACCGGGTGTTAAACCGCATACTAAGATGCCAACAGGCAATGATTCGGCAACAGCAGTGGTATTAACAATTTTGGCCGTGGCATTGGTTTCGCCGTTTTGGGCGATAGAAGAAACATTACTCGTTAGTGTATCTGCCACTTGGGGCTCCAGAATTATTAAGTGTACTCGTGCTCAACCCGGAGCCTGTGGCACCAGAACAATTGAGTTTCGCCATTAGGGGGTAAATAATTAGTAAAGGCAACTATTCATTCCCGAAAATTTTATCTTTTTTTACTAAGAAAAATTTGAATTAGACAAAAAAATTGGGGAAGCAAAGCTTCCCCGAGATGACCACCCACCGGGACGGGTTGGCAGGTGGTGAAAATCCTTTGGCATTAGCTACAACCGCTTGTTCCGCCACATGTATCGCATTTCAGGCATGTGCCGTTGCGAACTAGGGTGAAGTTCCCGCATTCACCGCATGCGTCTCCTTCATACCCTTTCATTTTGGCGGCTACTCTAGCGTCTGGGCCTACAATTGTTTGTGTCGCAACACCAACTGCAGAAACCGTAGCCGTATCTGTGCCTGTTGCCATAGAAACTGTTTCTATCGATTTGTCATCCGTTTTTTTTGAATTTTTTAACACGACAAGGTTGTTTCCGCGTGTGTAACCAGACGAGGTGAGCTGTTGAACACGGGCCAATGCTTCTGAAACTTCTGGCTCAACATCAGGCAAACCGTCGTCTTTCGCGCCTCTGCCCGTTGTGTCGTGAGAGAAATCAGCAGGGGTTGCATGTGCAAGATCATCTCGGCCCAAATAACTGATAGCAAGTTCGCGGAAAATATAATCCAGAAGTGAAGTGGCCATTTTAATGGTGTCATTTCCTTCAACTCGGCCAAATGGTTCGAATCGGGTGAAGGTGAATGCATCGACATATTCTTCAAGGGGCACGCCGTACTGGAGGCCGATTGAGATTGCGATGGCAAAGTTGTTCATCAGTGATCGGAAGGCAGCACCTTCTTTATGCATATCAATGAAAATTTCGCCGATAGAACCGTCATTATATTCACCCGTTCTCAGGTAAACCTTATGGCCCCCAACAATGGCTTTCTGGGTGTAACCTTTACGGCGTTCTGGTAGTTTACGGCGTTTTGCAGGTCCATCCTTTTCGATGATCCGTTCGATAATGCGCTCTGCAACAATTTCTGTTTTTTCAGCGAGTGTTTTATCTTCAAGCTCTTCGCTTAAGTCTTCATCGTCAAGAAGAGCGGCATTGAGCGGCTGGCTGAGCTTTGAGCCATCTCTATATAACGCGTTTGCTTTAAGAGCGAGTGACCAACTAAGTTCATAGGCCGCCATACAGTCATCAACATCTGCATCGTTTGGCATGTTAATGGTTTTTGAGATTGCACCAGAGATAAATGGCTGAGCGGCTGCCATCATCCGTATATGGCTTTCCCAGGAAAGGTATCGTTTACCGATTTTGCCGCAAGGGTTTGCGCAGTCAAATACACCGTAATGTTCTTCTTTTAGATGCGGTGCTTGCTCAAGTGTCATGGCGCCACAACAATAAATATTAGCCGCAGAAATATCTTCTTTAGAGAAACCGAGAGCCGTAACCATATCAAAATTGTAATCGTTCAGCTGATCATCAGTGAAACCAAGTGTTTCTTTGCAGAAATCAGTTCCCAAAGTCCATTGATTGAAGACAAATTTGATGTCGAAGGCATTTTTAAGCTGTTCTTCGAGCATCTCCAGTTCACGGTCTTGGAAGCCTTTTGCTCTAAGTGTATCGTGATTAATAGCTGGCGCACCTTTGAGGGTACCGTGACCAACCGCATATTCTTCGATATCTTTGATTTGATCTGTTGAGTATCCAAGAACCTTCAATGCTTGAGGTACAATACGGTTGATGATTTTAAAATAGCCACCACCAGCAAGTTTCTTGAACTTCACTAAGGCAAAATCTGGTTCAATACCTGTGGTATCGCAGTCCATTACAAGGCCAATTGTGCCTGTTGGGGCAATTACTGAAGATTGAGCATTGCGGAAGCCGTGTTCTTCACCCAGTTCAAGAGCTTTATCCCAAACTTCTGCTGCTGCGACTGCAATTGCCTGATCTTTACAGTTGGCAATATCAAGCGGTACCGGGGTGATATTCAGGTTTTCATAGCCATCTTCTTGGCCATAAGCGGCGCGGCGATGGTTACGAATAACCCGCAGCATGTGTTTGGCATTCTTCTTATAGCCTGGGAAAGCACCAAGTTCAGATGCCATTTCTGCAGATGTAGCATAAGATTGACCTGTCATAAGTGCAGAGATGGCACCGCAGATCGCGCGGCCTTCATCACTATCGTATGAAAGGCCAAGGCTCATCAAAAGGCCGCCTATATTGGCGAAGCCAAGCCCCAAGGTACGGTATTCGTATGAGAGCTTTGCAATTTCCTTTGAAGGGAATTGGGCCATCAAAACGGAGATTTCCAACACCATTGTCCAGAGGCGAACCGCGTGTTTGAAACTATCTACTTTGAAAGAACCATCCTCATTACGAAACGTCAGCAGATTAAGGGATGCAAGGTTACATGCCGTATCATCAAGGAACATATACTCAGAACAAGGATTTGACGCTCTGATTTCACCAGATTCTGGACAAGTATGCCAATCATTGATCGTTGTATGGAACTGAATGCCTGGATCAGCACATGCCCATGCAGCATGGCCCACATCACGCCAGAGTTCTTTTGCATCAAGTGTTTTGGCGACTGTACCGCAAATTCTATTCTTCAGCTCCCATGGTTTACCGTCCTTAACAGCTGACATGAAATCATCTGAAACACGGATGGAATTGTTGGAGTTTTGTCCTGAAACAGTGAGATAAGCTTCGGAATCCCAATCAGTATTATAAGATTGGAATTCAATAGAAGCATATCCCTGCTTAGCGAACTGAATAACCCGCTGAATATAGTTTTCAGGGATCATAACTTTGCGGGCTGCCAGTATCTCCTTCTTTAGCGCTTTATTGGCTTTTGGAACAAAGGCATCATCCCCAAGATCAGCTTTCGCTTCATGACAAGATTTCATAATGAGATTGAGGTGAATTTCATTAAGTTTAGAGCCTGTAACAAGCGCTGCTACCTTTTGTTCTTCAACAACTTTCCAGCCAATAAATTCCTCAACATCGGGGTGATCAATATCCACGACAACCATTTTGGCTGCACGGCGGGTTGTCCCGCCTGATTTAATAGCGCCAGCTGCACGGTCACCAATCTTTAGGAAACTCATCAGGCCGGATGATTGGCCGCCGCCTGAAAGGCCTTCACCGCTACCGCGTACGTTAGAGAAGTTTGAACCCGTACCTGAACCATATTTAAAGAGGCGGGCCTCGCGGGTCCAAAGATCCATAATGCCGCCTTCGTTCACAAGATCATCGGCAACAGATTGAATAAAGCAGGCATGTGGTTGAGGGTGCTCATAGGCACTTTTGGAATTGGTAAGTTTACCTGTCTCAAAATCTACATAATGGTGGCCCTGAGCAGGCCCATCAATGCCGTAAGCCCAGTGCAGGCCTGTGTTGAACCACTGCGGTGAATTTGGCGCACACATCTGGTTGGCGAGCATATAACGCATTTCATCATAAAAGGCTTTGGCATCTTCTTCCGCTTCAAAGTAGCCACCTTTCCAGCCCCAATAAGTCCATGTGCCAGCTAAACGGTCAAAAACCTGTTTTGCACTGGTTTCTGGACCATAGCGTTTTGCTTCAGGCATTAGTTCCAGTGTGGCGTTATCAGGTTCTTTGCGCCAAAGCCAACTTGGTATATCATTTTCCTCAACAGCTTTAAGCGCCTGAGGCACCCCGGCCTTACGAAAGTACTTTTGAGCGATAATATCTGTTGCTACTTGTGACCAACTGTTTGGCACTTCCACATTATCCATATGGAAAACGATAGACCCGTCGGGATTTCTGATTTCGCTGACAGAAGTTTGCCATTCTTGTGCTGAATATGGACAGGAAATTTCTTTAGTAAAGTGCCGTTCAATGCGCATAACGCCCCCTAAAACCCGGTAGAGGTCAACACTTAAGTAGCTGATATTCTTCGTATATACACACGCTTGGGAACATCGATGTACTATAGTGCGAAACCTAACATAACCACAATATATTGTAGCTTCCCTTAATGTTGGTCCAAATTGTAGTGTTTGTTTCGCATTCAGCACAAGAGGAATTTTGGATATTCTGAAGATAAACTTTAGTGTTTCTTAATCGACTCATTGAAGAAACAAGGAGTCGGGCGCTTGCCACAAAATTTCCTTAAAGTGTCGGTAAGGATTGCACTGTAATATCTGTGGCAAATTCGAGTTTGCGACTCGTTTTTGTTACTTTTTCGCGGGAAGTGGCAATCTTGATGCTTTCCTATGAAAACTAAACATGCTAAACGGGCGCAAACATTAGTAACGCGGTTTAACATTATAGGCAGAACAATGAGTTCACTATTCGAAGGTATTTTCAAATCTCCTATCTTTACCTGGTGGAATTCGGCCACTTTTGGCACACGACTTTTCACAAGCCGTAAAGGTGAATTGGTTGGTACTGATGACCAAGGGAATGAATATTACCGTGAAAAAGGCGGTAAGCGCCGTTGGGTGATCTACAAAAACGGTCCGGTTGAGGCATCTCGTGTGCCTGCAGAATGGCACGGTTGGTTGCACTATACTGTTGATGAACTACCACATGAGCAAAAAATCGTTACTCGTGAGTGGGAAAAAGAGCATATGCCAAACCTGACAGGTACAGCGGCAGCTCATGTACCACAAGCGCGCCCTGATGAGCCAGAATATGAGGCTTGGCGTCCATAATCGAGACGCATTAGGGAGAGTATATGTCCAGTAACTTAGTAGAATCCATTATCGGTGCGGTCGTATTGTTGGTTGCCGGTTGGTTTTTAATCTTTGCGTATGAACGTACAGATACAGTTACATCCGAAGGATATGTTCTCTCTGCTCGTTTTGAGCGCATCGACGGCCTTAATATCGGAAGTGATGTTCGCGTTGCAGGTATTAAGGTTGGCTCTATCGTAGACAGTACACTAGATACCAAAACCTATCAGGCTGTTGTCAGGTTTTCCGTGGCGAATAATGTCGAACTGCCGCTTGATACGGCTGCTGCGATTTCTTCTGAAAGCCTTCTTGGTGGCGCTTATCTAAGCCTGTTGCCCGGCGGCGAAGAAGAAATGCTTCAAAATGGTGACGAAATCGAAGAAACACAAGGCGCCGTAGATCTTGTTGGTTTGATCGGTAAGTTTACATCAGGTGATTCTGATGATGATAGTCGCTAGAACGCTTATTGCGGCTGTATCTCTTTTTATTGGCGGTTCAGCCCTCAATGCACAGCAAGATCAATCTGGTTCAGTAATTCCACCTGAAAATGCTGAACAGCATAATGTAATCGTACTACGTGCACTGGATAAAATTACCGCACGGATCACTGAGCTTGAAATAGAAATTGGCAAGACCATTCCCTTTGGAACGCTTGAGATAACAGCACGTTATTGCCGTACAAGACCACCCATAGAACCACCAGAGACCTTTGGGTACCTTGAGATCAAGGACCTTAAACGTAATGGTGAACGTGACCGTGTGTTTGATGGTTGGATGGTGGCTTCAAGCCCGGCGCTGAACGCGCTCGAACACCCAGTTTATGATGTTTGGGTTATCAACTGTAAAATGGTTGAAGCAGGCGCATCTTCTGATAGCGAAAAATAGTCAGGGTGAGGGGCATGTAATGCCTCCGTCAGGAACTGGTGGTAGGTTTCCCTTGGTATTTCGACAGCCCCAAATTGCTTCAGATGATCGGTAATAAATTGGCTGTCCAATAAGGCAAAACCAGCATTTTTTAAACGAGCGACCAGATAAGCGAGAGCGATTTTGCTGGCATTAGTACGGGTGCTGAACATACTTTCACCAAAGAAGGCTGCGCCCAAGGATACACCGTACAGCCCGCCGACCAGCTCCTCACCTTCCCAGCACTCAACCGAGTGTGCAAAGCCTCTCTGGTGCAGATCAGCATACATGGCTTCAATACGTTCACTGATCCAGGTGGTTTCTCTACCGCGCGCGGGCATGGAGCATGCTTTAACCACATCTCTAAAGGCCTCATCAGTAGTTACCCTGAAAGGCTCTTTCTTTATGGCTTTTTTCAAGGAACGAGGGATGTGGAATTGATCAAGAGGGATGATGCCTCTGAAATCTGGATCAACCCAGAAAAGCTCTTTATCTTCGCGGTCTTCCGACATAGGGAAGATACCGTTTGCATAAGCTTGAAGGAGTAAATTCGGGGTTATGGTCTCATGTGGCATAACCCCGAGTTTAATATCTTTAGTCTTGCTTGTCCTCAAGGAATTTCTCAAGCCAGTGAATATCATAATCACCTTTTTGGAAATCCTCATCGTCCATAAGTGCCTGATGAAGCGGGATTGTGGTTGTGATGCCATCAATCACATATTCTTCAAGCGAACGGCGCAAGCGCAGGAGACAGCCTTCACGGGTGTAGCCTGATACAATCAACTTTGCCACCATGCTGTCGTAGTATGGTGGAATGCGGTATCCAGCATATACAGCACTGTCACAGCGTACATTCAGACCACCCGGAGGATGATACTGAGTTACTGTACCTGGGCTTGGCATGAAGTTGAACGGGTGTTCTGCGTTCACGCGGCATTCAATAGCGTGGCCGTGGAAGCGAACCATATCCTGCGTGTAGGAGAGCTTTTCGCCAGCTGCTACGCGGATTTGTTCACGTACAATATCGATACCAGTGATCATTTCTGTCACTGGGTGCTCCACCTGAACACGTGTGTTCATTTCAATGAAATAGAACTCACCGTCTTCATAAAGGAATTCGATAGTACCCGCACCGCAGTAGCCGAAATCAGCCATTGCTTTAGCAACAATGCCGCCCATCCGTTCACGTGTTTCACTGTCAATAACCGGAGAAGGGGCTTCTTCAAGAACCTTCTGGTGGCGACGCTGAAGTGAACAGTCGCGCTCACCTAGGTGAATACAGTTACCATGGCTGTCGCCAATGATCTGGAATTCAATGTGGCGTGGTTTAGTGAGGAATTTCTCAATGTAAACCGCATCATCACCAAAAGCAGCTTTTGCTTCTGTACGGCAGGTATTCAGCTTTACACTAAGTTCATCTGCACTACGTACAATCTGCATACCGCGACCACCGCCGCCTGCAGAGGCTTTAATGATCACCGGGTAACCGATTTCTTCACAAACACGTTTTGCTTCGTCATCGTTTGTGATACCGCCTTCAGAACCTGGAACAACCGGGATACCAAGCTTTTTCACTGTCTCTTTGGCTGTAATCTTGTCACCCATCTGGCGGATATGATCACCATTAGGGCCAATAAAGGCTATATCGTGTTCTTTAACGATATCTGCAAAATCAGCATTCTCTGAAAGGAAACCGTAACCAGGGTGGATAGCATCCGCTCCGGTGATTTCTGCCGCAGTCATAATAGACGCGATATTCAGATAACTATCAGCGGATGCTGGTGGGCCGATACAAACACTTTCGTCTGCAAGGCGTACGTGCATCGCGTCAGCATCAGCTGTGGAATGAACCGCAACTGTTTTAAGGCCCATTTCATGGCAAGCGCGGTGAATACGCAGAGCGATTTCACCACGGTTAGCAATAAGGACTTTTTGAACCATGGAACGTGTCCTTATTCAATAATCAGAAGTACTTCGCCAAATTCAATAGGCTGAGCGTCAGCAAAGAAAATTTCTTTTACGGTGCCTGATTTTGGAGCTTTGATTTGGTTCATAACTTTCATCGCTTCAATAATAAGAAGCGGGTCACCCTCAGAAACTTTATCGCCTACTTTCACAAAAGCATCGGCATCTGGTGATGGTGCTGTGTAAGCTGTACCAACCATTGGCGCCTTCAATGCGCCAGGATGATCAGCAGCGTTTGCTGCGGCTGGTGCTTCTGCTGCAGGAGCAGTTGGTGCGGCAGCTGGAGCCGGAGCTGCCATAGGGGCAGGGGCTGCAACAGGTGCTGCTGTAGGAACCGTATAGTTTACTGAGCCGGCAACTTCGCGCGCTACGCGGATGCGAAAATCATCTTCTTCCACTTCAATTTCGGAAAGAGTTGATTTGTCCAGCAGTTCAGCCAGTTCACGAATGAGTTCTTTATAATCTTTTAATTTTGACATTGACGTCTACCCTTAAATCAAGACTGGTTGCGTAGCATAGACGCTACGGAATCAATCGCAAGCACATATCCGTGCGTACCGAACCCACAAATTACACCTTTCGCAACGTCGGAAACGTAAGAGTGGTGTCGGTACTCTTCCCGCGCGAATACATTGGATAAATGCACCTCAATCACGGGAGTAGTAATTGCGGCAATCGCATCATGGATAGCAACAGAGGTATGGGTATATGCTGCAGCATTCAGAATAATTGCTGCATACCCATTTCTGCCTTCCTGTATCCAATCAACAAGAATGCCTTCTGAATTAGTTTGTCTAAAATCGACTGTCAGCCCATGCTTTGCCGCTGCTTCCACCGACAAGGCTTCCAATTGATCAATCGTGTTATGGCCATAAGTTTCCGGCTCACGTGTACCAAGCAGGTTCAGATTTGGTCCGTTAAGCACCAAAATCTTTTTATGGTTTTCTTTATTCATTCACGATTTCCAATTGTTTGACAGATCGCTTGAAGCAATCTGTATAATGCCATATGCATTGCATGCAAAGCAGGAACACTGATTTTATTGGTGTTTCTGTGCATATTTTATACGAATATGGTAAAGAATTTAGGCGCGTCAAGCGCTTGTAACCAGCTAAAAGGTTGTTTTCCTTCATGAAAATCACAGTGAATGGCGATCTGAAAACCGTTGAAGACGGTGTAAGTGTATGGGATTTTCTTTCAGGGCTTGGGTTAGACCCTAAAAAGGTAGCTGTTGAAAGGAATCTGGAGATCGTACCGAAGTCTACTTTCGCCGATGTTTCTCTTGAAGAAGATGACCAGTTGGAAATTGTTCATTTTATTGGTGGAGGTTAAAGCCAGTGTCAAACGCAAATGATGTTTGGAAGCTTGCCGGAAAAGAATATTCTTCTCGTCTTATCGTTGGGACGGGGAAGTATAAAGATTTTGAAGAGACAGCGAAAGCAGTTGAGGCATCTGGTGCTGAAATTGTTACAGTAGCCGTTCGCCGCGTGAATGTTTCTGACCCAACCCAGCCAATGCTTGTAGATTATCTGGACCCAAAGAAAATCACATACCTACCTAACACGGCAGGTTGTTTTGATGCTCAGAGCGCTCTGCGCACTCTTCGTTTAGCTCGTGAAGCTGGTGGCTGGGACCTTGTAAAGCTCGAAGTGCTTGGTGATCAGAAGACGTTATATCCAAATATGCAGGAAACCTTCGTAGCTGCTGAAGAGCTTATCAAAGAGGGCTTTAAAGTAATGGTTTACTGCAGCGATGATCCGATTGCCGCCAAGAAATTGGAGGAGATGGGTTGTGTGGCAATTATGCCGCTTGGTGCGCCTATTGGTTCTGGTCTTGGCATCCAAAACCCAGTGCAGATTCGTTTGATGATCGAGCAAGCCAATGTACCTGTACTTGTTGATGCGGGTGTGGGAACAGCATCAGATGCTTCTGTAGCAATGGAGCTTGGCTGTGACGGTGTTCTTATGAATACAGCGATTGCTGAAGCAAAAGACCCACTTAAAATGGCTAGAGCGATGAAACTCGCTGTGGAGTCAGGGAGACTTGCTTATCAAGCTGGTCGAATGCCTATGAAGAAATATGCGGACCCAAGCTCGCCACTTTCAGGGCTTATTTAATCAGAAAAGAAAAGGCCGCTTTAAGCGGCCTTTTTTGTATATCTTATCTGCTTGAAGCAGTTTCTTTGGAGGTATCTTTCCTTGCGCGGTCAACTGCCTCTAGGAGACGGAAGTAACCTTCTGCGCCGAGTACTACATCATCACCGATAATGTACCCCGGTGTGCCAGTGAAGCCAATGTCTTGGCCAATGCTTAACGTGTTGCGCACGCTTTTTTCAACCAGTTTATCTTTCATATCGGTCTTTAGTTGATCGACATTAAGGCCTACTGAACCTGCAATCTCATAGATACGCTCTTCGGTAAGCTGGCCCGGGGATGTCATTGCTGCAATGTGAAACTCTTCAAACTTACCTTGCTTGTGAGCCGCTAGAGCAGCATAGGAAGTAAGTAATGATACTGGTGTATCACCTTCACGGTCGAGTACGGGGTACTGGCGCGGAATGTAACGAATGTTACCGTCTTCTTTTACCAGCTTTAACACTTCAGGGAAGTGGCGACGACAGAAGCCACAGCGGTAATCAAAGAATTCTACAATAGTTACATCGCCATTAGGGTTACCTAGTACGGGGGCTTCAGGGTCATTTTCCAGATACCCGCGATAAAGGTTGATTGCCGGCAACATCTGAGCAAGTTGGCGGCGACGTTGAAGTTCAATAATCGCGCGCTCAATTACTTCGGGGTTCTCAAGCAAGTATTCTTGGATAATACTCTCAATTGCTTGACGATCTGTTGGAGCAGCTTCTTGAGCTGTAGCTCCAAAAATTGCTGGAACGGCTAGTGTAACGGCCGCAAGCATATTTTTAAGTGGTTTATACATATACTAATCCATCATAGCTTATGGCTGATATTGCCAGTGCTGTTCTTGTTGCTTCTGAAATTCTTGTTGTCCTGTAAACTCAACGTCAAAACGTCTACGACGACGTTGCTGTTTACGTTGTCTTTCTGCGGCATCTCTTGCGATGAAGAAAATGTCTTGCGCGCGGAGCCATTCTGGTGAACCGGTTTTAAAGGAATCCATCGCACGCTTGGCGTAGCCAACTGCCTGATAAACAACGCCAGCAGAATAAAACCGTTCTGCTGTTGCGAGGTTAGCATCCGCTTCGCGGCCAACCCAGCTGTACGCCTTAGCTAGATTAAACCATGCAAAAGTATTTCCAGGGTCTTGGCGTGTAGCATTTTCCAAAATTGGAATAGCTTCTGCCATTAAGACATCATCTTCTAGAGACACCATCGCTTGCCCTAGCGCTGTTGCTACAAGAGGGGCACGCGGTGCACGTTCAACAGCTTGCCTGAAAACAGGAAGTGCTTCGCGCACCTTTCCATTTTCAAACAATATCTGCCCTTTGATTTCATGGAAATATGGATTTGCAGGTTCTTGTTCTATCAAAGCATCGGCTTCGCTAAGCGCTAAATCCCACTCAAGAGCCTTATGGTATGCATATACACGAGCATAGCGCGCAGATGCGGTTTTATCTGATAGCGGGTATTCTTTCAGAGTATCACTTGGTCGCTGAATGTAGCCCTGAAGCTTTGCCTTAAGGCGATTGAACTGTTCGTTATGTTTAGGGTTTGGCGGTTTGTTATAGTACTCACTTTGCCCCAAAACCTGCTCTAGTGATAGGATACGCGTGCGGTTTAAAGGGTGGCTGCGAATGTAAGGGTCCTGCCTGATATAGGCTAGTACTTCCTGATCGCGCAATTTATCAAAGAATTGAATGAGGCCTTTACCCGAAATACCTAACTCATTGAGATATTTTGCGCCGGCTTGGTCTGCTGATGATTCTTGAACTCGGTTAAAGGCAAGGAACTGTCTTTGAGCAACTGTTTGCCCTGCGGCTAGAAGGCCAATACCAGCATCAGGGCTGCCTGCAGCAATTGCAGCAGCACCAAGAACAAGAGAAAGAATGCTGAAATTACCGGCAGTTGAAGCCGCATCTCTGATGCCAACCAAATGACCACCGGCAATATGTCCAGTTTCGTGGGCGATTACGCCTAACAGTTGGTTTACATCGTCAGAAGCCATGATAAGGCCTGAGTGAATGAAGATATTTTGGCCGCCGGTTACAAAGGCATTCAAAGATGGGTCTGATAGCAGATAAATATTTACGCTTCTTGGGTCTAGGCCTGCTGCGATGAAAATAGGATCTGAAATTTCGTGGAGGAAAGCTTCTGTTTCTGCATCTCTAAGGATTGATTGCGCGTAAGCTTGGTGCGCCAACGCTATGGCGCATACAAGTGTTGAAGCGATTTTTTTTAGCAGTTTACGCAACAGGGCCTCCAGGATATTTAAGTATAGCTAGTTATTCATTGCTCAAGGGTCAAATGCTATAGGCTAACAACCGCGTGAGCAATTGTTGATATTGATGACATAACTAAAATGAATAACACATTAAAAAAGCGGCAAAGCTGTGGCCTTGCCGCTTTTATTACTTATCCGAAAGTTCTTTGCCACCAGCCTTTTCTTTTGGGCTGATCAGTAGCATTGTCTCCAGAGGTACTCTCTTTACTCTCTACCTTTACCACCGGTTTGTTGACCGTTTCGGTTTTTGCTTCCGCTTTAACCTCAGCCTTGGCTTCTACAGGTTTCTCTTTTGAAGTTTCCTTGGCCGGAGCAGGGCTGTTCTTATCAGAAGCGGTATCTGCATCAGCCTTTTTAGTCGTGCGGCGGCGGCGAGGTTTTGCTTCTTCAGTTTTCTCTGTCTCTTTCGCAGTTTCTGTCTCAGAAGTTTCAGCTTTCTTTACGCGGCGTCTGCGGCGTGGTTTTGGCTTTACTTCATCGTTTGCTTCGGCAACTTCCTTAGAAGTTTCACCGTTAGCAGTTTCTTCGGCTTTCTCAGAGGTTTCCTTATCTGCTTTTTTCACACGGCGTCTGCGACGAGGTTTTTCTTCTTTTTCAGATGAAACTTCCTGTTGTTCTGCGTTTGCTTCGTCAGATGAAGTATCTTTTGAGGTAGCATTCTCATCACTCAATGCTTTTTTGCGTACTCTACGGCGGCGACGTGTTGGCTTTTCGGCATCATCGCTACCAGCGGCATCCGAAGGAGCCTCAGAAGTTTCATTTGCACCTTCATCTGAGGTTTGAACATCATCTGTTTCGTTTTGTTCTTCGTTACGAGATTTGCGGCGGCGACCACCACGGCTTCCGCGTCTGCGTCGAGAAGGCTTTTCAGAGTTTTTCTCTTCATCTGTATCTTCCGCTACAGAATCGGTGCCTTCCGTATTTTCTTCAGAGGCGGATGTTTGATTTTCATCAAAACCATTATCTCTTCCACGGCGACGACGACGGCGGCGGCGGCGTTTGCGTTGACCATCGCCTTCTTCATCAGATGTTTCTGCCTTCTCTTCTTCTGGCTCTACAACAGGCGAGCTCTCAGGAGTTACCACTACGTCTGCAGTGACTTCTGGTTTGCCTTCTACGCCAGCTTCTCGAGTGATTTCGATATCTGACGGCCCGAGAGAGGACTGTGCAAGTACCTCAATGGTGTAACCGTATTGCGCCTCAAGGTCCGTAAGCATTGAACGCTTTTTATTGAGAAGATAAATGGCCACATCTGGACATGCCGCAATCCGAACAATAGCACTACGATTACGAATACCTTCTTCTTCCAGCTGTCGAAGTGCCATAAGGGCAGCACTTTCAACTGAACGCACCACACCAGTTCCATCACATGCAGAGCAGGTTTCCATTGCTGCTTCAAGAAGGTTAGGACGTAAGCGTTGACGAGACATTTCCATCAAGCCGAAGCTGGAAATGCGGCCCACCTGAATACGGGCGCGATCAGCCTTTAGTACTTCTTTCATACGGCGCTCAACAGCACGGTTATTGCCGCGATCTTCCATATCGATAAAATCAATTACAACAAGACCAGCCATATCGCGGAGGCGAAGCTGACGCGCAACTTCTTCTGCGGCTTCAAGGTTAGTCTTTACAGCTGTTTCTTCGATATTCGCTTCTTTAGTCGCGCGACCAGAGTTTACATCAATTGAAATCAACGCTTCTGTTGGGTTAATTACGATATAGCCGCCAGATTTAAGCTGTACTACTGGCTGATACATCGCTTCCAGATGACTTTCTACCTGATAACGATGGAACAGTGGGATGCGATCTTTATAATGCTGAACTTTTTTGGCATGGCTCGGCATCAACAGCTTCATAAAGTCTTTAGCCGCACGGTATCCTTTTTCGCCTTCAACGAGGATTTCGTCTACTTCGCGTACGTAAAGGTCACGAATGGTCCGCTTGATGAGGTTACCTTCTTCATAAATTAAAGCAGGCGCTGTGGATTTAAGTGTTAAATCACGGATACCGTTCCATAAGCGCAAGAGGTAATCGTAATCGCGTTTGATTTCTGTTTTTGTCCGGCGCATACCAGCGGTACGGACAATCAATCCCATTTCTTCCGGTACATTCAGGGATGATGTAATTTGCTTAAGCTTCTTACGGTCACTCATGTTAGAAATTTTGCGGCTAATACCACCAGAATGGGTGGAGTTAGGCATCAATACACAGTAACGACCAGCGAGAGACATATAAGTTGTTAGAGCTGCGCCCTTATTGCCGCGCTCTTCTTTAACAACCTGAATAAGCAGAACCTGACGGCGCTTGATAACTTCCTGGATGTTGTATTTGCGTTTGAGAGCGCGCAAACCTCGCTTACGCTTGGCCGCTTCAACCGCAGCCTTGCGGCGTTCTTCGCTGGAAGATGTATCTGCTTCTTCAGCTTCATCATCGGAAGAAGTTTCACCAGTAGAGGAAGTATCTTCATCTGTTTCATTTGATGTATCTACTTCGTCTGAAGCCTCATTTGTATCAGATTCAGTATCCGAGGTGTCGCTGTCGGCATGTACGTCTTCAACAACATCGTCAGAAGCTACTTCTTCAACTTGATTTTCAGCATCTTCAGTCGTTGAAGCATCGTCTTCAACAGCCTCAGCTTCTATTACCGCATCTGTATCTTTAGTTTTTTCCGCTTGATAGCGACGACCACGACGACGACGTGGACCACGTTGAGGCCTTTCATCTTCCTCTGCTACACCTGCTTCATAAGCCTCTGCTTCAGAAGCCATGATTGCATCACGCTCTTCG
This sequence comes from Kordiimonas sp. SCSIO 12603, assembly GCF_024398035.1. Classification (NCBI taxonomy): domain Bacteria; kingdom Pseudomonadati; phylum Pseudomonadota; class Alphaproteobacteria; order Kordiimonadales; family Kordiimonadaceae; genus Kordiimonas; species Kordiimonas sp. SCSIO 12603. The sequence goes on from NZ_CP073748.1 coordinate 2,302,400, forward strand.
GCAGGAATTTGGTAATAGTCAGGATGAATTTCACTAAAGGCGAGGAAGCCATGGCGATTACCACCATACTCAACAAATGCAGCCTGCAAAGAAGGTTCTACACGTGTAACACGTGCTAAATAGATATTCCCTTTAAGCTGTTTTCTTGTTGATGATTCGTAATCAAAATCCTCTACACGGCTACCTTTAACAATGGTGACCCGCGTCTCTTCAGAATGACGCGCATCAATAAGCATACGGGTGGACATAGAAATAATCTCCGAAGGAACTGCCGCGCGTTCACTCCCGCTCGAGTAAGCTGGGGGGCGCTGGCAGTTGTACTTAATTCAGTAAATGTTGCAATTAGTACGGAGTTGGAAAGGATCGGCAGGTAATCAGGCGCAAAAAAACGGCCTGTCTGTGAAGTGTACAGACGGCGGATCAAAACTGATAACAATGCGCAAAGCCATTTGGCCATTGCCGGATGTATCCTTAATTAAGGCGCTTCAATACCGGTGGTCTGAATTCTGTAGACCTCCAAGGCGTATTACCAGCGCCGCGATCTCTCATATCCGTAATATGAAAAATCGGAAAACTCGCAAAATGAAGGTAACCATGAAAGCAATGGATTACAATCGAAATTATTCCAATAATTGCAGAAAGGCTCAGTTCGTCTATTTATTCTGTCGTATTACCGTCAAATTTTTGGTTTTTCTTGTCTCAGGTGCTAGTTGTTTTTATTATTAAAAGAAATAACTGTGCTTTTAGCTGACGGGTTTGAGGAAATCAGTTTGAGTAAATTGGGTTTAGTCACTGTGCTGTTGCTCCTTCTTTTGGGGGATAGCGCTTCTGTTTTTGCACAAAATGTCGATATCACAGGCGTTCGCTTTGGGAAAAATGGTGCAACCACACGGTTTGTGATGGATGTTTCCGAACCTGTTAAACCACGTATATTTATGCTGGCTAATCCCCGCAGGTTGGTTATTGATATTCCTAACAGCAATTGGAAATCTCAAAAAACGGCTAAAGCATCAGGTCTGGTTGGGAAATACAGGCATGGTCTTTTTTCCGCTGATACGTATCGCATTGTATTGGATCTAAATAAAGCAGCCGTTATTCGAAAGTCTTTCTCGCTTCCAGCCAGTGAAGGGTATTCAAACCGTTACGTTATTGATTTAGCTGAAAGTAGTCAGTTAGATTTTTTAGCGGCGGTTAAATCTTCCAAGCCTCAAATAACAAAAACTATCGCACAAGCTCCTTCTGTTGAGCCTGTTCAGAAGCCCTATGACGGTAAACGTATAATTGTCGTGGATGCGGGGCATGGAGGTCCTGATCCTGGTACGCTTGGTCGATACGGATCTAACGAAAAGATACTTACTCTTAAAATTTCTAGAGAAATTAAACGGGAACTTGAGAGGACGGGACGCTACCGGGTTTATCTAACACGCGATAAAGATATTTATATTCCGCACCGCAAGAGATTTGAGATAGCGAAACGTATGGGAGCTGATTTGTTTATCAGTGTTCATGTGGATTCTATCGCGAATTCAAAGGTGCGAGGCGGTACAGTTTATACCTTGAATGAAAATGCCTCAGATAAAGAAGCTGCCCGACTGGCCGCAAAAGAGAACAAATCTGATATTTTAGCGGGTGTTGATCTTGCTGAAACCAATAATGAAGTTTCCAGTATTCTGATTGATTTAGCTCAACGCGAAACCATGAATAACTCAGCCCAATTCGCAGAGATACTGGTTCCTGAAATGCGCCGGCAGGTGAAAATGCATCGCAGAGGGCATCGATTTGCAAATTTCCTTGTGCTTAAATCTCCAGATGTACCATCAGTTTTGATTGAAACGGGGTATCAAACCAATAAGCAGGATGCGCGTATGCTTAATAGTAGAGATGGTCAACGCCGTATTGCTAAAGCAGTAAGCGCAGGAGTGAATAAGTATTTTGATCTCCAAATAGCTCTTGGCCGATAATGCCTTAACAGAGACACAATTTCCTGCAATACCGCACGATAAAGAAATAGTATAGCGAATTCGGCGTTTAATGACTGATACAGAACAAAAAACTGAAACCAAAAAGGTCAAGAAATCACTTTGGCGTAGGCTGTTTAAATATAGCCTTATTCTCGGTGTAGTTGGCTTTGTTTCTGCTGTAGGCGTGGTTGTTTGGGCAATCGTTTATTATGGCCGTGACCTACCGGATTACAGGCAATTGGCGAAGTATGAGCCTGAGGTGGTAACTCGTATTCATGCGGGTGATGGTTCACTGCTTAGAGAATTTTCGCGCAAACCACGATTGTTTGTACCAATTAATGCGGTGCCAGATCAGCTTATTAATGCTTTTCTATCCGCGGAAGATAAGAACTTCTACAATCATAACGGCCTCGATTATATGGGCATGATCCGCGGTAATATTCGGAATGTTGCTAATCTTATTCAAGGCAGACCACTGCAAGGTGGGTCAACCATCACCCAGCAGGTGGCGCGCACATTCCTTCTAACACTTGACCAAAAGCTTGATCGTAAAATTAAAGAGATGATCCTGACACTTAGGATTGAGCGAGCTTTTTCAAAAGATCATATTCTTGAGCTTTACTTAAATGAAATTAACTTTGGTAATCGCTCCTATGGTGTTGCGGCTGCCTCGCTTAATTACTTTAACAAAGCGCTAAATGAGCTTACCATTGCAGAGATGGCGTTCTTAGCGGCTCTGCCGAAAGCGCCACATAATTATCATCCACGACGCCATAAAGAGCGCGCTGTGGGTCGCCGAAACTGGATTTTGGGCAGAATGCTCATACTCGGACATATCGATCAGCAAACGTATGATGCCGCAATTGCGGAAGATTTAGTTATGCGTCCTCGTTCCGGTCATGCTGAATTTCGCGCTGATTATTTTGCCGAAGAAGTACGCCGCAACATTGATCGAGAATTTGGTACCAAAGCTCTGTATGAGGGTGGTCTGTCAGTACGTACGTCACTCGAGCCACGTTTGCAGGCTATAGCGGAACGTACACTTCAGGACGGGCTTGTGGCTTACGACCGGAGGCATGGATGGCGCGGCCCTATTACTCGTATTGAAGTTGATGATGTTTGGAATAACCGCCTGAATAATGTGAAGAAGCCACTGGGAGTATCTTCATGGAAACATGCTGTTGTTCATGAAGTTAGAGCTGATGGTGCGGTTGTCGGGCTGAAAGATGGCTCTTATGGTTTTATTCCTTTTGAAGAAGTTCAATGGGCCCGCAAATGGCGATCAGGCCAGCGTTTAGGGGCAAAGGTTAAAGATACAGCGGAGGTACTCCGTATTGGTGATGTGGTACCCGTTAAGGCGCTCCGTAATTCTGAAGCTTATGCTTTAAGTGACTTTTGGGATGCCTCAGGTGAAGAAGTTGGTTACGTGCAGCGCTATAGCCTGCAGCAAATCCCTGAAATTAATGGCGCACTTGTGGCGATGGATGCTCATACAGGCCGGGTTTATGCAATGGCAGGAGGCTTTGATTTCAAACTAAGCCAATATAACCGTGCAACGCAGGCAAAGCGGCAACCGGGTTCTGCCTTTAAGCCATTTGTATATGCAGCTGGCCTTGATAAGGGATTTACGCCTTCTAGTCTCGTCCTGGATGCTCCTTTTGTGATTGATCAAGGTGATGGTCTCGGTAAATGGAAACCAAAGAACAGTTCCGACAAGTTCTATGGCCCAAGCACACTTCGATTGGGCATTGAAAAGTCTCGTAACCTGATGACGGTGCGTTTAGCGCAGCATCTGGGTATGGGGGCGGTGATGGATTATGCTCGCCGTTTTGGCCTTGATGAAAATATGGAGCCTTCGTTGGCGGCATCACTTGGGGCAGGGGAAGTTACCCTTCTTCAGCTTTCGGCTGCTTACGGTATGATTGTAAACGGTGGTAAAGAAATTGAACCATCTCTTATTGACCGTATTCAGGATCGCCGTGGCAAAACAATATATCGGCATGATAGCCGGGATTGCGTTTCCTGCCGTGTAACTACGCTTGCATCTGGTGAAGAGCCTGAAGTCCCTGATAACCGCGATCAGGTGCTTGATCCACTTACTGCCTATCAAATGGTTTCTATGATGGAAGGGGTCGTGCAGTCTGGCACAGGCCGGAAAATCCGCGTGTTGGATAAACCGCTTGCTGGTAAAACTGGCACAACCAATGATAGCTTCGATGCTTGGTTTATGGGCTTTTCAGCAGACATGGTTGTTGGGGTTTATACGGGTTTCGATCAGCCACGTTCACTTGGTCGTTTTGAAGAAGGTTCCAGTGTCGCTGTTCCTGTGTTCCGTGATTTTATGAAAGATGCTCTGAAGGGAGAACCTGGTATTCCGTTCCGTATGCCGTCGGGTATTCGGTTAGTGCGCGTGAACTCAAAAACGGGCGAACCAGCCAAGTATGGCGATAAGAATATTATCTTGGAAGCCTTTAAACCGGGCACCGAACCTCGCACTGGTCAGTTCGCAGTACTTGACGGCTCGCTCCCAGTTGGTAAAAGCAAGAGCACAATTCGTAAAGGTACGGGTGGTATTTACTAGCCGCCTTCCTATATCTTTATTCGAACTTAAAAAGGAATTTGTTTATGCGTGCGGAAGCTCAGGCAGCCGTAGACCAACTTCAGCAGTCAATGGCGCTGCTGAGGAGGCATCTTTGACTGGGATCGTGCTTTATTAAGGCTTGAGGAGCTTAATGCTCTTTCAGAAGATCCCGACCTCTGGAACGATCCAACAAATGCACAGAAATTGATGCGCGAGCGTACTAAGCTTGATGACGCTATCAAAGCTGTGCGTGAGATCGAGACAGATCTTGCCGATACATCTGAAATTATTGAACTTGCTGAAATGGATGGCGATGCAGATATGGAAGAAGAAGCAGTAACTTCTTTAAATGCACTCGTTGAAACAGCGAAAAAAGCTGAATTGCAGGCCCTTCTTTCCGGTGAAGCTGATAGCAACGATACATTTGTTGAAATTCACGCAGGTGCTGGTGGGACGGAAGCTCAAGATTGGGCAAGCATGCTATTTCGCATGTATATTCGTTGGGCAGAAAGCCGTGGCTTTAAGTATGAAACCGTACAGTACCTGGATGGTGAGGAAGCGGGAATCAAGTCAGCGACTATTCAGGTGAAAGGTGAGGATGCTTATGGTTGGTTAAAAACCGAATCAGGTGTTCATCGACTCGTAAGAATATCTCCGTTCGATTCGAATGCAAAGCGCCATACTAGTTTTGCCTCCGTGTGGGTTTACCCAGTGATTGACGATTCAATTGATATTGAAATCAATGAAGGTGATCTGAAAATTGATACTTACCGTGCATCTGGTGCGGGTGGTCAGCATGTAAACACCACTGATAGTGCAGTAAGGATTACACACCAACCTTCCGGTATTGTGGTGCAGTGTCAGGCGGAACGTTCTCAGCATAAAAACAGAGCGGCCGCTATGAATATGCTGAAAGCAAGAATGTACGAGGCTGAACTTCGCCGCCGTGAAGAAGAAGCCAATGCCGTAAATTCACAAAAAACTGATATTGGTTGGGGGCATCAGATCAGATCTTATGTTATGCAGCCGTATCAGATGGTGAAAGACCTACGTACGGGCGAGGAATCTGGCCAACCACAAAAGGTACTGGATGGCGACCTCGATAAGTTTATGGCAGCGGCGCTGGCGGCGCGGGTGCACGGCGAAAATGCAGATGTTGCAGATATTGATTAATCAGTTAGGCTAGGGCCAAACTAAAAGGAATTTATTGTGACTGAACAAGACAAAAAAGATGAAAGCAAACAAAGCGAACATCTGAGTAAAATTCTATTTGAAGCACGTAAGGTTTTTGTAACAGGCCCGATTAATATGGAAATGGCTACGGAAATTTGTGCGCGTCTGCATGCTATGTCGCATGTTTCTGATGATCCGATCACCATGATTATTTGTTCGCCAGGCGGACATGTTGAAGCTGGTGATATGATCCATGATACCATCAAGTTCATTAAGCCTGCTGTAAAGGTTGTTGGTACAGGTTATGTCGCGAGTGCCGGCGCGCTTATTTATGTGGCTGCAGATAAAGAGAACCGTTTTACAACGCCTAATACCCGTTTCTTGCTTCACCAACCGAGCGGCGGCGTTGGTGGTGATGCTTCTAACATTGAAATTCAGGCTAACCAGATTGTGGTGATGCGTGAGCGCTTGAACCGTATCTTTGCTGAAGCAACAGGCCAAACCTTTGAAAAAATTGATGCAGATGTAGATCGTGATTTTTGGCTAACAGCAACTGAAGCCAAGGAATATGGCCTTGTTCATAAGATTATAGAAAATCAGGATGAAATTAAGTAATTACTGATTTTAGTTTATGATGTATCGAAGGTGCTGGCTGTTATGTCAGCACCTTTTTTTATGCCAATAAAAAAGGCGCCTAACAGGCGCCTTATAAAATAATATATCTGTCAGATATTATTCAGCAGCTTCTTTTTTTGCGACAAAAGAAGGTGTTTCTGTTTTATCTGATTTTGCCTCTGTAGGGCTGTTCGTATGAGCAAAATGACCTGTTAGCTTAGCACCAGCTTCAACTGACAAACTCTCATGATAAATATCACCTTCAACCACAGAGCTTTTTTCAAGCCTTACAGAACGTGCACGTACTTCGCCGTTAACTTTGCCGCGGATAGTTACGTTGTCTGCTGTAATCGTACCTTTAACAGAGCCTGTTTCGCCCATTACTAGGCCGCCACATGCTAGATCGCCTATAATGTTGCCGTCTAGCTGTAGTTCACCGATTGTGCGGATGTTACCTTCAATTTGAACATCTGAGCCAATGATGGATGGCGTTGCTGTCGCTGATGCGCGAGCAGTCATACCTGAATTATTCGCTGGTTTCTTCATCTCTTCCCTGGATTTTGAGAACATTATTTGCTGCCTTTAAGAAGGGGGCTGGGTCTCTGACTTTGCCATTAAACCAGATTTCGTAGTGGAGGTGGGTGCCTGTTACACGGCCTGTTTTACCCATATCTCCAACCCGTGTCCCTACGGTTACTTCTTCACCTTTTTTAACACGTAACTTGCGCATATGCCCATAGCGGGTTTTAAAGCCATTTCCGTGTTCAATTTCTACCATTCGGCCATATGGGCCAAACCAACCTGCATGAACTACTTTACCTGGGGCCGTTGCATAAATCGCGGTGCCAGGCCAACCAGCTAAATCAAGTCCAGGGTGGTTCGCCCAAGTTTTCTTGAGCGGATCACGCCTGCGACCAAATTTGCTGGAGACGTAGTATTTTTCTGCAGGTTTGCCTACAGGAAAACTATCTAGCGCATTTGTGACCATCTCAAGGCGAAGCCATTCATTATTTAAATCATCAAATGTTTTATGATCTGTTGCTTCAAAAACAGCAGAGAAGCCGGTTTCTGGCACATAAGGCCCACCCATGCCGTATGTATCAGCATTGCCGTCCATGTGCGTTAGGATATCGTCTGTTGTCAGCTTTGTTGGCTTTAATGTTTCTTGAATAAAACTGCTGTCAGCCTGTAATTTCGCAAGCATTGCATTTGCAAAGTTGCGCTGCTGTGCTTCTGCATTCTCTAAACGAGTGAGGAGCGATTTCCTACGATCAATGTTCGTTGCTACTTCCGTTGCAGCGGCAGGCTTAGAACCTAATAACTCTTGAAAGAGTGACGATGTTTTTTCTTCATCGCTTCTCGGTATTATCGTTTGCGGTTCCTGGTCTGAAACTTCAAGCGACGTGCTTTCGTCAACTACCACACCTGTTTTCTTAGCCATTTCTTCTAAGAATTTTTGGCGTTCTTCCAGCTGTTTTGTGCGTCGTTCTACCTCAACTTCTAGTGCAGAAAAATCGCTGGATAGCGATTGATACTGGTTAGACATTGTTGAGATAGTTTTATTTTTTTCTTCAAGCTTTAAATCACGCGTCAGGTACGCATAAGTTGTAATACTACCCCATATGAGAAAGCCTGAAAGTGCCGTCGACATACCAATTTGCGTATAGCTACCAATAGTAAGAAATCTTACTCGGCCCTCACTACGCAAAAACAGCTGACGTTCAGGAAAATATTTTCCACGCCAACTGTGAAATTTCTCTTTAAAAGACAATTCGTTAGTCAAAGTTTCCTCGCGCTAAAGCGCCCCTCGCCAATCGTTCAACTTTCGCACTACTTATCTATATTTGCTTTACACAAAAGCTTATTGGGCTGCATTCCAACCATTTTGGACCAAAAGGTCAAGCCATTTATGAGCTTTCGAGCATATCAGCTAAAGGTTCATAGAAGCTTACAGGCATACCTGCCTTGTTGCGGGCGGGTACATTGAAAGGTCGTTTAAGTTGTCCTTTGAAGTATGCCTGCACTAAATCCTGAAACCATTCTTCTGGGTCAATTTCGCCTTTTTGAGCAAGAAACTTAAACCAACGTGAACCTGCGGCCACATGGCTGATTTCTTCCTCATATATGGTTTTAAGGACATCCGCAGATGCCTCATCGCCATTCTTCCTGAACTGCTCAATCATGTTTGGTGTTACGTCTAGGCCTCTGGCTTCAAGAACCATGGGAACAATGGCAAGCCTTGCGGGTAAACTTTCTTTAGTATCTATAGCCGATTGCCAAAGGCCGTCATGGGCCGGTAAATCACCGTACAAGCAATCAAGAGACCTAAGGCGGCTGGATAGCATAGTGAAGTGCCGTGCTTCATCATCTCCGATTTTAATCCAATCATCGGTAAAACTGCGAGGCATCATGGCACCAAAGCGTGCTACGATATCAAAAGCTAGATCAATGGCGTTTAACTCAATATGTGCAACCGCATGTAAAAGTGCACGGCGGTTGCCATCGGTACCACCTTTTCTTCGTTTTGGCATCTTAGCAGGATCAAGTAGTTCCGGTCGTTTTGGTCGGGCAGGGCGATCTGGCGGCATATTGGGGAATTCAAAAGGCATGCGGCCTGTTTTCCAGGCCGCCGCAACCATTCTTGCTCGTTCGGCTTTTTCTCGCGCTTTTTCTGTTTTCAGAACAGCAATGGCAGCTTCGCCAATATTTTCGAAAGCAATGCTCATTGTCGTTACAGTGCTTGAGTAGCTTCCAGTACGGCGTCAACATGGCCTTTTACACGTACCTTGCGCCATATTTTTTGGATGATACCTTCAGCATCAATTAGGTATGTTGCTCGCTCAATGCCCATATATTTACGGCCATACATATTTTTCTCTACCCAAACCCCATATGCTTCAATCGCGCTACCTTCTTCGTCGGATACTAGCTGAACAGTTAGATCATGTTTTGCGATGAATTTTTCATGTTTCGCAACGGTGTCTTTAGACATACCTAACACTATGGTATTCGCATCTGAAAAAGCAGCTGCCTGTGCCGTAAAGTCTTTAGCTTCTGTCGTGCAGCCTGAGGTATCATCTTTGGGATAGAAATAAAGCACAACGTTCTTGCCGCGAAGATCACTTAATTGAAGTGTTTCACCGCCATCTACAGGTAGTTTAAAATCTGGTGCTACAGCTCCAATTTCAAGTGTCATTTCATATCCCTTGTATTAAGCAATTTGATTTGCTGCCGTTTCTATCAGGCTTTGATAAAGTTTGTATATAAAATCTTGATGCTTCGCTAATTGGTTCTCTAACTCTGCAAAATTCTTTTTTTGTGTTGTTTGGAGCATTATCAATTTCAGGCCTTCAGGAATATCTTCACCAGAAGCAGGTGCACTACCGACAGAAAGCCGTAGAAGCGATTGAATTTGCTGCATATATTCATGAGCTGCATGCATACCAGTTTGTTCAGCATCTGATAGAGCGCCAATGCCATTCAGTTTGTTAATCGCTTTGGATAAGGTGGGGGTGAAAATATTGGGATGCCGATTACCATGCAGGAGCATCAGATACTGGCAAATGAATTCCATATCAACCAGGCCCCCTTGGCAATGTTTAACAGCCCATTTATTGGCAGAGCCAAACTCTGAGAATAATTTAGTGCGCATGTCATGAACTGCTTGAACTAGTGATTTTTCCTCTCTCACCTTTGTTAGAACAGTTTCTATTGCTCTTTCCAAGGGAGCGTGCATGGCCTTAGGGGCGAGAATAAGACGTGCTCTGGTTAAGGCCATATGCTCCCATGTCCAGGCACTGTTTTCATAGTAATCCTCAAAAGTTTTGAGTGTAACTACGAGTGGCCCTTGAGATCCTGATGGTCGAAGACGTGTGTCTACTTCAAATAATCTGCCTTCAGAAGTAAGCGCTGTTATTGCGGTAATAATATTCTGGCCAAGGCGAGAATAATATTGGCTTGGACTTAAGGGTTTCTCTCCATCAGAAGCTATGCATTCCCCTTCGATATGATACAAAAACACAATATCAAGATCTGAGGTATGCGTAAGTTCTTTACCGCCATATTTGCCCATGGCGAGTATAGCAATACCGCCGCCTGGAAAAGTGCCGTGACGGCGGGAAAATTCTCTTTCAACTGCTGGGACAAGCAATTCAAGAGTAACGTCTGCAACACGGGTGAGGGCAGAGCCAACTTCTTCAACGCTAGCAATGGATTCTAGAAGATGAATTCCTGCGCGGAACTTTTGTTCCGCTACAAAGATTCTTACAAAATCCAGAACATCCTGAAAATCCCTAGCAGCGGATAACCTGATTTCGAGATCCTGTTTTATGAACTGGTGATCTTCAATGGGTTCAAAAAAATGAGGTTCTAAAACCATATCCCAAAGGGTTGGTTTTTTTGCAAGTGTTTCGGCAAGGGCTGGTGCAAGGCCCATGACACGTGCCAAAAGCATGAAAAGGGACGGGTTGCTTTGCAATAATGAAAATAGTTGAACGCCGGCGGGCAGCTGTTTCAGAAATTTATCGAACCGCATTAACGCCGCAGCAGGATTGTCAGTTTTTGAGAATGCTATGATGAGAGAAGGTAAGCATTGATCTAATAGCCGCTTTGCACGGTCTGTATATAGGGCCCGATATTTACCGCTCCTCCAGTCCTTAATCGCAGATAAGCAGCCCTCAATATTCGGGAAACTGTTTTCTTCAAGCTGTTGCTGGATCGACATTTCAGAGCAAAGTGTATCGCCTGGCGCTTGGTCATTTGGCAGCAGTTCTGCATAAATCTTACTAACTTTAGCGCTGTGCATTGATATAGCATCAAATAACTCAGCTTCAGATGAGAAACCAGAAAATAGGGCTAATCTCTTAATCTGCTCTTGTTCGCTGGGGATGCTATGGCACTGTTCATCATTCACCATTTGAATACGGTGTTCTATTGTCCGAAGGAAGATATAGGCCTCGATTAAAGCAGCTGTGTTTTCTTCTGAGACCAATTCCTGCTTAAGTAGAAGTCTCAAGGCCTCCATTGTTCCTTTAATTCTCAGGTTTGGATGTCTGCCTGCATGCAACAACTGATTTATTTGCGCATAAAACTCAATCTCGCGGATACCTCCTTTGCCCAGTTTTACATTGTAATCAGGGCCCACAGCTAAATCGGTATGTTGATAGTGGCGGTCAATTTGGTTTTTGATACTGGCAATATCCTTGAGAGCAGCGAAATCCATATGTCTACGCCACACCCAGCTAGATAGAGATTGAAGATATTGTTCTCCAGCCTGTCTGTCCCCAGCGACTACACTGGCTTTGATCATTGCAGAACGTTCCCAGTTAGCTGCCATAGAATGATAATAGCTTTCAGCGGCATAAACGCTGATAGCAACAGGTGTGGAGCCTGGATCAGGTCTGAGCCTCAAATCAGTACGAAAAACATACCCATGCATGGTGCGTTTTTCGATAATTTGCATCAGTTCCTGTGTGATTTTAATATAGCACTGCGCTGGTGTTTTATTTCCAGAATAATGAACTAGTTCAGGATCGAATAGGGCAATAAGATCAATGTCCGATGAATAATTCAGTTCGCCTGCGCCTAACTTTCCCATTCCAAGAAGGAAATAGCCGCTATTTCGGCCTAAGGATGGTGTAACAGGTTCTACTTCGCCATCTGGCCAATTTAGCTCACCTTTTTTCATACGTTGATGCAAAAGATGCGAAAGGCCAATATCAAGCGCCAGGCTGGCAAAATCACTTAATGCTTTAGTAATCTGCATAAGTGGCCAAATATTGGATACATCTGCGACTGCTGTAAGGAGAGCAAGCTTGCTTTTACAGTTCCTCAAGTATGCCATTAAGTCGTTGGTTGTTTCACCACCGGGCCGTGCTTTAGCCATTTCGGTGAATAGCTTTTCTAACTCTGATTCTAAATCTGAGCAGAGGTATGTGGTAATTTCATCCGTAAATCGTATAGCAAGCGATGCCAGATAAGGGCTGTTACCAAAAATGGCCGCTGATTTTGCCTTTAAGTCGGCTATTTTATCTTCGTCATCGCTTGAAATACAAAGAAGTGCCCAAATTTCGTCGGCTTTTGCCGTATCATAAGCGGAAGGGTATGGACTGATGGGTGCGGACATGCTCTACATCCTGATACATGGATTGGATTTGAAGATAGTGTTAAATTTGAACCAGATGAAATCAAGTGCGCAATTGATATTGAGGGAAAGTGTGTGAAAACTGTTCAGCCTTTAACACGCTTTTCAGCTATTATTGTTCGTACTGGCATCTGGGGACTAACTACTATCGTGTTATTGATGTGCCTATTATTCGCACGTCTTTTCTTTGCTCCTATAAATTTGGATTTTGCGAGAGAAAACATCCTCGATCAGGCGGAAACCATTTTGCCTGGTTGGCATGTTTCTTATGCATCTGCTGATATTGGTTGGGATTGGCGGTCTGTTAGGCCCTGGCTAGCGATAAAGGATATTCGCCTAGTTGATAGGCGGCAGCGGTTAACAGCAGATGTTCCCGAAATACGTATTGGTACAAGCTTTAGTCAAATTCTCACTGGTGTACGTGTTTCAACAGTAGAGATAGACAGAGCAAATATTAAGCTTCTTGATATTGGTGGTTTTAGTGATGATACCGATGGAAGTGTATTTGATGATCTGTTTGTAAATGGCTCTATTCCGAAACCAGAAGTTTTAAAACCAGTGACAGAAGCTTTCAGTCGTTTTGGGCGAAGATTGATGCAAAGAGCGCCAGCGCTTGACAGTATTATTCTGAATGACTCGGTTGTTGAAATTAACAGAGGAGCTACATACGGAGCTCTACCTATATCGATTAAAAATCTGGCGCTGGACCGTAATGACAGAACTCTTGGGCTTACGTCCCAGCTGGATGTTACGTTTGCGCAAACGCCTACCAGACTGCGATTGATTGGGAGTACAGAACCTGATTTTGGCGAGGTGTCTGTTTCTGTCGCTTTTAGTGAACTTACGCCAGCTGATCTTCTAAGTATCCCAGGGGCACCTGGTTTTCTGAGTTACATCGAAGTGCCGTTTGGCCTTGAGTTAACGCTTGAAATGGGCGCTGATGTTGGGCTCCGTTCGGCAGGTTATGAAATCGTACTAAGCGATGGGTATTTAACAAATGAAATAAGTTATCCGGTGCCAGCACCTATTCGGTATGGCGTGATTACGGGTAGCTATAGTGTAGCTGAAGATACATTCTCACTAGATCAGGTGGAAATAGGAATAGAAAATTCGGTCGTTCGCGGCGATGGCCTTCTATTTTGGGAAGACGGTGTTGAAACGCCGGGTATGCGAGTTAATCTGGAGATTGATGAAACAGACGTAGCCGAAGTTCTTAAATACTGGCCAATTAAAACTTTCCCAGACGGTAGGCACCGAGGAGCAAGGGCTTGGGTTTCCCAGCATATGCTTAAGGGAACGGTTAGAAACACCAAGTTTCAATATATCGTTGAAACAGATGGTTCCTCGCCTTTTGAAGATGATAGTTCGTTACTATTAACTTTTGATTTCGAAGATTTGGACACGCATTTTGTAAAAACAATGAAACCTCTGCGAGACGCTAGGGGAAGAAGCGTTTTATCTGAGAACAAGTTTGAGGTTTTTGTTTCTGAAGCGAATGTCGAAGGCCTTGCGGTTGACGGCTCTCGTGCTGTTCTATCCAATATCAACGTTAAAAATGGTTCGCATGGGAATTTCAATATTAATATGCGGGGCCCTGTCGGCGAAATATTAACGGTACTTGATGATCATCCAGTTAGTATTTCGAAAAAAATGGGGATTGGATTGGACCGTCTAGCTGGCGATGCGAATGTGCAAGCTCTCCTTAGTCTGCCTCTTTATAAAAAAGTTGGTGGGGGCTTAGATGTTGAGTACGATATTAATGCAGATATAACAGGCGCTGTTGTTAAGGATATTCTGAACGGCGAAGGTGTGAAAGAGGCTACAATGGCCTTGCGTTTAACACCCGATGAGCTGCAGGCGGATGGCTCAGGCTTGCTTAATGATGTTGCTGTTGATTTTCATTGGACTGAGAACTTTGCTGCTGGTCGGCTTGATCCTGTTGCGGATACAACGAATATTGTTCTCACCGGTATGGTTGGTGAGCAGGAATTAGCACAGTTAGGTGTAGATGTATCCGAATATTTAGAGGGAAAAACTGTGGCGGAAGCCACATTCTTAGGGCGAAATTTTAATTTCCGTATGGGGTATTTTTCCGCTGATGCTGCTCAAGCAGCATTAAAACTTGATGTGTTAGGGTACCGAAAAGAACCAAATTATGCGGCCAATTTGAATGGGTTAATATTTTTTAATGGTGAAGAGGTGAAGATCTCGCCTCTTTCTGTAAAAGGTGAGGATATTGATCTGACTGCTGAGATTGATATTCTTGGGCGCGCAGACCAATTTACCGTTAAAGCGAAAGCTGAACAGCTAGGTCGGAATAAAGGGCTTGTTGCGGAAGTTTTCAAAGATGCCTCTAATGACATTTCCGCCACGCTCACAGCTGATACACTTGATATAGCGCCTCTCATAAGCGAACAGGAAAAACCAGCGGAAGTGACGCCTAAACAGAGTACTGCGCAAGTAGTTAGCCAAGGTAGTGGCTTAAATTACAATCTAGATGTCACGGCGGCAGATTTATTACTTTTAAACGGTGCGAAATATAAGAACATTGAAGCAGGTATTAGTTTCAAGAACGACGAGCCTGAGGCTATGGACATAAAAGGTGAGGGTATTGAAATTACTGTTGCACCTGATGAAGTTAACGGGCGTGACCTCAATATTGAGACGAATAATGCCGGTGAATTCCTAAGAGGTATAGGTGTTCTTTCACAATTACATCGTGGTGACATGACATTAACGGCGAAAATGAGTGGTTGGGGCAGTAGGCTACATCTTCAGGACGCATTAATGAAAGCTTCGGCTACCAAGTTGGTAGCCACTAGCCAATTAAACGATGAAGTAAAAACTGGCACGATTTCAGGGCTGGATGAATATCTGGAATCCGGCGCAATAGATTTAGATGTTATCGATCTACCGTTTGAACTCGAAAATAACCTTCTGGATATCTCCAATATGAAGGCCAATGGCCCTACATTTGGGATGACAATGGAAGGCCAGATTGATGCAAATTCAGGTAAGATTAACATCAATGGTGTTATCGTGCCGGCATATGGCATCAATAGCTTACTTGGTAAAATCCCGCTTTTAGGTGGCTTATTCTCGGGAGGGGAAGGTAAAGGTCTCTTTGGTGTCACTTACCGTGTTAAAGGGCTGACGGATGACCCTGAAGTTAATATCAGTCGTCTATCCGGCATAGCTCCCGGCTTCTTACGTCTTTTATTTGAAGGCAAAAAAGGTAAGGTTGCTGATGTTGAAGAAGAAGCCCCAAAACCAGAACCAACTGCTGCTGATAATCCAGAAGCAATTTCTGAAAACGTTCCAAAAGAAAAAGGCCCTGCATAAATATGCAAAGCCTTTAATGTCAGGTACTAACAATCTGGTATCTATTCTGGTTTCACCAGAGCGTGACGTTTTTTGCCAGCAGATAACTTGATCTGTCCATCTGCAATATCTGCCGCCGCGACAGTTACTTCTTCAGAATCGACTTTCACATCATTAAGTTTTGCACCACCTTGCTTGATCAATCGGCGCACTTCACCTTTGGAGGAACCAAGCCCAGCTTGAACAAACAGGTCAATAATATTGATGCCTGCGTTTAGAGTGTCAGACGAAACGTTGATGGTTGGCAGATCTGCACCCGCACCGCCTTTTTCAAATGTTTCCTTTGCTGTTGCTTCAGCTGTTTTCGCAGCATCCAATCCGCGACAAAGTTTTGTAGCTTCATTCGCTAGAATAATCTTTGCATCGTTGATCTCGCGGCCTTCAAGAGCTTCGAGGCGGGCAATTTCATCCATTGGAAGCTCTGTAAACAGACGTAGGAAACGACCAACATCCGCATCAGTTGTGTTACGCCAGAATTGCCAGTAATCATAAGCTGGGAGTTGAGCTTCATTCAGCCAAACAGCGCCATTCGCGGTTTTACCCATCTTTTTACCGTCTGATGTTGTCATCAAAGGAGTAGTAAGGCCGAAAAGCTGGCCTCCGCCCATACGGCGTGCGAGTTCCATTCCGTTTACAATATTACCCCACTGGTCAGAGCCGCCCATTTGAAGGGAAACGCTCTCACGTTTTGCCAGTTCCATGAAATCATACGCCTGAAGAATCATGTAGTTGAATTCAAGGAAAGTCAGCGGCTGTTCGCGGTCAAGGCGCAGCTTTACGCTGTCAAATGTCATCATACGGTTAATGGTGAAGTGTGGGCCAATCTCACGCAAAAATGGGATGTAGCTCAAGCTGGAAAGCCAATCATCATTATTGACCATTTTAGCGTCTGTTTTACCGTCACCAAATTCAAGAAGCTGGTTAAAAACAGTGAAAATACCATCCAGGTTATTCTGGATGATTTCGTCTGTCATTAACTGACGGCTTTCGTCGCGGCCTGAAGGATCACCAATTTTACTGGTACCGCCGCCCATAAGGACGATTGGTTTGTTACCAGTCTTTTGTAGCCAACGCAGCATCATGATCTGTACAAGGCTACCCACATGAAGAGACGGGGCTGTACAGTCAAAGCCGATATAAGCAGAAATCGGACCCTCAGACATTTTTTTATCAAGGGCTTCAAGATCAGTTACTTGATGAATGTAACCACGTTCCTGAAGGATATTTAGAAATTCCGATTTTAACTGTGTCATAGGTTTGCCTATCTGGCCTTATTTTACTGGTTGGATTAATAAATTGTTTCAGAGCAGGCTGATGTACCATAGGGTACGGAAAAGGCAAAGCCCAAGAGGGTGGTTTTGGTGAAATGAAGGGGTTTTATGACTGTTTTAGGGGAAACTGGGGAAGTTAAGTGCGCTATTGGCCTTATGAGCGGCACATCAATGGATGGAGTAGATGCTGCGATGCTTTACACAGACGGTGTGAGAATCGAGCGTATGGGGCCTTCTCTTACTATTGAATATCCGCAGGATCTTCGTGATCGCATTCGTAAAGGTCTCGATTTAGCATATAGTGCGGGCCCAGATGACGACGTGCATCCGCACATCAGAGAACTTGAAACAGAAATCACTGATTGGCATGCGCATGCGGTAGAAGAACTTCTTTCAGTAACTGGGCAGAAGCCTGATGAGATTGATCTGATTGGTTTTCACGGCCAAACACTTACGCACCGCCCTGATAGAGGGTGGACATGGCAAATCGGTGATGGTGGCCGCCTGGCTGGAAAGACAGGCATTACTGTCGTGAATGATTTCCGAACGGCTGATGTTAAAAACGGTGGTGAGGGTGCGCCTTTAGTGCCGCTGTATCATGCTGCTCTTCTTGCACGAGCAAGAAAACATCAAACTGTGGCAGTGCTCAATATTGGCGGTGTTGCCAATGTGACATGGGTCTCCTTCGAAAATAGCACAGATGATCCTGAGATTATTGCGTTTGATACGGGGCCGGGGAATGCAATGCTTGATGATTGGGCGAAAATCCATACAGGTGAACCATGCGACATGGATGGAGCACTTGCTGCACGTGGTCGCTCTCATGATGAAGTGGTAATGGGACTTCTCGCTTCTCCATATTTTGATGAAGAGCCTCCGAAAACTCTGGATAGGGACGATTTCAATATCCAGACGGTTCGAGGTCTTTCGCCGGAAGATGGTGCAGCATCACTTACAGATTTTATGGTGGAATCAGTTGTTGCAGCCCAAAGTCATTTCCCAAAGCCGCCTGAGGCTTGGTTTGTTTGTGGTGGTGGGCGCCATAATCCAACAATTATGAGACGTTTGCGTAAACGGATACCAGTTCTTGTTGATCCGGTTGAAGTTCTTGGATGGCGGGGTGATGCCTTGGAAGCAGAGGCATTTGCCTTTCTTGCCGCGCGAAGTGAAAGAGGGTTACCGCTTAGTATTCCGAGCACAACAGGGTGTGCTGCACCAACAAAGGGTGGGGAAATTCATTCCCCTCAGAAAAAGCGTTTCCGCAGATAATATCTGCGGAAACTATATCAATTACTCGGCTGCCAAACGCATATTTAGGTAGCCGTTTACTGAAGCCATTAAAGCGTTTAGCTCAGTTTCAAAGAAGTGGTTTGCCCCCTTGATCACATCATGGTGGATTGTGATTGCCTTCTGTGTTTTCAGCTTTTCAACCAATTTTTGAATAGAAATTGGTGTAACCAGATCATCATTATCCGCCTGAATAATAAGGCCTGATGACGGACAAGGTGCCAGGAATGAGAAATCATACTGGTTTGCAGGTGGGGCAACTGAAATAAAGCCGCGAATTTCTGGGCGACGCATAAGAAGCTGCATTCCAATCCACGCACCGAATGAGAACCCTGCAACCCATGAACCTGTTGAATTCGGATTCATAGACTGTAGCCAATCAAGCGCTGATGCGGCGTCAGATAGCTCGCCAATGCCATTATCGAATTCGCCTTCACTGCGGCCAACCCCGCGGAAGTTAATTCTCAGTGTTGCAAAACCACGGTGCGCAAACGCGTGGAAAAGATAGTAGGCAACCTTATTGTCCATTGTGCCGCCATATTGCGGGTGAGGGTGGAGAATAAGAGCCACTGGCGCAGTATCTGTTTTACCCGGTTGGTAACGTCCCTGAAGTCGGCCCGCAGGACCGTTAAAGATAATTTCTGACATAATGAAATTCTTTTTGCGCTTTTCGTTGATATATGTTTTTGACCTAGCGGTACTATTTGAACACGATATATCGAATTTTACATATGAATCGCAAGTAAACTCGACGTTTATGTTAAAAATAGAATTGAATAGGCCGAATTTTCCACTTATGTGAGCTTCTATGAAAACAATTAGCTATTTAGATTATAACGCAACCTGTCCGATTCGGCCTTCTGTGATTGAAAAAGTAACAGAGGTTATGGCTGAAGTTGGAAATCCGTCATCTGTGCATGCTGCTGGCCGCAAGGCACGTGCAATTGTTGAGGAAGCCAGAGTTCAAGTAGCAGCGCTCGCGGGGTGCCGCCCAAGGGATGTGATGTTCTGTGGCGGCGGAACAGAGGCTAACAATACTGTTCTTCATGGATCAGGAGCTAAGAGTCTGATTATCTCTGAAATTGAGCATGACTGTGTTCTTGCTGCAGCTAAAACAGCTGGAATACCAGTTTACCGAATCCCAGTTACAGAGGCTGGCGTTGTGGAGTTGGATGCTCTTGGCGAACTTTTAGAAAAAGCTGAAAAGCCTGCTCTTGTTTCTGTCATGCTTGCGAATAATGAAATGGGAGCCATTCAGCCTGTTGCGGAAGTGAGTGTTATCGCTAAGGAACATGGGGCGTTCGTGCATACTGATGCTGTGCAAGCCGCAGGAAAATTGATGCTAGACCGAACTTCTCTAGGTGTAGATTATCTCACGCTTTCCAGCCACAAAATTGGCGGGCCACAGGGCGTAGGGGCCGTCGTGTTGGCACCAACACCCCCCCTTAAACCTCTTATCGTCGGTGGTGGCCAGGAACTGGGTAGGCGTTCAGGTACTGAAAATGTCGCAGGATACGCTGGGTTTGGCGTGGCTGCATTCGAAGCGATGGCCGAACTTGGAGAGATTGAAAAGCTTGCGGTATACCGTGATAAAATTGAAGCCGCGATAAGAGAGCATTCTAACGAAACAGTCTTGATTGGCGCTGAAGCTGAACGGCTTCCTAATACCAGCTGTATCGCAATGCGCGGCGTAAAAGGCGAAACGCAGGTGATGCATTTTGATCTGGCATCTATTTGTGTGTCTTCTGGTTCAGCATGTTCATCAGGCAAGGTAAAAGTATCTCATGTGCTGTCCGCGATGGGATATGAAGATGACGTTGCTGAAAGCTCTATTCGCGTTTCGCTAGGTTATAGAACGACAGAAGGGGATATAGACAGGTTCATCGAGGCTTGGAAATCCCTTCACGACCGTACTCTTGGGCGGAAATAATGGTCATTAAGAAACCCATATACTTGGATTATCAAGCAACAACGCCTGTTGATGAACGGGTAAAAGAAGCGATGCTGCCATATCTTGGTGCAACGTTCGGAAATCCTCATTCAAGTACGCACAGATATGGTTGGGAAGCAGAAGCAGCGCTGGATATCGCGCGTGAAAATGTGGCGGCTGTTGTTGGAGCTAAAGATAAAGAAATTTTTTTCACGTCGGGTGCAACGGAAACCAATAATCTGGCGATTAAAGGTGTAATGGATGTTTGGGGGGAAAAAAGGCCTAAGCTTGTAACTGTTGCGACAGAACATAAGTGTGTTCTTGAAGCGGCTCTATATTGCGCTCAACGTGGTTATGAACTTGAAGTATTACCAGTTCAGCCAAACGGGTTGTTAGATCTCAATCGTGTAAATGAAGCGCTTGATGATAAAACGGCACTCATTTCCGTTATGGCAGTAAATAACGAGATTGGGGTTATCCAGCCGCTTAAAGAAATTGGTGAAATGGCTAAGGCTGTTGGTGCATTGTTTCATATGGATGCGGCTCAGGCATTTGGTAAGATTGCACTCGATGTTGATGATCTTAATATCGATTTCATGAGTATTTCGGGCCACAAGATATATGGTCCAAAGGGAGTGGGTGCACTCTATAAACGAGATATCCGACAAACCTACCTGACACCACAGATGTCTGGTGGCGGTCAGGAAGGCGGCGTACGTTCTGGTACTCAGGCGCCGGCGCTTGTTGCGGGTTTAGGGAAAGCCGCGGAACTAGCTTCCACTGATATGCAGCAGGAAGAAGGGCGATTGGCATCGATGATGCTGCGCTTTAAAACCAAGTTGTTCGGCGCTTTGCCTGGTTTGAGGTTGAACGGTGATTCTGAGCAGCGTTGGGCAGGGAATTTGAATATTTCTTTCACTGGAATTGATGGTGATCTTTTGATTTCAAGTATCCGAGAGTTAGCTGTTTCCAGTGGTGCGGCGTGTGCTTCTGCCATTGAAGGCCATTCCTATGTCTTGGAAGCGATAGGACTTAGTAAAGAAGAAGCCGGATCATCACTCCGTATCGGCGTGGGCCGATTTTCCACTGACGAAGAACTAGATTATGCTGCTGATTATTTGATTGAAGCGGTTCATAAACTTGGGGGGATGAAGGCGTGAATAAAGTAACTGTTACGTTTGTGAAGCCTGATGGAACTGAGGTTAACATTCAGACAGAACCCGGTGTTTCGCTTCTTCAACTAGCTCAGGAAGAAGGGCTGGATATTGAAGGCGCTTGCGAAGGGAATATGGCTTGTTCAACATGCCATATGATTGTTGCTGAAGAATTTTTTGATCGCTTGCCTGAAGCGAGCGAAGATGAAGAAGAGATGCTTGATTTAGCGTCAGGACTAACAGCGACGTCGCGCCTTGGATGCCAGGTGGATGTAACTGCTGATCTGGATGGACTTACACTTTATCTACCAGCTGAAAAGCGAAATATGCTGGGTTTTTAGGGATTAAGTATCAGACACCTTTAAATTTTTGAAATTCTTTCCTATATTCTTATGAGGGTTGGGAAGCCCTTTGCGTTAAGCAAATGCGAGGAAAGAAAAATGGAAAATAGAAATATAATTTTCGGTGGCGCGATTGTCGTTGCTATCATTATTGCTGCGCTAACATCATCTGGTGGTGACAGCAGTGATGGTACCAGTGTGAAAGTTCGTTACTCTTCAGATAATAAAGGTTGGTATTCAAATTCCAATGTGCACTTTAAAGGTAAAGAAATTCAGTGCAATGAAGGACAAACAATCACAGTTACCCATGATGATGGTTCTGAAACCGTTATCACTTGCGATTAATTATTCAAAACGATCAGGTAGATGATCATCTTCAACGAGGTCGCTAAAGCGAGTTGATGATTTATCGAAGGCCAAATGCACGGTCCCTACGGGGCCGTGACGCTGCTTACCAATAACAAGCTCTGCCTTGCCGTATAGCGCTTCCATTTCTGCTTGCCACGCTAGGTGTTTTTCCTGATCTGCCTGAGAAGGTTCATCTTTTTCTTTATAGTATTCCTCACGGAATACGAACATCACCATATCCGCATCCTGCTCAATCGAACCAGATTCCCGAAGGTCAGAGAGCATCGGACGTTTGTTCTCGCGTTGCTCCACGGTACGGCTAAGCTGTGAAAGCGCGATTACAGGAACATGAAGTTCTTTTGCTAAGCCTTTGAGACCACGTGTAATTTCAGAAATTTCCTGCACACGGTTTTCACTGCCACCTTTATTACTACCCCGAAGTAGCTGTAGATAATCGACTACAATCAGCCCTAGATTATGTTGACGTTTCAGGCGGCGTGAACGTGTACGCAAACCAGCAATGGTAAGAGCAGGGGTATCGTCAATAAAGAGTGGTAGATCTTCCAAGATCATAGCGGCGCGTGCAATTGCTTCAAACTGACCTTCATCAAGATTACCCTGACGCATTTGGTGAGACTGGATAGGGTCTGGTCCGTCATAGTGACGGTTAGATACGTCCGATAGAATACGTGCGGCAAGCTGATCGGCTGACATCTCCAAGCTGTAGAAACACACTACGGCGCCTTTTGATTTATCTTCATTCCCTGCTTCTTTATCCTGCATATAGCGCTCAGCTGCGTTATAGGCGATATTCGTTGCAAGCGATGTTTTACCCATCGCAGGGCGACCAGCAAGAATCACAAGGTCAGAATTGTGAAGACCGCCGATTTTGTCGTTAAGTTGGGTAAGACCCGTTGTTACACCAGATAGGCTATCCGGATCTTTGTAGGCGCTTTCAATATTTTCTACAGCAACGCGCACAGCTTTTGAGAACGACTGAGCACCCGTTTCCGCCTGGCCCATTTCTGCAAGATCAAACAGCTGTTTTTCAGCGTCTGAAATCTGCTCTGCGGCTTCAGCGTCAACGGGTGCATCGTACGCATCGTTTACCATCCGCTCCCCGATCTGAATAAGCGCGCGGCGCATTGCCAAATCATAGATGGTACGACCGTAATCTTCAGCATTAATGATGGTTGCTGCAGATGCTGCGAGGCGCACCAAATACTGGGCACCGCCTACATCAGTAAGCGCTTCATCATTATCAAAATAGGGTTTTAGCTTAACAGGGTCAGCAATCTGGTTTTTATCCATCAACTTAAGAACGGATTCGTAAATGCGCGCATGAACAGGTTCAAAGAAGTGTTCAGGTTCGAGAAAGCCTTGTACTTTTTGCGCAGCTTCGTTGTTTACGAGAATTGAACCAAGAAGTGCTTGTTCTGCTTCAAGGTTATGAGGCGCCTGACGGTAATTAAGCTCATCATTGTGCTCTGTATCGTTTGCTACATCGCCAATTAGTGCTTCCATCGGGCTTACCTTCCAACGTTGAGGGTCTCAAACAGGCGTGCCAACATAATTGGATTGCTGATCAGCGCAACTCTTTTGTGCACTTTTTGCATGTTGTTTTTTCCACAGGTGGATAACTGTGGGGATAAGTTACGTTCTGGACGCATATAAAAGAAAAGGCGACCAAAAGGCCGCCTTCTCATAATAGATATAATAAGAAGAATTACTCTTCGGTAGCTTCTTCTTCTGCAGCTTCTTCAGCTGTTTCTTCAGAAACTTCAGTTTCTTCTTCAGCAGCGAATTCAGCTTCAGCGTCGAAATCTTCTTCTTCAGTGTTTGAAGTAACAGCTGCACCTGTTTCGAACTGCATCTCAGCTTCTTCAGCAGAGCGTGCAATGTTCACAACAACAGTTACAGATACTTCAGGGTGAAGTGAAAGAACAACGTCGTGTAGACCAAGAGTTTTAATCGCGCGATCAAGAACAACTTGGTTACGGGAAACCTTAACACCTGCTTCAGCAACAGCTTCAGCGATATCACGTGAAGATACAGAACCGTATAGCTGACCACTTTCACCAGCAGAGCGGATCATGATAACTTTAAGATCAGCGATCTTAGCAGCTACTGCTTCAGCTTCAGTTTTGCGCTCTAGGTTTTCAGCTTCTAGGCGTGCACGGTCTGCTTCGAATGCAGCTTTGTTAGCTTCTGTTGCACGAAGAGCTTTCTTCTGTGGCAACAGGAAGTTACGAGCAAAGCCGTCTTTTACGCTTACAACATCGCCCATCTGGCCGAGTTTCGCAACGCGTTCTAGTAGGATAACTTCCATTTTAGGACTCCTTTGCGTGAGCGATTATTGAACGATGAAAGGCAACAGAGCGATGTTACGTGCGCGCTTGATCGCTTTCGCTAGCTCACGTTGTTTCTTTGCAGATACAGCAGTGATACGGCTAGGAACGATTTTACCACGCTCAGAAACATACTTCTGAAGCAGCTTTACGTCTTTGTAATCAATTTTTGGTGCATTTTCGCCAGAAAACGGGCAAGTTTTACGACGACGGAAGAATGGACGACGAGCAGCCATTAGTTAGACTCCCTTTTTGGACCACGGCCTTCACCACGTGGGCGACGGTTGTCTTTGTCTGCTTTAGAGCGAAGAACGATCGATTGACCTTCCTCAAGCTCTTCAACGCGAATTGTCATGAAACGCATTACATCTTCGTGTAGGCGCGCCTGACGCTCCATCTCAGCTACAGCTGCGTGTGGTGCGTCGATGTTCAAAAGAACATAGTGACCTTTGCGATTCTTTTTGATTTTGTAGGCTAGGTTCTTAAGACCCCAGTACTCGCTCTTAGCGATTTTGCCTTCGTTCTCTTCGATAATCTTAGAGAAGTCAGCAGTAATGCTTTCCACTTGCGACGCGCTAATGTCTTGGCGTGCAATGAAAACATGCTCGTATAAAGCCATGTTTAACTCCTATGTGCTGATCGCTCTCCCACCACCATGGTAAAGGAGCCTCCAGCTCGCTTCAAAAATCTGTATTCTCTGGTACCTTATGAACTAGGTCCGTGAATAAGACGCGCCTCTATAACGCTGCTGTGGCGGAAAAGCAAGTGAAAGCTAGCTATGCATAAATATTTTACGTTAAATGCTTGCCTTTACCTTACGGCCTATGCCAAACCGCCATTTAAAGTTTGAGGCTTTTGGAGGACAAAATGACCCGAGCACTCGTATTTCCTGGTCAAGGAAGTCAGTTTGTAGGCATGGGAAAATCCCTTGCTGAGGCTTATGAGCCTGCACGTTTGGTATTTGAAGAAGTAAATGATGCGCTTTCGCAAGATCTATCAAAGATCATGTGGGAAGGCCCAGAAGACGAATTACGTCTTACAGAAAACACTCAACCAGCGTTGATGGCTGTTTCTATGGCCGTTATTCGCACATTGGAAGATGGCGGCGTGAAAGTGGCTGAAGTTGCAAGCCACGTTGCAGGCCATTCTCTTGGAGAATATTCGGCGCTAGCAGCAGCTGGTGCATTCTCAATTGCTGATACGGCGCGTCTATTAAAGCTTCGTGGTCAAGCAATGCAGCGTGCGGTACCTGTAGGCGAGGGCGCTATGGCTGCTATTCTTGGTCTTTCAATGGAAGACGTAAACGCTGTTGTAGAGGCTGCGAGCCAAGGTGAGGTTGTTGTATCGGCAAATGATAATGCTGATGGACAAGTTGTCGTATCAGGCCATAAATCTGCTGTTGAACGCGCAATTGAGCTTGCAAAGGAAAAAGGCGCAAAGCGTGGTATGCTTCTTCCTGTATCAGCGCCATTCCATTGCCCCCTTATGAAACCAGCAGCTGATGAAATGAAAGCTGCGCTTGCTGAAGTAACCATTCAACGTCCATGCGTTCCGGTGATTGCTAACGTATTGGCCGCTCCAGTGAGCGAACCTGAGGGAATCGCTAATCTTCTTGTTGAGCAGGTTACCGGTTCTGTTCGTTGGCGTGAGAGCGTTGCCTCAATGTCGTCACTTGGTATCGACACGATGGTTGAAATTGGTGCAGGAAAAGTTCTGTCGGGGCTAGCGCGCCGTATTGATCGTTCGCTGTCTACTGCTAATATTCAGGAACCAGCAGATATTGAAGCGTTTACAAGCGCTCTTTAGACTATAGGGAATATTCATGTTTGATTTAACGGGTAAAAAAGCACTGGTAACTGGCGCAACAGGCGGTATTGGTGCCTCGATTGCTAAAATGCTTCACGCTGCTGGCGCTGAAGTTGTAGTTTCCGGTACTCGTGCCGAAAAACTTCAGAATCTGGCAAACGAGCTTGGTGAGCGTGTTCATGTAATCGCAGCAAACCTTTCAGACCGAGAGAGCGTTGACCAGTTGGCAAAAGATGCAGCTGCTGCAATGGGGGGCGTCGACATTCTTGTAAATAATGCAGGTATCACAAAAGATAACCTCGCGATGCGTATGAAGGATGAAGATTGGGATTCTGTAATGCAGGTGAATCTCGAAAGTTCATTCCGCCTTATGAAGGGCGTGATGCGCGGCATGATGAAATCTCGCTGGGGCCGTATGGTTAACATTACTTCTGTAGTTGGTGTTACAGGTAATCCAGGGCAGGCGAACTATTGTGCGTCAAAAGCTGGTATGATTGGCCTTTCCAAATCTATGGCGCAGGAAGTTGCCTCTCGCGGCATTACTGTGAACTGTGTAGCTCCAGGGTTTATTGCTACGCCAATGACTGATGTGCTGACAGACGAGCAAAAAGGTGCCATTACAGCTGGAATTCCATCAGGTGAACTGGGCACACCAGAAGATATTGCATCTGCGGTCTTGTATCTTGCAAGTAATGAGGCCAAATATGTGAACGGTCAAACTCTCCATGTAAATGGCGGTTTGGCAATGATTTAACCGTGGTTTGCAATTTTGCAGACCATATTTTCGTAACATAGGCTTCTCAAACAGTTGAAACTATGTTACGAGCACCCCGATGCACATGGTTTTATATATTTTTTAATGAATGACTATGTGATATGTGGGGTTTTACTCAAGGGTTAATAACCCCTATTAATCAGTGTTAAGAACGAGGAAAAGAGCAATGAGCGATATTGCCGATAAGGTGAAAAAAATTGTAGTCGAGCACCTAGGTGTAGAAGACGATAAAGTAACCGACACTGCTAGTTTTATTGATGACCTTGGCGCAGATAGCCTGGACACTGTTGAGCTGGTGATGGCGTTCGAAGAAGAGTTTGGTATCGAGATTCCAGACGATGCAGCTGAAAAAATTCAGACTGTAAAAGACGCTATCGAGTTTATTAGCGCGAATTCCTAAGCTGGGACTGGATTTCAGCACGGGCAACAGCTTGGCCAGTTTAGGTTAGGCTGTTGCCCTTTTTACTTTTCTGTCAGTTTACGGGCTGAATGATAGAATAAGGATCGCTCCATGAGACGAGTTGTTGTAACCGGATTGGGTATGGTGTCACCGCTGGCAAGCAGTGTTGACGGAACTTGGAAACGGTTGATTGAAGGTCAATCAGGCGCGGGCAATATTAGTTTGTTCGACGCAACTGATTATCCTTGTAAAGTTGCCTGCGAAGTAACGCTGGGTGACGGTTCAAACGATACATTTAATCCTGATGATTGGATGTCTCCAAAAGATCAGAAGCGCGTTGATAACTTTATTGTATTCGGCATGGCGGCCGCGATACAGGCTGTCCGGGATGCTGGATGGGAAGAGCCAGGCGAAGAAGAGTGCCTTCGTACAGGTGTGATGATTGGTGCTGGTATTGGCGGCCTTAAATGGATTTCGGATACATCTCTTGTTCTGAAAGAAAAAGGTATCCGCCGTGTAAGTCCTCACTTTATTGCTGGCTCTATTATTAACCTTGCGTCCGGTAACGTATCTATTAAGTACGGTTTCAAAGGACCAAACCATGCAGCTGTAACAGCTTGTTCTACTGGTGCTCACTCTATTGGTGATGCTGCACGTCTCATCGCACTTGATGATGCAGATGTGATGGTTGCAGGTGGTGCAGAAGCATCAATTTGTGAAATTGGGATGGCCGGCTTCAGCCAGGCACGTGCGCTTTCTAAGAAATATAACGATACACCAGCTGCTGCGTCTCGTCCGTGGGATGAAGGCCGTGACGGTTTCGTTATGGGTGAAGGTTCAGGTGTCGTTGTTCTTGAAGAGCTTGAGCATGCTAAAGCACGTGGCGCGAAGATTTACGCTGAAGTTGTTGGTTACGGTATGTCGGGTGATGGCTATCACGTAACTGCACCAGCACCGGATGGTAACGGTGGTTTCCGTTCCATGCAGGCTGCTATGAAGCGCGCTGGCTTTGGTGTTGAAGAGCTTGGTTACATAAATGCACACGGCACATCCACGCCACTTGGTGATGAGATTGAATTTGGTGCAGTGAAGCGTCTGCTTGGTGAGCATGCTGGCAATATTGCTATGTCTTCAACAAAATCTTCTATCGGCCACCTCCTTGGTGCAGCTGGTGCTGTTGAAGCTATTTTCTGTATCAAAGCGATCAATGAAAATATTGTGCCACCAACCTTGAATTTGGATAACCCTTCAGAAAGCTGTACTGGTATTGACCTTGTGGCTCATGAAGCACAAGAGCGCGACGTAAAAGCTGCGCTTTCCAATTCCTTTGGTTTCGGCGGTACTAACGCTTCTCTCGTGATGCGTGAATACAACGGCGATTAATTAATCGTCTAAAAATTTAAAGATCGGTTTAGGGACTGTCTTTTACCTGATAAGGTAACAGTATGTTTCTGAACCGATTTTTTTATATGCTCATCTGGGCGGCAGGATTGGTACTAGTGGCTTATGGGCTTTTTACTGGCCTATCTGGTGCGATTCTCGCACGGCCTGCAAGTACCCAGACGGAAAGCTATTTTTATATTCCTGCAGGGAAGGGCAGTTTAGCTATTGCCGCGCAGGCTGAACGAGCAGGGCTTGTTGAAGAACGTTGGCAATTTCTTTTTGCTGTCAATCAGCTTGGATTGGCACGATCACTGAAAGCTGGAGAGTTCTTAATTCCAGCTGGCAGTGCTCTGAAAAATACACTGTCAATCATTCAATCTGGCAAGACATATACAAGACGGTTGAGAATTCCTGAAGGTTCTTCGGTTGCTGAAGTTGAAAAGCTTTTTTCCGAAACTCCCTGGATTGAAGGTTTTTTTCCAGAAGTTGTCGAGGGCAGTTTACATCCGGAAACCTATTTTTATGAACGGGGTGATAGTGCTGAAAAGATTGTAAATCGTATGCAATCAAAGCAGCGCGAATTGTTACTGGAGCTCTGGGAGAACAGAGATCCCGCGGTTCAACTCAAATCACCTGAAGAGGCGTTAAATCTAGCTTCTATTGTTGAGAAAGAAACGGGCCAAAAGGGCGAGCGGGAGCTGGTTGCGGCTGTTTTTCATAATCGACTCAAAAAGGGAATGCGACTGCGTTCTGATCCAACGGTGATTTATGGACTAACGGGAGGATTGCCTCTGGGGCGACAGCTGCTGCGTAGCGATATCAAACAGTATTCCGATTATAATACCCATAGAATAAATGGTCTTCCTCCAACCCCTATTGCTAACCCAGGGGAAGCCTCTATCCGCGCGGTTCTTAATCCTGCGAAGGTACCATATTTATATTTTGTGGCTGACGGCACAGGGGGGCATGCTTTCGCGGTCACGCTTAAAGAACATAATAAAAATGTAGCCAAATGGCGAAAAATAAGAGATAGCAAGAGCTAGGGAATATTGCAGCTTGCAAAACAACTGAAGGGATAAACATGCCACTTAACAGCATGACAGGCTTTGCCAGAGGGGCAGGGGCTGCCGTAGGGCATACATGGAACCTTGAAATCAAAAGCGTAAATAATAAAGGGCTTGATGTGCGTATGCGCTTTCCAAGCTTTCTTGATGGTTTTGATTTAGAAGCAAAAAAGATTGTTGGCCAACATTTAACGAGGGGGTCAGTTTTTGTATCTCTGTCTGTTGAGGCAGAAGATAACGATGGTGCTTTTGTTGTAAATGAGGACCGGCTTAAAACACTTCTTTCAGTTGCTGGGAAATATGCAAACGAAGATGGAATTAACCCGGCTTCTTTAGACGGATTGCTCGCGATTAAAGGTGTTGTTGACCTAACAAGCAAAGAGCTCTGGGAAGATGACAGGAAGGTTCTGGAAAAAGAACTTAAGGTGAGCTTGATTGAAACGCTTGAAGAACTGAAGGCTAGCCGTGCAGACGAAGGCGCACGTATGGCTGAATTCCTTGAAGCTCAGATGGATGAAATTGAGCGCTTGAAAGATAGTGTTAAAGCTATGTCTGGCGATCGCGTGATTGCCATGAATGAACGTTTTAAAGCGCAACTTGAAAAGTTAACCGGTACTGATAAGCCTATTTCTGAAGAACGTTTAGCTCAGGAAATTGCGGTTATCGCCGTAAAGGCTGATATTCAGGAAGAAATAGACAGGCTTGAAAGTCACATTGATGAAGCGCGAACACTTCTCAAGGAAAGCAAGCCTGTAGGGCGCCGACTCGATTTTCTATGTCAGGAATTTAATCGTGAAACCAATACTCTTTGTTCTAAATCTGGGGATGCAAAGCTAACAAAAGTAGGTATTGATCTGAAAACTGTGATAGATCAGTTCCGTGAACAAATTCAAAATATTGAATAAATAGGGTCAGGGATGCCACAACAATTTATCAATAAACGCCGCGGGTTAATGCTCGTATTGTCTTCACCATCGGGCGCGGGGAAAACAACGCTTACACGCCGGTTGCTTGCAGAAGACGGTGACATGACTATGTCTGTTTCGGCAACAACGCGAGAAGCCCGCCCAGGTGAAGAACACGGTAAAGACTATTATTTTGTAACCCACGAACGCTTTCAGGATATGATTGAGAACAATGAACTTCTTGAACATGCAATCGTTTTCGGAAATCGCTATGGCACACCTCGTGGCCCTGTGACAGAGGCGCTACAGGAAGGCCGCGATGTTATTTTTGACATCGATTGGCAGGGTACTCAGCAGTTGATGTCCAGCTCTCGTGCTATTGATTTGGTGCGTATTTTTATTCTTCCGCCATCTATTGCAGCTTTGGAAAAACGTCTTAAAGCTCGTGGTCAGGATAGCGAAGAAACCGTTGCTAAACGCATGGAGCAAGCCGAAAGCGAAATCAGCCACTGGGCAGAATATGATTATGTACTGGTTAATGATGACCTTGAACAAACATACGAAGACCTGAAAGCTATTATCCGAGCGGAAAGATACCGCCGTGAGCGTCGCCCGGGTATGTCCGAGTTCGTTAGAAGCTTGATGGAGGAACGTATGGGATCTTCTGATACAGCTGCAGAATAGATGAATTAGGCGCGCATTTCGCCGTATATGCGCGCTAGCCATACAAATTCCTCAACAGAAACAGTTTCTGCTCTTCGTGTTTCTTCAATACCTGCAGCATTTAATAGTTCAGCCACATCTACATCCAAGCCTTTCATGCTGGCACGAAGCATCTTACGGCGTTGCCCGAAGGCTTTTTCAACCACTTTTTCCAAATGCGCGAGTTTTACCGTACTATCCATTGGTTCTGTTGGTTCGAAATGAATAATGGCACTAGCGACCTTTGGTGGTGGTGTAAAGGCAGCTGCGGGTACATTCATTGCAATTTTCACTTTGCCTCGCCACTGCGCCAGTACTGAAAGCCTTCCATAAGCTTTTGTGTTTGGCTGAGCAACAATTCGCTCTGCTACTTCTTTTTGGAACATCAGCGTTAGTGAAGCATACCATGGTTTCCATTCATCAACGGTTAGCCATTTGATGAAAAGAAGTGTTCCAACGTTATAGGGCAGGTTGGATGCAATGCGCGCGATTTCGCCTTCTTTTGGAGCAAGAAGCGCGAATTCATCCATCTCCATTGCATCGCCTTCAATGACCTTAAGGGCACCATCATAGGCTGCCGAAACTTCCGCAAGCGCAGGTAGACAGCGTTTATCCATTTCAACAGCGACAACACGC
Organism: Kordiimonas sp. SCSIO 12603; assembly: GCF_024398035.1. Classification (NCBI taxonomy): domain Bacteria; kingdom Pseudomonadati; phylum Pseudomonadota; class Alphaproteobacteria; order Kordiimonadales; family Kordiimonadaceae; genus Kordiimonas; species Kordiimonas sp. SCSIO 12603. The sequence continues at coordinate 2,334,603 of NZ_CP073748.1, forward strand.
TTAGCGCCGTTTGCGAGTAGCCCTCGAGTGAGGCCGCCTGGGCCCGGTCCTACCTCATAAACAACGCTATCTGATAGGTCCCCTGCAATTCTTGCAATCTTACCTGTCAGGTTTAGATCCAAAAGAAAGTTTTGGCCGAAAGACTTTTTGGCACGCAGATCAAATTCATTGATAACTTCACGGAGCGGAGGGAGTGTATCAGTCATGATTCAATTGCCTTGCAGCCATTTCTTCCGCCATTTTAATTGCCGCGAGCATACTATCAATCCGAGCTATATTTTTTCCAGCTAATTCAAGTGCAGTCCCGTGATCTGGTGATGTGCGGATGAAAGGTAAACCCAGTGTTATATTCACACCGCCCCAGAAATCTACGGTCTTGATCGGAATGAGAGCTTGATCATGGTACATACAAAGAACAGCGTCATACTTGGAACGAGCTTCAGCGTGGAAGAGGGTATCTGCTGGGAGTGGATCACTCACGTCAACGCCGTGATCTCTAAGTTCCCATATGGCAGGCATGATGTGGGTTGCCTCTTCCATCCCTATAGTGCCGTTTTCACCAGCGTGCGGGTTAAGGCCCGCAATCGCTATTCTTGGCTGCTCAATACCAAAGCGGTATTTTAAATCTTGGGCGGTGACTAGCCCCACATGTACTATCTTATCAGCTGTCAGCTGTTTAGCTACGTCCTTAAGGGGAATGTGAATGGTCACAGGTACGACACGTAAATCATGTGCCGCGAGCATCATAACCGAATGATCATCTTTTTTACCCGAAAGACGGGCGAGAAATTCGGTATGCCCTGGGGCGTCAAAGCCTGCGCTATATAACGCAGCTTTATGAATGGGAGCCGTAACAATACCGGACACCTTATTTGAAAGCGCCAATTCTGTAGCTAGTTCAATAGAGTTTATAACTGCTTGACCGTTAGAGGGATTAAGTTCCCCAAGCTTTATTGGTGCAGTTGTATCAATATTGAGTACAGGAAGCGCGCTTTCGAAAACATCACCGGCCTTAGATATATCGTCAATAACTTCGATAGGTGTCGTTTTGGAGGCTTTTGATATCGCGTCTGGTGAACCAATCATACAAAAAGGCAAGAGTTTGTTATCTCGCCGTTTTTCCCATATGCGAGCAATTAACTCAGGGCCAACACCTGAAGGCTCGCCCATGGTTATAGCAAGCGGTTTATGTTGTTGAGTTGTTTTCATCTAGATTTATTAGCGGTAATCAATAATGGCGTCGCGTCTAAGGTCACGAAGATAACGACGACCCATCATTGCTAGGCGTTGTTGCTCAATTTGATTCATGATTTGATCAAAATCGGGTTCCTGAACTTGAGGTGCTCTCTTGTCGCAAACGACAAGTACACGCCAGCCATCATCCATTTTTATCATATCAGTGGCACCGCCAGCATCCAGAACTTCAACTTTAGTACGGATTTCACCCTGTAAAGCACGCAGACGAAGCGCACCAATTTCAACACGTCCATCAGCGCCAGCTGTAGAAGCAATTGTGTCTATACTAGCGCAATCAACCGTTCCTGTGTGGAGGTTTTGTACTGTAGTTTCAAACTGAGTTGCAAGCGCTGTATCTGCGACTTTTTCAGTAGAAAGGTGTAACTGCCGAATATCTACTTCTGTATCAAGAGGGTCGGCCACTAAAACACGACGACGATCACCGAGACCAAGAATGGCAAAACCGCCAGCCGTTCTAACAGGATCAGAAATTTTCCCAACGTCTAAACCTTCAACGATGCCGGCATAGTCATCGTTCATGCTATCGACCGTTATCCAGCCAAGATCACCACCAACAGCCGCGGAAGGTGAACTGGAAAGTTGTTTTGCTATTTCATCAAATTTAGCGCCTGCGCGAAGGCGTTCAACAATTTGCTCGGCATTTGATTTAATGCTGGCTTCCTGTTCAGGGGTGTTTACATCAAAAACAATTTCATTTAGGCGATATTCAAATTTACCTCGATTATCACGAATTTTTTGAATACGAGCTTCTACCTCTTCATCTGATACAGATACGAAAGAGCCTAAGCGACCTTCAACGAGCTGTGACCATGCTACTTCAGCTTCCATTTGTTTTTGCATAGAGCGTTTGCTGGAGCCAATACTTGTTAACGCTGAAGCAAATTGATCTGCTGTTTGGCCAACGCCTTGGGCACGGCGGGCAAAAAAGTCATCCAATTGTTCAGCAGCTATTACAAGATCAACTGTTGCAGCCTCTTGAAGTTGAAGGCGTTCATCAATCATGGTTCTTAGAACTTGTTCACGCACCTTAAGGAATTCTTCCTGTGTGTTTACCCCACCAGAAAGCGCAATCACCAAGCGTAAACGCTGATCAATATCAAATGAAGAAATAGGTTCGTCATTCACTAACACTTCGATGCTATTCACAGCTTGTTGAGCGGAAACTCCCACGGTCAGCGCCACACATACTGCGCTTCCTAAAACTGTATTCTTTACAAGTTTTTTAGTTTTTTTAATCACTCTAATATTGCCCAACTGTTACTGCGATTGATCAGTTTAAATCTGTTTAAAGCGTTTTAGCGCCTTTTGTGACAAGACACTACCCTAAATTAATCAATTTTATCCGAAACATAATTGACGTTCCTGGTTCAATATCTCTGTCTCTGGTGAACGTTTCTCTCCACCGTAAGCCAAGTTGAATACATTCATTCTGATATTCTACACCAAGGCTATACTCAAGATTGCCACTTCCTTCATCAATAAGTTCATTTGTAATTCTATCTGGAATTTCGGCACCTTTAAGGCGGCGAGAAAAACTGCCGGTCAATTTCCAGTTTGTATTGAAGTTATAGAAGCCACTTGCTCTGACTTCTTCTCGGTCTTCCCGGTTCAGGGATGTCAATTCCCGGTTGAGCTTCAAGTACCCAACCCGAAGTGAAGCATTTTCATTACCGAAGGTTACATCAATTTCATTTCTTCTAAATGAAAAACTCTTATCATCCAATCGATACCGATGCTCAAGGTCAATCCAACCCTTGTAATTGATATTAGTTCGACCAACGATATCTGAGCTGTCACCTTCCAGACCTGCTCCATCCGCCAATACCACGTCGGTACTGTCTATCCTTAAGCTTTGACCAAGAACAATATCAGTACTTAAATCGCCTGTTTCATAGCGCCACTTGAGGCCATAGGTAACTCGGCTTCCTTCCTCCCAGAGGTCAAAACCTGATGTACGGTCTGATGAAAATAGATTTAGGTCATTAAGCTCAAAAGCTCGGCTATCCTCATTTACGATGCTGTTTGGTGTGCCTCTGCGAGGAGATAGAGTGACTTCTAAGATCGGTTCTAGAGTTTGCGTACTATCACCACTGTGTTTAACAAGTGGCCAACTAACTGTGCCGGTTACGCGCGCTAGATTGCGCCACTCGCTTGAAGATGCCCCAAAGTTACCTGCGAATTCGGCTTCATCAGGTTGAGCTACATCGTCTACATTATATAAATCAGACCGTACGAGCGCTTCTGTGTCAAAAATAAAACCTTTTGGCGTTACCCAGCGTTTTTCCCATTTTGCTGAAAGCGAAAGGCGCTGAGTATCAAGGCCGTCTGTTCTATGCAGAGCCAGGGCATTTCCTTGTACGCTTAAAGTACCTCCCAAAGGTTTAAAAGGGGCTACATATTCTGCGTCTATTAGAGGCAGTGCATGTCCTGTTAAACCAGCGACATCTTCGATGCGCAGTCCCTGGAAAGCCAGAGCGCGGCTAGATATGTATGAGCGCCCAAAGAAACCCTCTAATAGATACTCACTGGTTAAGGTATCAGCATCTGAGATATCATATCTTCTTAGGTAAGTATCATCTGATGCCCAGTTAACCTTGAGGGAAGAACGCCAGTTTTTTGTATGGTTATAACTGCCGTCCGCTGCGATATGTCCTCGAAACTCTTTTCTGGTGTTAAGTGGATCGGTGAGGTCTTCATTTCCTGTACGGGCAATACTGCCTCGAGTGATACTGCCACCAATAGAATATCTACCGTTTCTAAGATGATGACGATATTCGGACTGTAGAACGAAGCCTTCACGTGTTGTGTAAATAGGTTTAACCGTGATGTCCTGACTATCATTAAATACATGATAGTAGGGTACACCTATATAGAAACCCAAATTTCGCGTAGTTTGGATGTCGAGCGGTAAAACACCACTTGCTTTATCGACTGTGGGGTCAGGGTGTGAAAAATAGGGTGTCCAAAGAATAGGTAGCCCAAATACTTCCAGAATTGCATCTTCATAATAAAGCCGCTTCTTTTCTTTATCATGAACTACTTTTACTGCTTTGATTTGCCATAAGGGCGCCTCTGGCTTTTCTTCGGATTCTAAACAAATCTTACAAGGGCTATAAACAGCTCTCTTAAGAACAGTTTGTCCGCTTGTATCATCTTTGGTTCCCGAAACTGCTCGAACCTGCGCGCCGTCCGCCATTAAAAGCCGGATATCTTCTACAAAAGCTTTTTGAAGGGAATCCTGAAGTTCCATCTGAGGAGCGAAAACACGATCACCATTAGGTGAGGTCAAGGTAACAGCGCCATATGCATGGCCGATACCTGTTTTCTCGTTATAAACAACTTCCCCTGCAGTAAGGGTATATCCGTCGCGTTGGATAAGGACGTGCCCAATCGCTCGCACAACACCTGTGTCTTGGTTGTAAGTAAGTTGATCTGCGGCGAAGTCGATCTTCTTTTCTTCAGTAACCTCTTGGACTTTAACCTCTGCAGCATAAACTGGACTGGAGGCTGCCAAAGCAATCAAAAGCGCTGACTGTGAAACCAATGACATAAATAACCCTGTGCATCATTTTATTGTTGAGGTTTTGATAGACGCAAAGAGCCTGAACCGCAACGCGCAAAAACCAATGATGGATAAAAACTCACGCTTTGTCATATGGAATTATGGCTTTTTCGAGGGGCAGAGCTTGCCAAGATCGAAAAATAGAGGCAAATAATGCACTAAAGGGCAATGAGATTGTCTCGTCTCGCACAGATAATAAAAGAGGAATCCCATGAAGGTTTCATTTGATAAATTAGCACTACCTGAAAATGGTGCACTTGTAATTTTGGTTGAAAAAGATGCTCCATTCACTGGTCTTGCTGCAGAAGCAGATAATGCTGTGTCAGGCGCGCTTTCGAAGGCAAAGGATGTATCCAATTTTACGGGTGCCGCAGGGCAGGTTAAAGAGATCATAGCTCCTGCCGGGCTGGCAGTTGAGCGCGTTGTGCTGCTTGGTCTTGGAGATAAAGGGATTGATTCTAATTACTCAGGCCTAACGACAGGGGCAACTGTTGTATCAACACTTCTTAATAGTGGATCAGAAACCGCAACTGTGATTGCGTCGGATGATGACGCAGTAGCAATTGCTGAAGGTGCGCTTCTCCGTTCTTACCGCTTTGATAAATACCGAACCAAAGAACCTGAAAGCAAAAAGCCAACACTTAAGACTATTATTGTTGCGACAGGAAATCCTGATGCAGCTGCTGAGGCTTTCTTGGAACGTGAACGAGTGATTGATGGCGTGTTTATGACACGTGATCTGGTTTCAGAACCAGCAAACATTCTACACCCAGAAAGCTTCGCCGATGAAATCACAAGCTTGAGCGATCTTGGTGTGGAAGTGGAAGTGCTTGGTGAAGCTGAAATGGCTGAATTGGGTATGAATGCACTTCTGGGTGTTGGCCAAGGTTCTGATAAAGAGAGTAAGCTCGTTATCATGCGCTGGAATGGCGGTAACGAGGGCGATCAGCCTCTCGCATTCGTTGGTAAAGGCGTAACATTTGATACTGGTGGCATCTCGCTTAAACCGGGCGAGGGTATGGAGCAGATGAAATGGGACATGGGCGGCGCGGGAACCGTTGTAGGCCTGATGAAAGCTCTCGCTGGTCGTAAAGCAAAAGCAAATATCGTTGCTGCCGTTGGTTTGGTTGAAAATATGCCGTCTGGCAATGCACAGCGCCCAGGCGACGTTGTTACAAGCATGTCTGGTCAGACTATTGAAATCCTAAACACAGATGCAGAAGGGCGCCTCGTTCTTTGTGATGCTATCTGGTATACGCAGGATAAATATAAGCCGAAGTTCATTATCGACCTTGCAACACTCACTGGTGCAATCATTATTTCGCTAGGTAATGAGTATGCGGGTATCTTCTCTGACAGTGACGAACTTTCTATGCAGCTTTCTGCGGCAGGAAGCCAGACAGGTGACAAAGTTTGGCGTATGCCAATCCATGAAAACTATGACAAGATGATCAACTGTGATATCGCAGATATGAAAAATATCGGTGGCCGTGCAGCTGGTTCCATTACTGCAGCGCAGTTCCTCAAGCGTTTCACCAATGATGTACCTTGGGTGCACATTGATATCGCCGGTACCGTATGGTCTGAAAAAGATATGCCTCTAAGCGCGAAAGGCGGGACAGGCTTTGGTGTTCGCCTTCTAGACCGTTTCGTAGCAGATAACTACGAAAGCTAAATTAAGTGGCGGAGATTAGATTTTACCATTTACAAAGGCAGGGCCTCGAAGAGGCACTGCCAAAGCTGATGGAGAAAGTCCATCAGGCTGGTCTCCGCGCGATTATCAAAGCTGAAAACAAAGCGCTTATTGATACGCTTGATAAAGCGCTTTGGACATATGATGCGAACAGTTTTATTCCGCATGACAAGGATGGCTGTAAACATCCGGCGGAACAGCCAGTTTTCCTTACCGCAACTGATGAAAACCCAAATGATGCAAATGCTTTAGTACTGATTAACGCAGCTTCGTATGAGGAGATCGAGAAGTTTGATCGTTGTCTTTATATGTTTGATGGCAGGGATGAAGTGATTGTGTCTCAGGCGCGAACCGACTGGAAGGCATATAAGGAACTTGGGCTAGAAATGTCTTATTGGCAGCAACGGGAAAATGGCGGCTGGGAACAAAAAGCCTGATTATTATGCAATATAAACATCCAGAGTTATCTTATTATATTTCAACAGATTATTCCGAGTTTGATACATCCAAGATGATCAAGTGGCTCAGCGAAGACGCTTATTGGTCAACTGGTGTTCCATTTGAGGTTATGGACCGTGGTTTCAGCAATTCGCTGGCCTTTGGTGTGTTTGAGGCGAGCGGGAACCTCGTAGGCATTGCTCGAATGATTACAGACAGAGCAACCTTTGCATATCTAGCTGATGTATATATGGACCCTGACCATAGAGGTAAAGGGCTGGGTGAGTGGTTGATGGAAATTATAATGGCGCACCCAAACCTTCAGGAGTTAAGAAGAATGATGCTGGCGACCTCTGATGCGCACGGCCTTTATGAAAAGTTTGGTTTCTCCAAGATCAGTAAAACTGATGAACGACTGATGGAAATCGTGCGGCCAGATATCTACAAAAACGATTAATTACCCTTTTTTTACCAATTTCCTTTATTCTTAATCTCAGGCTCAGAGGGATGTAATAAAAAGAATAAAGGAAAATCCCGTGCGTGCTGTTGCTCGTTTTCTAGGCTTAGTAGCCTTTACCTATATCGCTATAGCTTCCTATATGTATTGGTATCAGGAAGACCTTATCTTTCATCCAGTGCCCGTTGAGGAAGGGTACGATTACGCATTCTCCACCCCTGCAGAAGATATATGGCTGCCTCATGAAAAAGGCAGGTTACATGGTGTTTTGTTCAAAAACATTTCAGATGCAAGAGGGGTGGTTTTGTATTTTAAAGGGAACTTTGGAAACATAAGTTTTTCAGAGCGGCAGGCACATGTTTTCATGCGGTTAGGTTATGATGTAATTGCTATGGACTATCGAGGATCAGGTAAGAGTGTTGGCCCCCTTTCTGAAAAAGTTCTGCTTCAGGATGCTGAACGTTGGTACGATTGGGCATCTGAGCGGTACGGCGATAATAATGTACGAGTAGTGGGGTATTCGCTAGGAACCACGTTCGCAAGTCATGTTGCTGCAGTGAAGCAGGTGGCTCACACCATATTACTTGCGCCGATGAAATCTATTGAGGATATTGCAGTGCACCGTTACCCGCTTCTTCCTTCATTCCTAACGCGTTATCCATTAAGGTCTTATGAAAAATTAAAGCAAGCTGTGGGGCAGGTAATAATTTACCACGGAACCAATGATCGAGTTGTACCATATGCTTCAGGCGCAGCGCTTAGAGAAGTCCTTGATCATAATGATAATTTCCTAACTATAAGAGGTGGCACTCATTACGATCTACTCACGCGGGATGAAGTACTCTCAGATATTCGGAATAGGTGGTAGGCTAAACGTCTAATTCACCTTGTTTTTCCGCGTAAGTTTCTTCTGCTTCCATCCACGCTGTTTCAGCCTGTTCAATCTTTTTTTCAAGCTCAGAAGCTTTCAGGCTTAAGTCGGCAACTTTATTTTCATTCCCAGTTTCATATAGTTTGGGGTCTGCCAGTTTTTTATCAAGTACAGCTTTTTGATCACTCAACTTTTCTAGCTGCGTCTCGGCTTTTTCCACTGCGCGGCGGAAGGGGGCGAGTTTTCTTCTTGCCTCGGCTGCGTTTTGGCGCGCTGCCTTTCTGGTATCGGCTTGTTTTTCTCCGCGCTTCTCTGCGCGTTCACCAGCACGGAGCTTAAGCAGATGCTGTTTGTAATCTTCGAGATCGCCTTCAAAACGCTTCACGTCACCATCTTCAACAAGCCAAAGGCGGTCCACACAGGCCTCTACCAAGTGGCGGTCATGGCTAATAAGGAGCACAGCCCCATCATAATCGTTGATGGCATGAATAAGCGCTTCGCGGCTATCGATATCCAAATGGTTTGTTGGTTCATCAAGAATGAGAAGTTGTGGCTTTTCAAAAGTTGCAAGGGCGAACATAAGCCGGGCTTTTTCACCCCCTGATAAGCTTTCAACCGGGCGATCAGCTTTATCAATACCAAATCCAAACCCTCCGAGGCGTGCCCGGACCTTTGCTTCGATGGTATCGGGCATGAGCTTTTTCAGGTGATCAAGCGGGCTGTTTTTGGGGATAAGCTCATCAAGCTGGTGTTGTGCAAAATAGCCAATACCCAGCGTACGAGGGCGTTTTACCTTACCTATCATGGGTTTCAGTTTATCCGCCACCAGTTTAGCGAACGTGGATTTACCGTTACCATTTGCGCCCAAGAGTGCGATGCGATCATCCATATCAACCCGGAGGTCGAGTTTTTTGAGAATTGGCTTATTTTCTTCATAGCCAACGCTTGCTTCCTCTACAGCAATCAGAGGTGAAGAAAGTGGGTCAGGCTTTGGAAACTTAAAAGGGACAGTATGTTCTTCAACCATGGTCGCAATAGGCTGCATGCGCTCAAGAGCTTTGATGCGGCTCTGCGCCTGCTTTGCCTTGCTGGCTTTGGCTTTAAAACGGTCTACAAAGCTTTGAATATGCCTACGCTCTGCCTCCTGTTTGGATTTAAGCGCCATTTGGCGTTCCATATTAATGCGGCGCAACTCTTCGAAACGGTCATACCCACCTGTGTAGATATTCAGCTTCTGGTTCTCAAGGTGAACAATGTGAGTGACAGCCTTATTTAAAAGGTCTCTATCATGGCTTACGATTACTACTGTATATGGGTAGGTCTTGAGGAAGTTCTCAAGCCACATCACACCCTCAAGGTCCAGATAGTTTGTTGGTTCATCAAGTAGTAGCAGGTCTGGCCTGTTAAAAAGCACACAAGCGAGGGCAACACGCATGCGCCAACCGCCTGAATAGCTGGAGCAAGGGCGCATTTGGGCTTCTTCATCAAAGCCCAGGCCTGCAAGAATCGTTGCGGCGCGACTTTCGGCAGAATGTGCTTCGATATCTGCTAGACGGGTGTGAATTTCAGCAATACGGTTCGGATCTGTTGCCGTTTCTGCTTCCGCATTTAAAGTGGTTAATTCTTTATTGGAGGCAAGGACTGTTTCCAAAAGTGATTGAGGACCACCCGGTGCCTCTTGGCCTACATGGCCAACTGTTGCACGTGGACGAACTTTAATCTCACCGGTTTCTGGGCCAATTTCGCCAAGGATCATCTTCAGAAGTGTTGATTTTCCAGCACCATTTCGGCCAACAAAACCAACCTTATGGCCCGCAGGAATACCTACCGTTGCCTGCTCGAAAAGCACACGGTCACCAATTCGATATGTGATGTCATTAATATGAAGCATGAGCGGGGAAGTATCACACCGTTTGGTTCGCTGCAACGAAGGAATATAAACTCTTTGCTATTATGGGCAAGGTTGGTATAAGGCGCGCGAATCAAAGTTTTAACCCAACCTTCTTGAAGGGATAGTCACATGGCTGTGCAAAGAACATTTTCTATCATTAAACCTGACGCGACAAATCGTAACCTAACTGGCGCTATCAACGCGATCTTCGAAAAAGCTGGACTACGCATCGTAGGTCAAAAGCGTATCCAAATGACCCAAGCACAAGCTGAGACATTTTACGCTGTTCACTCTGAGCGTCCATTCTTTGGTGAGCTTGTTGAGTTCATGACATCAGCACCTGTTGTTGTTCAAGTTCTTGAAGGTGAAAATGCTGTTCTTGCACACCGTGAAGTGATGGGTGCAACAAACCCTGAAGAAGCTGCTGAAGGTACTGTACGTAAAGAATTCGCTCTTTCAATTGGCGAAAACTCTGTACACGGTTCTGACAGTGAAGAAAATGCAGCGATCGAAATCGCTCAGTTCTTCTCTGGTAACGAGATCGTTGGCTAATCAGCCAAAAAAGTTTGTCTAAGAGCTATTAGGCACGCGGTCTATTCCGCATGAAAGGGCTATCCGGTTGGGTAGCCCTTTTTTATGAATTACCTAAAGTCATCAAATGATGAACCACATCCATTTGCATCTGTGGTGATATAAGCTTCTGCAGTGTGAAGTCCCCAATCCACGTTAAGCGGCACCTTTACATCAAAGTTGATTGGCCAATAAGTAGTTGGTGTAGGCATTTTTAGACAGTAGGAGAGGTTTTTTCCTGTGGTATCAGTTTCAATGGCATCTCTTAAATCTTCTACAGTCGCTTGTGCATCCAGTGTTAAACCTGAAGGCATTGTTGTTAGATTTACCAGAGGTGTAAGTTGAAAGCCTGTACCGTGGGTTTGAAACACCAATTGTTCTTCAAAACAAGAATTAGCATCGCCAAAGTCGTAGGCGAGAACACCATTATTCATAGGAGTTTTTGCTAACAGTATTGGAGTTGGTCCAACACCAATGAGAAATAGATCGAGATCAGATGATGTCATTGGAGTGTAATCAGATGCTAGATGACCACTGCTGTTTACATGAGTGGAATTTGCTACAAGCTGCATTCCGCCAAAGTTAATGACGATATCCGCATTTGGAAAAATGTTCCGCACTGAGAGCATTTCAGCTTTTAAGAATGGAAAAGCATTGCCTGTGTTAGAGAAATCTAGAATACCTGCGCCGTCGCCCCGACTTTTCAGGCTACTTGGATAAGCTATAGGGTAAGAGAGTACAGCTGCAGGCAATATAGTGCACTCATTTAAATCTTTGTTGGTACCTACATAGGTAAATCCATTATTGGGGTATGCAAATTGCCAACTGAGTGAGCCCACCGAGTAATCTCCAGCGCCTGATTGGCCAATAGAGATAATGTCCTGTTTGTCAGATGCGGAAGGCGTGCCTTGATACAGGAAAAATAGAGTAAGAAAACTTGCTAAAAAAATACGCATTTAAAGAACCTCCAATTTAATATGAGGCCTTTAAATTATCATGATTATATTTTTAGGTGTACAACCGTATCTTTCGGTTGATCTTTAAGAGTTTAGTGTGAATTTTGGAATTTAAGGCTGTGAGGAACACAGCCTTAAAGAGATACTTTTTATTCAGGCAGCGGACTGATGATACCAATATCGCCCGAGTCTATGCCATTAAATGCTACCTTGTTACCAGATACCCGAGCTTTACCTTCGGCGATCATTCGGATAGCTGCTGGATACATTTTATGTTCATAAACCAACGTTTTAGCAGCAAGGCTTTCTGGTGTTTCATCATATGCAATTGGAATGGCAGCTTGCATTAGGATTGGGCCATTATCCATTTCTGGTCGCACAAAATGGATCGTGCAACCGCCAAAGCGCACACCATCTTCAATAGCCCGAGTATGGGTATGAAGGCCCTTATATGAAGGGAGTAGAGAAGGGTGGATGTTGATCATGCGATCACGCCAGCGGTTTACAAAATCCGAATTTAAGATGCGCATAAAGCCCGCAAGGCAGACAAGTTCTACATTATGCTCTTTCAAGCAATCATGAACGGCGTCTTCAAATGCCTCTCGAGTTTCAAATTCTTTATGATCAATGCAAATTGCTTTGATCCCTGCTTTTTCAGCACGCTCCAGGCCTTTGGCCTCTGGACGATTTGATATAACGACCTGTATTTCAGCAGGGTAATCAACTTCAGCGCAAGCATCAATAATGGCCTGTAAATTGGTGCCGCTACCTGAGATCATTACACCTAATTTAAGTTTTGCCACAGGTGTTACTCCTCACCAGTGATTGCGGACCAATCAGTATCAGAGCCCCAGGAATTTGCTTTACCTGTTACACGACATTTGGGTTTGCCTTCGCCGCTTGTAATCTTGCCGATTTCGTAAACCGTTTCGCCGTGCTTTTCGAGAAGCGCTTTTGTTGCTGCAACATTTTCGGCGGCAACTACAACAACCATACCAATACCGCAGTTAAATGTGCGGGCCATCTCTCTGGTTTCGATATTACCTTCCTGTTGTAGCCAACCGAAAATACCAGGCAATTCCCAAACGCTACTATCTACTTCAGCGATGGTATCTTTTGGCATTACGCGTGGAATGTTCTCCAAGAAGCCACCGCCAGTAATATGGGAAAGGGCTTTTACATAGCCAGCCTTTGTTGCGGCAAGGGTGCTTTTTACATAAATCTTTGTTGGGGCAAGGAGTGCTTCGCCAAGCGAACAATCATCAAACGGGGCTTTATCTGAATAATTATAGCCTTTGTCGCCTACGATACGGCGGATAAGGCTGTAGCCGTTTGAATGCGTGCCATTCGACGCTAAACCGAGCAAAACGTCGCCTTCTGTAACAGTAGAACCGTCAAGAAGGGTACCACGCTCTGCCGCTCCAACGCTGAAGCCGGCGAGATCATAATCCGCCCCTTGGTACATGCCTGGCATTTCCGCGGTTTCACCACCAATAAGGGCACAACCAGATTGACGACACCCTTCAGCGATACCCGCTACAACATCTGTCATTTGTGCAACGTCTAGATTACCTGTTGCCATATAATCAAGAAACAAGAGTGGTTCAGCGCCTTGAACAACGAGATCATTTACGCACATTGCTACAAGATCGATCCCAACTGTATCATGTTTCCCGGCATCGATTGCTACTTTTAGCTTGGTACCCACACCGTCGTTGGCCGCAACCAATATAGGGTCGGTGAAACCTGCAGCTTTCAAGTCAAAAAGGCCCCCAAAGCCTCCTAGATCGGCATCGGCGCCAGATCTGCGTGTGCTGGCAGCAAGTGGTTTGATGTTTTCTACAAGTGCTTCACCAGCATCAATATCAACGCCAGCGTCTCGGTATGTGTAAGATTGATTGTCGTTCGACACGGAACACCCCTGTTCGTTGCCCTAAAGTCGGCCCATTAGCATGCCAGAACATATGCGAAGTGGTGGTGTACATTTGTTCTCGCAAATACGTTTGAGGGCGTTATAGTGAGGCAAATTTATTAATGAAAGTGCGAATACGCAAGCTGTTGAGAAATATGAAGGTTTTATTCCGTATAAGTGCAGTAATGACACTATGTTTTGTGAGTGTTTTGAGTTTTGGTCATTCTTCATTGGCTCAAACAACAGAATCGCTTGATCGCCTTTTTACTATTAAAGCCATTAAAGTGGATGAAACTGCACGCCGAGCCAGCGAAGCTCAAAGAACAGCACTTGCTAAAGCGGAACTTGAAGCGTTTGATAAATTGCTGTTGAAGGTTACACAGCCCGAAGGCCGGGCCATTTTACCTGAAATCAGTATTGCTGAGAAGCAATCCCTAATAAGTGGCTTGGAGATCGTGGAAGAAAGCTCATCCTCCCGAAGATATACTGCAACGCTGAACGTACGATTTGAACCTGCTCTCGTTAGTCAGTTCCTTGCGCGTTATCACGTACCTCATGTTTTGAGCGTGGGCCGCGGTTTAGTAGTTTTCTACGCCTATGAAGAAGGTGTGAATGAATACCTTTGGCAAAGAAACACATCAAGTGATGCTGCTATTGATCAAGTAGACTGGATCAATAGAATTCGGAACTACACCTTTCCTGTAGGCGGGCTGAGAGAGCGAGCCTTGGTTTCTTATGAGGAAGTTAAAGAGCTGGATTTAAGCAAGCGTGACCGTTTACTCGCTTTCTATAATTTACCTTCTGTTTTGTTTGTTCACTCGACTTGGAATGCTCAGTCTTCATCGTTGTCTTATAAGTTTAAGTTATCGGATGATAATCTTGTCGGTGATGGAAATATTAAGGCTGCGACATCAATTGAAGCTCAAGAAACAATGTTTGAAGAGGTACTGGAGCAGATTGATAGTGTTTGGCGCTCCCAACTGCTTGTTGATACCGGGCAAGGCGGTTCAATGGAAGTTCTTCTCGAAACTACATCCCTTGAAAGTTTGGTTGAGGTAGAAAAAAAGCTGGCCGATGTTACACTTGTTCAAAATGTAAAGATTGATGAAGTTGGATTACCTTTTAGTCGGATTTCTTTTCTTTATACTGGCAGAGAAGATCAATTAGTGGTCGCACTAAGGTTTGCAGGATTGAACCTGGAAGAATACGGCGAAGAGCGATTGCTTAAAGCTAGAAACTGAATCTTATAGGGGGATTTATGAATAGGTGGGTTTTAATAGCTTCAGCCGCAGTAGTTGGGTTATTTGCGTATCTAACATGGGGGGTACTGTTGCCGTTTATGGCGGGCTTGGCCATCGCCTATTTTCTTGATCCAGTAGCAGATGTTCTTGAAGAACGAAATGTTCCAAGAGGAGCCGCTGCCGCACTTGTTATCTTCTTATTCTTTTTGATTATTGTCGCAGTTATTTTGGCTATGTGGCCGATTTTGCAATCTCAAATCGGGGCTGTCGCGGAAACATTGCCTAAAACCTTGGCTAATCTACGCCCTTGGATTAACGAAACTCTGCAGTCTCTCCATGATGATTTAGGTTTGCCTATCGGAACTGATGTTGAGAGCGTTTTAGGAACATATTCGGATGAATTGTTGGCTCAGGTAAAAGCCGGTGCAACAGGGGTTCTTAAGGGCAGTTTGGCGATCTTCAATATTTTCAGCTTAGCGCTGATTTCGCCCGTAGTTGCTTTTTATCTTCTACGAGATTGGGACTTGATCGTTGCGAAGCTAAATAGCTGGCTACCTCCAGCAGCGGCTGATGATATTAGAGAGCAGTGTGTAAAAATTGATGAGGTACTTGCTGGGTTTGTACGAGGCCAATTGCTGGTTAGTACTACAATGGGCGTGATGTACGGCATTGGCTGGTATTTAACAGGGCTTGAGTTCGCGTTGGTACTTGGTGTGTTGGCTGGGGTTATGTCTTTCATACCATTTGTTGGCGCTTTGTTCGCCGCGATCGTTGCTGTAGCCATGGCAATAGGCCAGTGGGGCTTTGATCCTGCACAGGTTGGCCTTGTCGCTGCGGTATTTGTGGTGGTACAAGCTGTTGAAAGCTCTTTCTTAACACCTCGGTTGGTGGGTGAAAGGGTTGGGTTACACCCGGTTTGGGTACTGTTTGCAGTATTCGCTGGCGGGGAGGTCGCTGGCTTCCTTGGAGTACTTATTGCAGTTCCAGCAGCGGCGGCAATTGCAGTTCTGGTACGTTACTGGATTGACAGGTACCTTGATCATTATGATATCACCGAGGTGACAGCGGATAACGCTGAAGATAGTTTAGAGTCTACAGAAAAGGCTGAAGATAGTGACAGCAGCACGCCAGATACCGTTTGATCTAGAGATAGCGCCTAGTTATGCAATGCGAGATTTCATCGTTTCTGATTCAAACGCAGAGGCTTTCTCGCTTCTAGACAATATTGATGAATGGCCAAGCCATGTGGCGGCTGTTGTTGGCGCTAAAGCTTCCGGTAAATCCCACCTATCTCAAGCGTGGGCGCACGAAGTCGGAGCTGTGTTTTTTGGCGAAGATATTGTTATCAGCGAATTACCTGCAGGGTCGGTTATCGTTTTTGAAGATGCTGATAAAGCTGGATTAGATGATGATACATTTTTCCATCTTTTTAACTGGATTAAAGAGATCGGCGCAAAGCTACTTATTACATCCGAGCTCGAGCCTAATCGTTGGAACGTAGAGCTGCCGGATTTAAAATCTAGGCTGGCGACAATACCTGTAGCCAATATTAAAGAACCAGATGATGAACTTTTAATGGTTCTTTTAATTAAACTGTTTTCAGACAGACAGTTACAGGTTGATATGAATGTGATACGTTATATTTTGCCTCGTATCGAACGCTCTTTTCAAGCGGTGATGGCTTTTGTGGAAGAGTTAGATTCTATGGCACTCGCTGATAAGCGAAAGATCACCAAGACACTGGCTAAGCAGTGTCTGGACAAACGCGGCGGCGTAGAAATGTAATAAATCCTGTTTAGATCATTTCACTTGATCTAAAGCGAAGGAGTAAAAAATGGCGGATGGTGACATCAAGCATACTGAAAATTCAGCGAAAGCTGTACCATCAGCTATGAGCCGTGAGGAAATTAGCGCTTATGTTAAATCTCTGCCTAAGCATGAAAGATACCTGAACCGCGAACTAAGCTGGCTCATGTTCAATATTCGTGTGCTTGAGGAAGCTGAAAACCCTAGGCACCCACTTCTTGAACGGCTTAGATTTCTTTCTATTTCAGGTAATAACCTTGATGAATTCTATATGGTGCGCGTGGCGGGCCTTCGTGGGCAGGCCGATGCTGGTGTTGATGTAACATCAGATGATGGCCTAACACCGCAGCAGCAACTTCAGCAGATCAATGAGCTTGCCGACAAGCTTATGGCGAAGCAACAGGAAGTTTGGGCAAGTCTGCGGGTTGAAATGCGAGCGCATGAGATTTCGTTGCTCTCAAAAGAAGAAATTACAGACGAAGACAGGAACTGGGTGGAAACCTATTTCCTCGAAAATGTATTTCCTGTTCTTACCCCAATTGCTGTTGATCCTGCGCATCCGTTCCCGTTTATTCCAAACCTTGGCTTCACCATGGCCCTATCACTTGTTCGCGAGAGCGATAATAAGGAAATGGTGGCGTTGTTACCTGTACCGCAGCATGTGAAGCGGTTTGTAAGGTTACCTGGCGGAGAAGGAATTCGGTTCGCTTCCCTTGAATTGATTTTAGAACTCTTTCTGGGGCAATTGTTCCCTGGATACAGGGTTCTTGGAAACGGCGTATTCCGTGTTCTTCGGGATAGCGATCTGGATATAGAGGAAGAAGCTGAGGATCTCGTTCGGTTGTTTGAAACAGCGCTTAAACGCAGGCGACGCGGTCGTGTTATCAGGCTGAAGATTGATGCTGCAATGCCAGAAGAACTCCGGTCGTTGGTAATCTCTCGGTTAGATGCAACGGAAGGTGCAGTTGTTGTCGTTGACGGTATTTTAGGCATTAATGAAACTTCTCAGCTGATTGTTGATGATAAGCCAGAGCTCAAGTTTAAACCTTATATTCCGCGTTATCCGGAACGTGTGCGGGACTTTGGTGGTGATATTTTCAAAGCTATCAAAGCGAAGGACTTTGTTGTTCATCACCCATATGAATCTTTTGATGTTGTTCACGCATTCCTTAGACAAGCGGCAAGGGACCCTGATGTCGTAGCTATCAAGCAAACTCTTTACCGGGCCGGTTCTCAGTCACTTATCATTGCAGCTCTTATAGAAGCCGCAGAAGCAGGAAAGCAGGTTACAGCGGTTGTTGAGCTTAAGGCTAGGTTTGATGAAGAACAGAACATCAAGTGGGCCCGAGATTTAGAGCGTGCAGGTGTGCACGTAGTTTTCGGTTTCATCGATCTTAAGACGCACGCCAAAATATCAATGGTTGTGCGTCGTGAAGGTAGCAAACTAAGGAGCTATATGCACTTTGGTACCGGTAATTATCATCCAATTACAGCTAAGATCTACACTGATTTATCCTATTTCACGGCTGATCCGGTGCTTGCACAGGATACCACCAAGATGTTTAATTTCCTGACTGGTTACGTAGAGCCTACAGACCTTCAAAAGCTGGTGTTATCGCCCTTCAATATCAGAAAACACCTTATTGAGCTCATTGATAACGAGATTGAAATCGCGCGGTCTGGGGGTAAAGGGGCAATTTGGATCAAATTAAATTCACTATTGGACCCAAAGATTATCGATAAACTCTATGAAGCGTCTATGAATGGTGTGGAGATAGATTGTATCGTAAGAGGAATTTGCACGTTAAGGCCTGGAATTAAGGGGTTGAGCGAGAATATCCGTGTACGCTCAATTGTGGGCCGTTTTCTTGAGCATGCCCGTATCTGCTGTTTTGGGAACGGTCATGGACTTCCTTCCAGACAAGCTAAGGTCTTTATCTCCAGTGCGGATTGGATGCCTAGAAACTTTAATCGGCGTGTTGAAACACTTGTCCCGATCGAAAACCCAACTGTCCATGATCAGATTATGGGGCAGGTTATGGCTGCTAATCTTAAGGATAACGCGCAATCCTGGACTATGTTACCAGATGGTGATTTCGAACGTAATAAAGTGGAAGAGGGCGAGGAACAGTTTATTGCCCACCACTATTTCATGACGAACGCTTCGCTTTCTGGGCGTGGTAAAGCTCTGGATGAAGGTACTGAAATTCAACCGCTCATTCAGTATGACTATGAAGAGTAACGAGACTGTATGTTCGCATTTGAAGCCGATATTAAAGATTATGTAGCTGTTATTGATATTGGGTCGAACTCTGTTCGGCTGGTAGTTTTCTCTGGCGAAAAACGGGTGCCTGACACCATCTTTAATGAAAAAGTTATGGTTGGATTGGGCGGAGAGGTCGGCTCCACCGGACGTATGGGAAAGAATGCAGTTCTCCATGCTCTTTCAACGCTAAGGCGTTTTAAGGCTCTGTGCGAACAAATGAGTATTCGAACTATCCGTACTGTTGCTACCGCAGCGGTGAGGGACGCTGAAAACGGTGAAGAATTTGTTGTACAGGTTAAGGAAGAATGCGGCCTTCAGATTGAAATTATTGATGGTAATGAAGAAGCTAGATTAGCGGCTCTAGGTGTTTTGTCGGGCGATCCTGATGCCTATGGTATTACAGGTGATCTTGGTGGTGGCTCGCTTGAACTGGCGCAAGTTAAAAACGGTAAAGTCGGAGAAACTATTAGCCTGCCAATAGGACCTCTGCGCTTAATCAGTATGTTTGGATATAAACGTAATAAAATCCGCAAATACTTGCGAGAAACATTCGCGAACATCGGGTGGCTGGATGAGCGTAGCAGGCAAAACCTTTATATTGTTGGTGGTGCCTGGCGGAACATTGCCCGCATGATGATGATGGAAAAGGCAGAGCCTCTTCCTATCCTTCATGGCTATTACTCCAAACGGAAAGAATGCAAGGCTTACTGTAAGCGCATAAGTAAGCTGAACCCACGAGATATCCCGTTTGGCAGCGTGATTCCCACACGTCGACGAGAGATACTGCCTATTGCAGCGATCATTTTGGTAGAATTGGTGGAAGCGATGCAGGCCAAGAATGTGGTTTCTACATCATATGGTCTTCGTGAAGGATTGATTTTTGATCATTTGAATGCAGAAAGACGGCAAGATGATCCATTCCTGTTCGTTTGCAATGCTATTGCGATGGAGAGAAACCGATTTGCCGAGCACTCAGACGTAATTTATGAATGGACACGGCCACTATTCAGTGGAAAAGCACAAAAGAAAATTGCCCGCGAACGCTTACACAAAGCAATTTGTCTTTTAAGTGATATTGCTTGGCGAGGCCATCCTGATTTTAGAGCGGAGAAAGCTGTAGAAGCGGTATTGCACGGTAACTTTGTAGGGGTTGGGCATAAAGAACGCACATATATTGCTGTTGCCCTCAACCAAGCCTACGGTGCGTCTGTTGATGAGATACATATATCCAGAATGCTTCCGTTGTTAACGATTTCAGAAATACAGGAAGCGCGATTAATGGGATCAGCGCTAAGGCTGGCTCAGCGTTTGTCAGGTGGTGCGGTGAAGGCGCTTGAAGTAAGCTCTCTTAAGGTGTCTAAAAGTAAGTTAAAGCTTGATGTGCCTGCCTCATATAGAGATATCGCAAATGATATTGTGGAACGTAGACTAAGGCAGCTCGCGCAATTTATCGGCAGAAAACCTGAAATTGAATATGTATAGACAGAACCTGAGGAAGATTATTCTTCCTCAAGTTCCACAACTTCTATTTCACCTTTGCGTGCAGTAAGAGCAAGGTCACCGTTCATAAGCTTAAGAGCGTCATCACCAAATATCTCTTTCCGCCAGCCAGTAAGCGCCCGGATATCTGTTTTCTGAGGCATAGCAGCCCATTCTTCGATTTCCTGCGAGCTCGCGATCATACGGCTTGCTACTTTCGCTTCTTGGCATTTGATCTTAAGAAGAACCTTTAAAAGATCAGCCATTGGCGGTGTTGCTGGACGAGGTTTAGCCCTTGCAATGTGTGGCAGGTCTTCCTCTGGAATGTTGAGACCTTCTTCAAGGGCTTCAAAAAGCGCCTTACCAGCCTTGGAGCGACTAAACCCTTTTGGAACGCCGCGAATTTTATCAAGACCTTCGATCTCCTTGGGAGGATGGGCAGCAATTTCAAAAAGCGTTTCATCTTTAGCAACACGGTTACGTGGCATATCGCGCTCTTGCGCTTGTGATTCACGCCATGTTGCCAATTGTTGCAGAATGCCTAGGAAACGAGGTTTGTTAGTGCGAACTTTTAGGCGCTTCCAAGCGTCTTTGGGGTTAATCAGATAAAGGCTAGGCTCACGCAGTGGAGCGGTCTCTTCTTCAACCCAGCTTTCGCGGTTCGTCTGTTCAAGCTCTTCCTGAAGCTTACGGTAAATCGTACGTAGGTGCGTAACATCACCAAGAGCATAAGAAAGTTGCTTGTTCGTAAGCGGGCGCTTTGACCAATCCGTGTAACGTGCTGATTTATCTAGTTGAGCCTTTGTGATTTTAGTTACGAGCGTTTCATAACCAACCGAATCGCCGAAGCCGCATACCATTGCTGCAATCTGGGTATCGAAAATCGGGGCAGGGAGCTTACCCATAGCCAGATAAAAGATTTCCATATCCTGACGGCAGGCGTGCATCACTTTCAGCACTTTTTCATCTGCGAATAAATCCCAAAGCGGTGTTAGATCAATGTCTTCCGCCAAGGGATCGATGCAGTGTGCTTCATTATCATCCGCAACCTGAATTAGGCAAAGCTTTGGAAAATAAGTGTTGTCGCGCAGAAACTCGGTATCAACAGTTACAAAGTCGGCTTTACTCAAACGTTCACAAAGAGATTTTAGTTCTTCTGTATTTATTATGGGCTTCATGCCAGTTTCCGTTATTGTTTGAAGCATCTAATACACAGGAAATAGGCAATCGTCACGCTTTCTGTTCATATATTGTATACCGGGCTTGACAATTTCGTCTAATCATGCGCTTTTCCGGCCCAAATATAGATGATATTTGTGCTCTATTGCACATAGTTAAATTGGAAACGTAGGACATCATGCACGCATTTCGTTCGCACACTTGTAACGATCTTCGCCAAGCAAACGTTGGCGATACAGTACGCCTCTCTGGCTGGGTACACCGTAAACGTGACCACGGCGGTCTTCTTTTTATCGACCTTCGCGATAATTATGGCCTAACTCAGCTGGTGTTTGATGTAGACAGCGCATGCTTTAAAGATGCAGAAGCTGTTCGCGCTGAAAGCGTTATCCGTATTGATGGTCGTGTGAAAGCCCGTACTCCTGAAACAGTAAATGCTGAACTCCCAACTGGTGAAGTTGAGATTTACGTTGATGAGATGGAAGTTCTTTCTGCTGCTGGCGATCTGCCAATGCCTGTGTTTGGCGATGTAGAATATCCGGAAGATGTACGCCTTAAGTACCGCTTCCTTGATCTGCGCCGTGACCGTTTGCACAACAATATCATTTTGCGTGCTCAGGTTATCTCTGAACTACGCCGTTTGATGACAGAGCAGGGCTTTAACGAGTTCCAGACGCCGATCCTTACGGCTTCAAGCCCTGAAGGCGCGCGTGATTTCCTTGTGCCGGCTCGCCAGCATCCTGGAAAATTCTATGCACTTCCGCAGGCGCCGCAGCAGTTCAAACAGCTTCTGATGGTTTCTGGTTTTGACCGCTATTTCCAGATTGCTCCTTGTTTCCGTGATGAGGATGCACGTGCTGACCGTAGCCCGGGCGAATTCTATCAACTTGATATTGAAATGAGTTTCGTTACTCAGGATG
Source organism: Kordiimonas sp. SCSIO 12603 (assembly GCF_024398035.1). NCBI lineage: Bacteria > Pseudomonadati > Pseudomonadota > Alphaproteobacteria > Kordiimonadales > Kordiimonadaceae > Kordiimonas > Kordiimonas sp. SCSIO 12603. The sequence continues at coordinate 2,357,101 of NZ_CP073748.1, forward strand.
ATGTATTCAACGCGATTGAGCCTGTACTTGAAGAAGTGTTCAAGAAGTTCTCTGATAAGAAAACGACACCGGCACCGTTCCCACGGATTCCGTTTAAAGAATCTATGTTGAAGTACGGTAACGATAAGCCAGACCTTCGTAACCCGATTGAAATTCAGGATGTGACTGAAATCTTCCGTGGTTCAGGATTTGGTATTTTCGCACGTATGATTGAAGAAGGTGCGATTGTTCGCGCTATCCCAGCACCGGGAGCAGGTCTTAAATCTCGTAAGTTCTTTGACAGCACCAATGACTGGTCGAAGAAAGAAGGTTATGCAGGCCTTGGTTACATCAACATCAAAGAAGGTGTACCTGGTGGTCCAATCGCTAAAAACCTTGGTGAAGAGAAAACGAAAGAACTTATTGATGCACTTGGCCTAGGCCCGAACGACGGTGTGTTCTTTGCGTGCGATAAAGAAGCTGGCGCTGCCAAGCTCGCTGGTGTCGCTCGTACGAAGGTTGGTGAAGATCTAGACCTTATCCCTGATGATGAGTTCAAATTCTGCTGGATCGTTGATTACCCAATGTTCGAGTATGACGAAGATAACAAGAAGATTGACTTCTCTCACAACCCATTCTCTATGCCTCAAGGTGGTATGGAAGCACTTGAGACACAAGATCCACTTGAGATCCTTGCGTACCAGTATGATATTGTTGTGAACGGTGTAGAGCTATCTTCCGGCGCTATTCGTAACCACCGCCCGGACATCATGGTTAAAGCCTTCGGCATGGCTGGTTACAGTGAAGAAGTTGTTGAACAAGAATTTGGTGGCATGCTCAATGCGTTCAAATATGGTGCCCCTCCGCACGGCGGTTTGGCACCAGGTGTTGACCGTATGGTTATGCTGCTGGCTGATGAGCCAAACATCCGCGAAGTTATCGTCTTCCCAATGAACCAAAAAGCGGAAGATTTGATGATGAACGCACCAAGCACTGTGGAGCCAAAGCAGCTCCGCGAGCTTTACATTCGGACGGTTGAGCCTCCGAAAAAAGAAACGAGCGAATAAGTGTGAGCGGGGTCCAGAGCGGCCCCGTTTTGCCATTTAGTTCCCGACAACTCACCACTAGTGAAGTGAGACCTATATATGAATGATAAAATTCTTATTCTCGATTTCGGTTCTCAGGTAACTCAGCTTATTGCACGACGTGTGCGTGAAGCAGGTGTTTACTGTGAGATCGTTCCTTTCAACCAAGCTGATGATGTTCTTGATACATTTGGCGCTGCCGGCGTTATCCTATCTGGTGGTCCAGCTAGTGTAACGCACTCAGACACTCCCCGCGCTCCTGAACGTCTGTTTGAAATGGGTATTCCAGTAATGGGTATTTGCTACGGCCAGCAAACAATGGTGGCACAGCTCGGCGGTAATGTAACTACGTCTGACCACCAGGAATTTGGTCGTGCGTTTGTAGATATCGCTGAAGACTGTGCGCTTTTTGACGGCGTTTGGGCTAAGGGCGAGCGCGAACAGGTTTGGATGAGCCATGGTGATCATGTTGATGCTCTTCCAGAGGGTTTCAGTGCTGTTGCTACAAGTGAGGGCGCGCCATATGCAGCGATCGCAAATGAAGAGAAGCGTTTCTATGCTGTGCAGTTCCACCCAGAAGTGGTGCATACACCGCACGGTGCAGAATTGCTTAAAAATTTCGTAACGAAGATTTGCGGTTGTTCTGGTGAATGGACCATGGCTAGTTTCCGAGAAACCAAAATTCAGGAAATTCGCGAACAGGTTGGCGTCAAGCGTGTAATCTGCGGGCTTTCAGGTGGCGTGGACAGTAGCGTTGTAGCGGTTCTTATTCATGAAGCGATCGGTGATCAACTTACATGTGTGTACGTAGATCATGGTTTGATGCGGGCAGGCGAAAGTGAACAGGTGGTTAGCTTGTTCCGTGAGCACTATAACATTAATCTAGTGCATGTGGATGCTTCTGATCTGTTCCTTGGTGAACTTGCTGGTGTTACAGACCCTGAAGTGAAGCGTAAGACCATTGGAAAACTCTTCATTGATGTGTTTGAAGAAGAAGCTAAGAAGGTGGGCGGCGCTGATTTCCTTGCCCAGGGTACGCTTTATCCTGATGTGATCGAATCCGTTTCCTTCATTGGCGGCCCTTCCGTAACTATTAAATCACATCATAATGTGGGTGGTCTGCCTGAGCGTATGAACATGGGCCTTGTTGAGCCACTTCGCGAACTCTTTAAGGATGAAGTGCGAGATCTTGGCCGTGAACTTGGCCTTCACGATGATTTTGTGAGCCGTCACCCATTCCCTGGTCCTGGCCTTGCTATCCGTATTCCTGGCGAAATTACCCGTGAGAAAGCTGATATTCTCCGTAAAGCAGACGCGATTTATCTTGAAGAAATTCGCAATGCTGGCCTCTACGATAGTATTTGGCAGGCATTTGCAGTTTTACTGCCTGTTAAAACTGTGGGCGTTATGGGCGATGCACGTACATACGATCACGTTTGTGCCATTCGCGCGGTGAATTCTACAGACGGCATGACAGCTGACTACTATCCTTTCCCACATGATTTCCTTGGCCGTGTGGCTACCCGTATTATTAATGAAGTACGCGGCATCAACCGCGTGGTTTATGATATTACTTCGAAACCTCCGGGAACGATTGAGTGGGAATAAATCTCACATTGTGAACAGTTAATTGATAGGGCATTGGATTTTTAAATCTGATGCCCTATGTTTCTGCGCAAACCATATGTGTGGGAAAAGGGTATGTACGGTATGTCTACGACGAGTAAAGCACCAACGATTGATGCGCGCCCGAAGCGCCAGGCTACAGCTAAAAACATTGCTGCAATGAAAGGTGGTACACCAATTGTTTGCCTAACGGCATACATCACCCCAATGGCAGCACGCCTTGATAAACACTGCGACCTGCTTTTGGTTGGGGATAGTGTTGGAATGGTACTTTACGGTATGGACAGCACACTTGGTGTCGATCTTGATACAATGATCCGCCATGGTCGCGCAGTATGCCGGGGGGCGAAACAGGCCCTTGTAGTAATTGATCTACCATTTGGAACCTATGAAGAATCAAAAGAGTTGGCTTTTAGAAACTCTGCTCGTGCGCTATCGGAAACTGGAGCTGGTGCAGTCAAACTTGAAGGCGGCGTGGAAATGGCTGAGACGGTAGAGTTTCTGGTTAAGCGCGGCATTCCTGTTCTTGGACACGTTGGTTTGATGCCGCAATCGGTGCATACGAATGGTGGCTACGGTGCCCGCGGCCGTGATGTAGATGAATGGCAGCCAATCATTGATGACGCGATTGCTATCGCCAACGCTGGTGCTTTTGCCGTTGTTTTGGAAGGGGTGGCTGAGCCGTTAGCTCGCAAAATTACAGAAACTGTATCGTGCCCGGTTATTGGTATTGGCGCATCTAGCGAATGTGATGGCCAGATTCTCGTGACGGAAGATATGCTTGGATTGTTTGCCATTAACCCTAAGTTTGTGAAGCGCTATATGGAGCTCGGTCAAAGCATTGAAGGTGCTATTGAGGCCTATGCCGATGAGGTTAGAAGCCGTGATTTTCCTAGTGATGACCATACCTACAAGATGCGGGGCTCCAATAGTTAAGGCGTTGCCGAACTTTTACCATAATTAGTTGGTGTCTTCGGGTTTGCTTCTGGCGAAAGCTTTCGCTATGGTAGCCCAAATTTTTGGCCATTAGAGCCTATTTGATGAATTTAGAGCATGAAGCCTGTTCTTCATGACAACTGTTTTAGGAGTTTCGTGTGTCGGACATTAATCCTGATCTTGCAGCACAAGAGGTTGATGAGGACCTGCGCCGTGACCAATTGAATGCGCTTTGGAAAGCCTATGGCAAATATTTAGTGGGCGCAGCTGTCGGAGTTGTGCTCGTAGTTGCTGGCACTGAAGTATACAAAGCTCAGAAGCAGTCCGCGCAGGAAGAAAATTCTTCCAAGTTTGGCGCAGTTATAGAACAGGTAGAAGCGAACAAAGCTAATGCTGTTGCTTTATGGGAAGGTGCTGAAAGTGGTCTTTCTGATGGTTATTCGGCTCTAGCAGAGTTTCGTTTGGCGACAGCCGCTATCGAGGCGGGTGATTTTGACAAAGCAATCGCTACACTGGACGCTGCTGCTACTAGTTCCGCTATTGATACTGCACTTCAACAATTAGCACAGCTTCGAGCGGCGCTTATTGTTGCTGAACACAAGGGTGATCTTGACAACGCTCGAGGACGTTTATCTGTGCTCGCAGTGAAGGACAAGCCTTGGTATTATACTGCAACTGAACAGCTTGCTTATATTGATTTACAGCAAAATAAAACAGAGGAAGCACTATCTCGTTTTAATATGCTTGTGGATGACACTGCCACGCCGCAATCTATTAGCGCACGTGCACGTCAGTTCAGAGATATGCTATCTGCACAAGCTGAAGAAGGAGTTAGCAATGACAACAGCTAAACTCCTTTCGAAAACGTTGAAAGTTGGTCTGTTAGGAGCTACCGCTCTTACTATAGCTGCATGTAGCAGCAGCAAAAAACAGCAGAAATACGATGACGAAGGTCGGGAACGTATTTCAATTTTGACTGGTTCACAGGGTATTGCGGTTGATTCAACCATTTCAACACTACCTATCGTGCTTCCGAGACCATATCGTAACCAGAATTGGGCTCAGGCAGGCGGCAATGCTCAGCATATTACTCAGCATCTAGAACTAGGTGATAATCTTTCAAAAGCATGGTCAACTAGTATTGGTCGCGGCAATGAGAAATATGAACGCTTAGTATCTGGCCCCGTTGCTGGTAATGGATTAGTTTTTGCAGTTGATATTAAAAGTCAGGTGACTGCTGTTTCATTGGCTTCTGGTTCAACTGCTTGGTCAGTGGATTTATCTACTGATGAAGAACGTAGTAAAGTTGGGTTTGGCGGCGGTGCAGCCCTTTTTGGCGATACTCTGTATGTTACGTCGGGATATGGTTTTCTGGTAGCACTTGATGCGTCTACGGGTCGTGAAAAATGGCGTTACAGTGGTGCTGTTCCTTTCAGGGGGGCTCCAACCGCCGCTGAAAATCGTGTATTTGCAGTTACACATGATAACCAGATGCTTGCTTTCGATACCGAGAATGGCGAGCTGCTTTGGGATCAGGTAGGTATTTCGGAAAATGCTGGTATGCTGGGTGCTGCGAGCCCTGCATATGATGGCACTACATTTGTAGCGGCGCTCTCTTCAGGTGAATTGATAGCGATGCTTGGTAGTAATGGCCGTATTCTATGGCAGGATGCTCTATCTAGCTCCCGTCGTCTTACACCACTTGCTACACTTTCCGATATTGATGGCCATCCCGTTATTGATCGCGGTCGCGTATATGCTGTTAGCCACGCTGGCCGTATGGTAGCTATTGATATGCGTACTGGAGAGCGTTCCTGGGAAGCTGATGTTGCAGGTGTGAATACACCAACAATTGCTGGCCGCTTCGGATTTGTAACGACGATCGACGGTCAAGTTGCTTGTGTTTCTCTTGATGATGGTCGTGTTCGTTGGGTAACCCAGCTTCAACGCTTTACTAATCAAGATAAGCGCCGTGGCTTGATCCGTTGGAATGGCCCTGTGTTAGCAGGTGATCGACTATTGGTTACGAGTACACACGGTTTTGCGCTTTCTGTTTCCCCTTATACTGGTGAAGTGTTAAGCGGTATTGAGATGGATACGGGCTCAAGCACAGAGCCAATTGTTGTTGACGGAACATTCATTGTTTTGACCGATGATGGCGAATTAATCGCATATAGATAATATAAAGCCGCCAGTATTTATGCTGGTGCTTACCCTAACAGGTGAATGAGATGAGTTTTACACTTGCCATTGTTGGTCGCCCCAACGTGGGCAAATCTACTTTGTTTAACCGTTTGGTTGGCAAGAAACTGGCGATTGTTGATGACACACCAGGTGTTACACGCGATCGCCGTGCCGGATACGGTAATATTGCAGATCTGAAATTTGATTTGATTGATACCGCGGGCCTTGAGGAAGGCGCGCCAGGTTCTTTATCAGACCGTATGCGACAACAGACTCGCCAGGCTGTAGATGAAGCAGATGTAGCTTTAATGCTCTATGATGCTCGCCACGGTGTAACACCAATGGATGAGCATTTTGCCGAATGGCTTCGTCGCACGCGTACACCAGTTATTTTGTGCGCTAACAAATGCGAAAGTAAAGCTGCAAATACCGGCATTTATGAAGCTTACGGGCTTGGCCTTGGTGATCCTATCCCGCTTTCTGCTGAACACGGCGAAGGCCTTGGAGAGCTCTATCAGGCAGTGGTTGACGCTCTTAGAGACCAGGGTATTGACCCATATGCTCATGAAGCTGAAGAAGCTGAGCAAGAGGAAAAGAAAGAATTCCAAGGCCCGGTTGAAGGCGATCTTGAGTACGAATTCGAAGACAAAGAAGCGGATGAAGAAGAAGGTCGTCCACTTCGTCTTGCGATTGTTGGGCGTCCAAACGCAGGTAAATCTACTCTTATTAACCATCTGGTTGGTGAAGATCGTTTGATTACGGGCCCTGAAGCCGGACTTACCCGTGATTCTATTTCCGTTGATTGGGAATGGGAGGGCTTACCAGTTAAGCTCTTTGATACAGCCGGTATGCGCAAGCGAGCCCGTGTGAACGATAAGGTGGAAAAACTCTCTGTTGCTGATGGCCTTCGTGCTGTTCAGTTTGCGGAGGTTGTTGTTCTGTTGATCGATGCCGAACTTGGTATAGAGCGTCAGGACCTGAAGATCGCAGAACTGGTGGTACGTGAAGGGCGTGGTCTTGTGATTGCTCTCAACAAATGGGATGTAATTGACGACCGCCTGAAGGTTATTCGTCAGATGAAAGATACCCTGACGAAAAGCCTGCCACAGCTAAAAGGCGTGAAGGTTGTGAATTTCTCAGCGCTTACAGGGAAGGGCACTCAGCACCTTATGCCTGCGGTCGCGGAAGCTTATGAGCTGTGGAATGCACGTATTCCAACGGCAGCCTTTAACCAGTGGCTTGTTGACACGCTTGATAAGCACCCAGCACCATCTGTTGCGGGTCGACGTATTAAAATTAGATATGGTGCCCAGGTAAAAACACGTCCACCAACCTTTATGCTCTTCTGTAACCGCCCTGATGATTTACCTGACAGCTATCTCAGGTACTTGGAGAATGAGCTTCGTAAGGATTTTGATCTGCCAGGTGTGCCATTCCGTATGGTGTTGAAAAAAGGTGCAAACCCATACGAAAGCAGACGTAAAAAACGCTAATAAATAACTAATTCGGTTATATTTTTTGACCTAAAACCCGAACGCGATATAGTCAGGGCTATGAAAAAGTTCCTCACATTTATCGTTTTCGGGTTTTTATCGTCTGGCGTAATTGCGGAAGATAAAAATATTACTTTCGCTACTGACTGGAAAGCTCAGGCTGAGCATGGTGGGTTTTATCAGGCTGTGGCAAAAGGCTTGTACAGAAAATATGGATTGAATGTTCGTATTCGGCCGGGCGGCCCGCAAACTGATAATCCTCGTTTAATGGCAGCAGGTGCGCTTGATATCGCCATTGCATCTAATAATTTTCAACCTTTAAACCTCGTGGCTGCAGGGGCAGATGTGAAAGTAGTGATGACTACTTTTCAGAAGGACCCACAAGTCTTGATGGTTCATCCAGAAGTACAGGCATCCGGCTTTAAAGATTTTAAAGGCATGCCTATCTTTTTAGCTGATAGCGCGATTGCTACCTTCTGGCCTTGGCTTAAGTACAAATTTGGATATGAAGACCGTCAGATTAGGAAATATACATACTCTCTTGCTCCTTGGTTGGTAAATAAAGGGACAGTTCAGGAGGGGTATGTTTCTTCTGAACCGTTCTCTGCAGTGCAGGCGGGCGTCAAACCGAGGGTGTTCCTTTTTGCGGATGAGGGGTATCTGGGATACGCTGGTATGGTAATGGTTCGTTCAGAGTATCTTAATAGCAATAAGGATGTAGTGAAGGCGTTTGTTCAAGCTTCCATTGAAGGGTGGCTAGATTACCTTTGGGGAGACCCTTCAGAAGCTAATAAACTTATTCTTGCCGATAATAAGGAAATGACCCCAGAGCTTATAGCCTTTTCAATCAATGCGATGCGAACCAATGAAATGCTTGGTAACAAGGAAAAATTGGGGCGTATGACGGATAAAAGATGGAAAGATTTTCATGTTGAAATGAGCGAAATGGGTTTATTGCCCGAAAGTCTTGATGTTACAAAAGCTTACACGCTTGAATTTTTACCCACGACAGAGTAACGCAATTATATGCTTAACTTGCTAAATGTTGGTTTTTCCTATGATAATACTGTCAACATTCTCTCTGACCTGTGTTTGTCGGTTGAAGAGGGGGAAGTCGTTGCCCTTTTAGGGCCCAGCGGATGTGGCAAGTCTACCTTATTACGTCTTATTTCGGGTTTATTAGAACCTTCTTCTGGTTCAATTAGTTATGACGGCAAACGTGATACAGCTTTTGTTTTTCAAGAACCTTCCTTAATGCCGTGGGCTACTGTTGAAGCAAATGTCAAATTACCGCTGAAGTTAAAGAATAATATTGATAATCAATTGATTGCTGATGCTCTCGAAGCTGTAGAGTTAGCTGGTTTTGAAAAAAGATTTCCTGAAGCATTATCAGGCGGGCAAAAAATGCGTGTGTCAATTGCAAGGGCACTTGTCGCTCAGCCAGATATTTTGCTGTTGGATGAACCATTTGCGGCGCTTGATGAAATTTTACGTTTTCAAATGAATAACTTAATACTTAATCTTCAAGTAAAAAATAAACTAACCGTACTCTTCGTCACTCACAGTATCTATGAAGCTGCCTATCTTGCAGACAGGGTATTCATTATGAAAGACGGCATGGTTTCAGGCGAAGTAGCGCCACAATTGGATCGGTCATTAAAGCCTGATGAACAACGTACGTCGATTGAATTTATGAATGCGGCAAAGCAGATTGCTGAATTTCTGGCCGGAGAGGTGGTGTGATGCGAGTGGCACTACCAATTAGCGCACTAATTGTTCTTTTAGCGTTCTGGGAATGGTATGTAGCTTACGCGGGAATACCTAAATTTGTGCTTCCTGCGCCGTCACTCATTTATGCTTCTCTGGTATCGAACTTGTCGGATTTATTGTGGGCAGGGTTATCTACCCTTGAGGTTACTTTAAAGGCACTTTTTGTAGCGGCTATCAGTGGTATATTATTTGCACTTCTATTTAGCATCAGCAGACGGTTTGAAATGACTGTATATCCATTTGCCGTCATTCTTCAGGTAACGCCAATAATAGCTATAGCGCCGCTTGTGATCATATGGGTTGGTATTGATAATGTTGATTTAGCACAGGTCATAATTGCATGGCTGGTAGCCTTTTTTCCAATTTTGGCCAATATGTCCGCAGGGCTAAAATCGGTTGATCAGAACTTGCAGGATATTTTTACTCTGTATGGTGCTAACCGGTGGCAGCGTTTTTGGCTCCTTTTGTGGCCATCTTCCATGCCGTATTTGCTTGCTAGTTTAAAGGTAAGTGGGGGGTTAGCTCTTATTGGCGGGGTTGTAGCTGAGTTTGTTGCAGGTTCTGGTGCTTCGGCTGGGCTTGCTTGGCGCATCATCGAGGCTGGCAATAGGCTCAATATTGAGAAAATGTTTGCCGGTCTCTTGATCCTTGCTTTAATGGGGATGGCTATATTTTACTTCTTTGCTTTTTTGGAAAACCTTTGGCTTAAGCGATCTAAAGCCTGATTTGTTCGTAAATATTCTTGCTGTATTAGTAAATAAACGGTAGCTAGCATCATTATGTTTCAAACACACGATAGAGATAGGCGGGCCGTTGGTTATTGGCTCCTGTTTATGGCATTCATCATCTTTGTGATGGTGGTTGTGGGTGGCGCTACGCGCCTGACGGAATCCGGGCTTTCCATGGTAAATTGGAACCCTGTAACGGGCGCGCTTCCACCGATGTCTGAAGCAGAATGGATGGACGAATTCAACGACTACAAAGCTAGCCCAGAATATAAGCTTAAAAACGCAGGAATGAGTCTGGAAGATTTCAAAGGTATTTTCTATTGGGAATGGGGTCACCGTCTTCTTGGGCGGTTGATTGGCGTTTTCTTTTTTGTGCCATTCGCTTGGTTTTGGGCTAAAGGAAGAATTCCTAGTGGTTATAAGCCGCGTCTGGTTGTTTTATTTGTTCTCGGGGGGCTTCAGGGCCTTCTTGGCTGGTATATGGTAAAATCTGGTTTGGTAGATGAACCAGCAGTAAGCCATTACCGCCTTACAGCTCACCTCTCGCTCGCGTTATTTTTGTTCGCAGCTATTCTTTGGACAGGGCTTTCACTTTTGAATCCAAGACCTTCACGTACGGAATCTGGTGTGAAGCGATTAACGCACATAGCTATGCTGGTACTGGTTCTTCAGCTCGTTATGGGCGCACTGGTCGCGGGCCTGAAAGCAGGGCATATATTTAATACTTGGCCGCTCATGGGGGAAACATTTGTTCCTGATGGATTGCTGGGGCTTGAACCAGCTTGGCGAAACTTCTTCGATAATGCTGTTACTGTACAATTTGATCACCGGATTGGAGCTTATGTCCTCACGGGCTTGATGTTTGTTATTTTGATAGCAGTGAGGAAATCTGTGTATCAGATAAAGGCTGCTGCATACCTCTTTGGTTTATCCGTGCTATTGCAAATGGCCCTTGGAATCATCATGTTATTAAATTATGTGCCTGTATCGTGGGGAACGGCCCACCAAGGCGGCGGCGTACTTGTGCTTGCGGCTTTGATAAATTTAATGCACATACAACGGCGGGGAGAGGCTAAATGACAAAAGAAGATTGCGTTACAATTTATGTAACTGCTGAAAGTGAAGATGTTGCTGTTCATATATCAACTGCACTTGTTCGGGAAAAATTGATTGCTTGCGCTAATGTGCAAACAGGTATCAGGTCAATTTATGAATGGGACGGTGTTATCCAACTGGATAATGAAGTAGCGGTCACAATGAAGACAGTAGCATCTCACGTTGATGCTGTAATTTCGAAGGTGAAAGAAATGCACAGCTACGGTGTTCCGTGCATTACAGTTTCACCTATTGTAGACGGCAATCCTGAATATCTAGAATGGGTTGCAAGACAGACGAAAGCTTAAGAGTTTTTATCAAGCCATAAATTATAGATAGCGGCACCTTCAGAACCGGTTTTCCCGATATGAAGAGTGCCGTTTTCTATAATAAGAGCATGACCATTGCCTTGTTGCTCCCAAAGTTTCCCTTTTAAAAATACTGTCATTCCCCACTTTATGCCATATTTCGCGGCTTTTGCGGGGAATGCATATTTTATCCACGCTTCACCTTCGGTTATTTGGCCAACATCACTGTGCCATGAAGCATATTCTTCATGTTCGCCTGCTGTGTATCCCTGCCACGGTGCATCCCATTGAATGCCTTCCAAATAAGCAGGCACCAGCAATAAATGAACACCTTGTGAAGCCATAAAAGCATTAGTGTCTTCAAACCAGCTATCAGCACAGATAAGAACACCGAAATCTATGCTGTCTCTCTTGAAGGTCGGAAGGAATTTAGAGGATGAAGCGGTTGTGAAACCAGTTTCGCTTGGTATTGGGTAAACCTTACGAATGGCATCCACTTGTGCTTTTCCGTCTGGGCCGAACACGAAACCAGTATTAAAAATAGGCCCATGCCCATATGTAAGTGCGTTAGGATAAACGCCTGGTGTCATAAGCGCGCTTGAGCCAGCTACAATAGTTACGCCGTATTTTTTGGAGAGATTGCTGAAGACAGTATTTATAGCTCTTGCAGTTTGTTTGGTTTGTGTCCGAAGGAAAGCCGCGGAAACATTATCTGTATTATCAAAAATATAGAGGTTCTTCAGAAATTGTAGAAGATTTTGAAAAATAAGTGGCCGCATTGCAGCGAATGTCGAGCTAGCATTATATACTCGTGTGCCAGAATTTGTGGCTGCGAGCCAAGTTCCGATGTGCTCTGGCAGCAGTATAATAGTGCCTTCGTTTATCCAGCCTTTACCTTGTGCTTCTTTTATGTAACCACCAATTTTGGCTTCGAAGCGGGCCGGGGTGGCATAATCAAGGGGCACCATAAAAGGTTCTATGCCGACAACGTTTCCCTTTTGAGTATTTGTGCCAAAACTCTCAGTATGTTGGAGATATAACTCCGACTGAGTGCCAAGGTCAGGTGTGAAACCCGGCCAAAATAGATAAAAGGCGACCGCAAATACGGCCGCCAGTACAGTAAGTGTTTTCTTAAATTTCATCTGTTGCCTTATTCATCAGCAAATTTAATCACCTGCTTACCGAAGTTTTTACCGCTCAACATATCAATGAAGGCTTGAGGTGCGTTTTCGATACCTTCAGCTACACTTTCACGGTACTTAAGCTTGCCTTCGGCGATCCATTTAGCTCCAACACCAATCCATTCCCTGCACAAATCAGGGTAATTGGAGACGATAAAGCCCTGCATTTTCACACTGCGGCCTACAAGCATAACCATATTGCGAGGGCCAGCAGGCATATCTTCCAGCGTTGCGTTATAATTGGCAATCATACCACAAAGCGCAACACGAGAATTGAAATTCAAGTTATTGATAACGGCTTCAAGAATAGGGCCACCAACATTTTCAAAATAAACATCAATGCCCTTTGGGTTAGAGGCTTTTACAGCTTTATAAACATCTTCGGTTTTATAGTTGAAAGCCTCATCAAAGCCGAGTTCTTTTAGGTAGGCTACTTTGTCGTCGCTGCCAGCGCTGCCAGCCACATGACAGCCCATGTTTTTACCAATTTGACCAACTACCTGCCCAACGGCACCTGATGCAGCTGAAACAAAGAGTTGATCGCCTTCTTTGAGTTCAGCCACGCCCTTAAGGCCTACATAAGCTGTCATACCAGGCATGCCTAAAACGCCAAGGTAATAGGAAAGAGGCGCTAGCCCAGGCTGGATTTCCTGAAAGCCTGTGCCGTCAGTTACCATATAGTTTGCCCATAGCCCCATGCCCGTTACGTAGGCGCCTTCTTTAAACGGTCCTCCGTTTGAAGCGATAACTTTTGCTACAATACCTGCCTGACAAGCTTCCCCGATTTGAAAAGGCGGTACATAGCTTTTCGCATCATTCATACGTCCACGCATATAAGGATCAACAGACATATAGATGGTTTGAAGAAGTACTTCACCTTCAGCAGGCTCAGGCATAGCAGCATTTGCCAGCTCAAAGTTATCTGTTGTCGGCCAGCCATTTGGGCGGCTTTTAAGTAAAATCTGTTGGTTGCTCATATCTATAAACCCATGTTTTGAATTGTTATGGCGTGAATTAGACTTAACCGATCAAAAAGCAAGGTGTCGTTACGGAGGTCTTTGAGGGAATTAACCAAACATAAAGCGGTAGTATCCATACTTAGCCGGTGATGAATTTAGGTTTTTAGTAGTTTTATATTTGTTGGCTGTGTTCCGAGTTGAAGCATTTCAGGGATGAGCACCAAATGCAGATTAGAGAACTGATAAAACTCGAGCGTGGCGGCTTTCTTTTTGTTGCGGGACTTGCATTAGCTTGTTTAGTCCTTATCGGATTAAATTTAAATATCGGTGGTAATACCAATTCGGTTGACGAAAAGTGGCAACGTTATACGGATCAACAATCTGATAAAATGGTTCTTGTGACCCAGCTTAGAAAAGAGCTGGGTTATGGGGGGATGATCCACGAGTTTAAGAATTATGTATTGCGTCATGATCCTGCCTACCTTGATATAGTTTGGGCTAAATTAGGCGGTGCTGAAGCTGCTTTGGCTGAATATAAAACCTTGCCTATCTCAGATACTGAGAAGGTTGCGCTCATTGACCTTCAAAACACAATAGCTGAATATCGCAAAGCAGTCCTTGAAGCTTCAGATCTCGTCGCAGAGGGGAAAGCTTCTGTGGAGGTAGATCGTGCGGTAAGGGTGGATGACGGACCGGGTCTGGTAGCGCTTTACGCATTATCGGAAGAGGCTGGTTTAACCAGTAAAAGTTCACAGCACTCTAAGGCAGACTTGGTTAACTCATTGAGAGCTGCCCTTGGGTATGGGGGGATGATCCATGAGTTTAAGAATTTCATATTAAGAGGCGATAAGAGGCGCATAGACAGGGCTGCAGCTAAGGCCGATGCTGCTAATCGTGCTATAAAAGGCTACCTTTCGTTGGCGGTTAATCAAAACGAGGTAACCGCACTAAATGATATTCAAGCAACCCTTTCAGCTTATCAGTTAGTGTTCGAAACCGCTGTAAAATTAAAAGTTGAAGGGCTATCCCCACAAGAAATCGATACCGAAGTTAGGGTGGATGATATTCCTGCGTTAGAAGGATTTGTCGACCTTAGCTATGAACACCAACTCCAAAGTGCAGAAAATGCTGCCGCGGTTGAAGGTGCGCTCAGTACCGCAAGAAGAATGATTTCTATTAGTCTTTGGGCCACAGTTTTGATTGTTACCATCTTAATGGCAGTTGCCATTTGGAATATATACGATCGCTACAATAGGGAGATGATGTTAAGGGCGAACGAGGGCCGTACCAGAGCAATCGTGGAAAACTCTATTGACGGCATTATCGTCATCGATTCACGAGGTATTATTCAAGAATTTAACAAAGGTGCGGAGAGTATCTTCCAGTATTCCGCTAAGGAGATCATTGGCCGTAATGTCTCGCTGCTAATGCCTATTCATCTTGCACGCGAACATGATGGTTTTCTGAAGCGGTACCTTAAAACCGGAGAAGCGAAGATTATCGGCTTCGGTCGTGAAGTGATAGGGATGCGGCAGGACAATTCCCAGTTCCATATGCATCTTTCATTAAATGAGCTGCGCCTTGGCAGTGAAGTATATTTTACCGGCATTGTCAGAGATATCACTGAAGCCAAACAAGCAGAAGAAGCTTTGATGAGAGCGAAAGAAGAAGCTGAACACGCAAACAAAGCGAAATCAGAGTTTCTTGCCAGCATGAGCCATGAAATCAGAACACCAATGACAGGTGTTATGGGGCTCGCTGACCTACTGCTTGATGACAAGCTTTCCAAAGGTAGTAAAGAGAAAGTCTACCGGATTAAAGATGCAACCCGTTCACTCCTCACTATTTTGAACGACATTTTGGATATTTCAAAACTTGAAGCCAACAAAATGGCAATTGAAAGTTTGGATTTCCATTTGCCGGGGATGCTTGAAGATGCGCTGGGTTTTTTTGAGGAAAAACGAAAAGGCGTTAGAAGACAAGACCTCAAGCTGGAACTGAAGATGTCTGATGATTTGCCAACAACAATTAATGCAGACCCAACCAGATTGCGACAGGTTCTAATGAACCTGATAGGAAATGCTGTTAAATTTACGAAGAAGGGCGGGGTTACACTAACGGCTTCTATTTTAAGGTCCGAGAAAGAGGAGTCTATTAAGATAGAAGTTCGAGATACCGGCATCGGCATGGCCAAGGAGACCATCGGTAAACTCTTTGCGGATTTCACTCAGGCAGATGCCTCAATTACCCGAAGGTTTGAAGGAACAGGGCTCGGGCTTTCAATCTGTAAGAGGCTTGTCGAACTTATGGGCGGTGAGATTGGTGTGGAGAGTGAGATAGGCATCGGTAGTCGGTTCTGGTTTACATTGCCGTATCATGCGGCTGAAACGGAAGTATTGGCGCCAACACTGAAAGCCAAATCGGAACTTACACAATACGAAGCGAACAGGAAGCTATCTGTGCTGATCGCGGAGGATAATATGCTCCTTCAGCATATCATTAGCGAAATGATTGGTGGTTTCGGCCATGAATTCCATATTGTAGAAAACGGTGCAGAGGCAATTCAGGCTGTAGAAAGTGAAGATTTCGATCTTGTTCTTATGGACGTTAGGATGCCTGAAGTATCAGGAACGGATGCATCCATAGCTATTCGCAAGATGGGCGGGCTTAAGCGGCGTATTCCAATTATTGCCATCACTGCTGATGCTATGGAGGAGCATAAAGCAGAATATCATGAGGCTGGGATGGATGCTTGTGTTACCAAACCAATTGATCGAGATGAGTTAGTAAAAACCATTGATAGTGTGCTAGGGGAAGCAATCCACCATGCAGTTGGGGATTGCAGCACAGAGCCAGTAAAGCAGGAACAATCATCAGCTAAAAACAATCCAACAGTTCCTAAAGATAAATCAAATGCTCTGGTTGGGTTGCTGGATGAGTTAAAATAATGGGGTATTTAAATACCGTTTTTATAACTATTTGTTTTTGTTGAGTTATTTTTGATCTTTACGAAATTAGAAGCTATTTTGTCCGTTGACAAAGCTCCTTTTCCCTATATAAGACGCCCACAGATGAATTGAGCCTCTTGCCTACATGGTAAGGGGCATAGTTGTAAAACTCCGGATTTGATCCGGTAACCGAGGCAAATTGCGATGAAAACTTATTCCGCAAAACCATCGGAGATCGAAAAGAAATGGCTTATCGTTGACGCTGAGGACCTAGTTCTTGGTCGTATGGCTCAAGCCGTTGCTGTTGTTCTCCGCGGCAAGCACAAGCCAACATACACACCGCACATGGACTGTGGTGACAATGTTATCGTTATCAATGCTGAAAAAGTTAAACTTACAGGCAAAAAACGCACTGACAAAGTTTACTACCGTCACACTGGTCACCCAGGTGGTATTAAATCAGCAACTGCTGGCGAAATCCTTGACGGTCGCTTCCCAGAGCGCGTTGTTGAAAAAGCAATCGAGCGTATGATCCCTAAAGGTCCGCTTGGTCGTCAACAAATGCGTAACCTGCGTGTATACGCTGGTACTGAGCACCCACATGCTGCACAAGAGCCAGAAGTTCTGGACGTTGCAGCCATGAACCCTAAGAATAAGAGGTAAGCGACATGGCTGATCTTCAAGATCTTAAAGAAATCACTGGCGAAGCAACTGCAGCTGTGGAAGCTACAGAAGAGCGTAAGCCTGTTGTAGACGCACAGGGCCGTTCATACGCTACTGGTAAGCGTAAAGACGCTGTTGCACGTGTTTGGGTGAAGCCTGGTTCAGGTAAAATCACTGTAAACGGTCGTGATCAGGAAACATACTTTGCACGCCCAACACTACGTCTTGTAGTGAACCAACCTTTCCAAGTTGCTGGCCGTGAAAACCAGTATGACGTTGTTGCTACTGTAAAGGGCGGCGGTCTTTCTGGTCAGGCTGGTGCGGTTAAGCACGGTATCTCCAAAGCACTTCAGCTTGCTGAGCCTGAGCTTCGCGCTGCTCTTAAAGCTGCTGGCTTCCTAACACGCGATGCTCGTGTTGTTGAACGTAAGAAGTACGGTCGCGCAAAAGCTCGTCGTTCCTTCCAGTTCTCGAAGCGTTAAGCTTTACTGGTCATACGACTACAGAATTCTGGAAAAGGCTACCCAATTTGGGTGGCCTTTTTTTATGCGCTTCTATAATGTTGGCAAGAATTTAAATAACGCAGGTATCTGTATAATGTATTCTGATAGCTCTCAAATTTCTCTCAATGAAAATACATTAATAGGTATTTATGGCGCAGGTGGATTTGCTCGGGAAGTGATGCCTTTAGTTAGAGATATGCTCGAGGCTACCGATTTAGATGTATTGAGAGAACAGCTCGTTTTTATTGAGACAACAGCCTCAACCGATGAAGTGAATGGTTTTAAAGTTTTATCTGAGGATGCCTTTTTTGAAATGCCGCATGAAGACAAGCTATTTAATGTAGCTATTGCGGATTCAAAAGCGCGAGAGGCTATTGCGAACAGATGTATTGAAAAAGGCGCTAAACCATTGGCGGTTGAAGCCCGAACAGCTGCGAGCCTCGCTCAGAATGATATCGGGGAAGGGGCTTTGTTATGTGGAAATACAATCATCACAGCAAATGCCAAAATTGGAAAGTTCTTTCACGCTAATATCTTTAGTTATGTGGCGCATGATTGTGTAATTGGAGATTATGTAACCTTTGCTCCTAGGGTAAACTGTAATGGCAATGTCCATATTAAGGATCACGCCTATATTGGAACGGGTGCTATTTTGAAACAAGGGAGTTCTGAAAAGCCTCTTATCATTGGCGAGGGTGCGATTGTTGGAATGGGCGCTGTTGTAACAAAAGATGTGCCAGCCAATACCGTTGTAGTTGGAAATCCTGCACGACCACTAGGTAAATAATCTACATATCAGAAGCTTGTAATCTAAACTATTGTTGCTCATAGTGTATTAGCTTTGACCATTAAGGGGGATGGCATGGAAAAAAATGTTGAGCGGCCAAGCGCTATTACTCTTGTTAAAGAGTTCCTTGATGATTTTTTAAGCCTGAAAAAGGGTGTTCTATATACTATCGGCCAGGCTTTTTTGAAGCCTTGGGAAGTGTTCCAATTATATATCAGTGCTCAAAGTAAGCTTATTTCCAGCCCCTTGAAACTGTTGCTTACAATCTCTCCACTCCTTGCTTTATTTGCCTACATAACACCTTCGGAAGAGTTTATGACCAACGTCGCAATGGACATGGAGAGGCTTGGTTATACAACATCTAACGCTGATATGGTGGAGGGTGTCACCGGCGAACTAAGCGAGGAAAAGAAACAGCATATCGACAGTGAAGTAGATGAAACAAATAGGATGTTGTTCAATACCATGGACGAATATCCTGTTGCTGTTTTTCTCGTAAATATCGCGCTTCTTGGCCTTGCTGTTAAAACAGTTTTCCCTAAGAATATTACTCTATTTGATGCAATGCTGCTGTCGGGATATATTATAATTCCTTACACCATGCTGAGCACTGTTCTTGGGTATTTACTGATATGGACCTATGGTTTTGATACTGGTTTTTCTCTTATACTAGGTGGATTACAGCTGCTCGCACTCGGGCTTTTGCTCTATTATCTATATAACGTTGGTAGGGAACTCTTCGAGTTTTCAATTTCCAGCAGTGTTATCAGAATGTTAGGCAGCTTTATTTTAATGCAGCTATATTCAGGCTTCTTTGGCATTTTATTAGGTGCCACCATAAAAATCGTAGAGAATTTTGGGGCAGGATAAGCTTCTGTAGCTGTTAAACTAATGACTGGTAGAGCAATTTGGATCTTCACAGCAGCTGTGGTTGTGTGAATTTTGTTTCTGAGCTTTTACCATCTTTTTAATAAGCCGATCTTTTTTCATTTTGGATAAATGGTCCAGATAACTTTTTCCATCCAAGTAATCCATTTCATGTTGGATGACTGTGGCCAGCCAGCCTTCAGCTTTCATGCTCCGTTCAGAACCTTCTTCATCAAGATACTCTACTTCAACAGCATCAGGCCTGCTGATTTCCGCAGAAATGCCGGGAAAACAGAGAGAGGCTTCTTCTTGTTTTACAAGATTATCAGACTTCCAAGTAATCTCCGGGTTCACCATCGCAATCGGGTTTTTGCTGCCATCTTCCTGCAGATCAATCACGATGATACGTTTGAATATACCAACCATATTAGCCCCAATTCCAATACCGCGGTATTCATATAGGCTTTCAAACATATCATTAATATCTGATCTGACCGTATCATCTACCACGCCTACATGAACTGCTTTCTTCCGAAGCTCTGGATCTGTTCCGAAAAATAACTGACGTACTGGCATTGGTAGCTCTCTCATGGGTTTCGATAAATTTTCGATTTTTATAATCGTTTTTATTATGGATTTCGAGCTAGATATTAAATGAAATTAACATCATACTTCCTCCAAGGTCAGATAAGGGAGCATTTATCATGATGAATTTTCTAAAAACCTCTGTAATTGCTGTAGCTTGCGTGTTCTCAACGGCTACTATTGCCGATGAAAGAACCCCTTCAAAAGAAGGTGCTGAAGTTTATTTTATTAGTCCAAAGAACGGGGAAACGATCTCTGGCCCGGTTACCGTGAAGTTTGGTTTGAAAGGTATGGGAGTAGCGCCCGCAGGCGTTGAGCAGGAAGGTACCGGACACCATCACCTAATCATTGATGTACCGCTGCCACCTGTTGATGATTATATTCCAATGGATGAAAATCACCGCCACTTCGGTGGTGGGCAGACTGAGGTAACGATCGAGTTAAAGCCCGGTAAGCATACACTGCAGCTTCTTTTGGCGGATCAATATCATCTGCCGCACCTACCTGCGCTATATTCAGAAAAAATAACAATAATAGTTAAATAACAATAGATTAAAGGTTTGTTTTAATGCCTCATCTTGTAATTGAGCATTCATCTGATATTGCTGAAGGTGCCGATGTTAATACACTTATGCAAACGGCTCATGCGGGTGCCGTTGAAAGTGGCTTGTTTGGGCTGCATGATATAAAAGTAAGAGCTTACCCATGCCCTCACTCGCTAATTGGCGGGGAAGAAAATTCTTTCTTACACATAACAATTTATCTCTTGTCTGGGCGTTCTCAGGAAACCAAAAAAGCACTTACAACACTTGTGCTGGATAAATTTACCAAACTTGGGCTGGATGTGAGTTCACTGAGTGTTGATGCAAGAGATATGGACAGAGAGGTCTACAGTAAGATAACTCGGTAGGACCTATTATCGGGGAGGGCATGTTGAAAAAATTACTCACAGCAGGTGTGGCTGCACTCACACTAACGGGTGCACTAGTTGCACAAGATCATGAAAATGCACCAGAGGACGTTAGGCGTCTGCATGGATTTGCTGCCGCGGTATCTGCGGATAACATAGAAAAAGATATTAAGAAACTTGTAGGCTTCGGTACACGCCATACGCTTTCAGATACCAAATCTGACACTCGAGGTATTGGTGCCGCTCGGCGCTGGATTGAGGCCGAGTTTAACCGGATATCTGAAGGATGTGTGGCTGATTTAGAAGTTTACACCGTCTCAGATACTGTGTCAGGTGGCAGAATTCCAGAACCAACAGAGGTGGTCAATGTAATTGCTGTTCAGCGTGGTATCCTTGACCCAGACAGGATTGTTATTATGTCTGGCGATATTGATAGCCGCGTATCTGATGTAATGAACAGCACAGATGATAGCCCGGGGGCCAATGATAATGCATCTGGCATGGCTGGTACCATTGAAGCAGCTCGTGTACTTTGCCAAACCAAATTCCCAGGCACGATTGTGTACGCAGGATTATCTGGAGAAGAGCAAGGGCTCTATGGTGGGCGTATTCTTGCAGACCATGCGAAGGAGCAGGGCTGGCGGATAATGGGCGTACTGAACAATGATATGATCGGTAATATCGAAGGTATTAACGGGGTTATTGATAATACAACTGCTCGAGTGTTTTCAGAGGGTACGCGAGTGAATGAAACACCTCAGGAAGCGCGCCAACGCCGCTTTTGGGGCGGAGAGGTAGATAGTCCGAGCCGGAATATTGCGCGTCTTGTTGATAAGCTAGCTGATAAATATATCCCGAATCTCGACGTTATGATGGTTTATCGGCTTGATCGTTTCCGTAGAGGTGGCCATCACAGGCCATTCAATGAAGCTGGCTGGCCTGGTGTTCGCATTATGGAAACCAATGAGAACTACAACCGCCAACACCAAGATATTCGTACTGAAAATGGTATCAAATACGGCGATACAATTGATGGCGTTGATTTTGATTACGCTCGTAAATTGACAGCGCTTAATGTTGTAACTCTAGCCACATTTGCTGGCTCTCCCCCATTTCCTGTTGAGGTTACAATTGAAGGGGCGGTTCAGCCTTCTACAACAGTAAAGTGGAACATTCGTCCCGATGTGCGCGAACGTGCTAATTTAAGAGGTTTCCGCGTTTACTGGCGGTTAACAACAGACGCGCAGTGGCGTTGGAGCCGTTTCGTTGGACGTGATGCTAGAGAGCTAACATTGGATAACGTGGTAATCGATAACTATCTCTTCGGTGTGGCAGCTGTTGCTAATGACGGCATAGAAACACCTGTTGTTTTCCCGGGTTCCATGGGGCGCTTTGATGTAATGCCCACGGATGATAGTGAAGAATAACTGTCATTAATTATATCAAGGCTCGACATTATGTCGGGCCTTTTTTGTAACTGAGCCGTGAACAGGTGTGACATGTTATTCAGGAAACAAACACATATATGTTACGTGACAAATTGCTCGCTGTTTATATAACGCATGCAAGTTTAGTGAGATTAGGGTAAGGGTCGTGACTTTTTTTTCCAAATTAGCTGTTTCTTTGTTTGTGCTTTTCGCTACTGCATCCGCAAATGCGCAGGAACTATTCCAGTATAAAGATAGCCACAGCGATGTTGCACTATATGCTGAGAAAACTGCAGCTAATAATGAAGAGCCACTTTGGCTCGCTTTTCGTATAGAGCCAAAAGAAGGCTGGCATAGTTACTGGAAAAACTATGGGGACAGCGGTGCAGCGCCTATTCTTGAATGGACATTGCCGGAGGGTGTGACAGTTGGTGAACCACTTTACGGCACACCATACAGAATGCCTGTTGGCCCGCTCATGAACTACGGCTATGAAGGTGCATCAAGCCTCCTTATACCTCTTACAATTGCTGAAAACTATACAGGTGATACAGTTGAAGTTCAGCTTTCTGCTGAATGGCTTGTATGTGAAATTGAATGCGTTCCTCAGGTTGGCGAATGGTCTTTTAGTATTCCTGTGGGACAGGCTGAAAACATCAACGCCAATATCTTTGCCGAGGCACGTTCCATGTTGCCTGAGCTTTCTTATTGGGATGCAACGCTTTCGGTTTCTCAAAATGCCAGCGAACTATTGGTTTTTGTTGATGAAAGCGAATTGGAAGGTTTGAAATCAGCATACTTCTATCCTGAGAGCGAAGGCGTTGCACTTTATGCTGACACACAGACATGGGAAGTATCAGGCGATGGCCTGAGGTTACGTATCCCCCGTGAAGGTGAGCTAGAGCCAACTACAGGCAACGGTATTCTTGAACTGGAATTTGATGATGGACGCAAGACAGCGCTTGAGCTTGAACCAACACTTAACTCCGCACTTTCAGTAGCAGGCACTGATAACACACCGGTACAAATCGACCAAAGTTATGATTTGCCAATATGGCAGGCTGCAATGTTTGCTTTCTTTGGCGGCATGATCCTTAACCTGATGCCGTGTGTATTCCCTGTACTTTCGCTTAAAGCATTTGCTCTAATTTCAGCGAACCACAAAACAACAGATGGGCGCAGAAAAGAAGGATGGGCTTATACTTTTGGTATCTGGATCAGCTTCATGATCATTGTTGCTGTGCTTATGATCCTTCGTGCTGGTGGAGCAGCAATTGGTTGGGGCTTCCAGCTTCAAGACCCAGTGTTCGTTGGTTTGCTTGCTATTCTCATGGTTATCGTGGCGTTATCTCTTGGCGGTATGTTTAATATTGGCCTAGGCGGCGCAGAAGGAGCAGGACAAACTCTTGCAGAAAAGGATGGCCTCAAAGGTGCTTTCTTTAAAGGTGTTCTTGCAACGCTTGTGGCAACACCATGTACGGCACCACTTATGGCACCAGCTATTGGGTTTGCTCTTACTCAATCAATACTCACTGTAACACTTGTTTTCTCAATGCTCGCTTTTGGCCTTGCAGCACCATTCCTTGCTTTATCTTACAGTGAAACACTCGCTCGCATGATGCCTCGCCCAGGCGCTTGGATGGAAAAGGTAAAACAAGGTCTTGCTTTCCCAATGCTGCTAACAGCGGTTTGGCTCATTTATATCTTTGATGTGCAGGCAGGCGGAATTGCGACAATGATTTTGCTGATGGGCATTATCGGTATCGCTTTTGGCCTATGGTTATGGCAGCAAACGAGCGGAACAGTAGGGCGTGCTATCAGTGTCATTTTTATTGCAGGCGCTGCGGGCTATGCGCTTTATCAAGCTAGCATTTCATCACCGGCACCTACAGCGGTCGACGAAAGTGTTTATGCATATACGCCTGAAACAGTCGCCGAATTGCGTGCTGAAGGTGAGCCAGTTTTTGTATATTTTACAGCAGAATGGTGCATTACCTGTAAGGTGAATGAACAAGTGGCACTTAACAGTTCAGAAGTAAAAGATGCTTTTAAAAACAAAGGTATCAAGATTGTTAAAGGCGACTGGACCAATAGAAATGCAGAAATTGCTGAAATCTTAGCGAAATATGGCAGGGCAGGTGTGCCTCTCTATCTATTCTTCCCAGCAGGGGCATCTGAGGCTAAAGTACTTCCGGAAATTCTAACACCAAGTATTGTTGTTGAGGCGCTATAACCAAATACGGGAGGTCATAATGCGTGGAGTAATCTTAACCTATTTGTTTATTCTTGCGAGTATGACCTCACCAATCATGGCTCAGCCTGTAGTAGGTGAAAAAGCACCAGCATTCATTGGTTTAAAGTCGAACGGTGACACAATTAATCTGGAAGACCTTAAGGGCAGTTATGTAGTTCTTGAATGGACTAATCATGAATGTCCGTATGTTAAAAAGCATTATAACAGCGGCAACATGCAAAAAACGCAAGAATCCTTAACTTCGCAGGGCGTTCACTGGATATCTGTTATTTCTTCAGCGCCAGGCAAGCAGGGACATGTTTCAGCTAGTGAGGCGACGGAAATAGCAACGAAACGCGGGTCATACGCTACATCAATCGTCTTGGACCCATCTGGTGAAATTGGCCGTGCGTACCGCGCAAAAACAACGCCTCAAATGGTGTTAATTGATCCTGAAGGCGATATTCTTTATCAAGGCGCCATAGATAATAAGCCATCTGCTCGTATTTCTTCTTTGGAAGGTGCTAGCAACTATTTACTGACAGCATGGAATGAAGTTCGAAATGGTGAGCAAGTTTCGGTAAGAGAAACTAAACCTTACGGCTGCACTATAAAATACGGCGATACTCAAGGTTACAAATAAAAGTAATTGTGATTTCAACAGGCTATGGCTGTTAAGACACTATTAACGCTATTGATTGAAACTGCAACTTCTGTAAGATGCGTTTGAATTAATAAACAATGTCAGGCAACTGCTTATGTTTTTCTTTGTTGGTTTGATTATCGTATTTGCGATGGTATTCGGCGGCTTTATTCTAGCTGGCGGTAAATTCGGTATCATTCTTAAAGCGCTGCCTTTCGAGCTTATGATGATTTTCGGCGGTGCTGTCGGTGCGTTTGTAAGTGGCAACTCAGGCGGCGTTATGGGATCAGCCCTTAAGGGGATCGGTCAGGTTATAAAAGGCCCTACGTGGAGCGCAGACGATTATAAAGATCTTCTATGCTTAATGTTCCTTCTTATTAAAACGATTAGAACAAAGGGGGTTGTTGCGGTTGAAGCGCATATTGAAAACCCTGAAGAATCTAAGATTTTCCAGCAATTTCCGAAGATTGCAGGCGACCATCATGTAGTGGACTTCATCTGTGACTATATCCGAATGATGACAATGAACTTCGAAGATGCTGGTCAAATGAAGGAAGCGATGAACGCTGATCTTACCAAACACCATAACGAAGAGCATGAAATTTATCACGCGCTCCATACGATGGCTGAAGGTCTGCCTGCTATTGGTATTGTAGCAGCCGTACTTGGTATTGTGAAAACAATGGGCGCTATCGCAGAGCCAGTAGAGGTTCTTGGTGGTATGATTGGTGGTGCACTTGTGGGTACTTTCCTTGGTATCTTCCTGTCATATCTTGTGATTTCGCCGTTGGCAGAACGTTTCAACCAAATCTTATTTGAAGATGGTCACTTTATGCCAATCATTAAATATGTTCTTGTGGCACACCTTCAGGGCAATGCACCACAAATCGCGGTAGAGATTGGCCGACGAAACGTGCCAAGTCATAACATGCCAACATTTGCTGAACTTGAAGAAGCAATTGCTGAGCTGCCGCCAGACGTATAATCTTAAGGCAAATTTATTTGAGATTTTATGGCGCAGCTTTTCGACAGAATGGCTGCGTTTTGTTATAATTAATCAGTATTTTATCGTTCTAAGAGAAATCAAATGTCCGCAAAAAAGAAAATCAGAGTAGGAATTCTTGGCGCCAGTGGTTATACGGGTGCAGACCTTGTTCGCTTGCTTGTTGCTCATCCTAATGTAGAGATTGCTTTATTGACTGCAGAGCGAAAAGCAGGGTTACCGATTGCAGAGGTATTTCCGCATCTGGTTGGGCTTGACCTCCCCGACCTTATTTCTATCAATGAGATAGAGTGGCCGGCGGTAGAGTTGGATGTTGTTTTCTGTGCTCTTCCTCATGCGACTAGTCAGGAGGTAATTAAAGGCTTGTTGCATGCCACCAACCATAGCCTTCTTGATGAGCTCATTATTGAAACTGTTGGGGATCAGGCCAGCGCTATTAAAGGCGATGTGAAAATCGTTGATCTTTCAGCTGATTTTAGACTGCGTGATACGAATACCTATGCCCAGTGGTACGGCAGAGAACATCAAGCCACTGATATCCAGAAAAGAGCCGTTTACGGTCTTCCAGAGGTTTACCGCGAGCAAATTAAAGAAGCAGATTTGGTCGCATGTCCTGGTTGCTATCCAACGGCGGCGCTCCTCGCATTAGTACCACTTCTAAAGGCGGGTGTGATTTCTGCTGAAGATATTATCATTGACGCTAAATCAGGGGTATC
Organism: Kordiimonas sp. SCSIO 12603; assembly: GCF_024398035.1. Lineage (NCBI taxonomy): Bacteria > Pseudomonadati > Pseudomonadota > Alphaproteobacteria > Kordiimonadales > Kordiimonadaceae > Kordiimonas > Kordiimonas sp. SCSIO 12603. The sequence goes on from NZ_CP073748.1 coordinate 2,383,730, forward strand.
TGGGGCAGGGCGTTCTCTTAAGGAAAGCAATCTATTTGTAGAAGTTGCGGAAGCTATGCACCCATACGGTGTTGGCCATCACCGGCATATGCCTGAAATTGAGCAAGAGCTTTCAGTAGCGAACGGTGAGAATGTACAAATCAGTTTCACACCCCATCTGGTGCCAATGAATAGGGGTGAGTTGGAAACCATCTATGTAAAACTAAAAGGTGATGAAACAGCTGACAGTCTTAAGGCAGCACTGGTGAAGCAATATGCTGATGAACAGTTTGTAACTGTGCTTGATGGTTCAACGATGCCTGCTACCCGGATGGTACGTGGTTCAAATAACTGTGTACTGAATGTATTCCCAGACCGCATTGATGGTAGAGCCATTGTTGTCGCCGCGATTGATAATTTGGTTAAAGGTTCCTCTGGTCAAGCAATTCAAAACATGAACCTTATGCTTGGTCTGGATGAAAATACTGGCCTCATGCAAGCTCCAATGTTCCCGTAAGTTATGACCGAAGCATTTCCACTTTACAAAGATACTTCTCTGGGAGGGCGAGTAACGCCCTTTCAAGGTAAGTGGCCGTTTATAGATGATAGTGCCTATGTTTTTCACGGCGCGCAGGTTGTTGGTGATGTTACCATTGGGGCGCAGTCCAGTATCTGGCATAACTGCGTACTAAGGGGCGATGTAAACCATATCAAAATTGGTACACGCTCCAATATTCAAGATGGCAGTGTCATTCATGTAAGCACTCATACATACCCAACAATTATTGGTAATGATGTTCTCGTTGCCCATATGGCTATGCTGCACGGCTGCACACTTATGGATAATGCGTTTGTTGGGATGGGGTGTATCGTTATGGATAACGTTACAATTGAACCTGACGGCATGCTTGCAGCGGGTGCCATGCTCACACCTGGTAAAAAAGTTGGCAAAGCTGAACTTTGGGTAGGGCGGCCCGCAAAGTTCCTAAGGTACCTCACCGATGAAGAGCTCGAAAAAAATCGAGGCATGGCAGAACATTACCGCAAAATTGCTGAACAACATAAATTGGATTCTATGGGGCAGGTTGCAGACAAGCCATACCCATAAATAATTACCATTTTTGTTGCCTTTTTAGCCTTGCACCATTAGCAATTGCACCCACATTACAGTTAGTCTTTTTATGTAATTTGTCAGGAAGTAGTATTATGTCTTTTGAACTACCTGCGCTGCCATATGCGCAAGATGCCCTCGCTCCACACATTTCAGCAGAAACACTTAGTTTTCACCACGGCAAACACCACAATGCTTATGTTGTGAACCTGAACGGCCTTATTGAAGGTACGGAATATGCTGAGATGTCTCTTGAAGATATCATGAAAGCAACAGCGGGTGACGCTTCTAAAGCTGGCGTTTTCAATAATGCTGCTCAAATCTGGAATCACACATTCTACTGGCACTCTATGGCTCCAAATGGTGGTGGCAAGCCGACGGGCGCTCTGGCTGCTAAAATTGATGAAGATTTCGGCTCTTTCGATGCGTTTGTTGAAGCGTTCAAGGCAGCAGGCGCTACGCAGTTTGGTTCAGGCTGGGCTTGGCTGGTACTAAAGGATGGCAAGCTTGAAGTTATAAAAACGCCGAACGCAGAATGCCCGCTAACTGACGGCGCAACACCACTTCTTACAATGGATGTTTGGGAACACGCTTACTATATTGATTTTCAAAACCGCCGCCCTGATTACATCAGCACTTTCCTAAGCGACCTAGTGAACTGGGAATTCGCTGCTGCAAACTTTGAAGCTGCATAAGTGCTGAACATATAACCTATCAAAAGAAAAGGGGCTTCGATGAGCCCCTTTTTTTATTTTTCAAATTGCTTAAAGGCCTAGAAAGCTAAGCCGTGGCTTTGTCCTGCCATGCAGAGCAACATAGGAATAGATAGCAGCGTATTTGTACGGCTAAATAGCATTGCTTTCTTTGCTGCAGCAGGCTTAGCATCCGCATCTGCTTCAACAATACCCAGTGCAATCTTCTGATTTGGCCAGATAATAAACCACACGTTAAACCACATGATAATTGCGAGATACATACCGATACCGATAAGGCGGAAGCCCTCAGACAGCATGAAAGCGTCATGAGCGTAGCCGTTCACTGTAGCAAGCCACAAACCGCTTAATAGCGTGATCATTGCGCCCCAGCGGAACCAGAATAATGCTTTAGGTGCGATGTGTTTCCCAATGGCGGGCTTCAGTTCATCCGGAATTTCCGGCATTGTTGGTATCTGTACGAAGTTGAAGTACCAAAGCAAACCAATCCACATAACACCAGCGAGAATATGCAGATAACGGGCGTAGAAGGCCTGGTCAAAACCGAATTCAGCAAACCAGCCTGACTGTGCGGCTATTACTAAAATTGTAATTACAAAACCTGCGATAACGGTGTTTTGCAAAGATCCTAGAATCTTTTCCATATAGAACTCCCCTTTATGTTGTCCCCTAAGACGTAAAAAGCGTAACCGCGATATGGGGGATGCTCAAGAAAAAATGGCTAATTTCAAAGGGATTAGAGAATTTAATACCTAATCACTCTGATTTTTCTTGAAATATTGGGAGCAACCAACCATTTTGCGCGACATGTCAGAGCCAATAAATACATTCGATTATTGTCGGGAAATAGTGAACAAGGATGACCGAGATCGGTACCTTACAACCATTTTCGCACCGTCTTCATTTCAGAACCAATTATGGGCCCTTTGGGCTTTCAATCAAGAAGTAGCTAAAATCAGAGAAAATGTCTCCGAAGCTATGCTTGGGGAAATTCGCCTTCAATGGTGGACCGATGCTATTGATGAAGTGAAAAGTGGGGCTGTAAGAGAACATCCAGTATGTCAGGCCCTTAATGAAGCAGGCTTGAGCGAGAGCGTGCTAGATTTACTGAAAGAAACTATTGCAGCTCGTAAACTCGATGTATTTGACGACGGACCTGCCGACTTCGCCGCCTTATGTGATTATGCCGACGGTGTTGGTGGAGCCTTACAGGAAGCTTCATACAGAATTCTTGCGGTAGACGCTTCAGTAGAAGCGGGTATTAATGCATCCAGAGCCCTAGGGCAAGCATGGACTATGCTTGGTCTTGTAAGAGCTTTGCCATTCCATTGGCAGGCAGGACGCAGCTATATGCCTGCTTCGGTTAAGGAAGGAATGCACTTACCAGATCCAGAGCAAGCGTTTAATCAGTTAAAGCCAACGATTGACCGTATGCTGAATTACACACGCCAGCAACTGAATGACAGCAAAAAGGTTATAAAGACTCTAGATAAAAAACAGCGAAAGCTGTTTGTGCCAATCGCCCTTATGGAACTATATCTGGATACCCTTAAGAAAGCTGATAGTAATCCTTTTGAAACACCGCCATTTGAGGCAAGCGAACTTAAGAAGCTCTGGAAGTTATTTGTATTTAAAACAACAGTATAACCAGAAAAAGCGCACACGATATCGTGCACGCTTCTAAAAGGTTACATATAGCCCCAGAGGTTAGGCTTGAATGTCTACCTGTTCACCAACACCAGGCTGTGTATCGCTTGGTTCAGCTTCTCTACGTTCAATTGCTGAATCTTCAACTGCTCTACGTTCAGCGACAGCAGATTCAATAGAACCTGTACGTCCAGAAGAAACAACTTGTTGGCTGCTCGCATTAGCAGCACCTTGAATATCTACCATATTATGCTCCATCTGCGTGTGTTTACCCATTACACACGCTCTCTCAGCTGAGATGATCTTAGCACAACATGCTCATTTATTCTAATTTTACCTGCTCTGTAGGCTTCTATTGCTGTTTTCAAAGCAGAAGAAGCTGTTAGTATGGGAAAAAATCACTAAAATTTAGGTTGGAAATTTGATTAAAATTTTATCTAAGCGAATCAATATCGTTGTTTTGACAGCTTGTATCTGCGCTTGTTCTTCCAATCCACATCCCGCGAGAACTACTCAGGAAGAAGGTATTTTCTCCGCCAGAGCCAGGAATGAGCTGGCAACGGAAAACCCGGAAGGCCTTGTTCGCGTGGGGGAGGGGTTTGAAAAATCAGGAAATTTAAACAGTGCTCTTAATTTGTATGGTCAGGCTCTAAGCGCAGCTCCATCGCTTCTGAGGGCGAGAATTGCGTATGCACGAGTTACCGCTAAGCTAGGGCAGCCAGATAGAGCGTTAGCAATGCTCGATTCATTATCAACCGAAGAGAGAGCTAGCGCGGAGGTGCTATATGAAAAGTCGGGGATATTAATCTCACAGCGCAATTATGTTGAAGCCCTTGCTGTATTTCAGCCGCTAGTTGGTAAATCCCAATTGGTTCAGCCTGAGCATATCTTTCGATTAGCTAAGCTGACAATTTTATCGGGAGAGATGGAAGAGGGACAGGCCCTTTTAAGTAAGGCGATTAACCAAACGCCTTATAATGGTTTGTATACTCAAAATTTGGCATTCACGTATGCCTTGAAAGAAGATTTTCAAACGGCAATCTCTCTTATTCAGCAATCTCTTGATCGGCCAGAAGGAAAAGAGAGTGGCAGGTACGCTCTAGCTCTTGTTTATGCTCTATCTGGGCAGATCAATCAGGCGCTGGAATTTCATTTAGGGGTTCTGAACCGGACTGAATTAACTAAGCGACGGTTATTCTATCGTGCGTTAAGGTATCTTAATCCCAGCGAGAAAAACGAAGCCGTGTTTTACGGGAACCTTCCTGAAGATATTTATGAGCGGATTAATTAAGTAAAATTGATAGCGGCAAATTGCGCCTTGCTTAAGAAGCTCGCTAGCGGTAATCAGTCGCCATGCTTATTTATTAAAAAGGACATGCTGTGAAATCCTGCAAAAATATGACAGAAGTGCGAGAGGAAATTGATCGTGTAGACAGGTTAATTGTTCCACTCCTTCTGGAGCGGTTGGAGTATATTAAGCAAGCTGGCGGCATTAAAACTGATCGCGATACCGTGCGTGATGAATGGCGGGTAGAAGATGTTGTTTCGAAAGCAAAAGGAACAGCGCAAAACCTTAGTGGGGACATAACCTATATCGAAGATATATACCGTCATTTAATTGAATGGAGTATCAATCACGAGTTTGGTGTGTGGGATAAAGAGCATCAATAGTAGTATTTTGTTGTTAATACATTAAATAAAGCGATTAAGAATAATTCTTAGTCGCTTTATTTTTGCCTAGTAAAAATTCAAGAAGCGTTGAAATACTATTTATATGACCAAATAAAACTTAAATAATGATAACTATTAATTATAAACATTACCTAAGTTACTGAAAATGTTAAAAATGTGAATATATTTACTTTTTTTCCAATTATAGCGATTCTGTATTCGTTTTATGTGCGCAACACCCTTAGATTGCGGAACTTATAGTATAATTTTTCATTTTTATGAAAACGTGAATGCTTATTGGTGCGAACACACAACTTTGAACACTTGCTTTTATTTTATCATTGCTAATCTGTACTAATATAGGTAATGAATTGGTGCAGCAACCGAGTGTTTATTTTAGCACTTAGGACTGCGCGACCCAAAGGGCTACCCCCATCGCCCTTTGGGTCAACTTATATCTGCTTCATACAAAAAAATGGCAGCTCAAGCATAGCTCAGCTGCCAAGTTAGAAGGGATTCTTTGGGGGTTAAAATTTCTGAGAACCTTTTCCAAACTCTGGGTACGCTTCCATCCCCAATTCCGCTAAATCAGAACCGCGCTCTTCATCTTCTCCGTCAAGTCGAATGCCCACTGTTGCTTTAAGGGCAACCCAAGTAATCGTACTTGAAATCGTTACAAAAGCGCCGATGGCTCCAATGCCAAGAAGCTGTGCAGGAAGACTGGCTGCGTCATTGGTCAAAGGTACCGCCAAAGTTCCCCAAATTCCGCACACTAAATGCACAGAGATTGCACCAACAACGTCATCTATCTTTAACTTGTCAAAAAACGGTACTGCAAAAACCACTAATGCGCCACCAACGCCGCCAATTGCTGTTGCAATAATCGGGGTGGGGGTTAAAGGTTCTGCTGTAATTGATACCAAGCCAGCCAACGCACCATTAAGGATCATTGAGAGATCAACCTTTTTGTAAACAGCTTTAGTGACCAGCATCGCTGAAACTGCTCCACCGGCCGCTGCCATATTCGTGTTTACAAATATATTGGATACAGAAATCGCATCACCTAAAGACCCTAGTGCAAGTTGAGAGGCGCCATTGAAACCGAACCAGCCCAGCCAGAGAATAAATGTGCCAAGTGTAGCAAGCGGCATGCTACTGCCAGGCATTGGTTTGATTTTGCCATCCTTAGTGAAGCGACCAAGGCGTGGCCCCAGTATAAGGGCGCCAACTAACGCGGCCCAGCCGCCTGTAGAGTGTACAAGTGTTGAGCCTGCAAAGTCTTGAAAACCCGCGGCATCTAACCAGCCACCACCCCATTTCCAAGCACCTTGAATTGGATATATGAGACCAGCCAAAACAACAGTAAAGGCTAAGAACGGGAAGAGTTTTATACGCTCAGCAACTGTACCAGAAACAATTGAGGCTGTTGTCGCAACAAATACCATTTGAAAGAAGAAATCAGAGCCAGCGGAATAACCAGTTGGATCGACTTTCGCGCCGTCAACAAGGGTTGCTGCATCGTCAGGGGACCAAAGAGAGAAGAATTGGCCAAAGTATCCGCCATCCACACCTGAATACATGAGGTTATAGCCCATTAACATCCACATAATGCATGCGATGGCGTATAGTGAAACGTTCTTAACACATATTTCCGCTACGTTTTTCGTTCGAACTAGCCCAGCTTCAAGCATAGCAAAGCCAGCTGCCATCCACATAACTAGGAAGCCACCAATTAGGAAAAGAAGGGTGTTGAATATATATGCAGAATCAGCACTAACTGCCAGAGCAGGAGAGGATACAGCGCTGACTGTAATAGCGCCCACCAAAAGTTTTTTTCCTTTTAACTTCATCACTATACTCCCTAAAGCGCTTCAATGCCGGTTTCGCCGGTCCGGATACGCACAACTTGATTGATATCTAAAACGAAGATCTTTCCATCACCTATCTGGCCGGTCTTGGCTGCTTCCTGCAGAATCTCAAGAACCTGATCTCCAGCATCATCGTCTACGGCTACCTCAATCTTTATTTTGGGAAGAAAATGCACTTCATATTCGGCCCCTCTATAGATTTCCCGCTGGCCGCGCTGACGCCCATACCCCTGGACTTCAGAAACCGTCATGCCGTTAATACCAACTTCGGCGAGCGCATCTCTGACAGGTTCCAGCTTATGAGGTTTAATGATCGCGATGATATACTTCATAATTACTCCAATGATTGTTTGGAGCTTATTAAGCACCAACTGTGCCAGTTGACATTAATTAATGTTTATCAATGGCTTAACTAAATAACCAACATTGCCTCTCATGAGCTGATGTCCATTTATTATGCAGTGTCTGTTTTTTAATCATAAAGATAAGCTAATGACGACCTGTTAAATTGATCGCTCACTCCAGTTCGCAGACGTCGGTAACATAGGTGCAACATCAAGGAGGCTGTATGAAAATATATGGTGATAAAATTTCAGGGAATTGTCTGAAGGTTAAATATGTAGCCGACTATCTTAAACAGGCTTATGAGTGGGTGGATGTTAGTGTTGTGGAGGGTGAAGCTAAATCAGAAGCTTTTCTGAATATAAACCCAGCAGGTCAAGTGCCTGCAATTCAGTTAAATAATGCTAGCACTCTGGCTCAATCTAACGCCATTATGCTTTTTCTAGCTAAAGATAGCGAGTTAATCCCAGCCGATAGTTTCTTGGAAGCTAAAATGAATGAATGGCTGTTCTGGGAGCAATATTCTCATGAGACAGCTATCGCAGTATCTCGCTTTCAAGTGGTCTACAAGGCCGTACCATTCTCAGAGGTTGATCCAGAGCTTATCAAAAAAAGCTATGCTGCGCTTGATGTTATGGAAAAGCACCTTCAAGAAAGCGACTGGTTTCTTGGCGATCACTTTAGTTTGGCGGACATTGCTCTATATGCATACACTCAGTTCGCAGAAGAAGTTGGTTTTGACATGTCAGAATATACGGCTACGGTTCTGTGGTTGAAAAATGTACGTATAAAATTGAACCTCTAAACAGAATCGATGAGTTTGCATTATGATCAACCCTGTTGGCTATTTTGAGATACCGGTCCTTGATATGGAGCGAGCGGTGAGTTTTTACTCAACTGTTTTTGATTACCATTTCACGCCAGCAGTAGTTGATGGCCATGAAATGGCTCTTTTCCCGCATCTTGAAGGCAAAGAAGGCATAACCGGTGCACTGGCGAAAGGCGATGCTTATATCCCGAGCAAGAATGGCAGCCTGATCTATTTTAATACGGACAACATTAAAGATAGCCTGAAAAGAGTTGTTCAAGCAGGCGGAGCCGTTCTGTACGGCCGAAAATCAATTGGCGAACTAGGCTTTGTAGCAGAATTTGAAGATAGTGAAGGTAACCGCATCGCACTGCATCAAGCAGCTTGAATGATTCAAAAAAACTTCTCAAAAGATAAAGGCCCCGATGAATGATCATCAGGGCCTTTATATCTTAGCGCCACAACAGTGGCGGGCAGGGTGGGATTCGAACCCACGAAGGGCTTGCACCCTTGCCGGTTTTCAAGACCGGTGCATTCAACCGCTCTGCCACCTGCCCGCGGCATCACTGTTCGTGAACGTGGGGCGGGTTTTAATAGGTAAAATTCGATCCGTCTAGTCTAAAAATTAAGAAATTTACATTTATGTGAAATTGCCCCTCCAAGCGCCTTGCATGCACCCCTTGGAATTGCTAGAAAGTTTGTCTGTTCTTACAAGATATTGCGTATGCATTTTTTATGTAAGCAAGGTTTAGTTTTATAAGTGCAGCAGCTTAGCTGCTGATAATCAGGGGGCTAAAGGGTGAGCGATAACACTCCAATTACACCAGAAGAAGAGGGCATTGCGCCAATCACTATCGAAGAGGAAATGAAAGCCTCTTATCTTGATTATGCTATGAGCGTGATTGTTTCCCGTGCTCTTCCTGATGTGCGAGATGGTTTGAAACCAGTTCACAGACGCATCCTCTATTCAATGCATGAAAATGGCTATGAACATAACAAGCCATTCCGGAAATCGGCTCGTATTGTCGGGGATGTAATGGGTAAGTATCACCCACACGGTGATAGCGCTATCTATGATGCCCTTGTTCGTATGGCGCAGGACTTCTCGATGCGTGCGCCGCTCGTGGACGGCCAAGGTAACTTTGGTTCGATGGACGGTGATGGTGCCGCGGCGATGCGTTATACAGAAGCCCGTATGGATAAAGTATCCAGCATGCTTTTGGCTGACATTGAGAAAGACACTGTTAATTTCCAGGCTAACTATGATGAGAGCGAATCTGAACCAACAGTTCTTCCTGCACGCTTTCCAAATCTATTGGTAAATGGTGGTACAGGTATCGCGGTTGGTATGGCGACGAATATTCCATCTCACAGCCTCCGGGAAGTGATTGATGGTGTGCTTGCGCTTATTGACAACCCGGAACTGAATAACATGGACCTGATGGATTATGTGCCAGGCCCAGATTTTCCGACAGGTGGTATCATCCTTGGTGCTGGCGGTATCAAACAGGCTTATGAAACAGGCAAGGGTTCGATTACAATTCGTAGCCGCACCCACGTTGAAGAGATTCGCAAAGACCGTTACGCAATTATTATTACTGAGATCCCGTTTCAGGTGAACAAAGCTTCCATGATCGAGAAGATCGCGGAATGTGTTCAGACTAAACGAATTGAAGGTATCTCTGATATCCGTGACGAATCTGATCGTACAGGCGTTCGTGTTGTTGTGGAATTGAAGCGCGACAGTGTTCCCGAAGTAATTCTGAATCAGTTGTTCCGCTTTACGCAGGTACAAACAAGTTTCGGCATCAACATGCTGGCACTGAATGGCGGCAAGCCACAGCAGCTTACACTCCGCGACGTGCTACGTGCTTTTATCGAATTCCGTGAAGAAGTTATCACACGCCGTACTAAGTTTGATCTTAATAAAGCACGTGACCGTGCGCATATTATGGTTGGGCTGGTAATTGCGGTAGCAAACATTGATGAAGTAGTAGCTATCATCCGTGGTGCATCATCACCGGCAGCGGCTCGAGAGGCACTAGCATCACGTAAATGGGACCCAGCAGAAATTCTGCCATACCTCGAACTTATCGGTGAAACTGGCAAGTTGAACGATGACGGTACCTTCCAGCTTTCTGAAATTCAGGTTAAAGCGATCCTTGATCTTCGCTTGCACCGCCTAACAGCACTTGGCCGTGATGAGATTGGCGATGAACTTGAAGCTCTCGCTGAAAAAATTCGTGAATTCCTAGAAATTTTGGGCTCCCGTATACGTTTGTATGAAGTTCTTCGTGGTGAACTGGAGGCTGTTCGCGAGGAATTTGGTAATGACCGCCGTACGGAAATCGATCTTAGCGCAGCAGGCTCTTTCGAAGACGAAGATCTCATCGCGCGTGAAGATATGGTAGTTACGGTAACTCACACAGGTTACATAAAACGAGTACCGCTCTCGACTTATCGCGCACAGCGCAGAGGCGGAAAAGGTCGCTCTGGTATGCAGACTAAGGATGAGGATTTCCTCTCTACCGTATTTGTCGCCGATACGCATACGCCAGTACTCTTTTTCTCAAATACTGGCCAAGTATATAAAATGAAGGTTTGGAAGCTCCCACTTGGCTCACCAACTTCAAAAGGTAAGGCTGTTATTAACCTTCTACCACTGAAACAAGGGGAGACTATTGCGACGATTCTGCCGCTTCCAGAGAATGAGGAAACATGGAGCGATCTCCATGTAATGTTCGCTACAGCACGCGGTAATGTTCGCCGTAACCGTTTGTCAGATTTCTCTAATGTTATGTCGAACGGTAAGATCGCTATTCGTTTCTCTGATGAAGAAGATAAACTGATCGGCGTAGATGTTTGTACGGAAGAGGACGATGTAATCCTTGCTGCTCGTGGTGGTCGTGCAATCCGCTTTAAGGCCACAGATGTTCGCTTGTTCGCGGGCCGTACATCGACCGGTGTTCGCGGTATGAAGTTTGCTGCAGGTGATGAAGTAGTTTCTATGTGTGTGGTTAAGGGGACAGATGCCTCGACCGAAGAGCGTGATGCTTATTTGAAAGCTGCAGCATGGAAAAATGAGCCTGGTGAGCAAACTCTATCAGATGAACGGATGGAAGAATTAGCTTCTATTGAACAGTTTGTATTAACTGTTACCAATAAAGGCTTTGGTAAACGTACAAGCAGCCATGAATACCGTGTAACAGGTCGTGGTGGTCAAGGTATTTGGAACGTGCCGTCAGATGAGCGTTTGCGTGAACAAATTGGCGGTGTGATTACAGCTGTACCTATTACAACGGACGAACAAGTACTTATGGTAACAGACCAAGGTAAGCTTATTCGTACACCAGTTCATGACGTTCGTATTGCATCAAGAAATACAAAAGGGGTTACTCTCTTCAAAGTATCTGATGATGAAGAAATTGTATCTGTAGCCAAGCTTCAGGAAACTGACGACGAGGAAGAAGATACAATTGAAGGCAGCGAAACTGCAACAGTTGAAGCAGTAACCGACGCTGAAGAAACATCTGAAGAATAACCCTCAAGCAGTCAATTTAGATAAGCCCCTTGAAACTAGATTTCGGGGGCTTATTTCATGCGCAAACTTCTTTATTTTCTTGTGTTTTGCAGCATATTCGTCAATCTTGCTGCATAGCAGCATTATTCTTATGACGAGGAGTCATTATGACCGAAAAGCGTGTTGGTATTTACCCGGGAACCTTCGATCCTATTACAAATGGTCATATCGATATCTTTAAACGTGGCCTGAGGCTTGTTGATAAACTTGTTATCGGTGTTGCTACCAATCCAAGTAAAAACCCAATGTTTACCCTTGATGAGCGCGTCGCTATGGTTGACCGTGAATGCCGTCATTATGCAGAAAGCATTGGTGTAGAATTTGAAGTTGTACCGTTTGATGAACTTCTGATGAAGTTTGCTGAAAGAGTTGGTGCTTCCATTATTATCAGGGGCTTACGAGCCGTTGCTGATTTTGAATATGAATTTCAGATGACGGGTATGAATTATCAAATTAATCCTGAGATTGAGACCGTATTTCTCATGGCTGATCCTCGTTATCAAACAATTGCTTCACGTCTGGTTAAGGAAGTTGCGAAGTATGATGGTAATATCTCTTCCTTTGTTCCCAAAAAAGTGGGATATGAGGTGGTAGAAAAAGTTAACTTAGCCAAATAACAATAGTGGTATTAAGTGGTATGAAAAAACTACTGATAATATTTGCAGCAATGGTGGGACTAATGACAGATAATGCTGAAGCTTTACAGCAAGATAAGGAAAATATTCTATATCTTGATCTTGATGTAGCTGAAAATGCAAGGGTGACAATTGCGATGCGCCCGGATAAAGCTCCAAATCACGTAGCACGCGTTAAGGAACTCGTACGCGAGGGCTTTTATGACGGAACTATTTTTCACCGTGTGATTCCAGGTTTTATGGCACAAGGCGGAGATCCTAAAGGTACTGGCACAGGTGGTTCTGGCACTAACATTGATGCAGAGTTTAACAGCCTTCCACATTTACGCGGCACAGTATCTATGGCGCGTGCACAAACAGTGAACAGCGCAGATAGCCAATTCTTTATCTGTCTGGACCGAACTCCATTCCTTGACAACGAGTATACTGTTTGGGGCCGTGTAATTGGTGGTATGGAGTATGTAGATATGATCCAGAAGGGTGAACCACCAGTAAATCCAAGTAAAATTGTACGTATGCAGGTAGCTGCTGACGTAAAAGAATAATCACTAAATCCAATATTTATGGGAAGAGGGCGCTTTATTGCGCCCTTTTTCTTGTTTTCAGCCCGCTGTTTCGCTAAAAGGCCCGCCATGAATGTAGAGCTTTTTAATTTTGATCTTCCTAAAGAGAATATCGCGCTGCGCCCAGCGGTGCCGCGAGATTCTGCACGTATGCTTGTTGTAAATGAAACAACAAGTGATTCTAATGTTGCGGCCCTAGCAAATTTTCTCACCGACAAAGATATATTAGTCTTCAATGATACCAAAGTAATTCCAGGTCGTCTTTTTGGTAAACGTGGGGAAGCCAAAATTGAAGTAACCCTTCATAAACGCGAAAGTAACACTGTTTGGAGAGTATTTGCTCGACCAGCAAAAAAATGCCGGCTGGGTGATGAGTTGGATTTCACGGGCCTCAAAGCAAAAGTTACTGAAATTGGTGAAAGCGGTGAACGCACGATTGAGTTTGCTGTTGAAGATGCTGCTATATGGGATGCGCTTGAAGCACATGGTACTATGCCGCTACCACCTTATATTGCTTCCCAGCGTGATATTGATGATCAGGATTTAAGCGACTACCAAACCGTTTTCGCGGAAGAAGAGGGGGCCGTTGCAGCCCCTACAGCTGGTCTACATTTTACACCTGAGCTTTTAGCGTCTCTCGAAAAGAAGGGTGTTAAAACAGCTGGTGTTACGCTTCATGTAGGAGCTGGCACCTTTTTGCCAGTGAAAGTAGATGATACCGATGACCATAAAATGCATAGTGAAATAGGTGTTGTTACAGAGGAAACAGCCACTAAATTGAATGAAATAAGGGCAAATGGCGGCCGTATCGTTTCTGTTGGTACTACTTCACTTCGCCTTCTTGAAAGCGCAGCTGATGATAAAGGGATTATTCATCCTTTTAACGGCTCTACCGACATCTTCATCACTCCTGGTTACCGTTTCAAAGCTATTGATGTGTTGATGACAAATTTCCACCTTCCAAAATCAACGCTCTTTATGCTTGTCTCAGCCTTTGCAGGTTTCGAGCGCATGAAGAAGGCTTACGCAACAGCAATTGAAAGTGGATACAGATTTTACTCATACGGGGACAGCAGCCTCCTGTTCCCGAAAAAGGACGAATGGCATGAAGCCTAGATTTAAATATACAGTTCATGCAACAGATGGTGCTGCTCGCTTAGGTACCATTGAAATGAGACGCGGGGAAATCAGAACACCCGCGTTCATGCCTGTTGGAACAGCAGGAACAGTCAAAGCCATGCTTCCCGAAAGTGTACGCTCTACAGGGGCTGATATCCTTCTGGGTAATACGTATCACCTTATGCTGCGTCCAACAGCAGAACGGGTACACAAGCTAGGCGGCCTCCATAAGTTTATGAACTGGGATCGACCAATTCTTACAGATTCCGGAGGATTTCAGGTAATGTCACTTACTGAACTCCGCAAGATGAGCGAAGAAGGGGTAGAGTTCCGCAGCCATCTTGATGGCAGCAAAATTATGCTTACGCCAGAGCGATCTATGGAAATTCAGCGTTTGCTGGGCTCTGATATTGTAATGTCATTTGATGAATGTACACCATTCCCTGCCACAGAAGATGTTGCTAAAGAATCAATGGAACTTTCCATGCGCTGGGCCAAGCGTTCACGCGAAGGGTTCGATAGCGGTGAAGAGCATGCAGCACGTTCGGCTCTCTTCGGTATCGTGCAGGGTAGTGTGTACGAAGATCTTCGTTACGAATCTATCGACAAGCTCGCCGATATTGGCTTTGATGGCTATGCTGTGGGCGGCCTTGCAGTAGGTGAAGGTCAGGAAATGATGTTCAAGGTGCTTGATTTCACCATGCCACGCATGATGAAAGATACACCTCGTTACCTTATGGGCGTTGGAAAGCCCGATGATATTGTTGGCGCCGTTGAACGCGGTATTGATATGTTTGACTGTGTTATGCCTACTCGTTCCGGGCGTACAGGCCAGGGCTTTACATGGCGCGGGGCTATCAACCTGAAAAATGCGCGTCACAAGGATGATGATCGTCCGATTGAAGAAGCATGCTCTTGCCCAGCTTGTACGCAGTACAGTAGGGCATATGTCCATCACCTTATAAAATCTGGTGAGATATTGGGGTCTATGCTTCTTACATGGCATAACCTTCAATTCTATCAAGATCTAATGGCTAATCTCCGAGATGCCATTGGGGAAGGCCGATTAACGCAGTATGCGAATAGTTTCCGGGAAACTTACCGTATGGGCGATATTGATCCTCTATAGTTAAGCCAACAAAGATTTATTTGTGAATCACAGGTATTCGTTCTTATAGTTCTCCTTTAACAATGGAGGGGAACTATGAAATTATTTGCGGCTATTGCTTTCACATTATCACTTTCTAATACCCCTGTTTTCTGCCAAGACACAGCATCCTTAAATGTCGTAGGTAAAAATAAGACAGCTATTATCGCAAACGAACGACAGAAAAAAGGTGGATATGATGGGGTGTTCAACTATTCACCAGCAGTAAGGGCTGGGGATTATATATATGCTTCCGGAGTAGTTGCTGGTGCTTTTGGTTCAGAAGAACCTTTTGGAAAAGAAGCATTTAAAGCATCAGTTCGCCGCGCTTTGAAAGGGCTGGAGCAAACCTTGAAGGCTGGCGGTGCAGACCTGAATGATGTAATTAAAATCAATACTTTCCATGTTTTTGATAGCCCGCACACCACGCTCAGTAAACATGAACAGGTTCTAGCTGTTGCTGAAGTGAAAAGTGAATTTATTGGTGAACCACATCCTGCCTGGACAGCGGTTGGCACTACTGCTCTATATCCCGATAAAGGATTAGTGGAAATAGAAGTTGTGGTTTACAGCCCGCAGAAGAAATAGAATAAAAATGGTAAATCACTGATTTGCCCAGTTTTGTGTGCTGCGGTGATTTATTTAGAGAAATATTAGCTCTTTCTTCATAATTTAACGCTTAAAAAAGAAGCAAGAGGGGCAGTATTCCTAGGGCTTCAAAAAAAAGTAACAAAAGCTGATACTTTTGCTTGACCAATCATAAACTTGCCCCTATGTTCCGCCGCGTTCCCGAGGCAGCACCAGATGCTTCGAACTGAACATATATTTGGGCCCGTAGCTCAGCTGGTAGAGCAACTGACTTTTAATCAGTAGGTCACAGGTTCGAACCCTGTCGGGCTCACCAAATATAAAGGCTGATACCTTGAGTATCAGCCTTATTTGTCTCAGTTTTCAGGAATGTAGGTAATTGTTGTTTTTATGACTTTTACTTGACCATGGTTGGACAGCTTATTATGTTCCGCCGCATTCGAAGGTAACTTTGAATACAAACATATTTGGGCCCGTAGCTCAGCTGGTAGAGCAACTGACTTTTAATCAGTAGGTCACAGGTTCGAACCCTGTCGGGCTCACCAAATATAAAGGCTGATACCTTGCGTATCAGCCTTATTTTTTTTGAGCTAAAGCTCTATAATTGTTAAATCCCCCACAAATAGTTTATTGCCTTGAAAAAGACGGGTTTCTGTCCTTGTCTAAAGCACGCTTGCTGCGTAATGTTAGGCAATTACTATTTCGGGGAGTTGTTGGTTTGTCGTCTTTTCTTAAAGCTGTATCAATAAGTGCAATAATTGCTGTTTCTACTGCTGTGCTACCTATAGCAGCTGCGGCACAAGATTCTGATAATGTAACAGAGATTCATCTACGCGATGATCCAGCTTTTATTGAATGGCTAGAAGGCGTTAGAACGGAAGGCCTTGAACGAGGCATTAAAGTCGAAACCTTGGATATGGTTCTACCTACCATTGCCCCAGTTAAAAAGATTATAAAACGAGACAGAAACCAGCCAGAAGTAAAGCAAACTTATGCTCGCTATTTAAAAAGTCGTGTAAGCGATTGGCGGAAAGGTAAAGGCAAGGCCATGATGGCTGAACACGAGGCTGCATTAAAGGCTGCAGCTGAACGGTTTGGAGTGCAGCCACGTTTCATTGCCGCGATATGGGGTATCGAAACGAACTATGGTACAGTACCGCTATCCTACAGCGTTTTTGATGCGGTTGCGACACTCGCTTATGATAAGCGCAGAGCAAAACGCTTTCGTAGAGAGTTATTTGCCGCCTTGGAGATAATTGACCAAGGCCATACTACACCTGAGAACATGAAAGGTTCCTGGGCCGGAGCTATGGGCCAGCCACAATTCATGCCAGAAAATTACCTTAAATATGCTGTTGATATGGATGGTGATAACAAGCGAGACATCTGGAACAGTAAAGCGGATGTCTTTGGTTCTATTGCTAACTATCTCAAGTCTTATGGCTGGGCAGATGATCAAACTTGGGGGCGTAAAGTAAAGCTACCCAAGGGCGGCGAAAGGTCATTGCAAGGTAAACAAGCCGACGGTATTTCGCCAGATCGTTGGTGTAAAGCCTATAAAAGCATGGGAGTTTGGCATGATCTTCAAGACTGGCAAGCTTTAGGTGTACGCCGGCTGGACGGCACAGATTTACCAAGCCGCTCATTGCCTGCTGCGCTTATTGTAGGCGATGAAGGAGATGATGAAGGTTATCTGGTGTACCGGAATTTCTGCTCTGTAATGCGCTATAATCCAAGCTTTAAATATGCGCTGGCGGTTGGGTTGCTATCGGATATTATTGATCAGAAATGATGCTAACCAAGAAACATATTATTGCTGGCGCTCTTGTAGCCGCCCTTGGGGCCTGTAGTTCAAATTGGAGCAGCCCAACACCTACATCAGGTGGTGGTGGCGCTCCTTCTGGGCGTTATCCTAACGATAACGAGCTACCAAAAGGTGACCAAGGTGTAAAACGTAAAGTTGGTACCCCCTATAAAGTTGCAGGTAAGTGGTATCACCCAAAAGAAGACCCATACTATGATGAAGTAGGGTATGCTTCATGGTACGGGAAAGATTTCCACGGCAAAAAAACCGCTAATGGTGAATATTTTAATATGAATGCGTTGACGGCAGCGCATAAAACGCTTCCGTTACCTACGTTCGTTAAAGTTACCAATCTATCTAATGGCCGTTCCATTATACTGCGCGTTAACGACAGAGGACCTTTTGTAGGCACTCGTATCATTGATATATCACGTCGAGGGGCGCAGCTGCTTGGTTTCCAAAAGCAAGGCGTTACCAAGGTTCGGGTTCAAGCGGTTGATGAAAATGGCAATCCACCAAGAGGTGCACCTCAACCAACACAAACAACGACGTTAGGGGACGAAAGCCACTATATTCAGGTTGGATCTTTCTCTAGCCGTCAAAATGCCAAAAAACAGGTGCAAAAGTTAAAAAGAGCAGGGCATAAAGCCCGAGCGGAACAGGCTGATGCCAGTGGGCGCACTTTGTGGCGCGTGAGGCTAGGGCCGTTTATTAAACGAATAACCGCTGAAGAGAGACTTGACCGCATAGTAGCGGATGGGTTTTATGAAGCGCGAATTTTCACAGAAACTGTAAAGTAACGATCGGTAGATCAAGGGAATAGAATGATTAAGCAGTTTTGGGCAAGGCTCCTACTAATTTCACTAACAGTTATGGGCTTGGCAAGTATTGCTAACGCACAACAAATGGCAACGCCGGCTCGTCATGCAGTTTTGCTTGATGCTTCGACAGGTAGCATTCTCTTTGAGAAAGATGCCGACACGAGCTTCCCTCCGGCATCAATGAGTAAGCTGATGACAGTTTATCTTGCTTTTGAAGCCATTAAAGAAGGTGAGATGCGCCTTGATGATGAGGTGACAGTTTCAGATGAAGCATGGCGCAACTGGAATAACCGCGGTTCGACTATGTTCCTGAAAGCCCGTGATGTTGTAACTGTTGCCGATCTCCTTCGTGGTATCATTGTACTTTCTGGTAACGATGCTTGTGCAGTACTCGCTGAACATATGGCAGGCTCAGAAGAGATATTCGTGGAATGGCTTAATGCTAAGGCTATTGAACTTGGTATGAACGGAAGCCAATTCAAGAACGTAAACGGTTGGCCTGCCGAAGGTCATGTAATGACGGCTCGTGATCTTGCTAATCTATCCCTGCATTTGGTGAACGATTTCCCAAATCTTTACCCAATGTTTGCTGAACGTGAGTATCTCTATAAAGACTTCCGCTCTAACCGCTATAACCGCAACCCGCTTTTAGGCCGTTTTGCTGGCGCCGATGGCCTTAAAACAGGGCATACAGAAGAAAGTGGATATGGTCTTGCAGGATCAGCTGAACGTGAAGGACGCCGCCTTGTAGTGGTTGTTGGCGGCCTTGATAGCTCAGCGGCTCGTAGTCGTGAAAGCCAGCGTCTCTTGCAGTATGGTTTCCGTAACTTTAGCCACTATCCATTATTCCGTGCTGGCGAAACTGTTGATTATGCTGAAGTATGGCTCGGCGGGGAAGCAACTGTACCGCTTCTGATCTCAGATGATCTCGCGATTACAATGTCCCGCCGCCAGCGTGCTCAAATGAAGGTATCAATCGAATATACAAACCCGATTGCTGCACCAATTCAAAAGGGCGCGAAAGTAGGTACATTAAAAGTTGAAATGCCTGGGCGTGCGACAGTAACCCGCGATCTTGTCGCTGGAGAAACCATTGATGAAGTTGGTGGTTTAGGTAAAATTGGCGCAGCCTTCGAATATATGCTGTTTGGTTCTGCTGGCGCGAAGAAGCCGGAGCCTAACTAATATGCCAGCACAAAATAATGTACCCTTCATCACCTTTGAAGGTGGTGAAGGTGGTGGCAAGTCAACACAGATTAAGCTCCTTGAGGAATGGCTTAAGGAAAAGAGCCTTAACATTCTTAGAACCCGTGAACCGGGTGGCTGCACCGGCGCAGAGCTTATCCGAGAACTTGTTCTGACCGGAGATGTAGACCGCTGGGAACCAGTAACGGAAGCGCTCCTTTATGCAGCAGCACGAGCCGAGCATGTTGCTCGCACCATTCGTCCAGCGCTCGCCGACAACAAGTGGGTACTATGTGACCGCTTTGAAGATTCGAGCATTGCATATCAGGGCGCCGGGCGAGGGGTTGGTGTTAAAAATGTTGAACAAATGCAAAGACTTGCGTTTGGAAACTTAAAGCCCACATTAACATTTCTTCTAGATCTTCCTGTTGAAATTGGCCTTAAACGTGCCATTGGCCGGGAAGGTACTAAAACAGCAAATGTAGAAGACCGCTTTGAGCGAATGGATGTAAGTATTCATGAAACACTTCGCGCAACATTCCTCAAGCTGGCAGATGCCGAACCGGACCGCTTTATTATTCTTGATGCCACAAAAAGCATTGATGAACTGCAAGAACAAATTCGTGCAACTGTTGTAGAGAGATTTTTCCTTTAATGGCTGATACCGAAGAAAGTTTGGAATTAAACCCTAGGCATTCGGAGTTGTTGCTCGGCCATGAAGCCGCAGAACGCATGTTTCTTGAGGCCTTCAATAGTGACCGACTTCACCATGCCTGGCTTATTTCAGGCCCAAAGGGAGTGGGTAAAGCCACACTAGCATGGAAGATCGCAAAATTCCTGCTAACCCAAACGGATAAGGATGATGGGCCTGGTTTGTTTGGTGACGATCTACCGAGCGAGGCTTCTTCGCTAAATATCAGTCCTGATCACCCTGATCTTCACCGCATCGTATCTGGTGGGCACGGCGGGCTTGTTATCGCCGAACGAACAGAGAATGAGAAAACGGGTAAACTTCGGAACGATATTGTTATTAATGATATTCGCAAACTGATCAGCTTCTATAGCCAGACGAGTGCCGAGGGCGGTTGGCGTGTTGCAATTGTAGATGCTGCAGACGAGATGAATGTGAATGCCGCCAATGCGCTTCTTAAAATCCTCGAAGAACCACCTGAGAAATCCATTATTCTGCTGCTAGCTCATGCGCCGGGCAAGTTGTTACCGACTATCAAAAGCCGTTGCCGTGCTTTATCGCTTTCTACACTACCAGAAGATAGCGTGAAAGCCGTGCTTGCGGGTAAATTTCCTGAGTTATCTATTGATGATCTAACAGCCCTCACACGTTTGTCTGAAGGCGCGCCGGGTAGGGCAATTGAATTGGCTAATAACGATGGTGTAGGCCTATACAGGAAAGTATCCACCCATTTGAGCCGTTTTCCGCGTTTTAATATCCCCGAAATACATATCCTTGCAGGCGAACTGGCCGCGGTTAAAGCGGATGATAAATATCATTTGTTCGTAAATATTTACCTCGGCTGGATTGAACGCATGATCCGTCAGAGCGCCAGTAACATGCCCCTTCCAGAAATATTAGACGGTGAAAATGATCAAATGAGGCGTATTTCTGCATCAGCTGGGGTTGATCGCTGGCTGGACCTGTGGGAAAAGATGGGTCAAATGGTGGCACGCGCTGATGCGGTAAACCTTGACCGTAAGCAGGTGATCGTAAATTTATTTACATCCCTCAGCGCAGTCGCCCGATAGTATCTTTAAAAGTTTGAGAGAAACAATGACTGATAAGTCGTCTTTTTACATTACGACGCCAATCTATTATGTGAACGATGTTCCACATATTGGCCATGCTTATACGACCCTTGCATGTGATGTTCTGGCCCGCTTCAAGCGGCTGGACGGTTATGATGTCATGTTTCTTACAGGCACAGATGAGCACGGACAAAAGGTTGAGAAATCAGCTGAGAAAGCTGGTGTAGCACCGCTTGAATTTTGTGACCGTGTTTCAGCGCGCTTCCAGGATCTGGCGAAGGCAATGAATTTCTCTAACGACCAATTCATTCGCACAACCGAGGAACGTCATAAGAAATCAGTACAGCACCTTTGGGAACGCCTAGTTGAAAAAGGGTTCATTTACGAAGATAAATATGCCGGCTGGTACAGCGTGCGTGATGAAGCCTTTTATGCTGAATCTGAACTGATTGACGGCGAGGGCGGAGAGAAGCTTGCCCCAACGGGCGCGCCGGTTGAATGGGTTGAAGAACCAAGCTATTTCTTCAAACTTTCTGCCTTCGAGGACAAGTTGCTTGAACTTTATGATGGTCAGGACGATTTCGTAATGCCGAAATCCCGCCTCAATGAAGTTCGCAGCTTTGTAAAAGGCGGTCTGGAAGATTTATCTATTTCCCGTACAACATTTAACTGGGGCGTACCTGTACCAAATGCCGATGGCCACATTATGTATGTGTGGATTGATGCTCTTACCAATTATCTAACAGCAGTTGGATATCCTGATGTTGATGGTATTGATTACCAAAAATTTTGGCCAGCAAATGTCCATATGGTAGGTAAAGATATTCTGCGTTTCCACGCGGTTTATTGGCCTGCTTTCCTTATGGCAGCTGATTTGCCGTTGCCAAACCGCGTATTTGCGCACGGCTGGTGGACAAACGAAGGCCAGAAGATCTCTAAATCTCTCGGCAATGTCATTGATCCATTCGAACTTATTGAAACCTTCGGCCTTGATGAAACTCGTTTCTTCCTGATGCGGGAAGTACCATTTGGTAATGACGGTGATTTCTCTCGTCAGTCTTTCGTTCACCGGGCGAATGCTGATCTTGCGAATGGCCTTGGCAACCTGAGCCAACGCACACTTTCAATGATCCATAAGAACTGTGAAGCGAAACTACCAGCACCAGGTGAACTTGCTGCGGAAGATACAGAACTTCTTTCGGGTATAGAAGCTGTACTGGAAACTGTACGCGGCCATATGGATAAACAAGCCTTCCATCTGGCTCTTGAAGCTATCTTTGCACAAGCAGCTGCCGCTGATCGCTATATCACCACGCAGGAACCTTGGAAGCTCCGTAAAACAGATACAGCACGCATGGAAACCGTGCTTTATGTCCTCGCGGAAGCTATTCGTATGCTCGGTATTCTTATTCAACCGATTATGCCCGAAGCAGCAGACAAACTTTTAAGCCAGATCAGCGTTACAAACCGTGGGTTTGACCAGTTGAATGAGGCAGGGCGCCTTCAACCGGGCATTGATATACCGAAGCCAAAAGGCGTGTTCCCTCGCCTTGAATTGCCAGAGGCCGCTGAATAATGAGCAAATACGGGTATATTGTTGATAGCCACTGCCACCTGAACTACGAAGGCATTATTGAACAGCAAGATGATGTTGTTCAGCGTGCTCGTGCCGCTGGCGTAGGCTGTATGCTCAGCATAAACACTAAGTTGAGACAATACCCAGAAATCATTGAGATCATTGAGAAATATGATGATATATTTGGCACCGTGGGCATTCATCCTCACGAGGCGGAAAACGAACCTGATGTAGCCGTTCAAGCACTTCTAGAACGCGCTGTGCACCCAAAAATCGTGGGTATTGGTGAAACTGGGCTGGATTATTATTATGATAATGCACCACGGGATATGCAGGCCGTGAATTTCCGCAGCCATATCACAGCATCACGTGAGCTTGGTTTACCTGTTATCGTACACACACGCGATGCAGATGATGATTGCATCAATATCCTTACCGAAGAAATGAAAAAGGGCTTTTTCCCGGGCGTTATTCACTGCTTTACAGCAAGCCAGCGCCTCGCAGATGCCTGCCTAGAGATGGGGCTTTATATCTCTATTTCCGGGATTGTAACCTTCAGAAGTGCAAAAGAGCTGCAATCCAGCGCGAAAACCATTCCACTAAACCGCTTGCTCATTGAAACTGACTCGCCGTTTCTAGCGCCAGTACCGCACAGAGGTAAAAAGTGTGAACCTGCGTTTGTTGCAAATACGGCGGAATTCCTTGCAGATTTGCGCGGAGAGAGCCTTGAGGATCTCAGCGAAGCAACCACACAGAATTTCTTCGATCTTTTCTCTAAGATCACACCACCTGTAAAGGCCGCGGCATGAAGCTTACGGTCCTAGGCTGCGGCACTTCTGGCGGCGTGCCTAAGATCCCGGAATATTGGGGCGCGTGTGACCCTAAAAATCCAAAAAACCGTCGGCGTAGGGCAAGTGTGCTGGTGGAAGAGGGGGATACAACCCTCGTTATTGATACCACACCGGATTTTCGCGAACAGATGCTAATGGCACGCACAGAAAATCTGGATGCCGTTTTTTATACCCACGATCATGCTGACCATGTGCACGGCATTGATGACCTTCGTGGTTTCTTCCATGCAAGCCGGGAGAAAATCCCGGTTTATGCCGATGAAGAAACCTTGCAGGTTATTAAACATCGGTTTGACTATATCTTTCGTTCTCAGGCTGGGTATCCGGCAATGTGTAAAGGCCATGTTTTAAGCGGCCCAAAAACTATTGGTGCGATTAAAATGACACCATTTGAACAGGGCCACGGTAACGGCATTAGTCTCGGTTACAGGTTTGGGGATATGGCTTATTCAACAGATTTGAACCGCTTACCAGAAACAGCCATTCAAGCATTACAAGGCGTGAAGGTTTGGGTGGTAGATGCACTTCGCTATGATCCGCATCCAACACATTCTCATTTGGAACAAACTCTCAAGTGGATTGAACTGATTAAACCCGAACGCGCCATTCTCACCCATATGACATGGGATATGGATTATGAAACGCTTAAGCGCGAATTACCTGACGGCGTTGAACCTGCTTATGACGGTATGGAAATCACTCTCTAAACCATTGAACATTTGAGCAAACCTTACTGATGCGGTACACTGTATCCTTGGAGGAAAGCACGATGGGTCATGATCCGTGGCAAGTACCTGACCACAAAGATAAAAATCACAATCGTTACAGAACGGTGGAGCAACCAAAGGTTCTCCGCCTTGTGTTGTTTCTCCTTGGTCTCGCGATGCTTGTTTTTGGCCTGTCCCTTGTTTTTCCAAGTACCACAATGAATGATCCTTATTTGGTGCGCAGCTTGGTTATTCTGGGTATTTTCGGCGGTGTGGCGGCTTTTTGGAGCCGAACGTCTATTATAAAGCTCATCAAATATGCGGGCATTTGGCTTTTGTTCATTGTCGGCACGTCGCTTTTTTACCTGTACCAATCTGATGTAGGAACGAGGTTTATGGCGGCGCTTGATCCTTCAGGCGTTACCAGTTCTGACCACGGGCTTCTGGTGCACAGGGCAAAAGATGGCCATTTCTGGCTGCGAGCCCAAATTAATGATGTGCCAGTGAAATTTATGGTGGATACAGGCGCCAGTAATGTGGTGCTAAGCCCGGAAGATGCAGCTCTTGTTGGCATTAATATGGATGATCTGGTGTTTACGGGCAGGGCGGAAACAGCGAACGGCTCCGTTCAGTTTGCTAAAACCCGCGTAAACAGCATAGAGATTGGCACAGAAGCATTTTACGACGTTACCGTTACGGTAAACGGCGCAGACATGCGAGGTTCACTCCTTGGTCTCAATATCCTTAACCGTTTCTCAAGCGTTGAAATGCGTGGTGATACGTTAATTCTAAGGCCATAGCCTCAGAAAAAACGTGCAAACAGTATACCTATTGTTAGTGTGAAGGTAGCAATTCCAAAGCATGCGGTACTTAGATAATTTAAAAATGGTAAATAACTGAGCCAATTAGTTTTTTCATCTGCTTTTTGTATCATAAACTGTTGAGATAAAAACAAACAAACTCCAGCTGAAATTGCTCCAAATATATAAAGGTAAACAGCGGCTACGCCATAATTGAACCAGACAGGTAATTTTTCCTTACCCAATATAAGAACTACCACCGATGCAAGGGCGATAAGATTAGATAAGAAATATATAGAAGTGTAATTTTGAAAACTTTTAGCATCCAATTCAGTGCGTTTAGCTTTCGAATTCCCTTTAATTTTATCAACTATGGAATAAGTTCCGTAAGGAAGAATCCATAAAAAGTCTTTTGCCAGGACCATGCTTTACCCCAAGAATAAATTAATTCGCTCATTATGTTGCTATGATAAACTTTACAACGCAATTATAAAGTTTATTTCAATAGTAAAGGTGATATATGTGAGCACTAGGTGGTTTTATAACTCATTTGAAATTACATCGCATAATTTCCCATAATATAAATTATGCGATGTTTCAGTATGTATAAACCTATACCTCTTTTCTTTGGTTAGCGCATTCTTCCCCTCTATTTATGCAAGCCTCGCTCCTTAAAAAATTTTTAAAACAACCGTTACCGCCTGAAAGACCCTCCTATTTCAAATGAATGAATTATATTAATTGTAAAAAACTGCCAAATATAAGATAGGTAATAACATTAACTATAAAAACAGTGAGGAAAATATGAACTTTCATAGTCCAAGGAAAAAGAACCTGCTCCATAAATGGCAATCAAAAGCCGCTGCTACGGCTTTAGCGATGGCGCTTAATGTGGTTCCAGCTATCGGTACAGATACAGATGCTGAAATTATTGCTCAGGAAGCTCTGGAGCAGAAAAACCTGGAAAAAGCCGTCTATTGCATGAAGGTACTTGAAGTGGATTTAGACGTTGACCGTTTTGGCAGAGAGTGCGTTGCCGATGTTCATATTGAACATGCTCCTCATGTACCTGATGGAAAAGAAGGTCTGCTACAGTATTTTGCACGTGCGTTGGAAAGAATGCCACAAATGCACGGTGATATTAAACGGGCTGGTGCAGATGGTGATCTGGTTTGGATGCATATACACTTTAAACCAACTCCCTCTTCCACAGGAAATGCTGGCATGCATATATTCCGTATGGAAGATGGGAAATTCGCAGAACATTGGGGTGTTAGCCGCCCAGTGGTGAAATCTGAGCTTCATGATAACTCGCCGTTTTAGAAGTTTTTTTGTCCCAAATAACAGCTAAATTTAAGGGTTTCGCGCTTCTCCTGTATTTCTCATCACACTGCCAAACAGCTACGCGTGATAGTCTTGCTTGCGGAGCCCTCTACGCTGATGTAAGCCTTTAAATAAGAAAGAAACTTTTAGCATAGGTGAAAGCTCGTGCATTCACAGTCAGCGTTGATATTGGGCGGTGCACGTTCAGGCAAAAGCAGCTTTGGGGAAAAGCTGGCGCTGGCAACTGAGCTCACACCCATTTACATCGCTACTGCTGAAGCGCACGACAATGAAATGCAAGAACGCATTGCACATCACCAACAGCTGCGAGAGGCATTCGGCTGGAAAACCATTGAAGAGCCAACCAATATTGTTGATGTTATTAACGCCGAAGCCCATGAAAATACTGTCATATTTATTGATTGCCTTACCTTATGGCTTAGCAATATCACATTCGCTGAGCAAGATATCGACGCTGAAATTACCGCCCTCATAACTTCTATAAAAAAGGCCCCTTGTCCAGTCATAAGCATCAGTAACGAGGTAGGTATGGGGATTGTGCCCGCGAATAAGCTTGCTCGTGATTTCCGTGATGAAGCAGGAAGACTTAATCAACGCTTGGCCGCCGCCCTGCCCAACTGCTTTTTCATTATCGCTGGCTTACCTATGCCTTTGAAAAAAGATGGTCGTACCATGTTAGAAAGTTTACCTAGTGACCAACCTTAAAATCACCAATCACAGCAGTTTCTCTGCGCTCTTGGAAGCGTTACCTGCGCCTCAGAAAAACTTCATAGATGAAGCTACCCAGCGTCAATCCATGCTTACTAAGCCGCCTGGTTCCCTTGGCAGGTTGGAAGAAATTGCTATTTTCCTTGCTGGTTGGCAGGGTAAGTTAAAGCCAACTACCGATAACGTACATTGCCTGGTATTCGCGGGTAATCACGGGGTCACTCGCAAGGGAGTATCTGCATTCCCTTCAGAAGTTACAGAGCAGATGGTTGCGAACTTTGCAGCTGGTGGAGCTGCTATTAATCAGCTATGCGCAGCCGCAGGTGCAACCCTCGATGTGATAGCTCTTGATCTAAATCAGCCAGTGGCAGACTTCACTTCAGGACCCGCGATGAACGATGAAGAATGCTGTGCAGCTATTCAAGCAGGTATTGATGCCGTTCCAGACGATGCTGACATAATCCTTCTCGGGGAAATGGGTATAGGAAACACCACATCAGCAGCCGCAGTTGCCCAGGCGACGTTTGGCTGTTTTCCCTCTGATTGGGTTGGTCGCGGCACTGGTGTTGATGACAAAGGTTTTAAGGCCAAACTTAAAGCCGTAGAAGATGCTCACCTGCTCCATCTTTCAAGCCAAATATCTTCTTTTGATATATTAAGGACAGTAGGCGGTCGGGAATTAGCCGCAATCGCCGGAGCCACATTGGCGGCCAGGCATAAGCGTATCCCCGTAATACTGGATGGTCTCATCTCTACCGCAGCTGCATCGGCTCTTGTAAAATCAAACCCCGATGCTCTTGATCACTGTTTGCTTTCTCACCTTTCTGTGGAGCCTGGCCATAAACTGATAGCAGAGAAAGTGCATAAAAAGCCACTTCTGGATCTTGGCATGAGACTGGGGGAAGCCAGTGGTGCTGCCGTGGCTCTAATGATCATTAAATCAGCCCTTGCTGCTCATAACGGTATGGCGACGTTTGAAGAAGCTGGAGTAACCAGTGGTGACTGACGAGAGCAATAAAAAAGGCTTAGTTCGAAAATGGCGCGAAGATATCGCCGCAGCCTTTATGTTGCTCACGCGCATTCCCATAAATTGGACGAAAATTTCGGATGCACCTCCTAACTTAGGCCGTGCTATGTGGGCTTACCCAGTTGTGGGCTTTTTCATAGGTGGTCTGATGAGTTTGGCTTTTCTCGCAAGCACTCACATTGGGATTTCCAAAGAGCTCGCAATCCTGATAGCTATATCTACCGCAGTTTTCACCACAGGCTCCTTTCATGAAGATGGCCTCGCTGATGTGGCTGATGGATTTGGTGGCGGATACGGTAAGGATAAAAAACTCGAAATCATGCGCGACAGCAGGATTGGTACATATGGTGGTCTTGCTTTAATTATTGCCTTCTCTTTCAAATTCTTCAGCCTTCAATCCATGACAGAGATGGATATTGTGCGTGCAATGATAATTGTCGCAGTTATATCTCGTTCGGTGATACTTATTCCGCCACTGATACTCTCCCCTGCCCGTAGCAACAGCCTGGCTACCGAGGCTGGTAAACCCTCTTTTCCGACGGTAACAACGGCCTTTATCCTCTCACTTGGCAGCAGCTTTTTCATTGCTAGCATGGCCGCAACAATATTTCTTACGGTAAGTGCACTATTAACGACGCTTGTTTTCTGCCGACTGGCTTACAAACAAGTAGGTGGCTATAGCGGAGATATTCTGGGCGCAACACAGCAGCTTTCCGAGATCGCTATGCTCATAACTCTCGCAACTTTATGGCAGGCACCTTCATGACCAGTGATATACAACTAACAGAATGGTATCTGATCCGCCACGCGCCGGTTAAAAACAGCCGTAAGGGCATTTATAAAGATGCAAACGCAGAAGCTGTATTACCTGCGAAGGAAACAATCTCAGCACTAGCTGCTGAACTCCCTAAGAACGCTGAATGGTACGTAAGCCCCATGGAACGCACCCAAAGTACAGCTAATGCACTGATTAAAGAAGGAAGTCTAAGCCCTAAAATAATAAATACTTCTTCAGAAATTACCGAACAGGATTTTGGTAAATGGCAAGGGTTCAGCTTTGAAGAAATATGGGAGGAAATGAAAGATCTGGAACCGCATAACTGGTCCCTGTTAGCAGCTGAAACAGCACCTCCTGAGGGTGAGAGTTTTTCCGCTGTTAGCAACAGAGTGTCAGGCTTTATTAAAAACCTTATCAAAGAAGGAAATTCAATTCCCAAGGTCTTGGTAACTCATGCAGGTGTGATCCGCGCCTTTACAGGCATAGCTCTCGGCTTGGACGCTAATCAAGCGCTGGCAATAAATGCAGAGCCCTTCTCTCTCACCCGCTTGCTGCATCAAACCGGGCAAGGAAAAGGCGGCCAGTGGCAACTTCAGTGCCTAAACCGCCTCTATTAACAGCCTAAAAATCAATACCGCGCGCGGCTTTAATCCCGTTTTCAAATGGATGGCGGACCATTTCCATACTGGTCACCAGATCAGCCACATCCATGATTTCCTGTTTGGCATTACGGCCAGTTACAATCACTGTTGTACGTGGATGGCGGGCAAGCAGGCCTTCTTTTACTTCTTTAACATCCAGATAATCATTTCTGAGCACGATATTCAGCTCATCAAGGACAACAAGATCATAGTCACCGCTGTTCAGCATCTCTTTGCTTACTTCCCAGGCTTTTCTTGCAGCTTCAATATCCCGCTCACGGTCCTGGGTTTCCCATGTAAACCCTTCGCCCATCACCTCTAGACGAACAAGTTCAGGAAACCGTTTGAAAAACTCTTTCTCACCGGTTTTCCAATTGCCTTTAACATATTGAAGAACAGCAACATCATGCCCCCAGCCCAGCGCCCGCAACAACGTCCCGTAGGCTGCGGTTGATTTTCCTTTTCCGTCACCAGTATGCACCATCAAAAGCCCGCGCTCAGCTTTCTTTTTTTCTTTCACCTTGGCGCGTTGCTCTTCTTTGAGCTTCACCATCTTCTTACGGTGTTCTTCATTAATATCATCTGACATATAAAGCCTCCCTCAGGCGGTTAAATTCTTCTTCACTAGCCGGTATGCCAAAGCGTATCCAATTGGGGTATTCTTCAAAGCGCCGAACATGGATAGCGCTACCATTCAACTGTTCTGTCAGTCGGTTTGTATCTTTATGGTAACCGAGACAAAACAGATCAGTTCCCCCTATAATTTCAAAACCGGAAGCCTTCAGAATGGTTTTCAGCTTCACCGCACCTTTCGACAGTGCCGTTCGTGTATCCTCAATCCATCTATCATCCCGAAGGGCCTTGAAAGCAATAAGGGCAGCCAGCCCATTTACAGACCAGGGGCCCAGAATAGCTTGCGCCTTACCCTTCAAGCCAGCTGGCAATTTTGCATAACCAAGCCTTACCCCTGCCAGACCAAAAAACTTACCAAAGGAACGCAGAAGGATCATATTATCCGGTATGTTTTCAGCGGCTATACTGTGAGAGAAGGCAACATCGGCAAACGCTTCATCCAGCAGCAGATACCCTCTCTTTTCTTTCAGCTGTTCAGCCATCTTCCATATGGTCTCTTTCGACCAAATATACCCGTCAGGGTTATTTGGAGACGTCAGAAAAACAACCTGTTGGTCACCATATTCAAAAGATTTTAATACCTCACGCTCCAGCATGATGGCAGGCCGAGCGGATCGGCTCCACACTCTGGCATGCTCACCGTAATTTGGTACTGGAATAACCGCCTGATATTCAGGCAGAAGCCGCGGCAGGATATTAATGATGGCCTGTGACCCGGCCGTAAGGAGCCAGTCAGTCCTATCCTTTATTCCCAAATACAGTGCCCATGCCTCACCGCAAGCATCAATAAGAGAGGTTTGCGGCAGTTTTGAAGACGCTTCATAGAGATCAACCGCCGCTATTTTCTCTTGCCACGGATAAACAAACGGGCTCAAACCCGTGGACAGGTCCAACCATTCTTCTTGCACATGAGGATATTGCGCTTTTACCGCTTGCATATCACCGCCATGATGAATGGAAGGGATCACCACACACCTCCCACCAGTAATAAGACAAATAGAGCCAACCAAGATGCCTTTACGATACACAGCGCCAATCCAAGATCAGGCTGATTGGTTTCAGGGAAATCAGCGCCGAGCCACGCATACTCTTCCCTTTGCCCTGCCCCATAAGTTCTAGGGCCACCAAGGCGCGCTTTGAGAAGACCAGCGATTGTTGCTTCTGGCCAGCCTGCATTTGGGCTCGTGTGTAGATTTGCATCCTTGAAGGCCACTTTTAAGCCCTGAAAAGCTGAAGGTATTCTCAGCCCAAAAGCTCCCGACGCCAGTAAAAGCGCTGTCATCCGTGCCGGTAATAAGTTCATCGCATCATCAAGTTTGGCACTTGCCCAGCCAAAATCACGAAAGCGCTCTGTTTTGTGTCCAATCATGCTGTCAGCGGTATTGACCATCTTATAGATAACCAGCCCGGGAAGCCCTCCTGTCAGCAACCAAAACAGCGGGGCAATAACACCATCAGAAAAATTTTCCGCCAAACTTTCCGTCGCAGCGCGGGAAACAGCCAGTTCGTCAAGGTCAACGGTTTCTCTTCCTACGACCATCCCTACTGCACATCTGGCATCTTCAAGGCTCTGCCGATCAAGTGCATTCTTCACCAAATTAATATGTTCAAAGAGGCTTCTTGCAGCAATAAAGACACTGGCGATCAATGCAACAAACAGCAGACTATACGGCGCCACCACATAACCCTTGATAGCGTTTTCAGCAGCCCACGCAGCAGTTCCCCACAGCAGTATCAACACGAGAATGGAAGCCGTTCCTAAAAACTTGCGAACACTTCTCTTTCTGGATGGTTTATTAAAACGGCGCTCTAAAAACATAAGGATGGCCGCCATCCAGCTAACCGGGTGCTTTATTCGGCTGTAAAGCCATTTAGGCTCCCCAGTCAAAGCATCCACCAGCATGGCCAGACACGCCAGCAGCATCAGGCAGCCCCTTTGTCCAGATTATGAACGATCAAAAAATCTCGCCCCTTATTTTTCCAACGCTCGGCCTGAACACCAAAAACCTGACCTAAATTTTCATCACTTAAAATTTCTTCCGCACTTCCTTGGCCAATCGTTTTGCCTTCATGCAATAAAATCAAACGATCACAATAACGAAGCGCCAATCCAAGATCATGAAGAACAACCATTACGCCCTTCCCTGCATCAGCTTCATTTTTCAAGATATCCATCACCTGAAGCTGATGAGCTGGATCAAGAGACGCCACTGGTTCATCGGCAAACAGATATGGTGTGTCAGAAGCAAGCGCACGAGCAAGTAACACGCGCGCTTTTTCTCCACCCGACAATGTCATCACAGACTGCTCTTTCAGGTGCGCGCAATCCGTTTTTCTAAGTGCTTCCTCGACAATTTCCTGATCTCTTACACCCATTCTTTGCCACGGGTTTAGATGAGGCGCGCGCCCAAGGCCGACAATATATTCTGCCGTTAAAGGCCAGTGAACCGGCGCCCCTTGCGCCGCATAGGCGAACAGCTTCGAACGTTCTTTGATGGAAAGACTGTTTAAATCCTGCCCTTCAAGCATCACCTCACCTTGGACACAATCTTGAAGCCCAAGAATGGCTTTGAGCAAACTACTTTTACCTGCACCATTTGGACCAATAAGTCCCACCAGCTCGCCGCGTTTCATCTCAGCAGAAACATCTTTCAGAATTTCTTTCGCCCTGACCTCCAGAGAGAGATTGGCTACCTTTAAATCGCTCATCTCATGTTCTCCCGGGTTTTATAAACGATAAACAGGAATGCTGGTGCCCCAACAAGCGCCATAACCACGCCGATATGAAGCGGGGCGCCGGGTGTTGGTACTCTTGTTAAAATATCCGCAAAGGTAAGCAGCAGCGCGCCCATTAAAGCGCTTGGCAGCAATAAAGGCCCCGGTTCATTGCATATAAGGCCACGCACCATGTGCGGCACAATAAGCCCTACGAACCCGATACTGCCGCATACGGCAACTGCCGCCCCCACACTGATAGCCGAGCCAACAACGATACGGAGTTTAAGCTGCTTTATATTCACCCCCATAGTCTTCGCCGTGTCTTCACCGACACTGAGAGCATTCAGCCCTTGTCCTACATTCAACATCAACAGCCAACCAAAACCGATAAACGGCAGCGCAAACCAGAGATCAGATACTGTTCTGTTTTCAAGTGAACCAAGCATCCACATAATCATATCTCTAACACTGATCGGACTTTCTGAAAGGTTCATCACAAGTGAGATAAGAGCCGTCGCAAGCGAGCTAATACCAAGCCCTACAAGAATGAGCATAAGAACACTGGCATCTCGCGCTGATATGAAAAGTAGGATTGCTGTTGCAACAAGTGCGCCCGCCATAGCGAAGAATGAGATCATAAGCGGAAAGCTGATGATAAAACCCAAGTGAATAGCAAGCACAGCGCCAAAAGCTGCACTGGCCGTTACTCCAATAACACCGGGATCAGCGAGAGGGTTTCGCAGCATTCCCTGAAGGGCTGCACCTGAAAGGCCAAGGGCAGCGCCAACGACAGCCCCCAAAATCACACGCGGCAACCGAAGTTCACGCACAATAATGGAAACAGGATTGTCTTTACCACCGGTAAGCCCCTGCCACACATCCGCAAGGGACATATCAACCCGTCCGAATATAAGCGAGAACAGCATTACCCCAAGTAACAGCAGCCCAAGAAAAACATTATCTCTCAGATATCTATTCATCGGCCGTATCTTTCTTTTTCAGGATACCAAATTCACCGGCTTTGGCGCGGATAGCCTCCGCGGCATCAGCGAGAAACAAGCCATTGCAAGCCAGATAACTTCCGGGCAGGTGAACGGTTGGGATCTGGTCCATCATCTCAAGCAACCTATCATGCCGGCTGAGGCTCCAATTGCTTTGATTGTCCATATTGGTATCGAAGAAGCTGGTCACAAACATATCTGGCGGGTCCATAATCAGGTCTTCAAGCGGAAGTAACAACCAACCCTGATACCCTTTTGAAGCAGCATAAGAACGAAAGCCTGCCAGTTCGATGATGCCGTCCACAAACGTACCAACACCTGAAGTGAACCCGCTTGGAGTGACATAGGCAATCTTGAGAGAGGATTTCATTTCCAACTTCAAAGCCTGTAACCGGGCTTCGAACGTCTGTGCCATTATTTCAGACTGCGCTTCACGGCCTATGGCTTTTCCAATGGTACGAACATTCTGAAGTACAATTTCAGGTGCACTGCCAAATCGCGTTTTAAGAAGCTCAAATCCTGTACGTTCCGCCATTTCAGGCATACGCGCCGCGACTGTATAGCTTTGAATGGCAATATCTGGCTGGAGAGCAATAACTTCAGCAATCGAGCTTTCTGTATAGGGTAACCCCGCAGCCCGTGCCCGGTAGAAAGAATATTTTTCCCGAGCCCCTTTTGATACCGCTTTAATCTGCGAACGATCAGCGAGAGCAAGAATATATTGATCCGCACAGTAATCGAGCGAAACCACTGATGGCAGCGGTTGAGTTTCAGCATCATCCGCTGCTTGAGACGGTGCTGCCACCATCTCAAATAGTGTTGCTAGCAAAAGACCAGATAATAACTTTCTTAGAGCCATTACCTTGCTCCCGTTTGCTAGAGATTAACCCTTAGGCCAACATAGGCTGAACGATCAGGTGTACCGTATCCAATGATAGACTGATATTCTTCGTCAAACAGGTTATCGATACGGCCGTATACACTCACACGGTCATTGATCTGGAAGCTTGCGCGCAGATCAAGGCGTGTCCAGGCTTCTAGCGTTTCAGCACCAAATGACTGTTCTTCTTCACCGTTATGAACAAGTGTTGCCCGCAGATTAACCGCCTCAACAGGTGCCCAGTTTACTGTGGCAGAGAACTGGTTTTCCGGTTGACGCTCAATTGCAATATCAGTCGCCGTATCAACTGCATCTGTATATGTGTAATTAGCACTTACATCCAGCGTATCGCTTAGGATTGCCTGCAGACCTAGCTCAAGGCCTTCTGAACGACGAGAATCCACATTGGCGTAACCATTTGTGAAAGTGAAATCGATTGCATCACGGGTTTTCAGGTTAAACCATGTTGCAGAAAGAAGGAGATCACCTTCAAGGAAAGTTTGCTCAACGCCAAATTCATAACCTTTAGCGCGCTCTGGGCGGAGATCTGAACTTGGCTCTGTAAGGCCACAGAAAGTACAAACAAATGTCAGCTGGAACACACTTGGTGCTTTAAAGCCTTCACCCCAGTTTGCAATAAGGCGTGTTGTATCTGTTACCTGATATGACCCTGTAAAACGTGTTGTTGTGGCACCACCGAATGTCTCGTGATCATCCTGACGAATACCGGCTGTCAGAACCAGTCCATCCACAGGTGTCCAGCCCAATTCACCAAACACGCTATCAATGGAAATACCATCACCTTCAAGGTTTGTAGCTTTAGCAACTTCATGCTGAGCACCGAAGGTTACTGTCCAGTCTTCTGTTGCTTCAAATACACCAAGATAGTCAAAATTAGTACGGTTACCTTGCGCTTCGAAGCTGGAAGCGCCATTTGTAAAATTCTCTCGCTCAATTGAAGAAAACTCTGCAGATACAGTATTCTGTAAGCGTCCATCGAACAGGTTAAAGTGCGCACGACCGGCAATCAAAAACTCATCTGTATGAGCAACTTCATCACCATCAATTGGTCCAAAACTATCAAATTCACTGGCATTATCAGAATAACGCGAGATCACTTCAAAACGAAGGTCCTCGGAAATTTCGCTGGTTACCTTACCTGAGATATTATAGCTGCGCAGGCCATCACGCTCGGTGTTACCGTCATTTTCATCAGCTGCAGAAATACCATCTGTATCTGTGAAGCTGGCTGCCAGATTAAAACCAAGTTTCTTCGTGCCGCCGTGCAGCGTGCCGCCAGTACGGAATGTGTTATAAGAGCCGTATTCAGCATACGCGTTGCCACCAAGGCCGTCACCACCAGTTTTCGTGATGATATTCACTACACCACCGATAGCGTCTGAACCATATAGTACAGATTGTGGGCCGCGCAGTACTTCGATACGTTCGATATTATTTGTATCAAGATGAGCGAAATTATAGCCGTTGCCCGTAGATGAAGCATCATTCAACTGCACACCATCAATAAGTACAGCCGTACTATCACCACCAGCACCGCGCAAAGAAAGGGATGCCAGGCCACCAAAAGAACCATTTTGGGCGATATTTACGCTCGGTAGCACCTCAAGGGCATCCACAACAAAAATGTTCTGGCCCTTTTGCAGGTCGATATCGGTCAGAACGGAAACACTGCTACCAATTTGTGAAAGTGGCTGCTCGCGGCGGTTTACAGTTACATAAATTGTTTCAATGTCATCTGCTGCTTCGTCTTGTGCAAGGGTTGGTGCAGAATAAAAACCACCAGCAAGAAGCGCTGTGATGCATACAGAATTTTTAAGATGTTGCATGGCAAAATCCATCAAGCTTGCCTCCGTAGAGGCGGATTAATCTTAACAGGGAGCTTGTCGGATGAATAAAGAGACAACCTCCGTGCAAACGGTTTTATCGCCTACACGGGTTTCCGTTCTAACTGGTTGCTCCGACCGCTAGAGAGGGCGATGCGATGGCAGGTCTCCTGGCTTGTAAATCAAACATGAAACACCCACCTTCCCGTCTGCCAAACATCAGCATTCAGTGGTATTCGGGGTTCACTCTTTACCTACAGTTACGGGCATAGCAACGGACTAAATCAATTTTTTGATCGCACCGTTTTCCCTTTTCACTCTGATTTCTCAGAGCACCATCTGGCACTCGGATACTTTAAGGGATGTTTTTTTTCAATGATTATGTGCCTTGAAACCGAAAATTGAACAGCAGGATGTGCTTTTCCTACCATATCATCGGTGTAAAATCAGCTTTTCTGTAGGTACTCGTTCTTGCCATTTTTCCCGAACAAGCTCTGGCGTTTGGCTTTCTTCTTCAGGATATCCCATACAGAGATACGCTATAAACTGCCATTCTGCCGGACATTCCAGTATCTCATTCATTTTATCAGCCCTCAGAATTGAAACCCATCCAAGCCCAATACCCTCTGCTCTTGCTTTTAACCATAAAGTGTGAATCGCCATGATAGTTGACCACACTAAAGTTTCAGGCATGGTTTGCCGCCCTAACCCTTTGCCTTCTTGTGGATCCTTTACGGAGAAAATCGCTAACTGCTCAGGCGCTGTATCTAAGCCGTGCAGCTTTAATCGATTATAATGTTTAACAGCATCTCCACCGTAAATTTTTGCAGATTGTTGGTGTTCAACCTCTACATGAGCTCGAACTTTTTTCCTTATTTCAGAAGTTTTTAACCTTATCGCACGCCAAGGCTGTGAGTTACCTACAGATGGTGATTGTTTAAGCGCTTGTATTAATAGTTTCTCAAACTTTTCTTCATCCAGCGGGTTCTTTTTAAAAGAACGCACATCTCTTCGCCAACTTAGGAGTTGATCAAATTCAGTAAGAAACTGATCAGAAAATTCAGGAGGAAGATCATTCATAGGTCGCTCACGGCATCATCAGGTAAGTTTAAGGCTGATTTAAGTGCCTTATAACTGAGACAAAGGTAAGTCTTTAAACCTACCTTTGTCCATAGCCTATGAAAAGCTATTCATATCTTAGGGCCTTCACAGGGTTGGCTCTAGCAACCTTAGCTGCATTGCCGCCCACTGTTCCCCATGCAATGAGAGTTGCAATCGCCCCTGCCCCCAAACAAATGGGAAAAAGTATCCATGTATCCATTCGATATGGGAATGTCTCAAGCCAGTTAAGCATTGCAAAAATCGCTACCGGCCAAGCCACTATACAAGCAAGCAATACAGGTTTGGAAAACTGCCATACCAGAAGCTGGACGATATCATATACACTTGCCCCTAAAACTTTGCGGACGCCAATTTCTTTTGTTCTTTGCTCCGCGGTGAATGCCGCTAAACCGTATAGCCCCATACAAGCAACAATGATGGCGAGCAGAGAAAATACTACGAATAGGATTGCGAGTTGCTTTTCAGCCGAAAAAGCTTGCTGAATAACATCTTCTACAAATTCATACTGGAACGGAACCGTTGGGATAAGGTTTTGCCAAATCCCTCTAACGCCTTCAACCAACTCAGCACGTTCACCTGCATAACGTATAGTTAAACCGCCCATTGGATAATTTGGTTCAAGATAGTATGCTTCTCCCCATCCTTCATTCCTTGGCCGGTGGTAGACCGTATCTTTCACAACACCAATTACGCTTAAATCTGCATAAACCTCCTGCCCTTCAACCATGGCTATAACAATACGAATGGCCTTGCCAAGCGCCTGATCGGGCGTACCAAATCCTAAACGTGTTACTGCTTTTTCGTTTATCATCACTGTGCCTTGCAATACTTCACCAGGTTTTGCTCCATCAGCCCTTGGAGTCCCGTCAGTTGAACGGGCACGGTCAAAACTTCGGCCAGTGATAAGTGGAATGTTGAAGGTTTCAAGAAATTCATGGTCAACAGCCTGAATAGCTAAAGAAAGGCCGCCGATAGATTGCCCTGGCAACTGAAGGGCTCGACTGTTTCTTCCGCCTCCAGCAGGTCTTGAACTCGTAACTGCAACACTGGTCACTCCCGGTAGTCTTAGGATTTGATCTCGTATAGCTTTTTGATGTGCGGCAGCCTGAGTTGTACCGAAGTTACGAATACTCAGAAGGTTTTTCGTGTTATAGCCGACGTCTTTCGCAATCGAATACTGGGTTTGGGCATAAATTACACCAGTCGCTACAATCAATCCTATAGAAATAGCAAACTGAAACACTACCAATATTTGCCGCAATAAGGCAGATTGGCCTTGCCCTGAAGATTTATTAGCCTTCAGTACAGTTGCTGGAACTACATTTGACAGTGCGAGCGCTGGATAAGCTCCGGCTAGCAAACCTATTACAATAACAAAGGAAGCTAACTGCAATAAAATGATTGGATTAGTTAAATCCAATATCAGGTGTTTATTTAAGAACGAGGAAAAAAACGGTAGGAGTAACTCAACCAGCACTAATCCTATAAGTAAAGCTACTCCCACCAACAGTGAGGATTCCCCTAGATGTTGGCGAATAAGCTGGCCACGTTTCGCCCCAAGCACCTTGCGGATAGCAATTTCTCGAGCTCGTTTTGTAGATTTAGCTGTTGCAAGATTGACAAAATTCACACACGCCACAGCCAAAATAAGCATTGCTACAATACTGAAAGAAACAACTTTTGTGAGGGCACCCAGTTCTTTCATCTGGTCATCATTACTGATTGCGTTTAGCTGTACATCAACGAGTTTTTGAAAAGAATAATTCCAAAAATCAGTGGGCTGAGCATCTTTATCTGTTGACACATAAGATGGAATAACAACGTTTGAGTTTACAAAATCCTTAAGCTGGCTACTCACTTTTACTTCATCACTATCGCTCTTCAGCTTAAAATAAAGCCAACCGTTTGCACTATCCCAACCATCAAACTCCCATGGTGCGCTTAAGAAAGCACTTTCATCAATCAACGCAAGTACCTGAAAAGACAGCGTTGTATTATGAGGGAGATCTTCGAAAACCGCCGCTACTGTATAAACCCTATCCAAGTCATAGACAGCAACCTCTAGTGTCTGGCCAATCGGGTTAGTATTTCCGAAATACTTCTGTGCAAAAGAAGCATTGATTGCAATGTTGCTGGTATTTGAAAGCGCAACGCTCATATCGCCGTTTATCACATCTAGCTGGAATAATTCTGTGAATTCCGCGTCAACAAATTGTATGGCTTCTTTGAAGGCACTTCCACCAATACGAACTGTTGAATTCATAGAATTTAATCGAGTAGCCGCTTCGATATCGTCTTTAAAATAAAGACGCATGGCCTCTTTCATTCTACCTGTTACTCGAGAAGTGGTATTAGCAGGACTGCCAGGATAATTATATGTGGTATTAACTTGGTAAAGTCGTTCTGAATCTTCCCATATACGGTCATATGATAACTCATCCTGTACAAACAGCAGGATAAGAATACAACTCATTAAACCTATAGACAGACCTATTATATTAATTGCAGTAAAGAGCCTATTTTTTAGCAAATGTCGCCATGCTGTCAGAAAGTAATTTTTAAACATTGGTTTCTCGCCGTTTTGTTATTTTATGAAATGCTTATGCAGCGCGAATATTTTCAGCTACTACCTGCCCATCAAATAAATTGATGGTACGGCGGGCAAAATCGGCATGCGAAGGGCTGTGTGTAACCATAACAATTGTTGTCCCCTCTTCATTTAAAGCCTGTAGCATTTCCATAACCTCCTGACCATGTGAACTATCCAGATTTCCTGTCGGTTCATCAGCCAGAATCATCGCTTGATCACCCACGACTGCGCGGGCAACAGCCACGCGCTGTTGCTGCCCACCTGAAAGCTGCGACGGCATATGCCCTGCACGGTGAGCTATACCCACCTTATCCATCACGGTCGCAACCCGGTCACGCCGTTCGCTAATGGGAATACTGTGATACAAAAGAGCCAGTTCTATGTTTTCGGAAACAGTTAATTCATCAATCAAATTAAATGACTGGAAGATAAATCCGATATTACGTTTACGGATATTGCTCAGTAATGCTTCTGAATACCCAGCTATGTTTTCGCCCATAAAGAGATACTCTCCCGAGCTTGGTGTATCTAACATTCCTATGATATTAAGTAGTGTAGATTTACCGCAACCTGACGGCCCCATAATAGCGGCAAATTCCCCTGATGATATTTCGATATTTACGTTATCGAGAGCCGTAGTTTCAACCTCAGATGTTCTATAAATCTTTGACAAATTATTAAGCTGCAACATGATGCATATCCTCTTTAGTTAGCTGTCGGTATCTGGTTTATTCAGTTTAATTTCAGGCGGTCCATGTCGGTGTAATTCGTATATGGTGATGTAACCACGCGCTCACCTTCCTCAAGACCCTCAAGAACTTCTATAAATCGGCTGTTGCGCCGTCCAAGCTTCACAGATCTTTTCACAGCCACTGCACCATCACTGGTAACGACGAACACCCAATTTCCACCTGTATCCTGATAAAAAGCCCCGTTCGGTATCAACAAGCCTATAGTTGCCTCGCCCAGCATTAGACGGGTTTGCAGGCTTTGCCCGCGGCGAATACCTTCGGCTTGTTCATCAGCGAAGGTCATATCAACTTCAAACTGACCATTATTTACCTGGGGATATATTTTCGAAATCTGTAGGTTATAAGATACCCCATCTCGGTCAAATTCTACTCTTTGACCGATATCCACACGGCCCAAGTAAAATTCATCAATATGTGCAACTAGTTTGTATCTAGACGGATCATCGATTTGTCCGAGACGTCCACCACGACTGATGCTTTGGCCAACTTCAATATCAAAGCCGGAAATTTTGCCCGAAACCGGTGCTTTTATACTTAAAGCTTCAAGGTTTTGATGCGCAAACTTCAGGTTTCTTTCAAGTTGTTCTGCTCTTGATTTTAAGTAACTCAACTGCTGTTCCTGAATACGTGCATCTGTGGCTTGACTTTCAAGGGTCAGCTTTCTTCTTTCAATATTGTAAGCCAACTCATCTTGCGTATTTTCCAACTGACTTGATGAAACGGCACTGGTTTTAATTAGCTTTCCCTCTCGCACCGCCTGACGTGTTAATTTGAGTATTTGGTAGTCAAACTCAGCGAGATTTCTTTTGTGGGACAGTCTGTTTTGTGCAAGCTGGAGTTCGATGGTTCTCAAGTTATTGAGCTGTTCTGTTACCAATGCTTCATTACCCATTACCTGCAGCTGTAAACTAGTATTAGATAATTCAGCTATCAGGGCGCCTTTTTCAACAACTGCGCCATCTTCAACAAGAACACGTTCCACCCTGCCGCCTTCTATAGCATCTAGAAAAACTGTCTTTAACGGAGTTACACGAGCACGAACGGGTATAACGTCTTCAAATACACCTTGCTTTACTTCCGAAATTATTACCTGATGTCGCTCAAGTTTTATTGATTTACCTGAGGTGATACTTTCCTGTGCCACCCAATAACCGCCCAGCAATAAAACAGCGCCTAAAACGGCATAAGTATATCGGTTTGATTTCTTTTTTTCGCTTACGGCCCGATCCATCCCCTGACCGGAAACAGAGGTATTGGGCGCCTTATTTACTATAGTCTCGCTGTCGTTCTCGAGCCCGGTTGCCATATTTTCTATTCTCATTATTTTTGGTCTCGCCATTTGATTTTGCACTAGATAATCAGCAAAGCGCGTGCCAGAAATTAACTCCTTGATTTTAATGGGCTTTATAGTTTTTCCTTGCAAAAAACAACATTTAACTGTTCGATATCGTACACCTAAGTGTTCGATATCGGGCATCAATTCAAAAACATGTGGAACGGCTATGAGCAGTAAAATACTAATTGTTGATGATGATGAAGATATTCTGATAGCTGGTAGGCTGCTGTTGAAAAGACATTTTGATAAAGTAGTTACCACTAACGTTCCAAGCCAGATACCAACGTTGCTGGCCAGCCAAACTTTTGATGCCATTCTTCTTGATATGAATTTTAGCCCG
The DNA here is from genome assembly GCF_024398035.1 of Kordiimonas sp. SCSIO 12603. Classification (NCBI taxonomy): domain Bacteria; kingdom Pseudomonadati; phylum Pseudomonadota; class Alphaproteobacteria; order Kordiimonadales; family Kordiimonadaceae; genus Kordiimonas; species Kordiimonas sp. SCSIO 12603. The sequence continues at coordinate 2,426,720 of NZ_CP073748.1, forward strand.
GGCTTATCAGATGGAAATCAGGGCTTTCATTGCTTGGAAGAAATACTGAATATCGACCCAGATGCAGTGGTTATATTAATAACCGCACACGGCGACGTAGATATGGCAGTTGAAGCCATGAAACGTGGTGCCACCGATTTCATCACTAAGCCCTGGCAAAACCAAAAGGTAATTGCAACTCTATCAGCTGCCGTAAAGCTAAAAAAAAGCCGCAATGAAACCAGCCACCTGAAACAAGTGAATGCAGCTCTTAATAACGTCAAAAATAAAAGCGATAGTCCTATACTAGGTGACAGTGCAACAACTCAAAATATGTTGTCACTTATCGCCCGCGCGGCCCCTACAGATGCGAATGTACTAATTCTCGGGGAAAACGGTACAGGTAAAGAGTTAGCTGCCCAGAAAATTCATAGCAGTTCACTTAGAAACGATAAGGTTTTCATATCAGTAGATATGGGTACAATCCCCGAGAACTTGTTTGAATCAGAACTCTTCGGGCATAAAAAGGGCGCTTTCACTGGCGCAAACGAAAACAAGATAGGTTTTTTTGAAGCCGCAAATGGAGGCACGATTTTTCTTGATGAAATAGGTAATGTTCCATTGCACCTTCAGTCAAAGTTATTAACTGCGCTGGAAAAACGTGTGATTACTCCAGTGGGGGGCACCAAAGAAAAAGATATAGATGTTCGGGTTATAGCAGCAACAAACCTTCCCAAGATGGAACTTCTTGACGAAAGAAAATTTCGGCAAGACCTCCTATTTCGTCTAAATACAGTGGAAATTATTGTCCCACCCTTAAGAGAAAGACCAAGCGATATACCCGCTATTGCAGCGTTTTATGCTGATTTTTACGCGAAAAAATATAACTTCCAGCCGAAGTCTTTTTCAGAAAAAGCTTTAAAAGCTATTAAAGCAGCGCCTTGGCCCGGAAATGTTAGGGCTTTGCGGCATTCAATCGAACGGGCTGTTATTCTTTCCGATAGTACAGAGTTTCAAGCAACTGACTTTCAATTGAGTACTGAAGGGCAAGTTTTTGAGCATGCGCATGCTGTAGAAAATAATCAGCAGAGAGAAACTCTAAACCTCGAAGAATTGGAAAAGAAGGCAATTACTCTAGCTTTGAAAAGACAGCGCTACAATATAAGCCATGCAGCGAAAGAGCTAGGTCTTACGCGTGCGGCGCTATATAGAAGGATGGAAAAACATGGCCTATAGTAATTTCACTATACATCTTGGCATAAGATTAACGCTTGTTTTTATTTCTTTCTCTGTATTCGCTTTTCTAATTCACACCCCAGGCTATCACGCAACGACACTCCTTTTACTGCTCATATCAATAGGACTTACATATAATCTTTGGCATCTTATTACGCTTACGAACCGTGAACTCGCTCGTTTCCTAACGGCGATACATCATCAAGATTTCAACCAACGTTTCGATTTAAAGGGATATCGAAGTAGCTTTGATGATCTAACAAAGTCATTTTCCATAATACTCAACAAATTTAAAGAGTTACAGTCAAATCAAGAGGCAACACTTAAACATCATAAAGCTCTCATTGAACATGTTCCCTTCCCTCTAATTTCGCTCCATGAAAATGATAGAGTGACATTTTGGAACCTTGCTGCGAGGAAGCTTTTCAGAAATATCCATCTATCAAGCATTTCCGACCTCAAACAGTTTGGGCAGGATGTTTATACGGAAATACTCTCTTTAAAAACGGGGCAGAAAAAGCTCATTCGTTTCAATATAGACGGGACAGATCAGCATTTTATGATTGCCGCTACCAAAATCATAATTGGAGGCAACAGCGAACGACTTCTAAGCCTTCAGAATATTCAGAATGAACTTGAAACAGCTCAATTACAAGCTTGGCAGGATTTAGTCCGCGTCCTGACCCACGAGATTATGAACTCCATTACTCCTGTAGCGTCTCTCGCTAATACCGCCAATGATTTGATGGAAGACCTCAAAGGAAAACCTGGATTACCGAATGAATTTACAGAAAGCCTAACAGATATCGGAGATGCTGTACAAACTGTTGCGAGGCGGTCCGAAGGACTAACAGAATTCGTTGGCAGCTACAGACAGCTTACCCGCTTACCTCCACCACAGAAAACCAAGTTCTCTGTAACAGAATTATTCCAGTCTATTGAGAAACTCGCAGTTCAATCTTGGAACAATAAAGATATCCGGTTTGAATCTCACGTTAGCCAGCAAAATCTTGAACTATTTGCAGACAGGAAAATGATTGAACAAACATTGCTTAATATGATGCAGAACTCCGAACATGCAGTTGCCGGGAGAAAAAAAGGCCATATCAGTTTGAAAGCCTATATCAACTCAAGGAATAGTATCGTTATAGAACTCGCAGATAATGGCACGGGAATAGATGCAGAGACAGCACCCAAAATATTTATACCCTTTTATACCACCAAACGGACAGGTAGCGGCGTTGGCCTTGCTTTAGCACGACAAATTATGATCGCCCATCGCGGCTCTATATCACACTCAGATGCCGAAAATGGGGGCAGTGTTTTTACACTTACATTCTAACTAGAAAGCCGACCATTATGAAATGGGTCGGCTTACATATTGGGTTAGAGGGTAATTAGAAACGTCACTTTACTGTTCATACCACCTGTACCAACAATATTTTCCCCAGGCGTGAGTTTAATCTCTACTTGTTTCCCAAATTTGCTGGCAATTTCACCATTAACCACGGTGCCGTGTTTCGTTCCTAAGTCTCGAACCCAAACTTCCTTGCCGTGTTTCACAAACTCAAAATGTTGAGGTTCGAGGTCTGGCGCACTGGGTAATGGAAACATCAGGCTTTGAGCAGATTCTCTTGCCATTTCACCTGGTGCTCGAGAATTTCCGATAAAAAACGGAAAGTTTAGTATGCGAACAGGCGCAACCAACTTTTCCAAGACCAGCGGTGTCACACCTTCTACAACAGGGTCACCTGTTTGCATGGCTGTTTTAGGCTTCTTCTTGTAAACAGCTTTAATCTCGGAGTTTTGTATCAACTCACGTTCAGGTACATACCTATCCCGAAGTCTTTTAGCCATCGCTGTTACAACATGCTTCGCAAGAGGATCTGAGAATGTGCGTCTGAAAGTATCACCTGGGATAATCAGCAGTCTGGCATCGGTATGCGCTCTAACAGTAGTGGAACGAACATCATTCTGAAGCACCCCAGCTTCACCAAACAACGATCCAGCTTCAAGGGTACCTAATTCATAAAAGGCGCCGTCTTTTGATCGCAATATATCAATTTTACCTTCAAGGATAAGATAAGCGCAGTCACTTTCTGCGCCCTCTTCATAGATGGTTTCGCCCGCTTTAAAGAGCTGTTCTTCACCATTATTTTCCATTTGCCGACCTTTAACTGAAAACTTTAGCAGCATCCTAATATATTAGATGACAAGGTATAAACAAATCATTGAGAGCAATGCGTTATCTGCTCAACTTCATGCTTAATTCGTATTCGTTCTTGGGCGGAAACCCCAAGTAATCCAGCAATTTTAGCAATAATGTTTAATTCAAAGTTATCAAGATGCCCATCCGCAAAAGCTACTTGCCAAAGAAGTCTGATAATTTCCTGTCTTTCCTCATTATCAAGTTCTTTACTCACAGCTCTGGTAAATTGGTATAGGCTAGGCGCATCACTTTCATCTTCCAGAGCTAAGTCGGCGATATAAACGGCACTGTCTTTGGTTAATGAGAAATGATTCTGCAGATTTTTGATTAAAACTTCCCGTTCTTCGTCAGTGTAATTTTCATCACTTTTAGACACGCTTACCATTAAAGCTGCTGTGGCCAAATGAAGTTCTGAAACCTCTTTTGAAGCTGTATCTGGCTTCAGCCCTAAAACTTGGGAAATTTTATCAAACATATTATTCTCCAAACTAATCAAGTACATATCTAAGAGAAATTATAGCAAAATAAAGCACTATAAGACGTGTTGATATATTCTAGTGGACAAACTGTTATCGCTAGCTTCGACCAGAGCTTATCTGCCGGCATAAAGTGCTCATAAAAAAAGCCCCACCAAATGCAGGGCTTTTTCGTTTTATAATCTCAATTATTCTGAACGAATAGAGCTTAGGAAGTTTTGTACATTTTCACGCACTTCTTCTGATTTAACAGAAAGGCTCTGCGCTGCCTGCAGCACCATCTGAGCACTATTCCCTGTATCTTCCGCACTCATTCTTACTTCTGAAATCTTCTCAGTAACATTTGAAGTAACAGCGGATACCTCATTGATATTTCTGGCAATTTCCTGCGTAGAAGCATCCTGCTCTTCAACAGCACTCGCAATTGAAATAGCTGTATCACCAATACCTCGGATTTTTGACTGGATCTGCCCAATCGCTTTAACAGCTTTACCAGTAGCATTCTGCATTTCTGAAACCTGCGTACTGATTTCTTGAGTGGCTGTGGCGGTTTGGTTTGCAAGTGATTTCACTTCACTGGCTACAACTGCGAAGCCTTTACCGGCATCCCCTGCTCTCGCTGCTTCAATTGTTGCATTAAGAGCTAGAAGATTGGTTTGCTCCGCAATATCATTGATTAACTTGATAACGTCACCAATTTTCTGAGCTGCTTGCTCAAGGTTCGTAACATCACTTCCAGCCATTTCAGTCATATTAACAGCTTCACCAGCCCCTGATGATGACTGGTTCGTCTGCTGAGCAATTTCCCTTACACTAGAAGAAAGTTCACTAGCTGCACTAGCAACACCTTGTGCACTATTGTTTGCCTCATTAGATGCCTGAAGTACTTCAGATGAAATGCTCGTCGAAAGCTCTACAGAAGATGTCATTGAATTGGCGGAAGCTTCCATTTCCTTTGCGGAAAGAGCAACTTCCTCAACCAATTTCATAACTGATCCTTCAAAACTGTCAGCTAGTGCAAGCATTGCGGAACGGCGTTGTTGGCGAGCCTCTTCTTCTTCTCTCTCTTTAGTCAAGCGTCGTTCTTCTTTTGCAGTAGCTTCCCGTTCTTGACGTTCACGTTCACGCTCACGCTCTTGCTCTTCCTGAAGTTCAGCTTGCTTACGGAGTTCTTCAGCCGCAATTGCATTTTCTTGGAACACCTTCGTTGCTCCAGTAATCATGCCAACTTCATCACCTGATTTAGAATCCGGAATAGTTACATCTAAATTACCCTCAGAGAGTTGAAGGATGCTATCTGTTAGGTTTTTAAGAGGCCGTATGCTTACAATTGTCCAGCCAGCAACCAGCACACCAAATACTACAGCAGCAAGCGTGAGCAGCGTCATTTGTAGCTGGAAGCTCTCCGTAACACCTCTTGCCTGGTCTGTGACGACTTTGTTCTTTTCTTCTTGAAGATCAATGAACTCATTAATGATTTTCAACCAGGTAACAAAAGCCGGACGGGCTTCATAAACTACCATACTGGTAGCTTCATCAATTTCACCAGCATCTCTGGCTTTCAAAACACTATCAATAATTGGAAGTGTTTTTGCTTCAATATCTTTGATTCTTGCTAGAATTGCTCGTTCATCAGAAGTGATATCATCACGCTCTCTGAATAATTTATCCATTGCGACTGCAGATACACTGTAGTCCTCGGTAAGTTTTTCAATTTCATTGAGAGTTTCATCAAGCTCATCGAGGTCAGTTAGAAGTGTAACATCACGAAGTGCAATAGCTCGATCGTGTACGCTTCCTCGGAAGTTAATTGCGTACCGCTGTTTAACACTGTTTACGTCATTAATAATGGTAAGCATATTATTCACCCTGCTTACATCATTACTACCAACCACGGTTAATGAGACCATCAGGACGATTAGAATACCGAATCCCCAAAACAGCCTCGTATTAATTTTTGCGTTCTTTATGAAGTTCATCAACAGCCCCTTCATTACAGATTTGATCCGGACTGTATAAAACCTTATTCGTTTTTTTTGTATTAAAACCAATCTAAACTATATGTGATCAAAAGAGAAAAACCACGTAAGATTCATCACCTTACGTGGTATTATTTTCGAAAAAGTAGATTTAACTAGCGTTAGATAGCTAAAGAGCGACTTTGTAAAATTTCTGATACTTGCGCGTAATCTTTGGGCGAATCCACATCAATTGCAGCTTCAGCATTAGGTAGCCTAACCGCCTTCACCTGCACGCCAAGTGTGCCAGACGCGCGCATAAAGGCTTCATCAACGGTGAAGCGTTTCATTACAAGACCGACAACATTCTTCCAACCAAAGGCCGCAAATAATTTCCATGGCTTCTTTCGCTGTTTTTCTATCGTTTTCCAGAAACTAAGCGCTGATTCTGCGTTTGGGTTAACAAAAGCAAATAAATTAGCTCCAGATAGCTTAGTTTCTTTGAAAGGCAGGTATGTACGCTTTGAATTCGGATGCTGCGCATCGAGATATTTCTTTTCAACTAGTCCAACTGCTAAATCACAATTGTAACTGGCGCCATCGCAGAAACGGTCAACAATCTCAGATGTAAGCAAAGCGTGATCCGCTGTTGTTACGAGATATGGCCATTCCGTCTTTGTGCTATCTATAGCTTTGCGAACGCTATCACAAATGGAAGTACCGCATGACACAACTGAAATTTCAATTTCCGTGTTATCAGCATGAAATTCAGGACACGTAGAATATAGTGATGTCTCACAATCAAAAACGATAATCACTTTTTTTACGGACCTGGAATCTGCAAGAGCTTCCACAACACGAGAAATCATTGGCTTCCCACATATAGGCACAAGTGCCTTATATTGTTCACCAAACACTGAGGCAACTGGGCAATCTCCCCTGCTTCCAGCAAGTACGATTGCGGTAAAATCACCCTTTGTCTCATTTTGTACAGAAATGGTCTTTTCCGCACGGTTTTTTACTATAGCCGTAATATTACTGGCCTTCATCTGTCCTTCCCCCCTATGGAAACACATTTTCGGCTAAACCGAGTTTTACAGGCTGCGAAACTCTTTCAATGCTTGATCCCTCTTCCCAACAAGCAACAAAAGTCTTTAGCAGCAAGATTCCTGCATACCTTAGTTTATAAATAGAAGCAAACATTCCCTCAAGAAAACCGCAAGAATCCTAAAGCAAAAGCATTAAGTGCTATACATAAATTACAGGTAAATCTAAGCAGTCATTGATAAAAATAGACCAGCCCTGTTGTGCAGAGCTGATCAAAATTTTCGGCTATCAATAACTCGATTATTGGTTCGTGACCTGCTTCTTTACAAAGAAAAAAAAGTTAGGGTTTTGAATTTGTTGCTTCACAGCCCAAAATCGATCAGTCGCAATTACATCGGCGCCCTTCTGGAATATTTCCAGATAACGCTGATCATTGTCATTGGCTGCGATTTGGCCATCAATAGAGCGATCAGGCCGACCGAGAGTTCCCATAATCACTCGCCAACCTTTACCGTGTATTTCCCGGTAAAACTCTGCAGACTTCTCGCGTGTACCTGTCCAGGCAATAACTCTATCTGACGGTATACCGCTTTCTTCAACGGCCGTTATATCATCGGCATCCATCATCCCAACCGTAATCGGCATATCAGGTGCCATTTTATTGAAGGCTACGGCTTGCTTAAGTGTGTAAGCAATTGCAGCAGTGTAATCCTCAGCACCGGTTTCTTGAACCAATTCAACAACCTTTTTAAAATCGGTGCCACGCTTAATATCGAGCGTTAATATTGCTCTACCTTTTGCCCATTTAAGCACATCTCTTAACAAGGGTACCCCATATTCGGTGACCGTGCCGTCATTGTCTTTTAACTTTAATTTTTTAACGTAATCCCATGTTATATCTTTAAATTTACCAGTTCCTGTTGTGGTGCGGTCGATAGTATAATCGTGCATTAGAATAAGCGTACCATCTTTCAACTGCGCTACATCTACTTCCATCAAACCCGGGCCATATTTAAGAGCATGATCCATGGTTTCAATTGCATTTTCCGGATATCCGGGCACAGGCCCACCACGGTGATGACTAACCATTGGAACTCGCATTGGTGTATATTTGAAGAAATCCAACAAACCGCCTTTAGGTATTTCAATATAGTAGCGGGCATTTTCATCGACTGGTGCTGGAACGTCTTCTGCAAATACTGCGATACTCGCGAAAACATATAGCAACAAAGTTGATAGTAATTTATGCATGGGTAATTCTCTTTTCATTGACCTTACCTTTAAAAGCCAAGTTAGGCCTTTAAAGTCAATCAGATAATTGCAGGCGATTATGTCAGAAAAATATACCATGAATGATTTGCTGGATATCATGGCAAAATTAAGGGACAGAGAGCACGGTTGCCCTTGGGATATAGAGCAAAATTTCAAAACCATTGCACCCTACACTATCGAAGAAGCATATGAAGTTGATGAAGCTATAAGAAACAACGACATGCCTGCGCTGAAAGATGAGCTAGGTGACCTCTTGTTTCAAACAGTATTTCACACACAAATGGCTTCAGAGGCAGAGCTTTTCACCTTTGAAGATGTAGTACAAAATGTTAGTGAAAAAATGGTTCGCAGACATCCACATGTCTTTGGTGACGGTACAGTTGAAGATGCTGATGCGCAAACGAAAGCGTGGGAAGAACACAAAGCTGCCGAACGCAAAAGAAAAGCCCAGGAAACAGGACATACGCCATCAGCACTTGATGGTGTCTCATTAAGCCTCCCATCACTACAACGCGCCCTGAAATTACAAAATCGAGCTGCCCGTGTAGGCTTTGATTGGCCGGAGACCGGACAAGTAATTGATAAAATACAAGAAGAGTGCAACGAACTTTTATACGAAGTTCAAAATGGTGGTCCGGAAGATAAGGTTAAAGAGGAATTTGGCGATTTATTATTTGTTATTAGTAACTTAGCTCGACATTTCAAAATTGATCCAGAGGAGTGCCTGAGATCAGCCAACGCTAAGTTCGATCGCAGATTCCGTAATATAGAAAAAAAGCTAGCAGAGATCGGTAAATCGCCAGAAACCTCCAACCTCGAAGAAATGGATGCATTTTGGGACGAAGTTAAAAAAGAGGAAAGGCGTGCCGATTAACCGGCACGCTTTTGGAATTTAGCCCAGAGAATTGGGTCCACAATAAAATGAAAGCGAACCCCCTCTTCTTCATGCTTTTCGGACAGGATTTTTGTATTTGCATGCACCCAGCTTTGAGTGGCACCATCGCTGTAGGGTACTAATTGCTCAATCTCATGGTCTCTGGTTCCAAGAATATCATCGATAGCTTGAATTAAGTCTTCGCAGCCATATCCTGTAAGACCCGAAAGAGGAATACATGCGTCGTGACGTTCGGCATGTGCTTCAATACTGCTTCTAGCCTCATCATCCATTAGATCTGCTTTATTAAGCGCCTCTAAGATTGGTGTACCATCAGTTTCGCTTTCAAAATCAACACCTAATTCATCAAGCACGTTTAATACATCATGCTTCTGAACGTCAGTATCTGCGTGAGACGCATCCCTGACATGTACGATGATATCTGCTTCGAGAACCTCTTCCAGCGTCGCTCTGAACGCGGAAACAAGCATCGTAGGTAGTTCAGAGATAAAACCTACCGTATCTGAGATGATCACCTTACGACCACTTGGCATATCAATTGACCGCAACGTTGGGTCAAGTGTTGCAAAGAGCATATCCTCCGCCATTACATCGGCCTCTGTAAGCCGATTAAACAGCGTTGATTTCCCGGCGTTCGTATAACCAACGAGTGCTATAATGGGGTATGGTGTCTTCTGCCTCTGGGCACGGTGTAGTGTACGTGTACGTGTTACTGCCTCAAGCTGCTTTTTAATACGCACGATGCGATCGGCAATAATTCTTCGGTCAGCTTCAATTTGAGTTTCACCAGGACCACCCATAAAGCCAGAGCCACCACGCTGGCGCTCCAAGTGTGTCCATGAACGAACGAGACGAGACCGCTGATACACAAGGTGCGCAAGTTCCACTTGGAGCTCACCTTCCTTCGTGCTGGCTCGATCGCCGAATATTTCGAGAATAAGCGCGGTTCGGTCAATCACCTTAACCTTGAGTTCACGCTCCAGGTTTCGTTGTTGGATAGGCGATAGTTCGCAGTCGAAGACCAGAACATCAATTTCCTGTTCCTCAATAATCTGAGAAACTTCATTCAGTTTACCCTGCCCCATATATGTTGAGGGCTTAATATTACGTAGAGGAATTAATTCGCCGCCAATTAAATCGATATTTATGGCAATAGCTAAACCCATTGCTTCATCAAGGCGAGCTTCCGGGCTACGCTCAACGCTGGAGGTAGGTTTGTCTCTAAGATAAGGATGAACAACAAATACACGTTGGCGGGCTACCTGTTTTTGAAGATAGCCTAACCCTTCCGTAGACCAACCGCCGCCCGGCTGATTGTCCGGACGATCGCGGTCTTTTTTTTCAGCCAAGATTAGTCCTCAATACCTTCTTTTTCAGGTTCAAACAGAGAAATCTGAGTAGCTGGCATTATAGTTGAAATAGCGTGTTTGTACACGAGTTGTGACTGCCCGTCCCGGCGTAACAACACACAAAAATTATCGAACCAAGTAATAACGCCCTGAAGTTTAACACCATTTACCAGGAATACGGTTACGGATGCTTTTTCTTTACGAACGCGATTTAAAAAGACGTCCTGAAGGTTTTGGTTTTTATCTGACATGGACTGTCCGTGCTTTTCTTTTCTATTATGTTCATTATTTAGTGGCCCGTTCGGGCATTGCAAGAAGCCAGCAGATCACCTTTTAGAAAATTTGCAATTTGTTGAATTCATGCCACAACTTTATGTCAGACCTTTCAGCCTTAGGTCAACTGCTTTTACGAATTTATCCTCGCCAAAGTGCTTTTGAAAATAAAGCAAAGAACAGAGACACCTCTATTCGACCAATCATCATAAGAAAAGTAAGAATGAAATAATCAGCATCCTGAAGACCAGTAAAGCCACCGAAATCCGGGTCTACGATATCAATAATCGGCCCGGAAAGTGTGAGAGCACTGAAAGACATAGAAAGTGCGTCCTGAAAATGAATACCAAGTATCCCAAGAAGAATTGTTCCCATCGCGAGAATAAAGACAAAACCTCCTAAAAACAGCCATACAGCCTCAATATCTGATCGCTGCACATCATCTTTTTGATAAATAATGCCTTTAACACTATGCGGGTGCGCAAGGCGTTCAACCTCAGCTTTCCCTGCAAAAAATACAACTATGGCCCTTAGCTGTTTCAAGCCACCACTAGTACCGACAACAGCACCCCCTATTCCTGCACCTACCAGCAAGATAATACTTACATCCACGCTATTGCTGACGGTTTTTGTATAGGCTTCAGGGTACAAACCAAAAGTTGCGACCGAGGATATGACCGCAAAGGCATGGTCAATAAAAGTTCTAAATGTTTCAACGGGCATCACATAAATTAGGAGTAAGAGAAGCATCCCGCTCATCAACAAGCTCGTACGCAGCTCACTATGCATGCTATGGTCCAGCTTCTTCCTGCGCCAAAATGCATATTGAACATCCCAATTACTAATGCTCACTATCAGAAAAATAATAGTGAATATCTGGGTTCCAATATTATTGAAATTATATGAGAGTTCAGGGCTAAAACCAGATGTGCTGATAATACCGAATGCTAGCAGGACAGCATCTGCAAAGGTCACTCCACTCAACAGTAAGAAAAACATACAACAGGCCGTGACCGTAAGATACAGAGGTAGAAGTGTATGCGCAGTTGCTTTCATACGCGGATACCCTGCCTCGCTATCACCAAATGCCAAAGGAGAGCGGTGAAGCTGCAAACCACCAATATTCATGGCTGTCAGGAAGGAGAGAATAATAGAAAGCCCCAAAAAGCCGCCAATCCAACTCGCCAACCCACGCCATAGTTCAATTGAATAGCCACCTTCCCTTATCAAACCTTCATAGGCACTTGTGCCATTGGTTGTGATCAAGGACATACCTTCATATAGAGCTGGAACCATACCTTCATCTGGGAATAGAAAAAAGAATGGTAAGCCTGCTCCCCAGGCAAGGATGAAGGCCCCAGCAACTGGCAGAATAATCGTAAGCTTGGGTATCCGAATCTTTTCGGTAGACCGAAAACCTAAGAAAAGAGCGCCACCAATTAAAACAGTAAGAATAAATGCTGAAAACAGCGCCTGAAAAGCTGCAAATTCGCTCAGTATAGCTGCCGTAAAAAGCGGAATTAACTCAAGACCAGATAAGATTAAAAGCCAGCACCCTAGCAAAAAATATAACCTGCTCTTCCACATCAGATTATCTCTTAAAAAATCTCTGCACGAGCAGAAAACAGCTGTTCGATCTTCCGTACCGCATCGCTCATGGCAAGAATAACAACCGTATCACCAGCTTGAAGAACTGTATCGGACTGAGGAACAATCGTTTCATCATTACGTACGATCATTCCAAATTTTACATCTCCATGAAGACGTAATTCACCTATAGTCTGTCCAACAACGCCAGAGCCCTCAATTACTTCAGCTTCAATAATCTCAGCTTGTCCCTCAAAAATACTGTAAAGGTCTCTAATCCGGCCTCGACGAATATGTCTCACAATAGACGATACCGTAGTTTCTCTAGGATCAAGAGCGACATCAATACCAATTGACCCTACCAAGCCACCATAAATTGGGTTATTCATAAGAGTAATAGCTCTTGGGCAATCCTGCTGCTTTGCGAGTAATGATGAAAGAATGTTCACTTCATCGTCATCAGCGACAGACACGATTGTATCGGTTTGTTCAATATTCGCTTCTGTCAGGATTTCTCTATCAAGGGCATCACCATTGATAACAATAGTCTTCGAGAGTTTCTCGGCCAGCCATTCCGCACGCTTACGGTCTACTTCAATGATCTTTACGTTAGCAGAACTCGATCTCTCCTCCAATTGCTGCGCAAGAAAATAACCAATATTACCGCCACCAACAATCGCAATACGGTTAGCTGCTTTTTCTTCATGTCCAAAGACAGACATAGCCCGGTCCGTCATCTCGCGGTCTACCGCAATATATATCAGATCACCAATTTGAAGTTGATCATCACTGCGTGGAACAAACAGTCGTCCGCTACGGTATACGGCAGCAACGATAGTGTTCAGATTTGGAAACAGCTCCGTTAACTGCCTGAGAGGTGTATCAACTACAGGACAGTCATCCTCAAGCTTCAAGCTAATCAGACGAACCTTACCTTCGGCGAATGGCACCATATTGAGTGCACCAGGCACCTCTAAGCGGCGCAACAATGCTTGTGCAATCTCTAATTCGGGAGAAATAATCACATCAATTGGAATATGATCACGAGAAAACAGATCAGCATACGTATCAGAAAGATAGGCTTGATTACGAATACGCGCCACCTTCGTCGGTACGCTGAACATAGAATGCGCCACTTGGCACGCTATCATGTTCACTTCATCCGATTGTGTAACAGCAATAATAAGTTCTGCATCAGCAGCACCTGCATTATTCAGCATAGAAGGATCAGACGCATGTCCGACAAGCGCCTGAACATCCAACGATTCACTAATCTTACGAATAAGGGCTCGTGATGTATCAATCACTGTTACATCGTTATTTTGGTTTGCAAGGTGCTTGGCGATATTAAACCCAACCTGCCCTGCGCCGCAGACAATAACTTTCATAGACTTATCAAGCCTCTATCTATTCACCAGCATTTCGGCCGTTACTCGTCAGGCCAAGTGACTTCAATTTTCTATGGAGCGCTGAACGTTCCATCCCGATGAATTCTGCTGTCTTAGAAATATTCCCACTGAAACGATTAATTTGAATTTTGAGATATTCCCTTTCAAAACTCTCTCTCGCTTCCCTAAGAGGTGTGGTCATAATGGCGTTGTCGGTACTAGAGTGCAATAAATCATTTGAATTAGTACGAATTTCCGGTGGCAGGTCTTTGCTACAGATTTCGGAACCGCCGTCTTCTGGGCCCATAATCAGTACGCGTTCAATAATGTTTTTGAGCTGCCGCACATTTCCCGGCCAATCATAATTCTGCAAAGAAGCAAGCGCATCATCAGACAACGTGACAGAGGCTCGACCTGTTGCAGCGGCCAGCGTTTCAAGGAAATTCTGTGCGAGCATGGGAATATCTTCACGCCGCTCAGCCAAAGACGCCATTGAAAGCGGCACAACATTCAAACGGTGATAAAGATCTTCTCGAAAACGCCCTTCTTCGATCTCAACCAGCAGGTTTTTACTGGTAGCAGAAATAACACGAACATCGACCTTTACACGTGAGTTACCGCCAACGCGTTCAAAAGCCTGATCTGTTAATACACGTAATATCTTGGCCTGTGTCGGGAGCGGCATATCTCCCACTTCATCTATAAAGAGCGTACCACCATGGGCACGTTCAAATAGACCTGTTTTCACAACACCACCATTTTGCTCAACACCGAAAAGCTCTTGTTCCATCCGGTGAGGTTCCATAGATGCAGCACTTACTACTACAAAGGATGAACGTGAGCGATGCGACCTTTCATGAATTTGTCGTGCAGCTACCTCTTTACCAGCGCCTGATGGCCCCTGAATCAAAATACGGCTATTCGTTGCTGCTACTTTCTCAATGTTTTGACGTAAACTGTTGATGGCCTGCGAACGACCAATGATATCTACTGAAAAGCCTGTTTTCTTCTTTAGTTCTTCATTTTCACGGCGAAGACGTTCTGCCTCAGTCGCGCGAGCAACCGTTAGCAATAAATGCTCAGATTCAAAGGGCTTTTCAATAAAATCATAAGCTCCCTTCTTAATCGCAGCTACGGCCGTTTCAATATTACCATGCCCTGAGATTACAATGATCGGAAGATCACGGTGCCGACTTTTAACAAGTTCAAGAATTTCAAGCCCATCGAGCTTACTGCCCTGAAGCCAAATATCCAAAATTAACAATGAAGGTAAACGCGCCTCTATCTGTGTAAGCGCACTGTCACTATCGTGTGCGGTACGGGCTGCATAGCCCTCATCCTCAAGAATGCCCGCGATTAGCTCACGAATATCAGCTTCATCATCAACGATTAGAATATCAAGGGCCATTTAGGCTCCCTCCCAACTTTACTATTCATCAAACAGCCGTAGCCGCCTTCTCTAATTGCTCAACGCGCTTTTCCAAAGCCTTATGCGAGAAGTACAAAGTTACGCTTGCCCCTCCCTCACCGCGATCAGCGATCCTCACGTTACCGCCATGCTCTTCCATGATCCTACGCACAATTGCCAGACCAAGGCCTGTTCCTTTTGCTCTGGTTGTCACATAGGGTTCCATTAAGCGATCTTTCTGCTCAACTGGAAGCCCCAGACCATTATCCTGCACGGTAATAACAGTTCGTTCATCATCCTGTTGTAATTCCAAAGATACTTTACCGGGAATAACTTCTTCTCCTGAGGCAGCTTGTTTATCCATGCGTGCTTCTACAGATTCAGATGCATTTTTCAAAATATTAGTAAGAGCTTGACCAACCAAACGGCCATCACAAATAAGCTCATTAAGCTCTTCATTGAGATTGTGGTGAAAGTTAATATCAACGTTCGCTACATCCTGTAGGAAAACAGCATGTTTTATAACGTCCCTAATATTAGTCTCTTTGAGAAGCGGTGCTGGCATTCTAGCGAAGGAACTGAATTCATCCACCATGCGGCGCAGATCACCTACCTGCCTGATAATCGTATCTGTACACTGACTAAAAACAGCCGTATCGGAAGCAATTTCCTTCAAGTACTTACGCTTTAGACGTTCTGCTGACAGTTGAATAGGCGTGAGCGGGTTTTTAATCTCATGGGCAATACGTCTCGCCACATCAGCCCAGGCGGCTGTTCTTTGGTTTGCCAGCTGCTCCGTCACATCGTCAAAAGTGGTGACAAAACCACTAATTTCACCATCATCTGAACGTTCAGCGGAGACACGGGTAAGAAGAGTACATATCTCTCCATTTCTTTCTAGCTGAATTTCGCCCTTGGCTTCATTCCCGTTCGCATCCTTTGCTTGTTCAAGAATATCTTTAAATTCAGGGATAATAACTTCCAGTTTTTGACCGATCATTTCTTCAACGGTAGATCCAAGAAGTCCCGCAGCTGATCGGTTAGGTAGAAACACTGTGTGATCCTTCTGAAGCCCGATAACCCCGGCAGATACGCCCTCCAGTACTTCTTCAAGAAAACGCCTGCGCTCATCAAGTTCTGAGTTAGCTGCGATAAGGTCTTTTTGGTTCTTAGCTAATTGATCTGTCATCCGGTTAAATGCACGGCTCAGCATACCAACTTCATCACTTGTTGGAACACTGGGCACACGCGCCGCAAAATCACCTTTACCAACTCGTTCCGACGCATCCACCAAATTGGAGAGTGGCGTTACAAGGCGGCTGGAGAACCAAAGACCAATCCAGATAGCGGCCAACAAAATAAGAAGCGCTATAATAATAAAAACCAAATTGAACTGTAACTGGAAGTCACTTCGTTGGTTTTCCAGTGTTTCATAGTCATTTACTGCGCTCTGCGTGGCTTCCAAATATGTCAAGACATTAGGACTTAGATCGCGCGATACATATAGATAAGTGGGCCGAAAGAAAGATGATAGCCGGATTAATCCTATCACTCGGTTATTCTCAACATCCGTAACCACAATAGCGCCGCCGTCACGAGCATGCTCAATTACCGCAGTGTCCAAAAAATCATCTGATAACCCTAGGCCAGCAGTTGCTCGTGCTAACACGTTAGCTTCACCATCAAACACGATTAGCTCGCTAAGCAATCGAGTATTAAGGGCATCATCTGCCACCCTTTGCAGCCCTATGAGATCCTGCTTCTGTAAGGGAGAGATATTATTGTAAGCTCGGGCAATTTGGAGCATGTCTTTTTCAACATCAGCCCTGTGCTCAATCATATACGTTTGTGCAACTTCAAGGGAATTGGTGAGAGTATTTCTAATTTTGTCGCTAAACCAAGACTGCAGTCCAAACTCCAGAAATAATGCTGAGAAAACCGTCATAATGATTGGTGGAACGACGGCGATACCAATAAAGAAACCCGTAAGTTTGTTATGAAGCCTCGAGCCGGCAGCCATTCCCTTGCGAGACCACCATATCCTGATAACCCAACGGCTTATTGATACAGCCAGCGCTAGCAACAGCGCCAAATTAACGCCGAGTAACACCCGCATGGTACGTCCGGTAGCCACTTCAAACGGAGCGCCCTTTTGGGACATTGCGATGTATGTTGCTATTGCTGAAGTAACCGCAAGGAAAGCGATAACAATCTCAATCCTTCCAGCTAATTTTAGACGTCTTGCCCAAAGAACGAACTTTGCCCAATTTCGGTTAGGCAATTTAGGATGCGTAGCAATGATGCCATCAACATTATCTGGTTTGGTTGTTTCCGTCATAACTAGCCATGATGCATATTTGTCACGGTTGTACCAGAGATATCACATATTATTTTAATGTTTTTTTTAACGTTGGCTTTTTGGAGAGATGACAATATCCAACTCTTTGATTTTTTTACGTAGAGTATTTCGGTTCAAACCCAATAAATCTGCGGCTTTCAATTGGTTACCATTGGTAACAGACAACACCTTTTGAATAAGAGGTCGTTCTACTTCTCTAAGGATGCGCTGGTAAATTCCTGGGGACGGCAAGCCATCATCATGATAATCAAAATACTGATCTAGGTGTAGGCGAACCGTTTGAGATAGATTCCCTCCAGTTACATCCGCCATGATACTTATTGGTCCGCCGGATAAATCAGAGACTGATCTGTCAAACTCCTCTTTCACCATATTTCCAGTGATTTCATTCCCAGGATATAGTGCACAAACCCTATTAACCATGTTCTCTAATTCTCGAACATTCCCAGGCCAATCAAAGGATTGTAGTATTTTTTTAGCCCCGGAAGATAAAGCCTTTTTGGGAAGGCCATTCTCTACGGCTTTTTTTAAGAAATGTTCCGCGAGATCGGGGATATCGTCAGTTCTTTCACGTAAAGAAGGGATATTTAACGGCACAACATTCAGCCGGAAGTATAAATCCTCTCGAAAATCACCAGATCGCACCATTTCTCGAAGGTTTTTGTTGGTTGCCGCAATAATACGAACATTAGTTTTAATCGTGGAAGTTCCTCCAACTGTCCTGTATTCGCCTTCTTGAAGCACCCTTAAAAGCCGTGTTTGTGCTTCGAGAGGCATATCACCTATTTCATCTAGAAATAAGGTTCCGCCTTTAGCTTGCCCAAATCGGCCTAAGGTTCTCGTTTCGGCACCCGTGAATGCACCACGTTCATGTCCGAAAAGTTCACTCTCAATGAGTTCTTTCGGAATAGCTGCCATATTCACAGCAACAAAAGGATTTTCTTTTCGCTTACTGTGCGTATGAATAGCCCTTGCAACCAATTCTTTACCGGTTCCGCTTTCTCCAATAATCAGTACAGTGAGTTCAGTCTGAACAACACGTGCCATAGCACGGTAAATTTCCTGCATAGCCGCAGAACGGCCAATTAGCAGACTTTCTTCTTGCTCATAATCAGCTTCACTTAAATTAATATTGTTTTTAAGTGCTTTCTTAGCAATAGAGACTAACTCATCGATATCAAAGGGCTTTGGTAGATAATCAAAAGCTCCTTTATCAGATGCAGCCATAGCTGTAGATAGTGTATTTTGGGCACTCATAATAACAAACGGTAGCTCAGGTCGGACTTCGTTAAGCTCCGCCATACATTCAATGCCATTACCACCTGGCATCATCACATCGGACAGAACCAGATCACCCATTCCGCTTCTAACTAATCTATCAAGTTCCGCAACATCTTCGGCTTCAACCACAAGCCAACCTTCTTGGCGCAGCGCCTCCCCCACTACAAGGCGTATAGTCAGGTCGTCATCAGCAACGATGATAGTTGGTTTATTCCGTGTCATACTTTTTTATCCTCATCGAGTGCTAATTGCACCTTAAAGACCGCACCGCCCTTGGGGTGGTTATCGAAGGTGACTGTCCCTCCCATTTCGCTGATGTAGCGTGCTACTAATGCAAGTCCCAAGCCTGAACCACCCTCTTTACCGCTTACAAACGGATCAAACAGATAATTCTTTAGATTCTCCGGAATACCCGGGCCATTGTCATGGATAGATATCTCTATAGGTAATCTCTTTCGAGAGCCGTCAGCTTCTCTAATCCAGATTCCATGTTGATAACGTGTAGTTACTGTGATCTTCGCTGTGTCTCCCGCTGCTTCCACAGCATTTTTTACTAGATTTAAAAACACCTGAATCAAACGATCATAATTGCCATAAACATCTGGGAGTGAAGGGTCAAATTTCGGTTCAAACTCAGCTTTCTCGCCAAAACCAGCAGCAGCTACATTAAGTACATGATCCAGTACTTCATGAATATTTACTGCTTCATTTTCCTGCGCGGTTGGCGTGCTAAAGGTCTCTAACTCGTCAACGAGCGACTTTATCCGATCAACCTCTTTAACAATCAATTCAGGAAGTCTGTCATCTCCTTCTTTGGAAGAACGAGCGATTAATTGGGCGGCCCCTCGAATACCGGATAAGGGGTTTTTAATTTCATGAGCTAACATGGACGCTAAACCGCTAACAGAACGAGCCGCAGCTTCCATTTCCTCACGTTTTTCAAGATATGCTGTAATCCGCCGAGGCTGGGCTGTTATGAGTATCTCGCCCTCTTCCCCATAGGGTGAGGCATGAAGATCCATAAGCTCTATGTCACCGATTGGTGGTCCGCAAGCCACATCATAACTATTCAGAGGTGTCACTTCTTGTCGGGATCTATCTACAAGTTCTTCCACCTGAAGACCAATACTACGAAGTGCCCGGATAGATTGGCCGATTAACACTTCTTCACTCTGCTGAAAAATAGCTTCGGTGTGCGAATATATTTGTGTAATTATATTATCAGCTGAAATGAGCAATGTTGCCTGATGTAGGCTGTTCAGAACGGCTTCTGGTGCACCAAGTTCACCAGAAGGTACTGTTTCCAAACTTCCCCCACCTGATTTCATTAAGCAGCCATTTGTTCACACAGTGGTAGGAAATATTCCTTAAGAGACTTTTTAACTTCTTCCGGATCGTCTACACGGTTTATGTAGTGTCGGAATTCTGCCGAGCCTGTAAGCCCTTTTGTATACCAGCCGAGGTGCTTACGCGCCATACGAACAGCTGTAACAGTGCCGTAGTGATGAAGCATTTCTTCATAGTGGCTTAAAATTGCCTCTAGTTGCTCAGCTAGTGTTGGTTCCGCAATACGCTCACCAGTCTTAAGGTAATGAATTACCTGTGACGGGAACCAAGGTTTACCATATGTCCCGCGACCAATCATAACGCCATCTGCGCCTGATTGCTCAAGAGCATTATCTACATCATCAAAGGTATTGATATCGCCGTTTACCACAAGAGGAATATCAACGGCGTCTTTAACAATTCCTACCTTCTTCCAGTCGGCATGCCCCTTATACATTTGGCAGCGTGTCCTACCGTGTACAACGAGCATCTTGATCCCTGCTTCCTGAGCAATTTTTGCCAATTGGGGAGCATTAAAGCTATCATCATCCCAACCAAGTCGCATCTTGAGGGTTACTGGTAGTGATACTGCATTCACCGTAGCGTGAATAAGTTCACCTGCGTGATCAAGGTCGCGCATAAGCGCTGAACCAGAGTGGCCATTCACCACTTTTTTAACCGGGCAACCCATATTGATATCAATAAAAGCAGCGCCGCGGTCTTCATTAAGCTTGGCAGCTTCAGCCATTTTTGAAGCTTCACAACCCGCTAGCTGAACAGACATCGGGAATTCTTCAGCGCAGTTTGTTGCCATCTTCTGGCACTTCTCGCTTGCACGGATCATTGCCTCAGAAGCAATCATTTCAGATACAACAAGACCAACGCCGTAACTTTTTACAAGTTTACGAAACGGCATATCTGATACACCACACATAGGTGCTAAAAATACTGGGTCTTTGATTTCTACTGGACCAATGTTAATAGCCATAACAAGAACCTATACTACGCTGCCTAAATATTGGGCACTGCTTATGCCAGAAAATGATAGAAAAAGCCAGAGCAAGATTTGCATGACAGATACTAAGAAAATAGCGGTGATAATTGTAGCGGCTGGTCGTGGCACCCGCGCAGGTACAGACGGGCCAAAGCAATATGAAAAAATTTGTGGTAAAGCAATTATAGATCATACACTTAAATCTATTTCTTCATCTATTAAAGAAGCTACTATAGTTCCCGTTATTCATAAAGATGATCATCAACGATATGAACAACTCACTCATAAAAATTGTGCTTTACCGCCTGTTATAGGTGGTGAAACCCGTCAAGAGAGCGTTCTGAATGGGCTATTAGCGCTTCAAGATTATGATCCTGATTATGTGCTGATCCATGATGCAGCACGGCCTTTTATAGTTAAAGAAACAATTGAGAAATTGATCTCAGGCCTCAATAACAGCAAGCGCGCTCTTCTCCCTGCGGTACCAATAGTAGATACTTTAAAACATGTTACTGAAGACATAATTGAAAAAACTGTGGACCGAACTTCTCTATATGCCGTTCAAACACCGCAGGCTTTTCGCTATGGGGAAATCCTTGAGGCACATAAAAATGCGCCACATAAGAATTTCACCGATGATGCGGCTGTATTTGAACACTTTGGCGGTAAAGTTACAATTGTGGACGGACTTGAAACTAATTTTAAAATTACTCGCCCCGAGGATTTTCTAAAGGCAACAAACCTGATGATGATGCAATTAGCAGATATAAGAGTTGGCTCCGGCTATGATGTACACCGATTTGACAAAGGCGATCATGTTTGGCTTGGCGGCATAAAAATTCCACACACACACAAGCTTAAAGGCCACTCAGATGCAGATGTTGCCCTACATGCTCTTACAGATGCTATTCTTGCCGCTATTTCAGAAGGCGATATAGGAACCCATTTCCCACCAAGCGATGAACAATGGCGCGGTGCCCCAAGCCATATATTCTTGGAAAAAGCGCAGAAGTTAGTAGCTGAAAAAGACGGTATCATCGCACATGTAGGTATTTGTATTATTTGTGAGAAACCTAAAATTGGTCCACATAAAGATACGATACGGCAAAAAATTGCTGATTTATTAGATATAGAGATAAGTCGAGTAAGTGTTCAGGCTACCACAACAGAAAAGCTTGGTTTCACAGGGCGCGAAGAAGGTATCGCCTGCCAGGCAACGGCAACCATAAGACTACCTCTGGACTAATTCATGGCAAAGCAGACCCTTTCAAATTGGCAAGAACGGTATAAAAGCGCTGCATATTGGTGGAGCGTTGGATTTGGCTCAGGCCTTATAAAACCTGCCCCCGGAACATGGGGTTCTTTGGCAGGCCTCCTTATTGGATACGGCATTCTTAAGCTACCTCAATCTTTTTGGATATTACTCATATTTATAGCTGCTACCACACTACTTTCTGTGTTCGCTATTAACCAAATTGAACGTAAAACAGGTATTCATGATGCACCAGAGATCGTGATAGATGAATTCGCAGGCATGTGGGTCTCCTTGTTACCCCTAACCTTCGCTAGCTTTGGGTATATAGAGCTAGCTAGTGCATTCATATTGTTCCGTTTTTATGATATCATCAAGCCGTGGCCGATTGAGTGGCTGGATAAAAAGGTCTCAGGTGGTTTCGGTGTAATGGTAGACGATCTAGCTGCAGGTATATTTGCTGCAGCTACCTTTTATGTTGTTAAAATGTTCATCCTATAAGGGTAATCATTCTGTATTCTCATGAATGCAAATACATAAACATCTATTTTCAAGGGGCACGTTTTGTTTAACGAAGATATTCAAACACTAGCAGAAAGCTTGCTTGAAGCCGCGAGACAGCGAGGGTTGACAATCACCGCCGCAGAATCCTGCACAGGCGGCTTAGTCATGGGTGCCCTAACCGCCATTGCAGGTTCCTCAGATGTAGTAGATCGGGGTTTCGTTACATATACCAATGAAGCAAAACAGCAGATGCTTGGTGTGAATATTGAAAACCTTGAGAGATTTGGTGCAGTATCAAACGCCGTAGCGAAAGAAATGGCGTATGGAGCTCTTGCGAACTCAATGGCTGATATCGCGGTCTCAATCACCGGCATAGCGGGCCCTGGTGGTGGCAGCGATGAAAAACCAGTTGGTACAGTTTGGTTTGCCATTGCTCAGTTAGGAGAAGCGCCACATGCGGAGGAACGACACTTTAACGATTTAGACCGTGATGGCGTTCGCAATGAAGCCGTGAAAGTTGCCTTATCTCTTCTTCTTGAGGCTATAGCATCTTAAAAAAGGCCGAAGAAACGGCCTTTTCTCTGAGTAATTAGACAGTTTTTAAAAGACGTTTGGGGTGCATACCATCTACATACCCTTTAAACGGAGGATAAATATCATACCCTATCAACTCCTGAACTCTTTCTGGGCATTGAGCTGCTGTTTCTCTTGAAATAGAAAGGGAAAAGTTCTCCAGCGATCTAACCCATCCTGCGCAATATTGGGGCGTGATGATAAATCTAGTACCGTCTGATTTATTCGCTCCACCACGGTGCCACAAAGTCCCTTTAGCAACCATAAACGAACCAGCCTTCATTGTAGCTTTTATTGCATCAACACGAGCACCAGGGTCTTCATCTACATCCTTCATACGTTTATCAGAAAATGTATTTTCAAGAATAGCGCCATTCATTTCCTCTTCACCCCAAAGGTGACTACGAGGAATAATTTCCGTAGCTCCGTTAACATCAGTTGTGTCTTCAATAGCCCAGAAGGTACTAACGCTCCAATTCTTACGAGGTAACGCTACATCACAGTGACTATCATCATAATGCCATGGCTGTACGCTTTCTCCCGGATGAAGGTTAATAGCTAGATAGGCATATAGCAGGCAGTGGCGCCCCAAATCAGCTTCAGCAAAGCCGAGAGCTAGTGGATGCATAGCCAATTCAGCAAACACTGGGGCTTTTTCAACGAGCGCATAAAGCCTATTAGATTTGAGCCCTTCAAAATCGTTCCGGCCAGCTACATTTTCATCAAGATATGGCTTAGCCGCAGATTTAATACGTTCCAGCATCTCTTCGGACAATACATTTTCAAAGATCATATAACCTTCGCGATCATATTCGTCCTTCGCTTGCTCGAAGCTTCGACCGCCTAAATACTTCTCAACTTCATCTCTCTTCATAGATAAATTTTCAAACATTGGCCCCTCCATGATCACACTATAAAACAGACATTGAAATGATATATAGGATATTTTGAATTGAATTCAATTCAATATATAGAAGATATTGATATTGCCGCCAATTACACAGATTGCTATAGAACTTTAATGAAGAAAAAAATACCAGCAAAAACAAAGATATTAACAGCAGCCATTGATGCTCTTATCGAAGGCTTAGGTGACATTGAAATGAATGATGTCGCGAAACGAGCTGGTGTCTCCGTTGGCCTTGCCTATCACTACTTTGGATCAAAAGCTGGTCTAGTTTCTGCTGTCGTAGAAAGATTCTACGATGACTATGATGCTATCATGAATGAACGATACGACGCAGAGATTCCATGGCAAAAACGTGAGTATAAACGCCTTTGTGCTGTAGTAGATTTTCTCTATACCAGCCCCCTAGCCCCGATCATGCTTGCAAATTTGGGCTCAAGCCCAGAAGTGCTCGCGGTAGAGGCCAAGAGAACCAGAGCAACGGTTGAGCTTGCAAAAGCCAATATTGCTGATGGTCAGCGCAAAGGTTATTTGCGTGAAGATATTAACAGAGAGGTAGCAGCTGGTGCTATTATCGGCGGTATTACACTCGCTACCGCTCAGGCTCTCTCAAACCCCACTTTATTAGACAAAGAAACCCTAACAGACCAGTTATGGGATTTCATCTATTCGCCGCTAGCCAAGCGCAACTAAGCAGCATTCTCATATAGTTCAGCTGCACGTTTTTCAAACGCAGCCACCATTTTTTCACAGGCCTTACCAAATAAACCGCCGATAAGATCATTCAGCAATTTGCTGTTAAATTCAAAATCCACTTCAAAATCAACGAGACAGCTGCCATCTTCTTGCTCGATAAAACGCCAGTGATTATAAAGCCTGTTCATAGGACCTTTAATATAATCTACATCTACTTTGGTATTTTCTTCGAGTGTGACGCGGCTTGTGAAACGTTCACGGAACATCTTGAAGCCGATAATCACATCCGCATCAAATTGATTTGGTTTCTTGCCGTATACGCGCGCACCCACACACCACGGTAAGAAATCCGGGTATCTTGCTACATCTGAAACAATATCAAATACCTGCTGAGGCGAATAAGGCAGTATCTTTTTCTCTGTAAACTTAGGCATAAAAATCTCTATTACTTAGCCGTTGAATACAAGGAAGGGCCCTATTCGTAAAGCATAATATCAGGCAATATATAAGTTAATCAAAACCAGAGAAGCGCCTACCACCAACACCGAAATAACTGTCAAAAGTAGTGTCGCTATCGTTCCCAGAAACGATATAATCCACCCCATTTTGAAAAACACTCTGGCGCCAAAAAAGAATAATGCCAGCATTAGTAAAGTACGTATGTCCTTTTGATATGCATCAAACAGCCACATCAGAATAACCAAAAATATGGATAGAAAATAGCTGTGCCCAACAATGAAGCATAAAAAGCTCAGCACTTCTGGGTAATTGTGTTTTGCTCGGAAATATTGCCAACGTAGAAAAAAAGCTGTCAGAGGTATGCTCATAAAAACCAACAGATTTAACTGGTTACGTAACATATCCCGAATAGCTTCGGCCGAGACTTGTACCTGAACATTATCTTCTTTTACTTCAATACTATTTACCTCTTCTTGGGTTACCTGTGATCCTTCACCTTCATTTACTGCTTCCTGTACATATATCTCATGAAAGCCAGTTATAACTGTAAGAGAGAAATAGATGGCAAAACATACAAACAGGTACTTAACAGGGTTAATATAGCTGGCACGGTTTCCATTGATGTAATTGAGAGCAACTCTTCCGGGGTTTAACGTCAACTCACGTAGAGTACGCCAAAACTTAGAATCCACCTCCGTTAAGGCCTCAAGCATCTGGCTGATAAAGACCTTTATTGTGAGACGAGTTCCAATATCTTTTTGCCCGCAAGCATAACAATAACTGCCATGCATAGGTTCATAGCAGTTAGCACATGTCGTTTTAGCTTCAGCCATAAAAAAAGCCCTCCCGAATTCGCGTAGAATTCATCGGAAAGGCTTGTTTCGTCAAGTAAAATAGAAACTTACTTCTTTGCGGCCAGCTTCTTTTCGCGTGCCTCACGAAGACGGGCAAAATCATCGCCGGCATGATAGCTTGAACGAGTTAGAGGTGTTGAGGATATCTGTAAGAAGCCTTTACCTTTACCCATACGTTCATAAGCCTTGAATTCATCAGGCGTTACAAAACGTTCTACCTTAGCATGGCGCGGCGTTGGCTGCAGATATTGGCCAATGGTCATGAAATCAATATCCGCCATGCGCATATCATCCATTACCTGGCTAACTTCAAGGCGTTCTTCACCTAGGCCAACCATAATACCCGATTTTGTGAATATATTCGGGTCCACCTGCTTCACTGTTTCAAGAAGGCGGAGCGAGTGATAATAACGCGCACCTGGGCGGATTTTCGGATAATTCCGCGGCACTGTCTCCAGATTATGGTTAAACACATCCGGACGAGCTTCCGCTACAGTTTCTATAGCACCAAGCTTATTACGGAAATCTGGGGTTAAAATCTCGATCGTGGTTTTAGGGCTTGTATCTCGGATCGCCTTGATCACCTCAACAAATTGGTTAGCACCACCATCATCCAAGTCATCACGGTCAACAGATGTAATCACGATGTGCTCAAGCTCCATGGTTTTACAGGCTATTGCCGTATTCATGGGCTCCATCGGATCAACAGCCATTGGGCGACCGGTTTTAATATTACAGAATGCGCAGGCACGCGTGCATGTATCACCAAGGATCATTACTGTTGCATGCTTCTTTGACCAGCATTCACCAATGTTTGGGCATGCGGCTTCTTCACATACAGTGTGCAGGTTTTTACCGCGCATCAGCTTTCGAGTTTCGTGATACTCCTTGCTTACAGGAGCTTTCACACGAATCCAGCTTGGTTTACGCTGAAACTGCTTTTGATCTTCTTGCTTATTCATGGGCTATGCGTCCAATTCATACGCTGACTTGATCCACGAGATCAGGTCATCATCAACATCATCGGCGCTAGATACCTCAATTCGGTGGGTAATTCTATCACCTTTTGCCAAACCGCCTGTATCAATCAAGCGTTCTGGTAGCTCCCCATCATAGTCTTTCAATGCCAATCCGAGGTCTATGCGTTTCTGCGTAGCTGCTTTGACCTGCGCGAATACATGGTTTCGGTAAAAAGGCACATATGTTTTGCAAGGGCTTGCCCCCACATCATTGCCCTGCTCTTCAATGATAGTATAAAGCCTATCGGCAAAAGCGCGGAGATGTTCTTTTTTCCCTAAAAACTGTGCATCAACAACTGTTGGTGCCTTTTCAAGGTAAGCATCGGCATCAAAATCTTCATGCATACCAAGCGCGTCGCTCGCGATTACCATACATGTGGGCCTACCTAAGCTGTATTCAGCTTTAAGGAAAGCAATAATATCTTTTGAAACAGAAAGCCCAGCCTTCGTTACAATCGCTGACCATTCTTCAAGAGACTTTCCAGTTTTTGCCGGAATATTCTCCCGAATAGCAATCATATGATTAACCGCAGGATGGACTTTCAGTTTCATATCATTTCCTAAATATGGATTGGGCGTCCATAAGCAGCCAGCACACTTTCATGCATCATTTCAGAAAGCGTTGGATGCGGGAACACGGTATGCATCAACTCGGCTTCCGTTGTCTCAAGCGTACGACCAACAACATAACCTTGGATCATCTCTGTTACTTCAGCGCCAACCATATGGGCACCCAAGAGCTCACCTGTTTTCTTATCAAAGATTGTTTTCACAAGGCCTTCAGGTTCACCAAGAGCAACAGCTTTACCGTTACCGATGAACGGGAATGAACCAACATTGATTTCGTATCCAGCATCGATGGCTTTCGCCTCGGTAAGGCCAACAGATGCTACCTGCGGGCGGCAATATGTACAGCCAGGGATATTACCCTTGTCCATCGGGTGAACATCTTTAACGCCACCAATTTTTTCGGCAGCGATAACACCCTCATGCGATGCTTTGTGTGCAAGCCACGGCGCACCAGTTACATCACCAATCGCCCAGAAACCATCTACACCCGTGAAGCCATATTCATCTGTTACGATATGGCCGCGATCAGTTTTAATACCAACGCTTTCAAGGCCGATATTTTCAGTATTACCCTGAATACCAATTGCAATAATCACGCGGTCTACGGTGATTTCTTCCTTCTTGCCCTTTTGTTCAACAACGCATGTTACGTTATCTTTGCCAGGCTTAAGTTCTGTAACAGAGGCATTTGTTTTAATGGTCATGCCCTGCTTCTTGAAAGATTTCTCTGCGAACTTTGAGATGTCAGCGTCTTCCACTGGAAGAACGCGGTCCATCATCTCAACAACTGTCACGTCAGAACCCAGCTCATTAAAGAAGCTGGCAAACTCGATACCGATCGCACCTGAACCAATCACTAAAAGCTTCTTCGGCATCGTGTTTGGTGCAAGCGCGTGCTTGTATGTCCAAACAAGTTTACCGTCAGCTTTCAGATGCGGTAGTTCACGAGCACGTGCACCAGTTGCGATAATTGTATCCTTCGCAGAAAGCTCAGTTACTTTACCGTCTTTGCCAGTTACAGCCAGTTTACCTTTCGCAAGGATCTTTGCTTCACCTTCGATATGGGCAACTTTGTTTTTCTTCAGCAGCATACCAATACCGCTGTTCATCTGCGCAGATACACCGCGAGAGCGTTTCACGATGGCATCAAGATCGAACTGAACATTATCAACCTTCAGGCCGAACTGTTCAGCATTCTTTGCCAAATGATACACTTCGGCGGAGCGAAGTAACGCTTTTGTAGGGATGCAGCCCCAGTTCAAACAAATACCGCCAAGGTGCTCGCGTTCAACACACGCTACATTCATACCAAGTTGTGCTGCACGGATTGCGGCAACATAGCCACCAGGGCCGCCGCCGATAACAACAAGATCAAAAGCATTCGCCATTTTTAAATCCTTTCGGGATTTTCAACACGTCTTGGATCGTCAACACCACCGGTATGGTCCGTGGTTGCCTTTTCGATCAACAAGATACTGCATTCTTCAGGGGCGAATGGTTTGTGTTCCACGCCTTTTGGCACCACAACCATATCACCCTCTTCAATCCAAACCTGCTTATCCCGGTAATCCATGCGA
This sequence comes from Kordiimonas sp. SCSIO 12603, assembly GCF_024398035.1. Classification (NCBI taxonomy): domain Bacteria; kingdom Pseudomonadati; phylum Pseudomonadota; class Alphaproteobacteria; order Kordiimonadales; family Kordiimonadaceae; genus Kordiimonas; species Kordiimonas sp. SCSIO 12603. The sequence goes on from NZ_CP073748.1 coordinate 2,456,168, forward strand.
AAGCGACCATTCACGACAAGGAAAAACTCATCTTCTTCCTCATGTGCGTGCCAAACGAAGTCACCTTCAATTTTCGCAAGCTTTACATGATAACCGTCAAGGTCTCCAATATGTTTTGGAGACCAATGGTCGCTGAAGTCTTTAAGTTTTTCGGCAAGATTAACCGGGTTCATCGCAAGGTTCTCCTAGAGAAGCATTGTGATTGGGTCTTCGATGTAGCCTTTAAAGGCCGCAAGGAATTCCGCACCAACTGCGCCGTCAATTGCACGGTGGTCACAGGAAAGTGTACAGCTCATCACCGTTGCTACTGCAAGAGCACCATCTTTCACAACCGGACGCTGTTCACCAGCACCTACTGCCATGATTGCGCCCTGTGGCGGATTAATTACAGCACCAAATTCCTTGATGCCGTACATGCCGAGGTTAGAGATAGAGAATGTGCCACCAGCATAATCTTCAGGCATTAATTTGCCGTCACGTGCTTTTGTGGCTAGCTCTTTCACATCACGGGAAATATCAGCGAGACCTTTATTATCTGCGCCCCGAACAACTGGTGTTACAAGGCCACCGTCAACAGCAACAGCAACGGAAATATCAGCGCGCTCATACCAGTACATCTTGTCGCCAGCATACTGAACATTTGCCGCAGGCACTTTCTTAAGCGCAAGTGCTGTAGCGCGAATAATGAAATCATTCACAGAAAGTTTCACACCTTCATCAGCTAAACGATTATTTAGCTCTTTACGCTGCGCCATCAGCTTATCCATCTCACATTCGATTGTAAGATAGAAGTGAGGCACCGTTGTTTTAGATTCTGTAAGACGTTTGGCAATCGTTTTACGCATACCAGACAGACGCTCTTCCCGGAATGGAATATCGTCGTGCGGGCCATATGTTGGCGCTTCAACGGCAGCAGTTGGCGTGGCTGTAGCTGTAGTAGCTACCGCAGTAGGAGCTGCAGTTTGAGGTGCAGCCATTGCAGCTTCAACATCACGCTTGATGATGCGGCCATGCGGGCCTGTGCCTGCAACAGTCGCAATATCAAGACCAGCCTGCTTCGCAATGCGTTTTGCAAGTGGTGATGCTTTCACGCGACCATCCGTTGATGGTGCCGGAGCCACGGCTGGAGCAGCAACCGATGCAACAGGCGCAGGGGCTGCTTCTGCTTTTGGAGCTTCAGCCACAGGTGCTGGCGCTGCTGGTGTAGCCGACACATCAACATCACCAATTTCTTCACCATCTTCAGCGAGAACAGCAATAATCTGACCTACAGGTACATCGTCTGTGCCTTCAGCTACCAGTATTTTAGCTACAGTTCCATCGTCGATGCTTTCAACTTCCATCGTCGCCTTATCGGTTTCGATTTCAGCGATCACATCACCGCTTTCAACTGTATCGCCTTCTTTAACGAGCCATTTTGCAAGCGTACCTTTTTCCATTGTCGGAGAAAGAGCTGGCATGAAAATCTCAATAGACATTTGGCTTATCCCTTTATTTTGGGCCTAACCCGCCGTACTCGGCAGCGCCTTTTTTGAATTCTTATCTAAACGGAAAAGGAAGAGCATCGCCCTTCCCTTCAACCATTTTTTAGTCTGCGTAACAAACAGCTTTTGCTGCTTTTACAATATCGCCTGCGCTAACAACTGCTGCTTTTTCTAGGTTATTGGCGTATGGAAGCGGTACATCAACACTGTTCACGCGTGTAACAGGTGCATCCAGGTAATCGAATGCTTGTTCCATCAGTTGGGCTGAAACATCGCTTGCTACAGAACACTGTGGCCAACCTTCTTCTGCAACAACGCAGCGGTTTGTTTTCTTCACACTTTCAATCAGTGTATCAAGGTCAAGCGGGCGAATTGTGCGAAGATCAATCACTTCTGCGCTGATACCTTCTTCAGCGAGCATTTCAGCCGCCTTGATAGCTTCACCTACTGTAATTGAGTATGAAACGATTGTTACGTCTGTACCTTCAGTGAAAATACGAGCTTTACCAATTGGTGCTGTATAATCAGGTAGGTCTGGAACATCGAATGTTTCTCCGTACATCAGCTCATTCTCAAGGAATACAACTGGGTTCGGGTCTTGAATTGCCGCTTTTAGAAGCGCTTTGTTATCCCGAGCATCATACGGCGCTATAACTTTAAGACCAGGAACGTTTGCATACCAAGCCGCATAGTTCTGGCTGTGCTGAGCGCCTACACGAGATGCGGCACCGTTCGGACCACGGAATACGATAGGACATTCAACAACACCGCCAGACATGTAACGTGTTTTTGCCGCTGAGTTGATGATATGGTCAATCGCCTGCATTGCGAAGTTGAACGTCATAAACTCAATCACAGGCTTAAGGCCAGCGAACGCCGCGCCAGCGCCAAGGCCAGCAAAACCATGTTCTGTAATTGGTGTATCAATCACACGCTCAGGGCCGAATTCATCAAGAAGACCCTGAGTAACCTTATAGGCGCCCTGATATTCAGCAACCTCTTCACCCATAACGAATACGTCAGGGTCTTTGCGCATTTCTTCAGCCATAGCATCACGAAGGCTTTCGCGGACCGTCTGGCTGACCATTGCTGTACCTTCTGGAATTTCAGGATCGTCAGCTACTGCAACAGCAACCGGGCCAGCAGGTACTACGAATACTTCTTCCTGAATAGGTGCGATTTCAACGGCAGGTGCTGGCGCTGGAACAGCAGCGCCGCCCGCCGCAACACTGGCAACATCTTCATCTTCTTCAGCAAGCATCGCGATGAGTGTGCCAACAGCGACATCTTCAGCGCCCTCTTCAATGTAAATTTTCGCGACTGTACCTTCGTCAACCGCTTCAACTTCCATCGTTGCTTTATCTGTTTCGATTTCAGCGATTACATCGCCGCTTTCAATAGTATCGCCTTCTTTCACAAGCCATTTTGCAAGTGTGCCTTTCTCCATCGTTGGGGAAAGTGCAGGCATAGTAATTTCAATAGCCATTATTCAAAACCCCTTAAGCAAGCACATCAGTGTATAGTTCAGAAAGATCAGGCTCTGGGCATTCCTGAGCAAAAGCAGCAGCTTCAGCCACAACAGCTTTCACATCTTTATCAATGCCTTTAAGCGCTGCTTCGTCCATAATGCCCGCATCAAGGATCATGTTTTTGATCTGGTCGATAGCATCATGATCTGAGCGCATCTTCTGCACTTCTTCCTTAGAACGGTATTTCGCCGGATCAGACATCGAGTGACCGCGGTAACGATATGTCTTCATCTCAAGGATATAAGGGCCTTTGCCTTCGCGGCAGTGTTTTACAGCTTTGTCCATTGCAGCACGAACAGCCAGAACATTCATACCATCAACCTGTTCACCAGGAATACGGAAACTTTCACCGCGGCGGTAGAGCTCAATTTCAGAGCTTGAGCGATTTACGCTTGTACCCATCGCATATTGGTTGTTCTCAATGATATAAACAACAGGAAGGTTCCAGATTTGAGCCATGTTAAAGCTCTCGTATACCTGTCCTTGGTTTGCTGCACCATCGCCAAAATAAGCAACACCTACATTATCGGTTTTTTTGTATTTAGCCGCAAATGCGAGACCTGTGCCAAGAGAAACCTGTGCACCCACGATACCGTGACCACCGTAGAAACCATTCTCAGGATCAAACATATGCATTGAACCGCCCTTACCTTTAGAACAGCCACCTGAGCGTCCGGTAAGTTCAGCCATCACAGCTTTAGCGTCAGTACCTGCAACAAGCATATGGCCATGCTCGCGGTAACCAGTGATAACGCTATCGCCCTTTTTCAATGCTGTTTGAACGCCGACAACTACGGCTTCCTGACCAATATAGAGGTGACAGAAACCACCAATAAGACCCATACCGTACATTTGACCCGCTTTTTCTTCAAAGCGGCGGATCAACAACATATCTTTATAAAAATCAACTAGCTCATCATTGGTAGGTTTATAGAGAGCTGTTTTGCTGCTGCGGCGTTTTGGGGAGGCTGCAGCTTTTGTAGATGTCTTTTTTGTAGTCATTTAGACCTTCCTGAGAAAGGAAATAGGAGAATACCTATCGAACTTCACTTCGTCACAATAGATAACCCTCTAGAAGGTCTTTTGCAAGGGGGTATAAATAATTGAAATATATAGATTTTATTTAATTAACTTGTTTTTAGTTAATTAATGTATTCAATTATTCTAGAAACAGAATAACTTCATCCTGATGCGCAAAACCAAGACGCGCCCTCACCTGTTCTTCAAGAAGATCAGGATCAACCGTTTGACCGCCCATTTTCTCTGTACGCATTTCCAAAGCACTACGAACCGCTGCAATGTCTTGTGCTTGCTGCTTAAGTGCAAATTCTTGCTGCTCAAGCTCCTTTAGCGCAGACAAAGAGCTCTCCCCCTGAAACGCATGGATTGCGAAATAAGCAATCAGGAAAAACCACAAACCGGTTGCCCAAGCTTGGCTAATATTCTTTGATATGTGCGCGATCTTTTTCATAAAACGAATCATCTCATAAGCGACTCGGTCATGCAAGATAAAAATCAATAAAATCAAAGGTTTTTTGATAAAAAAATGCCACTAGATTCGCAAGTGATTCTAGTGGCATGCTTTTTAAGATTCTAAGCTTATTTTCTCAGGATAGATGTTCCTGCGTAAACAGCTGTATCACCAAGCTCTTCCTCAATACGAATAAGCTGATTGTATTTAGCGAGACGATCAGAACGGGCAAGTGAACCTGTTTTGATCTGGCCACAGTTAAGCGCTACAGCTAGATCAGCAATCGTTGCATCTTCTGTTTCGCCAGAGCGGTGAGACATCACAGATGTGTAGCGAGCGCGGTGCGCCATGTCTACAGCTTTCATTGTTTCGCTGAGCGTACCAATCTGGTTTACCTTAACGAGAATGGAGTTGCCCACGCCCTGCTCAATACCGTCAGCAAGACGCGCCGGATTTGTTACAAACAGATCATCACCAACAAGCTGGCATTTGTCACCAACCATATCAGTCAGGATTTTCCAACCTTCCCAATCATCTTCATCCATGCCGTCTTCGATGGAAATAATTGGATAACGCGCAACTAAGTCTGCCCAGTATTCAGCCATTTCCTGACTGGTAAGCGTCTTACCCTCACCTTTCAGGTTATAAGTACCATCCTTGTAGAATTCGCTCGATGCAGCATCAATTGCCAGATAAACGTCTTCACCCGCCTTGTAACCAGCGCTCTCAATAGCTTCCATAATGAATTTGATCGCATCTTCGGAACCAGCGAGGTTTGGAGCGAAACCACCTTCATCACCAACGGCCGTATTATGCCCAGCAGCGCTTAGCTTTGCCTTAAGCTCATGGAAAATTTCAGCACCGATACGGATAGCATCTGTACAGCTATCAGCGTTTACCGGCATGATCATGAATTCTTGAACATCGATAGGGTTATCAGCATGCTCACCACCGTTGATGATATTCATCATCGGTACAGGCATAACATGTGCGTTTGCGCCGCCGATATAGCGGTATAGCGGAACACCAAGGCTGTCCGCGCTCGCCTTTGCAATCGCAAGAGAAATACCGAGAATAGCATTCGCACCCAGGCGGCTCTTATTTTCGGTACCATCGATTTCCATCATGGCTTGGTCGATCATCAACTGATCTTCGCTATCCAGGCCAACAAGCGCTTCAAATAGTTCACCATTTACGGCTTCAACAGCTTTTTGAACACCTTTACCGCAGTAGCGGCCACCACCGTCACGCAATTCAACGGCTTCGTACGCGCCGGTAGACGCGCCAGATGGCACTGCAGCACGGCCAAAACCACCGTCTTCAAGAATAACATCAACTTCAACAGTTGGGTTGCCGCGACTATCTAGAATTTCGCGACCTACAATATCAATAATTGCGCTCATGGAGATTTCCTTAATGCTCAAAAGAGAAAAGGGGTAAACAGATGCGGGTTAAATACCCACATTCCGCCAAAATCGCAAGTATTGAGAAGAATGTAACGCAGATTTAACTGATTATAGCTGCCAGTGGTCCTCAAGCGCATAGAAAAGTGTGCGTAACCGTTCAAGCTGCATTGGTCCGACATTATCGGCTAACCCCTTTTGTGATAACTCTATTTGCGCTTTTAAAGCTGCAAGGTCGAGCCGCTTTTCATCTGTGTTCGGCTGAAACCGAAAACGAAGCTCTGCCTCACCTAGTAACGCATCAAGCCTAGGGGAAGACCAAATTACGAACTGTTGAGAGAATTTTCTGAGATCAAGCAGTGCATCATTCAAGCGGCGCCACTCCAGCCCCTGTCCGATTGTGTCCAATTCCTTAAGTCGCAAATAAAGCTGAGAATGTGCTACTTCTTTTCCTCGTTGAGCTGCCAAGGCCCTGGAGGCTGCAAAATACTCCGCGGCCTTTTCATAAACACCAGCGTCGCTTGACGCAGAAGCAGCCTCTGTTAATAGCTGAATACGAATAGATGGTTCGGTCGCCACTGGTTGGCTTTGAAGTGCAAATTGCCATGCAGCAACAGCCTTTTGAAGCTTTCCTGATGCATATAGGCTTCTGGCGCGCAATAAACTAAAACGTGCCATTAAAATATGATCTTCAGGGTAATATTTGCCGAATTCTCGCCAAGCACGTTCAATATCAGAAGATAGTTTTTTCAGGGTGACAGGGTTATTTTCACCTGAATGTTGTACAACTAATTCAGTTGCTACATTCAGTGCTTCAACGGATTTTTCTTCGTCTTTATCAGCAGTTACACTCCAACTAACGCAGACAGACAATAATATTGCACCAACTAATCTCAGCATTCTCTTACCCTCTATAGATATCACTATCATAAGAACTTTGGCTTTATGATGCAAAAAGGAGGCCTAAAAGCCCCCTTTTTAAAGAAATAGTTTTGCCTAAAATTAAACCAAGCGGCTCTGCTTTAATGCAGCCTCAATGAAGCTTGCAAACAGTGGGTGCGGATCAAATGGCTTTGACTTAAGTTCAGGGTGGAACTGCACGCCAATATACCAAGGATGATCCGGAAGCTCGATAATTTCAGGAAGCTCACCATCAGGTGACATGCCAGAGAATAAAACCCCAGCTTCTTCTAGCTGCTTAACATAGCCAATATTCACTTCATAGCGGTGACGGTGACGTTCCTCAATTTCAGTTTTGCCGTAGATCTCAGCTACTTTAGAACCTTCCTTCAGAACGGCAGGATAGGCACCAAGGCGCATTGTGCCGCCAAGATCTGTATCTTCGGTACGCTGTTCAACACTACCGTCTTCGCGGACCCACTCGGTGATCAAGCCTACTAGCGGATTAGCTTGTTCGCCAAATTCTGTCGAACCTGCATCTTTTACACCCGCCATATTGCGTGCTGCTTCAACAGTTGCCATCTGCATGCCCAGGCAAATACCAAAATAAGGCACATTGTGCTCGCGCGCGAATTTCGCAGCTGCGATCTTGCCCTCTGTTCCGCGCTTACCAAAACCGCCTGGCACAAGGATAGCGTTCACATTCTCAAGTTTTTCCATCGCATCTTCACTTTCGAAGATTTCAGATTCGAACCACTTGATATTTACTTTCGCGCGGTTTGCGATACCGCCATGGACAATAGCTTCGTTTAGTGATTTATAAGCATCCGGCAGGCCAGTATATTTACCAACAACAGCAACCGTTACCTCACCCTCAGGCTTTTTGATACGATCAACAATATCTTCCCAACGAGATAGATCTGGTTTTTCTGAATGCGCGAGGCCAAAAGCCTTCAACACTTCATTATCAAGACCCTCTTTATGGTAAGAAATCGGCACTTCATAGATTGTGCTTACGTCAAGCGCTGGGATTACCGCGGTTTCTGCTACGTTGCAGTAAAGTGACATCTTACGACGGTCGCTATCCGGGATCGGATGCTCAGAACGACAAACAAGAATATCTGGCTGAATACCAATGGAACGAAGATCTCGCACGCTGTGCTGTGTAGGTTTAGTTTTCAACTCACCCGCCGCAGCTAGGTAAGGCACAAGTGTTAGGTGTGTGAAAATTGAACGGCCACGACCAAGTTCAATAGATAGCTGGCGAATAGCTTCCATAAATGGAGCTGCTTCAATATCACCCGCTGTACCGCCAATTTCACAAAGCATGAAATCGATACCGTCCTGCTCTGCAAGGGCAAAATCCTTAATGGCATCTGTTACATGCGGGATAACCTGTACTGTACCTCCCAGATAATCACCACGACGCTCTTTTTGAATGATCTGCGAATAGATACGGCCAGATGTCACATTATCGCTCTGGCGTGAGGCAACACCAGTGAAACGCTCATAGTGACCAAGATCAAGATCAGTCTCTGCACCATCATCAGTTACAAATACTTCACCATGCTGGTATGGGCTCATTGTTCCTGGATCAACATTCAAATAAGGATCAAGCTTACGCAAACGAACGGAATAACCACGCGCCTGTAACAGCGCACCCAAAGATGCAGAAAGCAAACCTTTTCCAAGTGAACTTACCACACCACCAGTAATGAAAATATAGCGTGTCATATCGCCTCTCTTAAACAACACTTTATGTCCGCCAAGCACTGGCAGACAGATGAATTACGCTTCTACAAAAAGAGAAACGGGGGCTCTTGGCCCCCGCTTTAAAGTCTCTTTGTCTTACCCACCGTTTGGAACGGTAGGTATTTCAGGGAGTTGGTCAGCTGGTTTTTCAACCGGCTGCTCTTCAGCCGCTTCCACCACCGCATCAGCTTCACTTTGCTTATTAGCTGCATACCAGCCAAGAAGTAATGAATTTGCTAAAAATACTATTGCCAACCATTTTGTTGTTTTAGTCAACAGGTCGCCCGCGCCACGCGCAGTCATCATACCACCTTGACCGCCGCCAATACCAAGTGCGCCACCTTCAGAACGCTGAAGAAGAATTGTAACTACCAGCGCAAGTGCAACAATCAAATGGATGCTCAGCAAAACTGTTTGCATTAACCTGTCCTAAAACATTTAAACTGACTTAAAGCAGGATACATAATATCCAACCTGTTTCAAAGCGGGGTTTCTAAACCAAAGCAACCCCGCTTGCCAAGTATTATTTTACGATCTGTACGCGTCAATAATACCGTTGAAGTCAGAAGCCTTTAAACTAGCGCCTCCCACAAGGGCACCATTTACATTATCCGCCGCCATTAACTCGTCAGCATTTGAAGGCTTAACTGAACCGCCATATAAAATACGGAACTCTTTGCCAGCTTCACCGAATCGCTCAACAAGAGCGCCGCGGATTGCTGTATGAATTTCAGCTACGTCAGCAACTGTAGGCGTTTTACCAGTACCGATGGCCCAAACCGGCTCATAGGCAATCACTGTATTTGTTGGTGTGGCACTATCTGGCACAGAAACCAGAAGCTGCCCAAGAACCACTGTTTCGGTTTGCCCCGCGTCGCGTTCTTCTTCCGTTTCACCAACACATACAATAGCCGAAAGGCCTTCTCCATGAATAGCTGCTGCTTTCGCATTAACCGTATCACTAGTTTCTTCGTGATCTGCACGACGCTCAGAGTGGCCAACAATAATATATTCAGCACCAATGTCCTTCAACATTTCAGCAGAGATATCACCTGTATGAGCACCAGACTTATTGAAATGGCAATCCTGAGCACCAATCTTCACACTTCCTCCAGCTTTTACAGCCATAGCCGCTACAAGCGTAAATGGAGGACAAATCAATAGCTCACAAGAGGCTTCTGCCTGTTCTTTTACAAAAGTTTCCAGCGCTTCAAGCTCTGCTAAGCTGGAAGAAAGCCCGTTCATCTTCCAGTTTCCGGCGACCAGTGGTGTAGGTGTAGTCATTGGGGTCTCTCTTAATATATTTATTGGTTATTATGATTTTCTGCTGCTTAACAAATATATTCTCATTTCACCAGCCCTAGCACACTTAAAATTCAACTGTTTTTGTTATTCTCATTAAGAGAGTTGCGGCTTTTGATAAGCATGCTTATGATGCGCGCCCTATGTGGCATACACATAGTGTATAAATTATATTGATGTTATCGACAGGAGCTGGGCAAATGCTGCTCAAATTTCGTGGTGGGTTGGATTCCATTGTTATTAAAATTCTTCTTGGTCTTTTGATCGCTGCCTTCGCTATCTGGGGTATCGGCCCAAGTATGTTGAACGTTGGAAACCAAAATGTAGCAACTGTTGGTGAAACAGATGTTTCCGCTCAACGTCTATTCAACGAAGTTCAAAATCGTGCACAAACGATGCAGCAACAGTTTGGTGGACAATTTAGCTCTAATGAAATCATCACTATGATGCGTCTTGATGATCAGGTCTTGCAGCAACTTATTGCTCAAGCTGCTGTTACCCAGCACATGAAAGATCTGGGCATGCGCGCAACAAATGAACAGGTAGCCAAAGAGCTTCTGGCGATTGATGCCTTTACCCTTCCTGATGGTAGTTTTAACCGTGACCTAATGGATCAAGCGCTCCGTCAAGCTGGCGTAACTGAGCAAGAACTGCTTAATGATATTCGTGATGGCATTTCTCGTGGTTATCTGCTCAATAGTCTAACTGATGAAAAAATGGCGACTTCAAATGCTGCCAAGGCACTATACACTTGGCGCGCAGAACGCCGTAAAGCTACGATGATTAACTTCAATGCTGAAGATATCACTGACTTTTCAGCGCCGACAGATGAAGAGCTTCAGCAATATTATGAAGATAATAAAGCAGGATATATGACACCGGAGCGCCGCTCTTATCGTTATATCCTTGCAACACCAAATACATTTGCTGACCGTGTAGAAGTTGATGATGAGGCTCTTCAACAAGATTATAATGCCCGCATTAATGAATTCGTGCAGCCTGAGAAGCGCAAACTTCAACAGGTAACTTTTAGTGATAAAGCAGCAGCTGATGCATTTCTCGCTGTTGTAAACGCAGGTACAGACTTTGTTGAGGCTGGAGCCTCTGTTACAGAGTTTACTGCCGAAGAAATTAACCTTGGTGAATTTACCAAAGAAGACCTTGCTTCATTCTATAACCCAACAACCGCAGAAGAAGTATTCACTTTGTCAGACCAAGGCGTAAGCCGCCCTCTTCAGGGCATTGGTGGCTATAGCATTTATAAAGTTTCAGAAGTTGTTCCTGCTAACTCCCGTTCTTTTGAAGACGTAAAAGCAGAACTCGCTGAGACTTACCAAAAAGAACGTGCGATTGATTTGATGTATGATTTCCAGAAAGATCTGGATATCGAACTGGACGAAGAACCAAACCTTGATGCCCTCGCAGAAAAATTTGGCCTTAACTTGGCTCAAGTAACAAACATTGACGCTCGTGGTTTGGGAGAAAACGGCTTGGCAGCTGTAACAACCGCTGAAGAATATGCTGTTCTTTCAGACATTACCAAACGCGAACTTGGCGATGAGCCAGAAATCATGGATATTGATCCACGTGATAGTGACAAAGGTATTTTCCTTGCTGAACTAACTGAGATAAAAGCTCCTGAGCAGCGCTCGTTTGAAGATATGAAAGCTGAAATCAACACAACAATGATTGCGGCTCGTAAACTGGAAAAGGCTGGTGAACTAGCAGAACAGGCGAAAGCCCGCCTTGAACAAGGTGATGATGCGATCAAGGTTGCTGAAGAGCTTAACGGTATTTCTTTTGACGCTAAGAATGTAGCTCGTACCGCTGACGCTAATTCTAATCTCTCACAAAATATCCGTACGCTAATCTTTGACCTACCAAAGGGTCAGATTGATTTTGAACGCTCTGCGGGTAACGCAGGCTATGTTGTGGTTCGCGTTGATGAAGTGCGTCCAGGAAACCCTGAGGAACGCCCTACACAAGTAGCAGCTATTGTTACTGAGCTGAACGCTGCGATGACAAATGAGATTTTTGCACAGTATCAAGCTTATCTTCTCAACGAATATAAACCAACTGTGAACAATCAACTGAAACAACAGCTGTTCAACGACCAACCAATTCAGTAAATATTCAGGCATGTCTGATTTTAAAAAACGATACAATGATGGCCAGCCACAAGTAGTGTTCAACACTCTTGTGGCTGATCTCGATACACCGGTTTCTGCTTATATTAAGCTTTCCCAAAATGAAAAACACAGCTTCCTTCTTGAATCCGTAGAGGGCGGCGAAACACGTGGCCGTTATTCTATTATCGGCCTTAAACCCGATCTTATCTGGCGAAACGATGGCTCAGATACTGAGGTTTGTAGAAATGCAGACGAACCGGGTGAAAACACGTTTGAATCAATGCAAGGGCACCCCCTTCAATGCCTACGTGAAATTTTGGCAGAAAGCCTTATTGACCTACCACATCCCCTGCCCCCAATGGCCGCTGGCCTCGTTGGCCATATGGGATATGACATGGTACGCCAGATGGAAGATATCGGCACCGCCAAACCCGATCCACTTGGTATGTCTACCTCAATCTTTGTTCGCCCAACGGTTATGGCGGTGTTTGATAGTGTTACAAACCTTGTAACGTTAGTAACACCAGTACGCCCTAAAAATGGTATTTCCGCGGATGAAGCATTGGCACAAGCGGAAGCACGTATTGATGCAATGTTGGACCGCCTTGATGCACCACTTCCTCTCATGGCAAATGGTGCTGACATTTCGGAACAAGATGCTGTTTCTAATACCAGCCGAGATCAATTCCATGAAATGGTAACGAAGGCTCAGGAATATATTCTAGCAGGTGATATTTTTCAGGTAGTTCTCAGCCAGCGTTTTACCATGCCATTTGAACTGCCTCCATTTGCACTATACCGTGCGCTTCGCCGAACAAATCCATCACCATTTATGTATCATCTGGCTTTTGATGATTTTGCGATTGTTGGCTCAAGCCCAGAAATCCTCGTGCGACTACGGGATGAGGACGTAACCATTCGGCCAATTGCAGGCACACGAAAACGTGGTCTGACACCGGAAGAAGATGAAGCACTAGCCGCGGACCTGTTAGCAGATCAGAAAGAACTTTCAGAGCATTTGATGCTTCTTGATTTAGGCCGGAATGACGTTGGCCGCGTTTCTAAGCCAGGTTCAGTAGAGGTAACTGCCCGCAACACTATCGAACTCTATTCTCACGTTATGCATATTGTTTCCAATGTGGTGGGTGTACTTGATCCAAAATATGATGCAATTGATGCCCTATCTGCCGGCTTCCCAGCCGGTACGGTTTCAGGTGCTCCAAAAGTACGTGCAATGGAAATCATTGACGAGCTTGAAGTTGATGCTCGAGGCCCGTACGCCGGTAGCGTTGGTTACTTTAGCGCCAATGGCATGATGGACACATGTATTGTTCTCAGAACGGCAGTTGTAAAGGACGGCAAAATGCATGTGCAAGCAGGCGCTGGTGTTGTAGCAGACAGTGATCCTGAATCTGAATATCAAGAATGCCATAATAAAGCGCGTGCACTGGTAGTAGCTGCAAAAGAAGCTATCAGGTTTGCTCGCTCCAATCGCGGCTAAAAATAAACACTAATTAAATTTTGTAGAGGTGTCCGCTAGATGCGCGACACCTTCTTTTTCAGCTATCAACTGGCTGACTGGCACCAGCGCAATTCCTCGCTGATCCATATCTGCCGTCCACCGTTTTAATACAGTCATGGTTTCAGGATACGGGTGACCAATAACCACAGCATATCCTCTATGTTTAGCGATACGTTCAGCTCTCAGCGCCTGTTCCCAGATTAACTGTTCATCTCTATCGTTATCCAGAAAAATATCACGGGCAATCGTAGGTACGCCACTCGCTTTTGCAGCTCTTTCTGCTACTGTTTTTGGTGATGTGAGGCTGTCCAAAAACACCCAACCACCATTTTGCAGATGTGCCATAACCCGAACCATAAGAGCCGGGTCTTCAGTAAGCTTACTACCCATATGGTTATTCACCCCCACAAACCCTTCGAATTGATGCAAATTCCAATCTATTCGACGTTCAAATTCCTGTAATACCAAACCATCAATCAAGGCGTTTGGGCCCGGATCTGCGGCTGCATTATGAGGCTGCATAGGTAAGTGCACCATAAGCTCATGCCCTGCGTTTTTAACCGCTTCCGTTTGCCATTTTAACCCTTCTGCGTACGGCAAATAAGCAAGGGTCAGTGGGCCTTTAAGTTCAGCAAGTTTTATGCTGGCTTCTTCATCTAGACCCAAATCATCAATAACAATGGCAATTTTGGGTAAATTGGTTTCTGTCCAAACTGCTGCATTCTGCTGCCAAGCAGATTTTGAGGACACCTCTCGCGTCTCCGGCAAGCTTGGTTCGGATTTAACCTCAGGTAATGAAGGAACTGTAATTTGAATGGAGCTGCTGGCTTGCTCGGTAATTGATTGAGTAGGTTCCTCTTCAATTTCAATGGCCTCTTGCCCATTTTGAAGAATATCAACCATCGCATAAACAATAGCGAGCACCACACAGGCATAAAAAAAACCAGCAATCATGCCAAGTTTTCTGCGTTTTTCTGTATCCGTGAAAACAGAAGTAATTTTGGCTATATATGAAAAACTCTCTAACTTCACGGAAACTCACTTCTTTGTTTAGTATTTTTATGCCTTATAGTGTTCTCTGGCATTGACTTTCCAGATTAAAAAAGCATTGTCCAACTTTGTTATGAATCAGCGGACTATCCTAATGTATATCTTGATCGATAATTACGACAGCTTTACTTACAATTTGTATCATTATCTAACCGATCTTGGTGCTGAAATTGAAGTGTATCGTAATGATCAGATAACCGTAGAAGAAGTTCTGGAGAAAGAGCCAGAAGGCATCATCCTCAGCCCTGGTCCATGCACACCGAATGAAGCAGGTATATGCATGGCTCTGATAGATGCTGTTAAAGGCAAAACTCCATTGTTAGGGGTCTGCCTTGGTCATCAATCGCTTGGACAGATCTTTGGAGGTGAAGTGAAACGCGCTCCTTATGTTATGCACGGCAAAACAAGCCCTATTTCTCATGACGGTACAGGCATCTTCAAGGATATCCCATCTCCTTACACTGCAACACGCTATCACTCCCTACTTGTAGAAAGAGAAACGCTTCCAGATTGCCTTCAAATCACTGCCGAAACTGAAGATGGTTTGATTATGGGGCTTCAGCACAAAGAATATTCTCTTCACGGTGTACAGTTCCACCCGGAAAGTATAGCGTCTGAACACGGGCATACACTACTCAAGAACTTCCTTGATATCTGTAAAGCAGAGGCTTGATCCTTATGGCAGATCTTCGTCCCATACTCGCCCAACTCGCTGATGGCCACAGGTTATCAGTAGAAGAAAGCACGGCTGCATTCGATATAATCATGTCTGGCAACGCCGATCTTGCGCAGATGGCAGCTTTCATTATGGCTCTACGCGTGCGCGGCGAGACCGTAGACGAAATCGTTGGCGGAGCAAAAGTACTCAGAGCCAAAGCTGAAAAGCTGGATGCCCCTCTATTATCCGTTGATACATGCGGCACCGGTGGTGACGGCCACGGTACTTATAATATCTCAACGGCTTCCGCGTTTGTTGCAGCTGCAGCAGGCGCCACCGTCGCTAAACACGGGAACCGTTCAGTTTCTTCAAAGTCCGGCTCAGCTGATGTTCTCATGTCACTCGGTGCTTATCTGGAACTTGATAAAGCAGCTAATGAGCAAAGCCTTGAAGAAAATAACTATGCCTTCATGTTTGCCCCTGCCCATCACAAGGCAATGCGACATGTGGCACCTGCTCGTGGTTCATTACAGCTCAGAACGATCTTTAATCTTCTCGGCCCATTGGCCAACCCAGCACAAACAAAGCGCCAGATACTTGGTGTGTTTGATCGCAAGTGGTTACGCCCGATGGCTGAAGTACTATTAAAGCTTGGAAGTGAGCATGTTTGGGTGGTTCACGGTCATGATGGCCTTGATGAAATCACTAACACAACAACCACATCAGTAGCTGAGCTTAAAGGTGGTGTAATTACTGAATTTGATATGCACCCAGGTGATTATGGTTTAGAGACAGCTTCAATTGAAGACCTGAAAGGCGGCGATGCTGATGTAAACGCCGCAGCGATCAAAGATTTGCTTGCAGGCCAGAAATCAGCGTACCGGGACATTGTGTTGATGAACACTGCCGCTGCACTTGTGGTATCTGATGTAGCGCCTGATTTTGCCTCGGGCTTAAAACTCGCCGCTGATGCAGTTGATTCAAGTAAAGCTTTACAAACCCTTGAACAGTGGGTTGCCTACACTAATAAATTCCGCCCAGAGGACAATAATGGCTGATATTCTCGCAGAAATTTGTGACCGTAAACGCGAGCATGTTGCTTCGGTTAAATCTAAACTAAGCTTAGCTGAACAAGAAGCGCGCGCAAAAGAAGCTTCTGCGCCACGTGGTTTTATCAAAGCACTAGAGGCCAAGAAAACAGCTGGCGAATACGGTTTTATTTGTGAAATCAAAAAAGCAAGTCCTTCCAAAGGCCTTATCCGCCCTAATGATTTTGACCCGGCAACACTTGCAAAAGCTTATGAAGAAGGTGGTGCTGCTTGCCTGTCTGTCCTTACAGATATCCCTTACTTCCAAGGTGATGATCAATATCTGGTTCGAGCCAGAAATGCCGCAAGTATCCCTGCACTTCGCAAGGATTTTATGGTTGATCTGTATCAGGTTCCTGAAGCACGCGCCCTCGGAGCAGACTGTATCCTCATTATCATGGCCGCGCTTGATGATACGCTCGCTGCCGAAATGGAAACAGCTGCACACGAATGGGGTATGGATGCCCTTATTGAAGTGCATAATCAGGAAGAGCTTGATCGCGCCCTTAAGTTAAAATCAAAGCTTATTGGTGTGAACAATCGCAACCTTAAAACCATGGAAGTGTCGCTTGAGAACACACTATCTTTAGCGCCTAAATATGCGGCTGACCGCATTGCTGTAGCGGAGTCAGGCCTTCGTACAAATGAAGATTTAGCGCAGTGTGATGCCGTAGGTGCATCCACCTTCCTTATCGGCGAAACCTTTATGCGCCAAGATGATGTTGGTGCTGCAGTAAAAAGCCTCCAGAAAGGTGCCGCATGAGCAAGTTAACTCATATCGATGAAAAAGGCGCCGCCCACATGGTTGATGTGGGTGAGAAAACTGTTACTTCCCGGATTGCCATAGCTGAAACCTTTGTCACTATGGAAACTGAAACCCAAAAACTGATCTTGGGTGGCGGCCTCCCAAAAGGTGACGTGATCGCGGCTGTTCGTCTTGCTGGTATTATGGCTGCCAAGAAAACCAGTGACCTCATCCCACTCTGCCACCCTCTTCCCATCACGAGTGTGAAGGTAGATATAGAGCCTGTTGGCGATACACAAATTCGCATAGAAAGCCGTGTGAAAGTATCAGGACAGACTGGCGTTGAAATGGAAGCTTTGACCGCTTCAAGCGTGGCTGCCCTTACCCTTTATGATATGGCTAAAGCAGTTGATAAAGCTATGATTATTGGGGGTACTCGCCTTCTTTTGAAGGAAGGTGGTAAATCAGGAAAATATGAGGCTGGAGTATGATCTCTGTTGAAGAAGCATTTGCACGCATCGTTACCTCTGCTGATTTGTTGACGACAGAAAAAGTAAGCCTTCAGGATGCCTCTGGTCGTGTTCTTGTCGGGGCAATTAAAGCACGCCGTTCTCAGCCAGCATCCGATGTATCTGCAATGGATGGTTATGCTGTAAACAGCAGTGACCTCACCGGTTCTGAGGTTACGTTCACACTTGTAGGCACAAGCGCCGCTGGGGAGCCTTTCAACGGCGCCGTAAAAAAAGGTGAAGCTGTTCGTATTTTCACTGGCGCGCCTGTTCCAGCCGGTGCTAACCAGGTAGTTATTCAGGAAAACACAGGCCCCGCAGAAGGTGGCATATTCACCGATGATGGCTCTAATGCTGGAAAGCATATCCGCATGAAAGGATATGACTTTTCTGAAGGACAGATTGTGCTTGAAGCTGGCACCTTTATGACACCTAAGAGCATTGGCCTTGCAGCGAGTTCGGGGCATGCTTCTCTTATGGTTTATAAAGCTCCAACCATCGCTATTCTTGCAACAGGCGACGAACTAGCCAGCCCAGATGCCGATAAGTTTGAAGATTATCAAACAGTGAACAGTATCTCACCGCAGTTGAATGCCTTTATAAAAGATATCGGCGCTGAAGTACTAGATTTAGGCCATGCTGGTGACAGCATCGAAAGCCTAAAGGCCGCTCTCCAAAAAGGCAGGGATGCGGATGTACTGGTGACTATTGGAGGGGCCTCTGTTGGTGACCGTGATTTTATGCAACAAGCGCTTTCCGAAGAAGGCATGACGCTTGACTTCTGGAAAGTAGCCATGCGTCCAGGAAAGCCGCTCATTTACGGCAAGAATGGCAAGCAACATGTTTTGGGTCTGCCCGGAAACCCAGTATCCGCTTTTGTATGCGCTTATCTCTATCTGCGCCCACTTATTGACCGTTTGATGGGGCGTCCTGCTCCGCTTCCAACTGGTGTAATGTTACCGGTGGCAACAGACCTACCTACTAATGGCACGCGTCAAGATTATATGCGTGCTCGCCTAATTGGGGAAGCTGGTAACAGACACGTTGACCCCGCAGTATCTCAGGATAGCGGACACACCAGCGTTCTAGCTAACTCCGATGGCCTTATTGTGCGGGCTCCAAATGCCGATCCCGTTAAAGCGGGTGATTTGGTTCCATTCTTACCGTTTTAATCTAATGTTCTTGACGCCAACCAAAAGGTGAACTAAAAGAGAACATATAGAAAACAAAACGGCTGGAGACCAAGCATGCTTACAGCAAAACAGCATCAGCTTTTGCTCTTTATTTCAGACAAACTCGCAGAGACAGGCGTTTCTCCGTCCTTTGATGAAATGAAAGACGCGCTTGGCCTTAAATCCAAATCCGGTGTTCACCGTTTGATTAACGCTCTTGAAGAACGAGGCTTCATTCGCCGTATGGCAAACCGAGCTCGTGCACTTGAAATTCTCAAGATGCCAGAAGGCCAGCAAGAGACGCCTTCTAATGTAGTGGCAGGTAATTTTGGTAAATCGAGCCCTGCACCATCAGAACCTGAAACCCTTGATATTCCAATGCATGGTCGTATCGCAGCAGGTACTCCTATTGAAGCACTTGAAAACCAAGATAGTTTTGTTTCCGTGCCTGCAGGCATGATTGGTCGTGGTAATTGCTATGCTCTTGAAGTATCTGGTGATTCTATGATTGAGATGGGCATTATGGATGGTGATACTATTATTATTGAAAGTGCCGATACAGCCCGCGATGGCGAAGTGGTTGTAGCTCTTGTTGATCGCGAAGAAGCAACACTTAAAACCATTCAGCGACAAGGCAGAGATGTAGCTCTTATTCCTGCGAACCGTGATTATGAGACCAAAGTATATTCGGCAGATCGCGTACAGGTTCAAGGTAGACTTATCAGCCTGATGCGACAGTATCATTAATCATTCTTGCCAAGGCTTGATTTGATGTTCTGATACGCTCCATTTCATAATGGGAGTTATTGAATTTTCTTGATATGAGAGGCCTAGCGGGCCTCTTTTTTGTAAGTCGGCATTGGTTATAATTAATGCACCTGTTCTACAAAGTCTTTTGTATTTCGTTGGTATTATGATGATCTCGGCAATATTACAAACTGGCCTAACTGCATCAATCGTCTTTATAATACCCAAGTACCTATCACCTGTAAGCTCATAAAGGCATGCATCTTGATCACAGCTACGTTTTAATTGAACGATATCATCTTTAGATGTGGCCCAATATTTTAACCAAATCTTGTTTCTGAAATTATCCCTATATTTAGACGAGATAGCCATCTTATCATTATCGTGTACGGCAATAAAACTAGCGTTTCTATCTATAAGTATATCTGCAGGTTTGCGAAAACTGAGTAAAAAGACACCAGGCACCAAAATGAGCAAAGCGAAAAATACTCTCGGTTCTCTCACTAAAAGCATTCCCATAAAAATCAAAGTTAAGATTACGAACCCTATATCTGTAAGCTGATAGGTTTGTGCTGTAGCCCAACTAAAAGAAGCAGACCATGCAGCGATATCGCGAATAACCCCAATAGATAGACCAAGCGGAATGGTAAACGCCATTATTCCAAACAGCGTCCAACCTACCAAGATACACAGCAATAGTGGCATTACCAGAAATGAAACAAGTGGCAAGACAAGCACATTAGATATTAGCGCAATTACAGAGATTTCCTGAAAATGATACAAAGCAAATGGTAAAATACCCATCTGGGAAATCAGACTTGTTAGCATTACGGCAAAGATAGCCGTAAGAAATTTTCGCCATAAATTCTGTTGGCTTTGCCATCTTCGCCAAAGTTCAGAACGTGAAAACCATTCATAAAAGGCAACCAGCGAAGCAGTTGCTGCAAAGGAAAGTTGAAAACTGATACTAACTATATTCTCTGGCCAGATCAGCAGAATAACTATTGCAGCTATGGCCACACTTCTTAGTGAAATTACGCGTCGATCAGTTAATAATGCCATCATTGCCACCGATATCATGATGACAGCACGAATGGTGGCAACACTCGCACCGCTTATCATTAGATATATAACTACAAGCAAGAAGGTAGGAAGCACCGCAAACTTCCGAGGCATAACACGAAAAGCCAATGCCGGAATGAGGGCGAAAATATACTCAAAAACAAAGAAACCAATAGCTGCTACTAGGCCTATATGTAAGCCAGAGATTGCAAGCAGATGTGCCAATCCTGCCTTCCTTAAATTCTCTTTAGTCTCTTCAGACAAATATGATTTCTCGCCTACTAAAAGTGCTGCGGCAACAGCACCATTTTGCCCTCCTACCCTCTCATAAAGTAATTTAGCTGTTTGTTGCCTGAAGGCATCTATACTGTACTCCGCGTCGATAGTATCGTCTATCTGCACGGGAGAGACAGCAAAGCCTTGTGCATCAATTCCTTTAAAGAAAGCGTCTCTGGCAAAATTATAACCGTATGGAACAGCCGGGCCTGCTGGTCTCGATAAAATAGCTGAGATTTTTAGGCGTTGCCCTTGTTCGATCGATAGAGTTTTACGGTTTCGGATAGTGACTCTGGCAACAAATTGAGGACTATCATTTTCGACTGTAAGTCGAAGACTATTATCCGACCTTTCTTCCACCCGAATTACGGTTCCAGCCAGATTATAAAACTGACCATCTTTTATCGGAGTATCATTAAACCTAGGTTCTACGCTTATCTGGCTATTCAGCAAACCCAACATCACAATCAACGATAGCCCGGCCAGATATATTTGCTTTAGGAACTGCATCACAAGAACCAGAATACCGATAAAGATAACGTGATACTGCGTAACATTGCCACCTATAGGAAGGTAACAGGCCACCCCAAGCGTCATGGCAGCGACAATTAGCCGCCATTCCGGGTGAACATACGTTTCAAACCTACCTAAGCTCAATAAAACCGCCTCTATAAACAGAAAAGCTATTTATTTTAATAACGCATTAAACAGCTTATGCGAGCTTTTTAATCAAATTCGGGCGTATTTTGCTGCACTGCACATTTGTGTTCTTGAAAAACATATGCTACAAGCCTCACAAATCTTGGACGTCAGCTCCCCCGTATTTCTGCTGACATTTTGTAAATTTAAAAAGGTTTAGGCTCTGAGCGTGACTAAAAACATGCCCGAAACTGTTGTAACGCGTTTCGCACCCTCTCCGACTGGTTTTCTTCATATCGGTGGTGCTCGTACTGCACTATATAATTGGCTTCTTGCCCGTGCGAATAATGGTAAATTCCTTCTAAGAATTGAAGATACAGACCGCAAACGTTCAACAGACGAAGCGATTGAAGCTATCTTAAATGGCATGAAATGGATGGGATTGGACTGGGACGGTGACGCCATCAGCCAGTTTGATCGCGCCGATCGCCACCGTGAAGTTGCGGAAGCTATGCTCGCTAGTGGCCATGCTTATAAATGTTTCTCTTCACCAGAAGAAACAGCTGAGCTTCGCGATGCTGCTCGCGCTGAAGGTAAACCTTTCCGCGGAGACATGTGGCGCGAAAAGCAAGATCAAGCTCCTGCGGATACGCCGTATTCAATTCGTATCAAGATGCCACGCGAAGGTTCGCATGCTATTGATGATCAAGTTCAAGGGCGCGTAGAAGTTCAGAACGCGGAACTAGATGACATGATTATCATGCGTTCAGACGGCACGCCAACCTATATGCTTGCCGTTGTGGTAGATGACCATGATATGGGGGTAACCCATGTTGTGCGGGGTGACGACCACCTTAATAACGCATTTCGCCAAATCCCTATCTACAAGGCAATGGAATGGGATATTCCAACATACGCCCATATTCCTCTAATCCATGGTCCTGACGGTAAGAAGCTCTCAAAGCGCCATGGTGCACTGGGAGTGGAAGGTTATGAAGAGATGGGCTTCCTACCAGAAGCGATGCGTAATTATCTGCTGCGTCTCGGCTGGAGCCATGGTGATGAGGAAATCATCCCAACAGCAAAAGCAATTGAGTGGTTTACACTGCAGAATGTGGGCAAAAGCCCTTCTCGCTTTGATTTTGACAAGCTGGACTTCGTGAACAGCCACTATATGAAAGAATTAAATGGGTCAGAACTCTTGCCTTATGTGCAATCCGACCTAGAAGAACAAGTGGGACATACTCTTGATGCAACGGAAGTTGAGCGCTTAATCAAAGCGCTCCCAAGTCTTGCAGAAAGAGCAAAAAGACTACCGGACCTACATGAAGGAGCTTCTCTTTTCTGTAACACTCGTCCGCTAAGTCTGACAGACAAAGCAGCGAAGCAACTTTCTGGCGACACAGTGCCGATGCTTGGCTCGCTAACACCTGTTTTGGAGAAGGTATCACAGTGGAATGCTGATGATATCAAAGCTGCAATCGTTTCTTTTGCTGAGGCAGAAGAACTAAAACTGGGTAAAGTAATGCAACCTGTAAGAGCTGCCGTGACTGGAGGAAAACAGTCAGGTGATCTTGCTGAAACCCTGGAAATTTTGGGCCAGGAAGAAACTGTTGCGCGTTTGCGCGATGTGGTTGCTGCGTAACCCCAATTTGCCTCCGGGCGAGTTGTTAATTTTTATGAAGGAGTAAGGACCATGTCAAATGACACTCTCAAGCTAACCGGCGAAGGGCTAGACGTTGATCTACCGGTTATGGAAGGGTCAGTGGGTCCGAAGGTCATTGATATCCGTAAACTGTATGCTCAGTCAGACATGTTTACTTTTGACCCGGGGTTCACCTCTACGGCAAGCTGCGAATCTAAAATTACCTACATCGATGGTAACAAAGGTGAGCTTCAGTACCGTGGTTATCCAATTGAGCAACTAGCAGAGCACAGCGACTATATGGAAGTTTGCTATCTGCTTCTCTTTGGTGAGCTTCCGACTAAAGAAGAAAAAGCAAAGTTCGAGCACGATATTACACACCACACTATGGTGCACGAACAGCTTCATCGCTTCTTCAGCGGTTTCCGCCGCGATGCACACCCAATGGCTATTATGGTTGGTGTTGTTGGTGCTCTTGCTGCTTTCTATCATGACAGCACAGACATTGATGATCCACACCAACGTATGGTTGCCAGCTACCGCCTGATTGCGAAGATTCCGACAATCGCTGCAATGGCATATAAATACTCTGTTGGTCAGCCATTTGTTTACCCAGAAAATGATCTTTCATACGCTGGTAATTTCCTGAAGATGATGTTCTCCGTTCCTGCTGCGGAATACAAAGTGAGCCCGACGCTTGAGAAAGCAATGGATCTCATCTTTATCCTGCATGCTGACCACGAACAGAATGCTTCAACATCTACAGTACGCCTTGCTGGTTCATCTGGTGCGAACCCGTTCGCATGTATTGCTGCTGGTATTGCATGTCTATGGGGCCCTGCTCACGGTGGCGCTAACGAAGCATGCCTGAACATGCTTGAAGAAATTGGTACAGTTGACCGTATTCCTGAGTTCATTGCACGTGCGAAAGATAAAGCAGATCCATTCCGTCTGATGGGCTTTGGTCACCGCGTTTATAAGAACTTTGACCCACGCGCGACTGTAATGCGTGAAACAGCACACAAAGTACTTGAAGAACTTGGCGTAGATGATCCACTCTTCGATGTTGCAATGGAACTTGAGAAAATCGCTCTTGAAGATCCATACTTCGTTGAGAAGAAGCTTTACCCGAATGTAGACTTCTACTCAGGTATCATCCTGAAAGCTATGGGCTTCCCAACCAGCATGTTTACAGTGCTATTTGCTCTTGCGCGTACATCAGGCTGGATTTCACAGTGGAACGAAATGATTGAGGACCCAACACAGAAGATTGGTCGCCCTCGTCAGCTATTCACTGGCGCTCCAAAGCGTGACTACGTTCCAGTTGATAAGCGTTAGGCGTTAAGCTGAATTTAGATTTTTAAAAAGGGCTGGTTTACCAGCCCTTTTTTCATGCCTAGTACTTTACGATAAAAATCCTGCTTCAGGCATTAAAAAAGCCCAGCTAAAACTAACTGGGCTTTTTAACATTTAATTACTTTTTCTAATTATTCAGCAGATAGCATAGCCGTTAAACTTGCTGTTGCAGCTACATCGCCTTCAACCTCAGCTACAGCGTCAAACTTCCAAACGCTTTTCCCAAGCCCGCCACGGGTCTTGTTAAGCTTAAGATGCAATTGATCACCTGGACCAACCGGGCGACGGAATTTCACACCATCAATACCCATAAAGTAAACAACTTTACCTTTGGCATCATCACCAAGTACATCAACCGCAATTACACCAGCTGTCTGTGCCATAGCTTCTAGGATAAGAACGCCTGGCATTACTGGTTTTTGTGGAAAGTGCCCCTGAAAAAAGTTTTCATTGATAGTAACATTCTTAATGCCTACAGCGCTTTCACCAGGCACTACATCAACGATCTTATCAACCAAAAGGAAGGGATACCTATGAGGTATCGCTTCCATAATTTTAGCAATATCGAATTCCATTGCTTACACTCTACCCTAAATTAGAGATTACTGCTGCGCTGGTGCAGGCGTAGTTGTCGGCGCTTGCTTTGGCGGCAATTTTGTTAGTGTAACAGATGGCAGCTCTGCATCAAGCAGCTCAATAAACTCTGTAGTTACATCAAGACCTGGAGCGCTACCCATAACAAGGCGCTTAGGCAAAATCAGCTGTGCTTTGCGATCCTTTAAAATCTGACGAATAACAGGCTGACGTGCTCGTTCAACCTGAACAAGGGCTTCCTGGCGAACTTGATCAAACAAATATTCATATGCTTGAAGATTCTGTTGAGCAGCTACATATGTTTGCTCAATTTTCTTCTTTTCTTCTTCGTATTTATCATTGCCAATAATAGCCTTTTGCTTTTCTAGCTCAGCCATTTGCTGTTCAGCGGCACCACCACGAGAAATATATTGACGCAACTGCAGAATATTCTGACGAAGATCAGTTGTCTGTAGATTGAAATCCTTATACGCAGCAGCATCTTTTTCAACACGCTCATTATCAATGATAAATGTTTGTGCAGTCGCCGCTACGGTTAGTCCAGCAGCTGTAATAGCCCCAAGAATTGCAAGTTTTAGTGTTTTGATGAATGTCATCTTATTATTCCCATTTTCCCTATGAGCTTATTAGAACGTTGTACCAACGTTAAACTGTAATGTTTGTGGTCTGTCGCCAAGTTGCTGCTTGATTGTCTTTGCCAAATCAATTCGGAACGGACCAAAAGGCGACTGCCAGGAAACACCTACACCAATAGAAATACGTGGTGATGGAGAATTACCAGACAGACAAACTGTATCTTGACCAAATGTTACTGTTGGATCTTGTTCGCGAGCAAGCTGGAAGGCCTCAAAGTCAGCACGCGTGAACGTACATTCCGCTAGCTCTTCCTGAGCTCTGAACAAAGACCCTACATCAATAAAGGCTGACGCATTGATACCACTTTCTAGTGCTAGATCACCCAGCGGGAAGAATAGTTCCCCTCGGCCAATATAGAACGCAGTACCACCAAGTGACGATGCAGTATTGGCATTACCACCATTGAAGTTTCTTGGACCAATACCAGAGTTATCGAAACCACGAATACGTGGGCCACCAATATAGAATTTATCATTCACACGAACTGTTTGACCAAGACCAGTGATGAAGCCACCTTCACCACCCAAACGGAAGGTCCAGCCCTGCCATGGTGTCCAGTAATTATCGAAGTTTACCCGGTTTCTTAAGTAACGTACATCCCCGCCCAAACCAGCGAAATCCTGGTGGAAGTAGAACGAACTACCACGTGTAGGTCTAATGATATGGTTACGCGTATCGAAACCAACGGAATAGCCAATAATAGATTGGAAACGTGAGCCCAAACTATCAATGAAAGCACGAGATAGCGTAGGTACAGCGCGAGCTAGCTCCTCTGTCGTTGGTGTAGACAGCCCGTCTGCACTGAAATCTTCAATTTCAATGGTATTTGATTGGTTCGTATCATAAAGGTCGAGCAGTTCTTGACGCTCAATAGCATCAGCGTTCGCAAACTCGTTCTGAATACCAGTAAAGAAGGTATCAAAAATACCATTATTGTTATTGTTCGTAACAAACGAGTCCACCAAATCTACATTATCTCTACGTAGAGTGTAACGGGTGGAAAGCGTCCAAAACTCGTTAATAGCCATACCGGCGCGAAGTGAGAAACCAATAGAATCCTGGTTAAACGCTGCACCAAATCTTGAGTTATCGAACCTGCGGGCAAAGATATCAAAACCTGCGCTGATTCTACGCCCTAAGAAGTAAGGTTCGGTAAAGCCTAGGTCAATCTCTTGGCTTCGGCTTGAAAGACGCAGTCCAAGGCGAAGGTCTTGGCCCTTACCAAATAGGTTTCTTTGACGAATAGAGAAGTCAAAAATAAAGTTTTCAATACTTGAGAAACCGGCACCAACGTTAAGTTCACCAGTGGCTTGTTCTTCTACATTAACATCAAGAACAATACGGTCTGGTTTAGAGCCTTGAGAACGTTCAATCGTCGCATCACGGAAGAAGTTCAGGCGTTTCAAACGATTTTCTGAACGTGTCACACGAGCTGAGTTGAAGGCATCGCCCTCCTGCAGGCGAAACTCACGGCGAATTACCCTATCGAGAGTAGTTACGTTACCATGCACGTTAATCCGCTCAACATACACCCTAGGTGCATCAAGAATTTTAAATGTGATAGAAATCGTACGATCAGCGCGGCTACGATTAATTTGCGGGCGAATATCTACAAAAGCATAACCAAGGCGACCAGCCGCATCTGTAAGAGATTCGATAGATTGCTCAATCGCTTCGGCGTTATAAGTACCGCCCTCACGCATCCTAACAAATAGCCGGAATAGATTGGTGTCAATATCCCGGATTTCACTTTCAACCTTAATTTCACCGAAAGTGTATATCTCGCCCTCTTCAACAGAGAACGTAATGAAAAAGTCTTCACGATCCGAGGTCAGCTCTGAAACAGCTGATACAATACGGAAATCGGCATACCCCTCATTCAGATAATGATTGCGTAGTACTTGTTGGTCATACGCCAAACGATCTGGGTCAAATGTATCGTGGGATGTAAAAATCTTCCACCAACGGCTTTCTTTCGTCGCCATTACATCACGCAAGTCGCCGTCACCAAACACCTTGTTTCCAATGAAATTAATACGGCTTACCTTAGTTTTAGGACCTTCCTGAATTTCAAAAACAAGATCCACACGGTTTTGCTCTAGCTGAACAACTTTCGGTTCGATAATAGCAGCGAAACGACCTTTATTCCGGTATAGCTCCAGCATACGCTTTACGTCAGAACGAACTTTCGCACGTGTAAATACTGTACGTGGGCGAAGACGAGATTCTTCGGCGAGCTCTTCGTTATCAAGCTTCTTGTTACCCTCAAAGATAACACGGTTGATGATAGGATTCTCTACAACCCTCACAATCAACGCACCATTTTGTTCCTGGAAATCAACGTCAGAGAACAGCCCTGTAGCAAACAGGTTTTTCAAGCTGATATCAAGCTGCGTAGGATCAAAACGATCTCCAACCTTAACCGTGAGATACGATCCAATTGTTTCAGGCTCTACCCGTTCATTACCAGATACACTAATCTGGCGAATAACAGGAAGTTGTTGAGCAACAGGCTGTTGTTGAGCAAATGCTTGCCCACTTAGTGTTACTCCCCCGAGAACCAGAGCTAAACTACAGCTCTGTATCAAACGCAAAATATTTAAACGCAACGTTTCAGCCTATTCTTATTCTTGGCACAAACAACATACTTCATGGAACCCCGGCGGAGAAATTGGCCTAGAGCGCCATAGATTGCAAGTCATTCAGTGTCACAAACACCATAAAAATTAGCATTAAGGCCATTCCGGCAATAAAACTTGCCTCTTGAGCCTTCTTGCTAAGAGGCGAACCCTTAATCGCCTCCAACCCATAAAACACCAGATGTCCGCCGTCTAACACCGGAATCGGTAACAAATTAACAACGCCTAAATTAAGCGACAATAAGGCAAGAATTAGGATAAACCGCTCAAAACTAATAGCAGCAGCTTCCCCCACCATATTCGCTATTCTAGCTGGCCCACCCATCTCTTTTACTGAGCGGATACCAAGAATCATCTGCCCCATTGAGGTAAGCATGATGTCAGCTGTTGAAATAGTTTGGCGAACGCCCTCCCCAAGTGCATCCAGCGGGCCTAAATTCAAAACTTTCAATTGGCTGGAGCTAACACCAAGTCGTCCCAGCGGATACCTGTTTCCAAATCGATCTTCCATATACGTAATATCAAGCAAGACCGGGATTGCTACTTGCTGGCCATTCCGATCAACAACCACATCTATAGTTCGTCCAGGATTTAACCTTACCTGCCCCTGAATATCACTAAACCGGTCTATAGAAGACCCATTGACAGATAGAATACGATCTCCAGGTAGCAAACCTGCTTTTTCTGCAGCAGATTCAGCCTGAATTTGATTAATCACAGGCTCGGCAATTCTAATACCATATCCATAGGAGAAAGCTGCATACACAAGCACAGCAGCAATCAAGTTAACTGCGGGCCCAGCAAACACCACTAAAGCGCGTTGCCAAACTGGTTTATAATGGAAGCATTCGGCTTTTTCTTTTTCTGTAAGCCCTTCAGGAATATCACCGGGGTTACTGGCAGCTGACGCATCACCAAAGAACTTTACATACCCACCAAGCGGAATAGCACTAATTCGCCAGCGGGTACCTGATTTGGCGGTCCGGCCCCATATCTCTTTTCCCATACCGATGGAAAAAGTATCAACACGAATACCGAACAAACGCGCTACAGAATAATGGCCCCATTCATGGATAAAGACCAATACGCTAAAGCCGCCAAGGAAAGCGATAATAGTTAAAAACAAACCTGGACCTTCAGTTTCCATGCTTTCCTCGGATTACTTAGCATATACATCAAGAAACGAAGAAGCTAACCTCCTAGCTTCCTGATCAATTTCAAACACATTCGTCAGGGAATGTGGCGCTTTCATGTCAGATTTCTCAAGGGTCCTTGAAACAAGCTCTGGAACTGCAAGAAATGGTATATTTTCTTTGAGGAAAGCATCTACAGCCACCTCATTTGCCGCGTTTAGAACTGTAGTAGCAGCACCACCAATATATAAAGCCTCTTTAGCTAGTGCCAAACAGCGGAATTTATCATAATCCGGTTCCTGGAACGTCAATTGGCCTATTTCTGCTAAATTCAGCTTTTTTGCAGGTGTAGAGATACGGTCGGGCCAAGCAAGACATGACGCAATAGGCACAACCATATCTGGAGAGCCAAGCTGAGCCAACGTACTACCATCAATATATTCAACCATCGAATGTATAACGGATTGAGGGTGAACAAGGACATCAATCTGTTCTTTATCAACGGGGAACAAGTGATAAGCCTCAATTACTTCTAGGCCCTTGTTCATCATAGTAGCCGAATCTACTGAAATTTTAGCACCCATATCCCAATTTGGATGCGCAACTGCTAGGGCTGGCGTAATGTTTTTCAGCTCGGTTAATTCCCTATTTAGGAATGGGCCACCAGACGCAGTCAGAATCAATCTAGATACTGTTTGTGCGTGGTCTGCATCAAACACCTGAAAGATCGCATTGTGCTCACTATCAACGGGTAAAAGCGTTGAATTATGAGCTTCCAACTCTTTCATCATCAAGTCGCCTGCACACACAAGGCATTCTTTATTGGCAAGGGCGATAGTTGCCCCGCGCCTTACTGCGGTAAGTGTTGGCCTTAGTCCAGCTGCTCCAACGATTGCAGCCAAAACCATATCTGAAGGATAAGCTGCTGCCTCTAGCAAACCTTGTTCGCCAGCAGCAACTTCTATACCTGAACCTTGAAGACGTTCTTTAAGCTCAGTTAATTTGGTTTCATCCCCAATCACAGCAAGGTTAGCGTTGAACTCCAATGCCAGCGCGGCAAGTTCCGCTACTCTGCTAAATGCGGTTAACGCCCGTACCTCAAATTTACCCGGATGCTTGCGGATAAGTTCCAGTGTGCTTTGCCCTACTGAACCAGTAGCCCCCAATAAACTTATCGTTTTTGTCATTATTCTTCGCCTTAACTCACAGACAAATAATTAAGGGCTATAACTGCAGCTGGTGCAGCAAAGACCAAGCCATCAACACGATCAAGGATACCACCATGGCCAGGGATCAGGGCACCAGAATCTTTAATACCAAAACGGCGTTTAATTGCACTTTCGTATAAGTCACCAATCTGAGCAATAAATGCTAGTACAAACCCAGCGAAAGAAAGAAGATAAATATCATTCCAAGCAAAGACCCATGAGATCACAGCAGATACTAAAGCAGCTAATAGCATGCCTCCTATAAGTCCCGCCCAGGTTTTCTTAGGGCTAACTTTGGGGGCTAGTTTAGGGCCGCCAATGGATTTGCCCGCGAAATAGCCGCCAACATCCATAGCCCAAACCGAAATAAACACCCAAAACACAAGCAATCCATGCGCATCTTGCATGCGCAGTAGAGCAATACTGAACAGCGCCACAAACAAATAGACAGCACCAATGAACGTAGCTTTACTTTTAGCTCCTTCAACAGGACAGATTAACCCGATAGCCAAGAAACAAACCACTATCAGGCTAATAATCTCCTCCGCGTATCCATGCCAAGTTATTTCAGACGATATAGCTATTGCTGGCGCAAAAAGGGTTACGGCAATTAAAGTCCCATGAGAAAGTAACGAATTATTATCCGTCATTTTATTCCACTCAAGCGACATTAAAACGCCACCAAGCACAAGAAATCCATAGAACCACCAGCCGCCCAGATAAATTACACCCAATACTATTGGGAGCAGCGAGACAGCTGAAACCACTCTTTTAAAAAGATTATCTGAAAGTCCTAGAGGCATTGCTGAATGTCTTTACGGCCTGCCGCCATAACGGCGATCTCTTGAAAGAAAGGTTTCTACAGCTTCACTAAAATGCTGTTTAGTAAAATCAGGCCATAATGTATCAAGGAATAGAAACTCTGTGTAAGCGCTCTGCCAAAGAAGGAAATTAGAAAGCCTCATCTCACCACTTGTTCTGATCATCAGATCGGGATCAGGTAAATCTGATGTAAACATAAGTGAATTCAGGGTATTTTCATTAATCTCTTCAGGCTTAATGGTGCCATTTTGCACCATCACAGCAAGCCCTTTGCTAGCCTCAACGATTTCCTCACGGCTTCCATAGCTAAGTGCAATGGTAAAAGTAAGTCTCGTATTATTAGCAGTCAACTCTTCGGCCTGAAGGATTCTTTCCTTAATATCCTCAGAAAGTCGACCACGGTTACCAATAACATTAAGTCTGATATTTTCTTTATGAAGCGATTTAACTTCTTTGGACAGATATAGCTTCAGCAAACCCATTAAATCGCTTACTTCTTCCGCTGAACGGTTCCAGTTCTCGGAAGAAAAAGCGTAAATGGTTAGAAACTCTACACCAGCCTCTACTGCCCCTTCGATGGCTTCCCTCACGGCTTCCGCGCCGCGTTTATGGCCCAGCGCTCTGGGAAGCTTACGCTTTTGGGCCCAGCGCCCATTGCCATCCATAATGATAGCAACATGTTTAGGCGCTGAAGATTGACCCGTTTCAGTAATCGGAGAAGCAGAAAAAGCCATGCTATACCTGCATGATCTCTTTTTCTTTCACGCCGAGCATTTCATCAACCTGCCCAACAAATTTGTTAGTTAGGTCCTGAACTTCATCGGCGTACATTTTATGATCATCTTCGCTGATAGATTTATCTTTTTCAGCTTTCTTTAACGTGTCCATACCGTCGCGGCGTACGTTACGGATAGCGATACGAGCTTGTTCAGCATATTTAGCTGCAACTTTCGCCAGTTCTGCACGGCGCTCCTGATTAAGTTCAGGAATTGGCACACGAACAAGTTGTCCGTCCAGCATTGGGTTCAAACCAAGGCCTGCATTACGAATAGCTTTTTCAACAGCTGAAGCGTTTGCTTTATCCCAAACCTGTACTGAAAGCATACGTGGCTCTGGAACAGATACAGTACCAACCTGATTAATAGGCATATTGGCGCCATATACATCTACAACCACAGTATCAAGAAGGCTTGTGCTCGCACGGCCTGTACGAAGGCCAGCAAATTCGCTTTTCAGTGATTCAGTCGCACCGTTCATGCGGCGCTCAATATCGTCTAGATCAATATCGCTCATTTATTTTTACTCCTCACCCACGACTGTACATGTGCCACCACCCTGCAGCACATTTACAAGTTCATCTTGGGCATGAATAGAAAAGACAACAATTGGAATATTATTTTCACGGCTAAGGGAAATCGCAGAAGCATCCATTACCTTCAGGTCTTGCTTCAACACATCCATATAGCTCAAATTCTCATAGCGAACAGCGTTTGGATCTTTCTTAGGATCGGCATTATAAACACCATCCACCTGCGTACCTTTAAGAAGGGCATTACAGTTCATTTCAGCAGCTCTTAGAGCAGCAGCTGTATCGGTCGTGAAAAACGGGTTACCGGTACCCGCCGCAAAGATCACTACCCGGCCCTTTTCAAGATGGCGAATGGCACGACGGCGAATATATGGTTCGCTTACACTTGCCATCGGAATAGCAGAGAGAACACGTGTATCAACACCGATTTTCTCAAGGGCATTCTGAAGCGCCAGTGCATTCATAACCGTCGCTAACATGCCCATATAATCCGCTGTAGAACGGTCCAAACCTTCAGCTGCACCCTTGAGGCCACGGAAGATATTACCGCCACCTACAACAACACATACTTCTGTTCCAATTTCGCGCGCTTGCTGAATTTCACCAGATACACGGGCAGCAGTTTCAGGGTCGATACCATATGAGCCATTGCCCATAAGCGCTTCGCCCGAAAGCTTAAGTAGAACGCGTTTATATTTTGGTTCTGTAGACATAATTGTCCCCCCTGACACCAACATAGGCTGTTGGCAGCTTAGCCTCAACTAATGTTGTTGGCTAGTTAAGTTTTCATCTTTATTTTTAATCGCTTGAGCCCAACAAGCGATGTAGTGGTCAAAAAAAACCCAGAGGAAAGTCCCCTGGGTCTTTTTTATTGATTTGCACGAATATTATGCGCCTGCTACAGCAGCAACTTCCGCAGCGAAATCTTCTTCTTTTTTCTCGATACCGTCGCCAACTTCCATACGAACGTATGAAACTAGCTCGATGTCTGTACCAGCTTCTTTAGCAGCAGCTTTCACAACGTCAGCGATTTTAGTTTCGCCATCAATTACGAAGGTTTGGTGCAGAAGAACGATTTCTTCAAGGTACTTACGCATACGACCAACAATCATCTTTTCGATGATATTCTCAGGCTTACCAGATTCGCGAGCC
Source organism: Kordiimonas sp. SCSIO 12603 (assembly GCF_024398035.1). Taxonomy (NCBI): domain Bacteria; kingdom Pseudomonadati; phylum Pseudomonadota; class Alphaproteobacteria; order Kordiimonadales; family Kordiimonadaceae; genus Kordiimonas; species Kordiimonas sp. SCSIO 12603. The sequence continues at coordinate 2,490,100 of NZ_CP073748.1, forward strand.
TTATCCATCTGAACTTGCTTCTCACGCTCTAGAATTGTTGGGTCTAGATCGTCTTCAGAAAGAGACGCTGGGTTTGCAGCAGCAATATGCATCGCAAGCTGTTTACCTAGTGGCGCAAGAACATCTGCAGAAGCAGAAGACTTAAGACCAACTAGCACAGCAATTTTACCCATGCCGTCAGCTACAGCACCGTGGATATATGAAGCAACCATGCCTTCTTCAACTTCAAGAGTTGCAGCGCGGCGGATGTTCATGTTCTCACCAATAGTTGCGATATTATCAGTTAGTACTTCACCAACTTTTTTATCAGCACCAGGGTAAGCAGCATCTTTAATTGCTTCAGCGTCTGTAGCGCCAGTTCCAAGAACAACGCCAGCAAGGTCAGCAACAAAGCTCTGGAACTGTTCGTTACGAGCAACGAAATCAGTCTCAGAGTTTACTTCAATAACAGCAGCTTTAGCGCCAGCAGCTTTCATAGCTACAAGACCTTCAGCAGCAACACGGCTAGATTTCTTTGCAGCAGCAGAAAGACCTTTAGTACGTAGCCAATCAACAGCAGCCTGTAGATCGCCGTCTGTTTCAGCTAGTGCTTTTTTACAATCCATCATGCCTGCGCCAGATTGTTCACGCAGTTCTTTAACGAGAGCGGCAGTAATTTTTGCCATTGGAGTTCCCCTTCAAGATCTCACACTCAGTGTAATTAGATAAGTGCTCCGGGCTATAACCAGCCACCCGGAGCGGATACAATAGAATTGTTACTGAATTATGCTGTTGCTTCTTCAGTAGCTGCTTCTTCTGCAGGAGCGGCTTCTTCAGCTACTTCTTCTGCAGCTTCTTCAGCGGCACCAAGGTCAACGCCTTGTGCAGCAAGATCAGCTTGAATACCGTCAAGAACAGCATCAGAGATCAGATCAGTATAAAGACGAATAGCGCGTGTTGCGTCGTCGTTACCTGGAACTGGGTAATCAATGCCGTCTGGCTTAGAATTTGTATCGATAACACCAACAACTGGAATACCAAGACGCTTAGCTTCAGCAATTGCAATGTCGTCACGGTTAGTGTCAACAACAACGATAATGTCTGGAAGACCGCCCATGTCCTGAATACCGCCAAGAGAAAGCTCTAGCTTGTCGCGCTGGCGAGTCATCTGAAGAGTTTCTTTCTTAGTCAGGCCTGTGTGCTCTTGGCTAAGAACTTCATTAAGCTCTTTAAGACGCTTAATAGACTGGCTGATTGTCTGCCAGTTTGTAAGCATACCACCGAGCCAACGGTGATTTACATAGTATTGGCCACAACGCTGGGCAGCTTCTGCAACGATTGGAGAAGCTTGACGCTTTGTACCAACGAAAAGAACGCGACCACCACCTGATACTTTATCACGAACAGCTTGAAGCGCGCGTGTCAGGTATGGAACTGTTTGAGAAAGGTCAATGATATGAATGCCGTTGCGCTCGCCAAAGATGAACGGAGCCATCTTAGGATTCCAACGGTGTTTCTGGTGACCAAAGTGTACGCCTGCTTCTAGAAGGGCGCGCATATCGACTACTGGCATTGCCATGCTATATACTCCTTTTCCGGTTAAGCCTCCGCAGGGATGCGCCTCATCTTTGAGACACCGGATGGCCGATCAACAACTCGAAGAACTGCCTTCCCTACGTGTGAAGTCGCGGCCCATATAGGCCGGTATTATATAAAGATCAAGTGTTTTCTGCTTATTTTGCAGCTTCTACAGCCATCTCTTTCATAGTGGCCTGTGTAACGCCGTAACCGCATTCTTCAGAAATGGTCAATTTCATACCATTTTCATCCATACCAATTACCGGAAGCGTGCGAACGACTTTCGCATCCTCGGCTTGTTCCAGCGCTTCTTCGACAGAGCTAGCCCGTGCAAGTTTCATAAGATTCAAACGGGTCGGGAACATAAGCGGCACTTTATCATGATCCCACTCATCTAGAATAGCACGAGGGCTTACCCAGCGAAGTGAAATCGCTTCATTACCATCATGCTCAGCTGTTTGTCCGTTATGAGGAACAATGTAAAAATGTGTATCAAAACGGCGTGGGATTGGCTCGGGTGTTACCCAGTGGGCGAAATGCACAAGCTTTGAAGTAGCCAACTGATCTCCATTTTCAGAGAGTAACTCTACGAGTTTCCTACCTGATGGCTGTGTATCTCTATCAACTACCGAATAATAAATACCCGCTTCTTCATAAAGCTCTCTTAAAACAGCAACCTTGAACGCAACATCCTGTTCATTGGTTTCACTATCTGTATAACGTTCAACAAACTCTGGTTCGCTATCTGCCACATCTACTTTACCGCCAGGGAATACAAATGCTCCCGGTGCAAACTTCATGGTTTTAGCGCGCTCTGTCATTAAAACTTCGAGCCCAGCTTCACCGTCTCGAACAAGTAAAACAGATGCTGCAGGAAGCGGTGTTACTATTTTCTGACCATTAGCCATTAAATTTCCTCTACTGAAAGAACCCCCATTTCAGCGGCAATGGCCTGTTTCAGCTCCGGTGTCACCTTATATTTACCTGTAAGCCTGAATTCTGCGAAACGCTTGTCTTCAGCAACAGGCACACGAACTATAACAGCACCTTTCCCCCCTGCCTTACGATCTAGGGCAGCTTTAATGGAAGGAAAGGCATTCGCTTCTTCAACTTCAATAAATAAGCCCTTGGATGATTGCGATGCTACATGCTCCAGCGATTCCATACCGCGACAGGAAAGACCAATACTATCATCATCATCACGCTTACGTATCTGAACAGAGACCACCATTGGCGCGCCCTCTTCTACCAACTGGCGCATCCGGTCCAAGTCATCTTCAAAGGCCATAAGTTCAAACGCATCTGTTCGATCAGAAAGCGTCAGACGACCAAACTTATTACCACGCTTTGTCATGCCTTCACGATACCCAAGAATAGCACCAGCCATACGCACGGTTTGTGTAATCAAGCCCGGATCAGTATATACCTCTTTCGCTGGCACAATACGTTCGCGCTCAAGTACTGTTTCGTATGTATCCAGCGGATGCGCTGAAATGTAGAAACCAATAGCTTTACGTTCTTCATCAAGCTGCTCTGTATCAGTCCAGCTCTTCACGATCGGAAGCGTTGGCCGTTCAACCGTTGCTGCTAAATCACCACCGAACAGGCTTACCTGACTACTTTCTCGCTCTTTAGCCTCCATTTGAGCTGTACGCATCAAAATTTCAGCTGCAGCATGCGCCTGCGCACGATTTGGTAATAAACCATCAAACGCGCCAGCCGCGGCCAAACGCTCCATTTGGCGTTTATTCACCAATTTCGGGTCAATACGCTCAGCGAAATCAAACATATCTTTATACGGGCCATTGGCTTTTCGCTCTTCAACGATAGCTTCCATAGCCTTCTCACCAACCCCTTTGATGGCGCCAAGCGCATAGCGAACCGCTAGGTTATGCCGAGGGTCTTCACCGCCTTCACAGTAAACCTCCGGCGCGGCCTCCACAGTAAACGGGACATCAGAATGGTTGATGTCTGGTAGAAGGAGCGGAATTTCCATCCGCTGCAATTCCATTTTGAAGGCCGCAAGCTTATCCGTATTCCCCATATCGAGCGTCATGATCGCCGCCATAAACTCAACAGGGAAATTCGCCTTCAAATATGCCGTATGATAGGAAACAAGCGCATAAGCAGCTGCATGCGATTTGTTAAAGCCATATGATGCGAACTTGGTTACGAGATCAAAGATATAGCTGGCTTTTTCGTAATCGATACCACGCTCAACGGCCCCTTCACAGAAACGGCCTCGCTGCTTATCCATTTCTTCTTTAATTTTTTTACCCATCGCACGACGCAGGATATCCGCCTCGCCAAGGCTGTAGCCTGACATCACCTGTGCAATCTGCATCACCTGTTCCTGATAGATGATTACACCATATGTCTCGCCCAAGATATCTTCGAGGATCGGGTGTGGGTATTCCACTTCTAGTCGGCCGTGCTTACGGTCCACATATGTAGGGATATTATCCATAGGTCCGGGGCGATATAGCGCCACAATCGCGATAATATCTTCAAATTTATCGGGCTTCAGGCCTTTAAGCACGGCACGCATACCTGTACTCTCGAGCTGGAATACGCCAGCACTCTCTCCTGCTTGCAACAGCTCATATGCAGGGCCATCTGTAAGCGGCACTTCAGCTAGATCAATATGAATATCGCGTGCTTTGATATATTTTACGGCACGATCAAGCACCGTGAGCGTTTTCAAGCCTAGGAAATCGAATTTCACAAGCCCTGCAAGCTCTACCCACTTCATATTGAACTGAGTTACAGGCATGTCTGACTTGGGATCTCGGTAAAGCGGCACTAGTTGGTCAAGTGGTCTGTCCCCGATCACCACCCCCGCTGCGTGCGTTGATGAGTGCGCGTAAAACCCTTCGAGTTTCAATGCGCGCTCAATAACCTTAGCGGTGAGTTCATCACTATCCACTTCCCGCTGCAATCGAGGCTCGCTATCCAAAGCCTCCTGCAATGTCATTGCATTACCGGGGTCATTTGGGATCATCTTGGAAAGTCTGTCAGTGGCGCCGTGATGCTGCTGCAATACACGACCACATGATTTCACAACCATTCTAGCTTGCAGCTTACCAAAGGTAATAATTTGCGCTACGCGGTCGGCCCCATATTTTTCCTGCACATACCTGATAACGAGTTCACGTTTATCCTGACAGAAATCAATATCGAAATCGGGCATGGAAACACGTTCGGGGTTAAGGAACCGCTCAAACAGCAGTGAAAAACGAAGCGGGTCCAGATCGGTAATTTTCAATACCCAGGCAACCACTGAGCCTGCACCGGAACCACGGCCAGGGCCAACCGGAATATCATGATCTTTAGCCCACTGGATAAAATCGGCAACGATAAGGAAGTATCCCGGGAACCCCATTTGATTGATAATACCAAGCTCGAAGTCAAGCCGTTCCCAGTATTCTTTTTCCCATTCCTGATCTTTGCCCGCCGTTAAGCCTTCTTCTTTGGCTTTAAAGTCAAGCCTTTCACGAAGACCAACTTCAGATTCCTGTCTGAGCATATCAGCTTCAGACACATCCATACCTTGGGTAAAGTTAGGCAGAAGCGGGTCGATAGGGTCAATTTTTATACGACACCGTTTTGCAATATTTACTGTATTTTCATAAGCTTCCGGAAGATCTTTAAATAATTCCTTCATTTCCTCTGCTGTTTTAAAACGGTATTCAGCATTCAGCTTACGTCGGTCTGTTACTGCAACATAGGTACTATCTGCCATACAGAGAAGTGCATCATGGGGCTGATACATGTCTGGTCCGGCAAAATACGGCTGGTTTGTTGCCACAATAGGAACATTGTGTTCATAAGCCAGATCAAGAAAGACTTCTTCCGTTTCTTCTTCAAATTCTTCACCGTGTCGCTGAAGCTCGACATATAGGCGGTCACCGAAATATTCTTTCAACTGGAGAAGTAAGTTTTCGGCATCTTCATTTTTACCATCACGAATAAGGCGACCAATAGGGCCATTTGCCCCGCCGGTAAGACAGATAATACCTTCTGAAAATCCGTTAAAACCACTAACAGGGAACTGCACCCCTACCTGAACATCACTTTCCAAGTGCGCCTTGGAAACGATTTTCATTAGGTTTTGATATCCCTCTTCGTTTTGCGCAAGCAGCACCAATGCCTCTGGCTGCTCCTTAACTTTGCCACCCTTCTTATTTTCCCGATATGGGTTTTTAACAGTAAGTGTAACACCGATAATCGGCTGAATCCCCATACCAGTCCCGGCGCTTGAAAACTCGAGGGCGGCAAACATGTTGTTGGTGTCAGTCATGGCTACCGCAGGCATTTTATGCCCTACACACTGCTTCACCAAATCCTTTACATGGATTGCACCTTCTGAAAGCGAATAAGCGGTGTGCACACGCAAATGAACAAAGTCTGCGTAGTTCATAATAACTCCAAACGCGGTAAGATTAACGCCAAACGGCCATCATTGCGCCGATAAGCGCCATTGCAACAGTAACATTGCCCATATGAATAAGAAAATGCTTTATGCTTTTGTCTTCAAAAGCATAATTCGGGAACGTCGCGCCCCCAACAAGCACAAGAGAAACAATTGCACCAAGTACAGCACCGCCAGCAATAGTAAGTTCTGCGAAGGAAGATTGAGACATCAACCAAGCCAAACCAAAACTCATCACGATAGCGGCAATAAAACTCTTACCCATTGCGGCGGCTGGGCTAGGACCTTCTTTAAGATCCTCTTCAGTCAGCCCCATTTCACTCATCCAGGCTTTCCCAGCGATAGGGCCATACCATACCCCACCTACGAACATATAGATTACAGCGCCAACAAGAACAGTTAGCCAGTTAATTGTATCCAGATTAAGGTCGATCATGATATTTCCTCCCGAGATTTAGGAAAGAGTACCTATTAACCTTCCAACACTCAAGCAGGTGTTAGCATTCCATCATGTAAATATACTTTGCGGTCAAGCTTTTCAGCCAGTTTCTTGTCATGTGTTGCGATCACCGCTGCTAACCCTCGTTCCCTCACAGTTTCTAAAAGTAGCGTAAGAACCCGGTTGGCAGTTTCTTCATCAAGGTTTCCTGTTGGTTCATCTGCCAGCAGCAATACAGGATCAGTCGCGACCGCACGCGCAATAGCAACGCGTTGTTGCTCTCCCCCTGATAGCTTAGAAGGTAAATGATCAAGCCTTTCAGCAAGCCCTAAACGAGCTAAAAGCTCTTCTGCTTTTTTGTTAGCCTCTTTAGCTCCCACCCCGGCCACGCGGAGCCCCATAGCAACATTTTCAAGAGCAGAAAAATCAGGCAACAAGTGGTGGAATTGGTATATAAAGCCCAGTTTTTCTCTCCGTAGTGCACTACGCATATCATCAGATTTTGCTTCTACCGCAGCACCACCAATTTCTAGAGAGCCTTTGAATTCACTATCAAGCAAACCTGCAATCTGTAGCAAAGTTGATTTACCAGAACCGGATGACCCCAGAAGAGCCACCAGCTCGCCCTGTTTCACTTCAAGATTAATGCCTTTAAGGACATCAATCTTTTTATGTCCCTGTACAAAAGAACGACTAATATTTGTAAGTCTAAGTGCAGACGTCATTTTTCTACTCATGTCGAAGAATAGTAACAGGATCAAGGCGTGAAGCACGGAACGCAGGCAATATTGTAGCAAGGAATGAGAGCACCAAAGCCACTACAATGATTAGGATAGTTTCTGTCCAATCAACATCGGCCCGAATTTCAGAAATCCAGCGGGTTGCTGGATCCCAGGCATTAAATCCGAATGCCCATTCAATAAACTCTTTAATACCAACTATGTTTTCAATGATAAGCGCCGCTAAAGCTCCACCTAACAACACGCCAAACGCACCAACAGAAAGGCCAACAATAAGGAATATTTTCCGGATAGAGGCTTGCCTTGCTCCCATTGTTCTCATGATAGCTATATCGCTGGATTTATCTTTCACGAGCATAACGAGGCTTGATGAAACATTGAACACTGCAACAACAATGATAAGGCATAAAATCAAGAACATAGCGATACGTTCTGTCTTCAGCGCCTCAAGAAGTGATGGGTTAAAGGAACGCCACCCGAACACATAGGCCTTACCGCCTACAGTTTGTTCCAGCAAAGGTAAGAAACCGTCTATCTGATCAGGATCTTCGATATAGATATCCATCTTAGATATAGCGTTACCCATTTGAAAGAAACGCTGGGCTTCATCTATTGGCATCCCGACAAAACTATCATCGAATTGGAAAAGCCCAATTTCTACGAGAGCGTCCACCCGATACCCGAGATAACGCAATGTAGAACCAAAAGGTGTCGAAACGGTATTAGGGCTTACAACAGTAACTGTATCACCAACAGTAACGCCCAATTTACGAGCGAGCCTGAACCCTAAAACTAGTCCAGGAGTATCAGCGTCATTGTTTAGCTGACCTGCAAGAACTTTTACATCACCAAGGCCATCTTCCGTCAGTTGCTCAGGCGGCAAACCACGAACGATAGCCCCCGTTGAACGCCCGTCGCGAGTAAGCATCACTTGATGCTCTGTATAATATCTTACCTTAACAACACCAGGTAAGACCTTAGATTTATTATAAATATCATCATAACTAGAAAGACGACCGCCGTACCCCTGCACGACGGCATGTCCCTGATAGCCAAGGATGCTTTCAATAAGACCAGCGCGGAAACCATTCATTACAGACATCACAACAATCAGTGCTGTGACCGCAAGCATAATAGCAATTACAGAGAGAATTGTATTAAGGGAGATGTAACCATCTTTCGGTGGACGCAGTAAATACCGCTTTGCAACACCCCATTCAAACCCTCTCTGCAGCAATTATTTTCTCCGAACTACGCTGTAAATTTGGCGAGAAGCGCTTCTTTAGTAAGCTCTTCTTTTTCACCTGTTTTGCGATTTTTAAGCTCAACTACGCCATTTTTAAGGCCGCGTGGTCCTACAGCAACCTGCCAAGGCAAACCAATAAGGTCCATATTCTTAAACTTGGCGCCTGCACCGTCTTTCGTGTCATCAAACAGCACTTCAATACCGGCTTCCTCAAGTTCTGCATACAAGGCATCACAGAAAGCTGTACATTCTTCATTCTTGGCACCGAGGTTCATCAAACCAACCTTAAAAGGAGCAACAGCTTCAGGCCACACTATACCGTTTTCATCATGGCATGCTTCAATGATACCACCCACGAGACGAGATACACCAACGCCGTATGAACCCATCTGCACGTTCAGCATTTCGCCTTCTGGGCCCTGAACACTTGCTTTCATAGGCTTGGAGTATTTATCGCCGAAGAAAAAGATATGCCCAACTTCAATACCGCGACCGCGGATTAGATTCTCGCCTTCAACTGGGCAATCATCTTCGTTGTGCATTTCTTCTGTAGCCGCGTATGGTGTCGTCCATTCATTCACAATTGCCTGAAGGCCCTCAGCATCAGCAGGGAAATCAACCAAAGATTCCATACCTTCAAAATCTTTATGGAAGAACACTTCACTTTCGCCCGTTTCGGCTATCACGAGAAACTCATGAGATAGATCACCGCCAATTGGGCCAGTATCCGCACGCATCGGAATGGCTTTAAGTCCGAGCCGTGCAAATGTACGCAGATAGGCTACGAACATCGCATTATAACTGTTAACGCCCTCTTCCGGTGTCAGATCAAAGCTATAGGCATCTTTCATCAGGAATTCACGACCACGCATAACACCGAAACGCGGACGGATCTCATCACGGAATTTCCACTGAATATGATAAAGATTCTTTGGAAGGTCTTTATAACTGTGAATTTCACGGCGGAAGATATCTGTGATCATCTCTTCGTTTGTCGGGCCAAACAGCATATTGCGGCCATGACGGTCTTCGATGCGGAGCATTTCTTTTCCATAATCATCATAACGACCGCTTTCTTCCCAAAGTTCTGAGGACTGGATGGTCGGCATCAACACTTCAAGAGCGCCGGCGCGGTTTTGCTCTTCACGTACAATATTTTCGATTTTTTTAAGAACACGTAAGCCCAGAGGCAGCCAAGAATAGATCCCTGCGGCACCCTGGCGGATCATGCCCGCACGTAGCATTAATCTGTGGGAAGCGATTTGAGCCTCAGAAGGGTTTTCCTTGATGGTCGGCAAAAAATAGCGACTTAAACGCATGACCTTACTTCTCTTAATTACAATGAAACAATGTGGCGAAAGCCTTTTGTTTCTTTTGCCGCTATGCAGTTCAATTGGCAAATAGAATCTTTGGGAATTAGAAAAAAGCCCAAGAAAACTGCCTTTCGTGAAAAGAAACTGCTACCTCCTGCTAAAACCTGTTGCAAAATTGTCTCACTACTAAAAAAGCACATGAGCGAGAACCTTAATTTTTCATTAAGCTTAATGACAAGCTTGCGCTGGCTGGCATAAGTTCTTGCCACTGAGTTCGATAGAGGACACACCATAGTGGCCCACGCTCAGGGAGGAAAATAGATTGAGAACTGCCAATGAGCAGATCCAACAAAAAAAGCGAAGCTTCATTGCTTCGCTTTTTTTGTTTTTTGATTAAGATTACAGCCCTTATGAAGGCTTCATGCCTCTAAAGCTGATCAGTCCTGAAGTCGCCAAATAATAATACCCAACTGTCACCAGTATAGCTACGATGGTGGTCCAGAACATTTTCTTCTTCAGATTTGGATTAGAAGGAGCACTAGGTACAGTACCTTCTGTTATTTCCTCATCGGTTTCGTCTTGTGCCCTCACACCAATAGGCAGCGCAGCAAAAAAGACCATCCACCAGGAAATAACAAACACCAATATAATTGTCGCTATGTTCATCAGCTTCTAAACCTGTTCAATTTCCACCAATGTTCCACTGAAATCCTTCGGGTGAAGGAATAGTACCGGCTTACCATGTGCTCCAATTTTAGGTTCACCAGATCCCAAAACACGAGCGCCCTCTTCCACCAATTTATCACGTGCAGCCATAATATCTTCCACCTCATAACATATATGGTGCATGCCACCTGAAGGGTTCTTCATCAGATAATTAGCAATGGGGCTATCTTCGCCAAGCGGCAATAGAAGCTCAATCTTGGTATTTGGTAAATTTACAAAAACCGTTGTAACCCCATGATCAGGCAAATCGAGCGGTTCTGAAACATTTGCGCCAAGTACATCTCTGTACTGTTTAACAGCAGCATCCAAATCTGGAACAGCTATTGCTACATGATTTAATCGTCCAATCATTGGCCCATCCTCTATTCTAAATCCATATCTCGTTCGTAGGTAATCAACGTGGCTACGCCTGGGTTTTTCCCTATTTCAGTGCGGCAGAACCTTCTAATGGTAATTCTGCAAGTTTCTTCGATATCTCTATTTGCTTTTAAGCCTCTGGCATTCAGGCGCTCGATCGCTGTTTCAACAGCATCAATTATTGCGTCCTGAAAAACCGGATCATACCCCTTCGGAATCCCAAGCATAGCAACTGCAGGCTCCGCTAGCAGCACACCATCATCATCCAGTATAAGACTAACAGTAATAAACCCGCTCACAGCAGCCCTGCGACGCTCAACAATCGCGTTATCATCAACAGACGAGATATATTTCCCGTCCAGTGCCAAACGACCAACAGGCACTTCATCAACCAGATGAATACCGTCCACCGTAATCTCAAAAATATCGCCATTCTTTGGCACACATGTATGCTTCACACCCATTTCACGAGCGAACTTTGCATGACGTATCAAATGCCGTGCTTCACCGTGCACAGGAATAGCCGTTTGCGGCTTTACCCATTCATACATTTGCTTAAGGTCAGCCTGCCCAGGATGACCTGATACATGAATAAAAGCATCTTTCTCTGTGATAACGTTGATCTTTTTTGATGATAAATTATTAAACAAGCTTCCCAAAACCAGTTCATTACCAGGAATAATTTTTGAAGAAAAGATAACCGTATCATCTGGGCTTAGATGAACATTCTTGTGCTCATCCCGGGCAATACGGGCAATTGCTGCCCTCGGTTCGCCTTGGCATCCGGTACAAGCAATCAAAATACGATCACGTGGGATATCCGAGATATGCTCTTCGTCAACAAGCGGCGGAAAATCTTTAAAATAACCAGTTGCTCTACCTGCATTATAAACACGGTGCATAGAACGTCCCATAAGAGCTAAGCTACGGCCTGTAGCCTTAGCAACTGCACCAATTGTTTCTAACCGCGCAACATTAGAGGCAAAGGTGGTAATCACTACCCTGTTCTTCTGTCCTTTTGCCACTTCGATCAGGTTTTGTTGCACATCTGCTTCAGAACCTGAACTTTCTGGATTAAAGACATTTGTACTGTCCCCAACAAGTGCGAGAACACCCTCTTCGCCTAGCTGAGTAAGTGTATCGGCTGGGCATGCCGGCCCAATAATTGGGTTAGCATCAAGTTTCCAATCACCTGTATGGAAAATCGTACCACTTTCTGTACGTATAACAATGCCGTGCCCTTCCGCGATAGAATGCGCAAGAGGAACATACGTCACATCAAATGGCCCAATATCATAAGCCTGAGATGGCTCAACAATTATGAGCTCGACTTCATCAAGAAGGCCTGCTTCGTTCAACTTGTCTTTAACTAGCTCGGCGGTAAAAGCTGTAGCATAAACCGGACAACGGAACCGATCCCACAGATAAGGTACCGCCCCAATATGGTCTTCATGACCGTGGGTTAATACCAAGCCAGAGATATGCTTCTTCTCGTCCTCAATAAAGGCAGGATCAGGGAAAATAAGGTCAACACCAGGAGTATATTCTCCCCCAAACATCATACCGCAGTCTACCATCAACCATTTGCCTTTATGGCCATATAAGTTGAGGTTCATTCCAATTTCGCCTGAACCACCAAGCGGCAGAAAATAAAGGCTTTTATCTTTTGGTTTTAGGTAGGCCATATATGCTTATTTATTGTTATTATCAAAAATTATACGAAGACCTTCGAGAGTCAGGTCACTACTAACTTCATCAATGGCATCGGTCCAGTCAGCGAAAACAGGTGCCAAGCCCCCTGTCGCAAGCACTTTCATATCTTCTGAGTGCTCTTTCTTCAGGCGCTGCACAATGCCTTCAATCATCCCAATATAGCCCCAGAAAATACCATACTGCATAGCTTCCAGCGTGGTTTTACCCGTGCAGCGATCATCTTCTGGCGCGGTTACGGCAATCCGAGGAAGTTTTGCGGCGGCTTGATGAAGAGCAGAAAGAGAAAGATTGATACCAGGGCAAATCAGGCCGCCAAGGTAAGCGCCCGTTTCCCCGACCACATCAAAAGTTGTTGCCGTACCAAAATCTACCACAACAAGTGGCCCACCATACATATCATTGGCTGCTACTGCATTCACGAGCCTGTCTGCGCCAACTTCCCCTGGGTTGGTAACATCAACCTCAACACCGATATCCACACCCGGATCACCCACCACAAGAGGCGAGGTATTAAAATACTTCTCACAGAGCTGCTTTAGCGGCCTCACCACCTGCGGTACCACACTGGCAATGATCGCACCGTGCACGTCTTTAGGGGAACGATCATGAAGAGCCATCAAGTGGCTGATCCAAACCATATATTCCTCTACAGTTCGCTGATCCACCGTAGATAAACGCCAAAATTCCACTGTCTTCTCGCCTTCAAGCAAAGCAAAAACAGTGTTGGTATTTCCTACATCAATGGTTAGCAGCATAACTCTACCCTCTAATTACCAGATAAACTTGGGAAGATATCAGCCGCATATATAGTCTGTTCTTCACCAGTTGGAACTGAAATTTTTAAACCACCATGGCTATCAAGGCCCAAAAGTGTGCCCTCAAATGTATCTCTAGTGGTTCTAATCTCTCTCTTTTCGCCTAAACCCCAAGCATTTTCAGTCCATTCTCGCCCAATAGGTTCAAACTGGCCTACTATCCAGCTATCTAATCGTTTTTTCATATTATGAGCGAGGAGCTGAAGCGCATCTCTTACTTCAACAGTTTTCTTCGTCTCTTCAAAAAACGAGGTAGCTTTAAAAGCAGCGTCCGTCGGGCTATGTAACAAATTCATACCGATGCCGATAATCACATGATCGAGATAGCCATTACTTCCGGCAGAACTTTCAATCAAAATACCGCTGGCCTTTTTGTGATTAATCAGGATGTCATTTGGCCATTTACACTGCACTTGCTCGTTTTCAAGCCCCAGGCCAACGAATGTCTCTCGTACAGCAAGAGCAGTGATAAACGGCAATGCACCAGCATCTACAGGCTTGATATGTGGTGCGAACAGTAAGGAAGTGTATAGATTACCGGGCTTTGATGTCCAAACCCTACCTTGACGCCCTCTGCCAGCATCTTGCGTACCAGCAACAAGCCATACCGGGCCTTTATCACCAGTAGTTGCTAGCTCCGTCGCCTTAATATTCGTGCTATCTAAGCTATTAAAAAAGCGAGCCCCGACACCATGCGGCATCGAGGCTCCCCAATTTTCAAAAGATGGTATGTTCACTAGAACAACAGCGCCTTAGACGCCCAACCAGCCGCTGTAATTAGCGGTGCAACAAGCAGAATATAACTCACTGGTGAGTTAATCAGCGCAGACACACCAATCACAAACGATACAGAGCGGCCATGGTTGCCATCAAAGCTCGCAGCTGGTTCATCAAAGAACATGATCTTAACAACGCGCAGGTAATAGAATGCACTTACCACACTAGCGAGGAGACCAATCAGAGCCACTGGCCACAGGCCTGCTTCTACAGCTGCAAGGAACACATACCACTTACCCCAGAAACCAGCGAGGAGCGGGATACCTGCAAGTGAGAACATAAAGATCGCGAGTGCCACTGCCATCGGCAGGTTGTTACGAGACAGGCCGGCAAGGTCAGAGATATTCTCAACCATACCTTCGCTGCGGCGCATAGTAAGTACTGATGCGAAAGTACCTAGCGTCATGGTTAGATAGATCGCGATATAGATCAGCACGCTTTCAACACCAGCTTGTGTACCTGCCGCCAAACCAACAAGGGCATAACCAATATGGCCGATAGAAGAATAGGCAAGCAGACGCTTAATGTTTGTTTGAACAAGCGCAATGAAAGCACCAACAAGCATAGAAGCGATTGAGATAAAGATCACAATCTGTTGCCACTCATGCATAAGACCAGGGAATGCACCAACCATCACACGGATGAAGAGCGCGAGTGCTGCTACCTTAGGCGCTGCAGCAAAGAATGCCGTTACAGGGGTTGGAGAACCTTCATAAACATCCGGCGTCCACATATGGAATGGAACTGCAGATACTTTGAATGCAAGGCCAGCCAGCATAAACACAAGGCCAATAACCGCACCAATATTAGATGCACCTTCTGTTTTCAGAACCTGAGCAAGAGCATCAAAGTCTACTGTACCAGTAAAGCCGTAAATCAGCGAAATACCATAAAGCAGCATACCAGAACTTAGTGCACCAAGAAGGAAGTATTTCAGGCCCGCTTCTGTAGAGCGTGTACGGTCACGGTTCATTGCCGCCAGTACATAGAGAGATAGAGACTGAAGCTCTAGGCCTACGTAAAGAGACATAAGACTGTTCGCCGAAATCATCAGCAACATACCGAGAGACGCAAGCATCACCAGAATTGGGAATTCAAAACGAGCGATTTTATGGTCTTTTAGGTATGTGGTTGAGATCAGAAGCACAACCGCGCCGCCAGCATACACCAGCGTTTTCATAAACACTGCAAATGCATCAGAGATAAACATGCCGCCAAAAGCAACCTGACGTTCACCACCGACATTCACCAGCATCACAATCGCACATACAATAAAGCCCACGATTGTTAGATTAGAAATCTGGTTATAGCTCTTGTCACCCTGAAATACACCCAGCATCAAAAGAGCCATCGCCCAAACTGCCATGATAATTTCTGGCAAAGCAACGAATAGATTTAATTCACCGTTCATCGGTCAAAGGCTCCTTAGCGTGCAGCAGACTGCGGCGCAGGTGCCGCAGCATGCTCAGTGTTTGCTGAGAAATGAGTTTCAATCAAGCTGTTAACAGATGTGTGGATTGGCTCAAGGAAGCTGTTCGGATACACACCCATCCAAATAACGATAGCAATTAGCGGTGCTATGATGATCTTTTCACGTAGATTTAGATCAGGCATTGCTTTCACATCGTCTTTATCAAGCTCACCGAAGATAACACGGCGAACGAGGTAAAGCATATAAGCAGCCCCCAGGATCACACCTGTTGTTGCACCGAAGGCCACCCAAGTGTTCACAGTATAAGCACCGTTAAGAACAAGGAATTCACCCACAAAACCGCTTGTACCAGGAAGGCCAACAGAAGCCATCGTGAAGATCACGAATGTAGCAGCATACATCTTCATATTAATTGCAAGGCCACCGTAACGAGCGATTTCACGTGTATGAAGGCGATCATAAATCACACCAACACACAGGAAGAGCGCACCAGATACAATACCGTGGCTAAGCATAGTGAAGATGGCACCTTCAATACCGTTTGGATTCAGAAGGAAAATACCAATTGTCACAAAACCCATGTGAGCAACAGAAGAATAAGCAATCAGCTTTTTAATATCTTCCTGAACAAGTGCGACAAGTGATGTGTAAACAATCGCTACAATCGATAGTGCAAACACAAGCCAAGCAAAATGCTCTGTCGCTTCAGGGAACATTGGAAGACTGAAACGCAAGAAGCCGTAACCACCCATTTTCAGAAGAACACCCGCAAGGATTACAGAACCACCAGTTGGTGCCTGTACGTGTGCATCAGGAAGCCAAGTGTGAACCGGCCACATCGGCATTTTCACCGCGAATGAAGCGAAGAACGCAAGCCACAGCCAGTTTTGAACATCCGTATCAAAACCATGTGTCATCAGCGCTGGGATTTCAGTCGTACCTGTTTCAATGAACATATAGAGCACAGCAACAAGCATCACCACAGAGCCTAGAAGTGTATATAAGAAGAACTTAAAGCTTGCATATACACGGTTCGCGCCGCCCCAAACACCGATAAGAAGGTACATTGGGATCAGACCGCCCTCGAAGAACACATAGAAAAGGAAAATATCCAGTGCAGAGAATACACCGATCATCAGTGTCTCTAACACCAAGAAGGCAATCATATATTCCGCTACGCGGTTCTGAACGCTATCCCAGCTTGCAAGAACAACGATTGGCATAAGGAAGGCTGAAAGTACGACGAACAGCATGGAAATACCGTCCACACCCACGTAATACTTAATGTCTTCGCCAACCCAGTTATATTTTTCAACAAACTGGAAATCTGCTGTTGTGCTATCGAAGCCAGCCCAAAGTAGAATACTGAGCAGGAACGTTGCAACCGTCGTCCACAGAGCAACCTGACGGATGTTCCGCTTCTCAATTTCTTTATCCTGATGCTTAATCATCATGATAATCGCCGCACCAATAAGCGGGATAATCATCATGAAGCTGAGCAGGTGATTTTCAATAAATAACATTTGTCTATTCCCCTGCCCTTAATGCCCGGCGCCGCTGCTTATGCCGCTGGCCATAAACCAGGTCACGATAGCAGCAAGGCCAACAATCATGGCAAATGCATAGTGATAAACATATCCGGTTTGAAGCTTGCGTACCTTAGCAGCAACCATTGCAACCGCAGCAGACACACCGTTCGGACCAAAACCATCAATGGTTTGCTCATCACCGCGTTTCCAGAAGATGCGGCCAAGAGCAAAACTAGGCTTCACGAACAGGAAGTCATACAGCTCATCGAAGTACCACTTATTAAGTAGGAAATCGTAAAGCAGGTTGAATGTTTTTGCAGTGCGCTGCGGCAGATCAGTTTTACGTGCGTAGAACCATGCAGCAAGCAGAAGCCCAACAATCATAGCGATCATCGGCGCAAGCTTTACAGCGCCTGGAACGTGGTGAGCTGCTTCCATAATAGGAAGGCTTTCACCGTGAGACATTACTTTCACAGAAAGATCAACCGCACCATTCCAGAAACCAGCTACGTCATGACCAATAAACGCTTCTTTAAACGTCATACCCGCGAATACTGCACCAAAGGCAAGTACTGCAAGTGGGAAGCGCATCTGGAACATCGGGCCTTCATGAGCATGATCATATGTATGAGCATCCGCGCGGCTTTCACCAAGGAATGTCATGAACCATAGGCGCCAGCTATAGAAGCTTGTCATAAGTGCTGCAACCACAGTCATGAAGAAGGCAAACTCACCAACACCAGAATGTGCTGCGAACGCTGCTTCAATAATCAGGTCTTTTGAATAGTAACCGGATAGAAGCGGTACACCCGTAATAGCCAAATTACCGATGAACATAACTGTTGCAGTGAATGGGATCTTCTTAAGAAGGCCCCCCATATTGCGCATATCTTGCTCATGGTGCATTGCGTGGATCACCGAACCCGCGCCTAGGAATAGAAGTGCCTTGAAAAAAGCGTGTGTGAAGAGGTGGAATACACCGCCGCCAAACGCCCCAACACCAAGTGCCACAAACATGTAACCAAGCTGCGAACAAGTTGAATAAGCGATCACACGTTTAATATCATTCTGAACAAGGCCAACAGTCGCTGCGAAGAAGGCCGTTAGAGCACCAACAACCGTTACAACAGCCATCGCGTCTGGCGCTTCTACAAACACTGGGCTAAAGCGAGCAACAAGGAACACGCCCGCTGTTACCATTGTAGCAGCGTGAATAAGCGCTGATACAGGTGTCGGGCCTTCCATCGCATCAGGTAGCCATGTGTGCAAACCAAGCTGAGCTGATTTACCCATTGCACCAACAAATAGAAGCAAACAAACAACTGTAAGCGCATGATAGTCATGGCCTAGGAAGCTCATTGTAGCGTCTTTATATTGGCCAACATTCGCGAAGATCACATCGAATTCTACTGATCCGAAAAGAAGGAATGTTGCGTAGATACCAAGTGCAAAACCAAAGTCACCAACACGGTTTACAACAAACGCTTTGATAGCAGCTGCATTTGCTGTTGGTTTCTTAAACCAGAAACCAATAAGCAGATAAGAAGCTACGCCAACACCTTCCCAACCGAAGAACATTTGAACCAGGTTGTCAGATGTAACAAGCATCAACATCATGAATGTGAAGAGCGACAGATACGCAAAGAAGCGTGGTTTGTGCGGATCTTCTTCCATGTAGCTCGTTGAATATAGGTGAACCAGTGCAGAAACTGAGTTCACAACAACAAGCATCACAGCAGTGAGTGCATCAACACTTACTGACCAATCAAAGGAAAGTGTACCTGATGTAACCCAGTTAAATAGCGTTACAGGATATTTGTTGCCGTCAAGGGCAACATCCAGGAACACCATCCAAGAAAGTGCTGCAGAGATAAAGAGCAAACCAGTTGTAACAATCTGGCTGGCTTTATCGCCGATTTTTGAGCCGAAGATACCAGCAATCAAGAAGCCGATAAGCGGCAAGAAAACAAGAGTTTTAATGGCAAATTCCATTGTCCCTTACCCCTTCATCTGGTTGATATCTTCAACCGCAATCGAACCGCGGTTACGGAAGTAAACTACAAGGATCGCAAGACCAATTGCAGCTTCAGCAGCAGCAACTGTCAAAACGAACATGGCGAATACCTGACCAACCAAATCAT
The DNA here is from genome assembly GCF_024398035.1 of Kordiimonas sp. SCSIO 12603. Taxonomy (NCBI): domain Bacteria; kingdom Pseudomonadati; phylum Pseudomonadota; class Alphaproteobacteria; order Kordiimonadales; family Kordiimonadaceae; genus Kordiimonas; species Kordiimonas sp. SCSIO 12603. The sequence continues at coordinate 2,509,317 of NZ_CP073748.1, forward strand.
TCAGATATGTAGAGAAGGCTACCAGGTTGATGTTAACTGCAAGAAGCATAAGCTCTACAGACATCAAAATAATGATGACGTTCTTTCTGTTTAGAAAGATACCGAAAACCCCGAATACAAACAGGATTGCGGCGACCGTCAGATAATGTCCTAACCCAATTGTCATGGACTTCTGGCCCTACCCTTTCTTCGTTGGCATAGGAACACCTTTACCAACTTCTACATCAACAAGTTCAAATGCATCTTCAGGACGACGAGCAACCTGCTCAGCAATATTCTGACGCTTCACGCCAGGACGTGTGCGGTGTGTAAGAACAATCGCACCAATCATTGCCACAAGCAGGATCAAACCAGCTGTCTGGAAGATGAAGATATAATCTGTGTAAATAATCTGACCGAGCGCTTTAGTGTTTTCCACTTCTGTAGCCGCAGGCGCCTGCGCCGCGATATTTGAAGCCACATCCGGGCCAAAGTGCCAAGCGGAACCGAGAACCACTAGTTCAATCGCTAGAATAGCACCAATAAGCGCGCCAATCGGCAGATACTGCAAGAAGCCCTGACGCAGTTCAACAAAGTTGATATCAAGCATCATCACCACGAAGAGGAAGAGCACCGCTACAGCCCCTACGTATACGATCACAAGCAGCATCGCGAGGAATTCAGCACCCATCAGAACGAACAGTCCTGCGGAGCTGAAGAAAGCCAGAATAAGCCAAAGAACACTGTGTACCGGGTTTTTCGCAGAAATCACGAGCGCACCAGCTGCCACAGTAACAAAGGCAAATAAGTAAAAGGCTAATTCAGTTAAGCTAAGGCTAAGCATTAATCTATTCCTTCCTTAGCGGTACGGCGCATCAGCTGCGATGTTCTGAGCGATCTCACGCTCCCAACGCTCACCGTTAGCCAGTAGTTTTTCTTTGCTGTACAGCAGTTCAGCACGTGTTTCCGTCGCGAACTCAAAGTTCGGACCTTCAACAATCGCATCAACTGGGCACGCTTCCTGACAAAAACCACAGTAAATACACTTGGTCATGTCAATGTCGTAGCGTGTTGTACGGCGAGAACCATCTTCACGAGGCTCAGCTTCAATCGTAATCGCCTGAGCCGGGCAAATTGCTTCACACAGTTTACAAGCGATACAGCGTTCTTCACCGTTTGGGTAACGGCGAAGAGCATGTTCACCACGGAAACGTGGGCTTAGCGGGCCTTTCTCGTATGGATAGTTGATCGTAGCTTTAGGCTTGAACATATACTTGATCGAAAGCCAGAAAGCCGCGAAGAACTCTTTCAAGATCAGGCTTTTAACTGTTTGTGCAATAGCAGACATCTAATCAGCCCTCCTATTGACCAGGCAGCAGGTCAAACGCGACCATGAAGCCGGCGTAGAACACTACGAGGAATAATGATAATGGCAGGAATACTTTCCAACCAAGGCGCATCAACTGGTCATAGCGGTAACGCGGTACAAACGCCTTCACCATTGCAAAAGTCCAGAAGAAGAAACAAATCTTGATAAACAGCCAGAAGAATCCTGGGATAAAATCAAGTGCAGGGATTGGCGCATACCAACCACCGAAGAACAGGATTGCCATCACAGCAGACATCAACAGGATGTTTGCATATTCACCAAGGAAGAAGAGCGCAAACGCCATAGAGCTGTATTCAACCTGATAACCAGCCACGAGCTCAGCTTCCGCTTCAGGAAGATCGAATGGAGGGCGGTTAGTCTCAGCGAGAGCAGAGATATAGAAAATCAGGAATACAGGTGCGAATGGAATGAAATACCAGTGGTGAATACCGCCAGCCTGCGCAAGCACTACATCGTTAAGGTTCAAGGAACCTACGGCGAGAAGAACACATACAAGCACGAAACCAATAGATACTTCGTACGATACCATCTGCGCGGCGGAACGAAGTGAACCAAGGAACGCATAACGGCTGTTTGATGCCCAACCTGACATGATAATACCGTATACCCCAAGGCTTGAAACCGCCAGAATGTATAAGATACCAACGTTCAGATCAGCGAGTGCCATACCGTCACCAAACGGGATAACCGCCCAAGAGATAAGCGCAAGCACGAACGTAATCATCGGGGCCATTAAGAAGATCGCTTTGTTTGCGCCTGTCGGAATAACTGTTTCCTTCAGGAACAACTTAAAGCCATCCGCAAATGACTGGAGAAGACCAAACGGGCCAACCACGTTCGGACCACGGCGCAGCTGCACAGAAGCCCAAATCTTACGGTCGAAATAAACTGCGAAAGCAACTGCGATAAGCAGCGGGAACACAATCGCGAGAATAATTGCAACAATCGTCACGAAATAGAACAAACCAGTTTGCTCCACTCCGAGTAACATCCCTAACCAAGTAGTAGGGAACCATTCAAAAAATGCTTCAACCATTGGTCCCTAAGCCTCCTGACGAGCATCAATGCACTCTGACATTACAGAGCTAGCCCGCGCAATTGGGTTGGTTTGATAGAAGTTTGTTGCTGAAAGAACAAATCCATCTTTACCAAGTTCACCCTCAACACCAAAGTCGCCCCACTCTTCTGCTGGTAGCGTATCAACAGTTGCAACATGTGGAACAGCTTCCACAAGTTTTGCCTGAAGGTCAGATGCTGAATTAAATGGAAGTGTTTCACCGATTACATCGCTAAGCGCACGAAGGATCGTCCAGTCCTCACGGGCATCACCCGGAGCATTGGCTGCCTTAGCAGCTTTCTGAACACGACCTTCAGTGTTGATATATGTACCGGCTTTTTCGCTATAAGCAGCTGCAGGCAGGATAACATCAGCGTTTTTAACGCCCTCGTCACCGTGTGTACCTACGTAAACAGTGAAAACATCTTTAAGAGCAGTTGTATCAAACTCATCGGCGCCAAGAAGGAAAGCAGCTTTAAGCTTGCCCGCTTCAGCGTCCGCAAGAATTGATTTCACGCCGCCTTCTGTTGTCAGACCAAGATCAAGGGCACCAACACGACTTGCAGCAGTGTGAAGAACGCCAAAGCCGTTCCAGCCTTCCTTGACGCAGTATTTGTCAGCAACATCACGTGCCATCTTAAGTACCGCAGAACCGTTTTCACCACGAAGAGCAGCCTGACCAACAATAATCATTGGCTTCTCTGCAGCTTTCAGCAGTTTCGAAATCGCGTGGCGACCGCCTTTTGCTGATTTAAGAAGGCTCGCATCATCACCGAAATCTTCAACATCATAAGTAAGATCCGCTGAAGGACCGATATTAAGGACTTTCAAGCTGCCTTTGCGAACTGTCTTACGGATACGTGCATTAACAAGCGGTGCTTCTTTGCGAGGGTTTGTGCCCACGAGAAGAATAAGATCAGCATCTTCAATGCCTGCAATACCAGAATTCATGATGTAACCTGAGCGAACAGATGCATCTAGTGCAGCACCGTCCTGACGCGCTTCAATGCGGTCAGAGCCAAGTGAGCCTAGAAGACCTTTAAGAGCAAACATGCTCTCCATGTCAGCGAGATCACCAACAATACCAGCTACTTCAGTACCTTTAGCACCTGCAACACCAGTTTTAATAGCCGCAAATGCTTCGTTCCAAGATGCCGGCTCAAGCTTATCACCCTTACGTACGTATGGGCGGTCCAAACGGCGCTTTTTAAGGCCGTCATAAGCAAAGCGAGTTTTATCGGAAATCCACTCTTCGTTCACATCATCATGGATACGAGGCAGAACGCGCATTACGTAGCCGTCTCTAGTATCAATATTGATGTTAGAACCAACCGCATCCATCACATCGATTGACGGCGTGGAGGATAGCTCCCAAGAACGTGCAGTAAACGCGTATGGCTTACTTGTAAGTGCACCAACCGGACAAAGGTCAATTACATTACCTGACAGTTCAGTATCCAGAAGGCCATCAAGGTAAGTCACCACTTCCGCGTTTTCACCGCGGCCTAGCGCACCCATGTCATCAACACCGCCGATTTCATCGCTGAAACGCACACAGCGCATACAGTGAATACAGCGTGTCATGGTGGTCGCGATAAGCGGCCCCATGTTTTTATCTTCAACCGCGCGCTTGTTTTCATCAAAACGAGCGTTACCTGCACCAAAAGCTACAGATTGGTCTTGAAGCTCACATTCACCGCCTTGGTCACAAATCGGGCAATCAAGTGGGTGGTTAATCAGCAGGAATTCCATCACACCTTCACGTGCTTTCTTAACACGCTCAGTATTTGTGTGGATTACCATGCCATCACCCGCAGGCATTGCACAGCTTGCAATCGGCTTAGGCGAACGCTCCATGTCAACAAGACACATGCGGCAGTTACCGGCAATCGACAGGCGTTCGTGATAACAGAAGCGCGGAACCTCAATTCCTAACTTCTCACACGCCTGAAGGACTGTTGTCCCGGCATCTACGGTAATTTCATTACCATCAATAGTTAGCGTGGGCATTGAATTCTCCTGGCCTCGCGCTCTTACTCAGCAGCTTTTGCTTGGTAGGCATCAATACGAGCTTCCACTTCATCACGGAAGTGGCGCATCAATCCCTGAATTGGCCAAGCAGCAGCATCACCAAGTGCACAAATCGTATGGCCTTCAATCTGTTTAGTAACATCAAGAAGGGTATCAATTTCTGATTTGTCAGCTCTACCTTCTACAAGGCGTTCCATAACGCGCCACATCCAGCCTGTACCTTCACGGCAAGGCGTACATTGGCCACAACTTTCGTGCTTATAGAATTCAGAGAGACGAGCAATCGCTTTCACAATATCAGTGGATTTGTCCATCACGATAATTGCAGCTGTACCAAGGCCAGACTGCACATCACGAAGGCTATCGAAATCCATCAATACCGTGTCACAAATTTCTTTTGGTAGAACTGGTACAGAAGAACCACCAGGAATGACTGCAAGAAGATTATCCCAGCCGCCGCGAACACCGCCAGCGTGCTTTTCGATAAGCTCTTTCAGTGGAATACCCATTTCTTCTTCCACGTTACAAGGATTGTTAACGTGACCAGAAATACAGAAAACTTTTGTACCTGTGTTGTTCGGGCGACCAAGACCCGCAAACCATGAAGCACCGCGACGCAGGATTGTTGGAACAACTGCGATGGATTCAACATTGTTTACAGTGGTTGGGCAGCCCCACACACCAACGTTTGCAGGGAAAGGAGGCTTCAGACGAGGCTGGCCTTTCTTTCCTTCAAGACTTTCGATAAGTGCAGTTTCTTCACCACAAATATAAGCCCCTGCTCCGCGGTGAACGAATACATCGAAATCATATCCGGAACCACAAGCGTTTTTACCAAGGAAACCCTTCGCGCGTGCTTCTTCAATCGCTTTTTCAAGTGCTTCAGCTTCACGGAAGAATTCACCACGAATATAGATATAAGCCGCAACGGCACGCATTGCGAACCCAGCGATCAAACAACCTTCAATAAGTTTATGAGGGTCGTGACGCATCATATCACGGTCTTTACAAGTACCTGGCTCGCCTTCATCGGCATTCACAACAAGGTAAGATGGGCGTCCATCTGATTCCTTCGGCATGAATGACCATTTAAGGCCTGTAGGGAAACCCGCACCGCCACGACCACGAAGACCAGATTCTTTGATTTGCTCAATAATCCAGTCCTGGCCTTTAGCGATAAAGTCTTTTGTACCCTGCCAATCACCGCGCTTCATAGCTGCGTCAATATCAGCGCTTTCATCGCCGTAAAGGTTAGTAAAGATGCGATCCTTATCAGCAAGCATTATGCATCTCCCTCTTTATCACCTTTAAGCGTCGTAGCGCCGCCTACTGGAGCACTTGTCTGACGATCAACCTGTGGCCCTGGTTTAACCGCATCTCCTTTAGCGAGCTTATCGAGAATATCGACAATGCTTTCTGGAGAAAGGTCTTCGTAGTAGTCGTCATCAATCGCAACAACAGGTGCATTCACACAAGCACCAGCACATTCAACTTCTGAAAGTGTGAACATACCGTCTTCTGTTGTCTGGCCTTTCGTGATGCCAAGACGCTTCTTACAAGCGCTCATGATATCATCCGAACCACGCAACCAACATGGTGTTGTGCCACAAACCTGTACATGGTGTTTACCAATCGGCTTGTGATTATACATAGAGTAGAATGTCGCCACTTCCTGAACACGGATTGGCGGCATATCAAGATACTTCCCGATATACTCCATGATTTCCTGTGTCACATGGCCACCATTCTGGCGCTGCGCCAAATCCAGCAGAGGCATAACAGCAGATTGCTGCTTACCTTCAGGATATTTAGCGATGTGTTTTTGCGCTACCGCCTCATTTTCAGACGTCCACGCAAATGCTTTTGAAGCCGCACTCATCGGTCAACCTCACCAAATACGATATCCATAGCACCAAGGACAGCAGGTGCATCAGCAAGCATATGGCCGCGACATAGCAGATCCATAGACTGAAGGTGCACAAACCCAGGAGCACGGATTTTACAGCGGTACGGACGGTTGGAACCGTCTGATACCAGATACACACCAAACTCACCCTTAGGCGCTTCAACAGCGGCGTAAGCCTCGCCTTCCGGCACACGGAAGCCTTCAGTATAGAGCTTAAAGTGATGAATTAGAGATTCCATAGACGTCTTCATATCAGCGCGGCGTGGAGGAGCGATCTTATTGTCTAGAGACATAACCGGTCCTTCAGGCATCTGCTCGATACACTGACGAATAATTTTGATACTTTCGCGAATTTCAGCAAGACGCATCATGAAACGGTCGTAACAATCACCCGCGTTACCAACCACCACTTTAAAGTCCATCTTGTCATAAACTTCATATGGCTGAGATTTACGCAGATCCCATGCTAGGCCCGTACTGCGAAGCATGGGACCAGTCCAACCCCACGCCAGTGCTGTTTCAGCGTCTGCAACACCGATATTCACGTTACGCTGTTTAAAGATACGGTTATCAATAAGGAGCGTTTCAACATCTTGTTGAACCTGCTCATACTCATCAGCCCACTTCAGGATATCCTCTGCCATACCCGCTGGCATATCCTGGTGAACACCGCCAGGGCGGAAGAAAGCTGCGTGAAGACGAGCGCCACAAATACGCTCATAGAATTCCATCAGCTTCTCACGTTCTTCAAAGAGCCAAAGAATTGGTGTAAGTGCACCAACGTCCATCGCATGCGTAGTAATGTTCAGAATGTGGTTCAGCACGCGGCCGATCTCACTGAACAATACACGAATATACTGGCCCCGGATCGGCACTTCAGCATCAAGCAACTTTTCAACAGCAAGAACAAATGCATGTTCCTGGTTCATTGGAGCTACATAATCAAGACGATCAAAGTACGGCATCGCCTGAAGATACTGCTTCTGCTCAATCAGCTTTTCTGTACCACGGTGCAGAAGACCAATATGCGGGTCTACCCGTTCAACGATCTCACCGTCTAGCTCCATAACCATACGGAGTACACCGTGTGCTGCAGGGTGCTGTGGACCGAAGTTCAGGCAATAGTTTTTAATATCTACATCAGCCATTATTTCTTCTCCGCCTCAGCTTTTTCATCACCAGGCAATACATATTTGGCTGTTTCCCAAGGGCTCATGAAATCGAAGTTACGGTTTTCCTGAGTAAGCTGGGTAGGCTCATAAATAACACGCCCCTCTTCCTCAGAATAACGACACTCAACATAACCCATAACAGGGAAATCTTTACGAAGTGGGAAGCCTTGGAAACCATAGTCAGACAACATACGGCGCAGATCTGGGTGATCTGAGAAGAAAATACCGTACATATCCCAAGCTTCACGCTCAAACCAGTTTGCTGCCGGATAAACCTCAACAGCGCTAGGCACCGGAGTATCTTCATCCGTTTCCACTTTCACGCGGATACGCTGGTTAAACTGAATACTAAGAAGGTGATAAACCACATCAAAGCGCTTGGAGCGCTCTGGATAGTCTACCGCCGTTAGGTCAATCAGCTGTTTAAAACAACAGTCCGGGTTATCACGAAGATAGGTAAGCACCTTCTTAATGTGATCAGCACGGACAGTAATAGTAAGCTCCCCGAACGAAACGCTCGTGGAGATTACGTCATTTTCCAGACTGGTCGCGATTGCCTCGCCCAAATCTATCAATGCTTTATCGGTCATGCGCTCGCGCGCTCCTCTTACATAAGCGGCCCGATGGGCCACACATACATGAGGCCGATCCGGAGAATACCGGGTCGGCTATGATGTTATCTTTCGAGAGTACTAATACGGCGAATTTTGCGCTGCAGCTGCAAAATTCCGTAGATGAGTGCTTCAGCAGTTGGAGGACAGCCCGGCACATAAATATCTACCGGCACAATACGGTCACAACCGCGAACTACTGAATAAGAATAGTGGTAATATCCACCACCATTCGCGCAGCTACCCATAGAAATAACGTAGCGCGGCTCAGGCATCTGGTCATAAACCTTACGCATCGCTGGCGCCATCTTATTAGTGAGCGTACCCGCAACGATCATCACATCACTCTGGCGCGGGCTACCACGCGGAGCAAAACCGAAACGTTCAACGTCATAACGAGGCATGCTTGAGTGCATCATTTCAACAGCACAACATGCCAAACCGAAGGTCATCCACCAAAGAGAGCCGGTACGCGCCCAGGCAATCAGATCTTCCAAATTGGCAACAACGAACCCCTTATCCTGAAGTTCGTCATTAAGACCTTGGAAAAACTCTGTCTCTGCCGGGTTCTTACCACCCTCTGCAACAGCAGGATGACTGGATTGTACTACTCCCATTCCAGCGCTCCTTTGTTCCATTCATACACGAAACCAACAGTCAGCACTCCGAGGAAGATCATCATTGACCAGAAACCGAACACACCAATTGAACCGAGAGCTACCGCCCAAGGGAATAAGAATGCCACTTCAAGGTCGAAAATAATGAAGAGGATAGCAACAAGATAGAAACGTACATCAAACTGATGACGGCTATCTTCGAATGCTTCAAATCCACATTCGTACGCTGACAGCTTTTCTTCATCAGGGTTCTGGCGTGCAATAAGCACAGCAGCGCCCACGAAGACTAATGAAAATACAATAGCGATCCCTAGAAAGATAAGGATCGGAAGATATTGGATGAGCAACGACTCCATGGGAGTCCCTTTTTGTTTATTGGCCCTAAATTACAGCGCTCTTTTAATGGGGTTAACCCAATCAGTAAAGAGAGAATTTTGCCTCATTGAACACAGAAATAAGTTTATGCCCTCTTTTTAGTAAAGAAAAGCTTACATTCCGCTTTTACGGAATTTTACAAGAACGGATTGTGGAGAGTTTTATCAGTACAAAACGAAAAAAGCGCACCACAATTAAGTGACGCGCTTTCCAAACAAACAAGTGGCGCGAGTGACGGGACTCGAACCCGCGACCCTCGGCGTGACAGGCCGATACTCTAACCAACTGAGCTACACCCGCGCTTTGCTTGTGGGCCAGTATTTAGAATTTCCTGACCACCATGTCAATCAAAGAAATACATTTTTTGGATTTTTTTTGTGTGAGAACAAATAGTTACGTCAGAATCAAAAAAGCGTGCCACACTGAAGTGACACGCTTTTATTTTGAAGCAAGTGGCGCGAGTGACGGGACTCGAACCCGCGACCCTCGGCGTGACAGGCCGATACTCTAACCAACTGAGCTACACCCGCGCTTTGCTTGCGGAGCGGGTTTTAGAATTTCCCACACCTCATGTCAATCAAAGAAAGTGCTTTTTTATATTTTTTTTAGGCGCCCAAAAGGAAGCGTCCTTAAAGCTACAGGAAACAGTAACTTTTCTGAAAGATTACTGACTACATCTATCGCTGTTTCCATACATGGAAAAAGCGCACATCCAGTTATTACTACCTAAAAGGAGAGATTCGACACAAAATTAAGAACAGACATAGCACGCAAATCGATCTGTACCGTGAGAGCATATAAAAATAAAAAAAGCGCGTCACACTGAAGTGACACGCTTTTATTTTGAAGCAAGTGGCGCGAGTGACGGGACTCGAACCCGCGACCCTCGGCGTGACAGGCCGATACTCTAACCAACTGAGCTACACCCGCGCTTTGCTTGCGGAGCGGGTTTTAGAATTTCCCACCCCTCATGTCAACGCTCATTTTCATATTTCTTCAACAAAAATGATTTTTCTCTATAAAAGTACAAAAGCACCAACCAAGGCAGGCAAAATTAACAGTAAAAAGAGCAAACTAGACAATCCCAATTTCTTAAGCAAATCAAAAGCCAAGATCGGTAAGTTCAGCACAGGATGATAAGACCCTATTATTCTAACGAAGGCTCCAACCTTCCTTACCGCCGATGCATCTTGATCATACATACGGTCTCTCGGGTCTTCTGGAGCCCAGGAGGCCTCATAGACAATATCAGACGGATTGGAGGCTGAATCTTTATCAGACATACGTCATCTCGCATAAACCAATACTAGCATAGACATAGCTTAACCGGGCTACTGTACTCAATTAGCGAAATAAATTTAAACTGTAAGGAAATAAAGTGGTGGGCGATGACAGGCTCGAACTGCCGACCCTCTCGGTGTAAACGAGATGCTCTACCAACTGAGCTAATCGCCCACTTTATAAATGAAGAGAAGATGGTGGGCGATGACAGGCTCGAACTGCCGACCCTCTCGGTGTAAACGAGATGCTCTACCAACTGAGCTAATCGCCCTTCTCTTCCGAGAGCAACTTTTGAATGGTGGGCGATGACAGGCTCGAACTGCCGACCCTCTCGGTGTAAACGAGATGCTCTACCAACTGAGCTAATCGCCCATTCAAAAGTGCGTTGCACCCCACGCTTCCGTGTGGCGTGAGCGGGGTTTTACGGCGTAACGCTCATCCTGTAAACCCCTATTTTACATTTTTTTGAAAAGAAAAACGGCCGCAGGTTTCCCCACGGCCGTTTCTGCAAAATACACGTAAACCAATTAAGCGTTTACAGCGTCCTTGAGACCTTTACCAGCCTTGAACTTAGGCTGCTTAGAAGCAGGAATATCGATCTCTTCACCTGTACGTGGGTTACGGCCCTTTGTTGCAGCACGTTGTGCTACAGCGAATGTACCGAAACCAACAAGACGAATTTCTTCACCAGAAGAAAGTGCGCCAGTGATTGAGTCAAACACAGCGTCTACTGCTTTACCAGCATCAGCTTTAGATAGATCAGCTGCTTCCGCAACCTTTGCGATCAAGTCATTTTTATTCAAGGTATCCCCCTCTGAGTTGAAGAGCGTATTTCGACATTTTTCCGAAATGCGAACGCAGTTTAAGCGCGTTGTTTTCCATATGTCAAAATAAAAAACCGCAGAAAACTGCGGTTTTTAATCTTTTTTTTCTTGAATTTTCCTGAATAGCTATCAAGGAGGCTAATGAGTCGTTAATTCAGATACATCAGACGCGTTTTCTTTCGCATCTGCAGCATGCTCATCATCCTCATCCCACTCTATAGGTTCAAGCGGCTTAACGAGTGCATGTTCCAAAACTTCATCAATCGTAGAAACCGCAACGATTTCAAGGCCTTTCTTAACATTTTCAGGGATTTCAGCGAGATCTTTTTCGTTATCTTTCGGGATAAGAACTTTAGAAACACCACCCCTTAAAGCGGCCAAAAGCTTCTCTTTAAGACCACCGATCGGTAACACCCGGCCTCTCAAAGTCATTTCACCGGTCATGGCAATATCTTTGCGAACAGCAATCCCTGTAAGCACAGAAACAATGCTTGTACACATAGCTCCACCCGCTGAAGGGCCATCTTTTGGCGTCGCTCCCTCAGGAACGTGGATATGAATATCCTTTTTCTCAAACATTTTTGGATTGATTCCAAAATCAACGCATCTGGAATGCACGTAAGAACGTGCAGCCTGAATTGATTCTTTCATCACATCACCGAGCTTACCGGTGGTTTTAATCAATCCCTTACCTGGAACCGTAACAGCTTCGATAGCTAATAACTCGCCACCAACCTGGGTCCAGGCCAGACCTGTTGTTAAACCAACCTGATCTTCTTCCTCTGTCTGACCGAATCTATGGCGGCGGACACCGGCATACTGAGCCAGATTTCGTGAAGTCACGCTTATCTTATCCTTAGAGCCGTCAACAATCTCTTTCACAGCTTTACGTGTAAGTTTTGCGAACTCCCTTTCAAGCGAACGTACGCCAGCTTCTCGGGTATAATAACGAATCACATCACGAATAGCGCCATCGGAAATAGTCCACTCACCCTCTTTCAAGCCGTGATCTTCAACTTGCTTAGGAATCAGGTGACGCTTAGCGATTTCAACCTTTTCATCTTCCGTATACCCAGAAAGCTGGATGATTTCCATCCGGTCCAGAAGAGGTTTCGGCATATTCAAGGAGTTTGCAGTTGTCACAAACATCACATTCGACAAATCATAATCTACTTCGAGATAATGATCGTTGAACTTCGCATTTTGTTCAGGATCCAACACCTCAAGTAAAGCAGAAGCTGGATCACCTCTAAAATCCTGACCCATTTTATCAATTTCGTCGAAAAGGAAGAGAGGGTTCGTTGTCCCTGCCTTTTTCATGGACTGCATAACTTTACCTGGCATGGAGCCAATATAAGTACGTCTGTGACCGCGTATTTCTGATTCGTCACGAACACCACCCAACGAGAAGCGAATAAATTCACGTCCCGTCGAACGAGCAATAGACTTACCAAGTGATGTTTTACCCACGCCTGGCGGCCCAACTAAACAAAGAATCGGCCCTTTGAGTTTTTTGGCGCGCTGTTGAACTGCCAGATATTCAATGATTCGTTCTTTAACTTTTTCAAGGCCATAGTGATCAGTATCTAAAACTACTTCCGCCTGTTTGATATCTTTCTTAACGCGAGACTTTTTGCCCCACGGCACTGATAGCATCCAATCCAGGAAGTTTCTTACAACTGTAGCTTCAGCTGACATTGGGCTCATGGATTTGAGTTTTTTCAATTCCGCCAAGCATTTGTCACGCGCTTCTTTAGTAAGCTTGGTTTCGGCTATTTTTTCTTCAAGTTCCTGAATTTCTTCGCGGCCATCATCGCCCTCACCCAGTTCTTTCTGAATAGCTTTAAGCTGCTCATTCAAATAATATTCACGCTGAGTTTTTTCCATTTGGCGTTTCACACGACCGCGAATCTTTTTCTCCACCTGAAGAACACCGATTTCGCTTTCCATAAAGCCAAAGATTCGTTCAAGACGCTCAATAATGGAAACAGTTCCAAGAAGTTCCTGTTTATCATCAATTTTTAAAGCTAAATGTGATGCGATTGTATCTGCGAGTTTGCTGGGGTCTTCTATTTGATTCACAGTCGCCAATACTTCAGCTGGAATCTTCTTATTCAACTTCACATACTGCTCAAACTGCGTAATTACCGAGCGGGAAAGCGCTTCAATCTCCGCTGGATCAGCCGTTTCACCGGCTAAAAGCGTACCCGTCGCGGCAAAATAGTCATCTTCGCGTGTAAATTCATTGATCTGTGCACGATTAAAGCCCTCTACAAGGACTTTCACAGTACCATCTGGTAGCTTTAAAAGTTGGAGCACGGATGCCACAGTGCCGATTCTGAACACATCATCAGATGTTGGATCATCCTCGGAAGCATCTTTTTGAGCAACAAGCAAAATTTGTTTGTCTTTCGCCATTACTTCTTCAAGTGCGCGGACAGATTTATCACGGCCAACAAAAAGAGGGACGATCATGTGAGGAAAAACAACAATATCCCTGAGCGGTAGCACAGGTAGTTCAATTTGATTCGTAGTATCTTCTGGAGAATCGGTCATAGGAATATGCCTATTAGAGTTTATTTATCTTATGTATCAGTTTAAGGCAGTTTCTAGAAAAACAGAAAGAAAAAGACGCTAAATGCGCCTTTAACACCTAAATTACATGCTTTAGTTATAAAAATAGGGGCTGAACCACCTGATTCACCCCCTTTAAACAACTTACTAGTCGTAAATTACGCTGATTGATCAGCTTCCTCACGTTTTTCAGAGTAAATAAGCAAAGGAGTCGCTTTTCCGTCTACCACATCGCCATTAATCACGATCTCTTCAACACCTTCCATAGAAGGCAGATCAAACATGGTATCAAGAAGCGTGTTTTCCATGATAGAGCGCAAACCACGAGCACCCGTCTTGCGCTCAATCGCTTTACGAGCAACAGCAAACAGCGCATCATCTGTATAGTTCAGCTTAACATCTTCCATATCAAAGAGTGCTTGATACTGTTTAAGAAGAGCATTTTTCGGCAAAGACAAAATCTTCACTAACGCATCTTCATCCAGATCTTCCAGTGTTGCAATAACAGGGAGGCGGCCCACAAATTCAGGAATCAAACCAAATTTCAAAAGATCTTCAGGTTCTGTTTCCTTGAATAGTTCACCAACACCGCGCTCGTCAGGGCCAGCGACTGTTGCACCAAAGCCAATAGACTTACCCTGCATACGATTAGTGATCACTTTATCGAGGCCAGCGAACGCTCCCCCACAAATAAAGAGGATATTCGTTGTATCAACCTGCAAGAATTCCTGTTGAGGATGTTTGCGTCCACCCTGTGGTGGAACACTTGCAACAGTACCTTCCATAATTTTCAAGAGCGCTTGTTGAACACCTTCGCCGGATACATCACGCGTAATCGATGGATTGTCTGCCTTACGACTGATTTTATCCACCTCATCGATATAAACGATACCGCGCTGCGCACGTTCAACATTATAATCTGCCGCCTGAAGAAGCTTCAGGATAATATTCTCAACATCTTCACCAACATAACCAGCTTCAGTAAGCGTTGTTGCATCTGCCATTGTAAACGGCACATCAAGAATACGGGCCAGTGTTTGTGCAAGCAGCGTTTTACCACAACCTGTTGGTCCAACCAGTAGAATATTAGATTTAGAAAGCTCTACTTCAGTTTTTGAACCAGTTGCGTGATTAAGGCGCTTATAGTGGTTATGAACAGCGACAGCGAGAACCTTCTTCGCTGCAGCCTGCCCGATCACATAATCATTCAGAACTTCAAGGATCTCAAGCGGGGAAGGAACACCTTCACTTCCCTTACTCAGCGAACCCTTACTTTCTTCTTGAATAATATCGTTACACAGCTCAACACACTCATCACAGATAAAGACCGTTGGTCCTGCGATCAGTTTGCGTACTTCATGCTGGCTCTTGCCACAGAAGGAGCAATAAAGTGTATTCTTCGAATCATTGTTACTCAAGTCGGTCACTGCTTTAAAAATCTCACTTTCATTCTGTCGTCTTGCTTTACCAAGCTTTTTTATAAAAGCATAAAAGCGTTATCAGCACGTTAATTGAAACGACCTACGCTTTTGTATCTCTTGATACGTAAACTTCATCAATCAGACCAAATTCTTTGGCTTCATGCGGTTCCATAAAGTTGTCGCGGTCCAACGCTTTCTGGATAACATCAACAGATTGCCCTGTGTGTTCCGCATAAATCTTATTAAGGCGCTCACGAATATTCAAAATTTCACGCGCCTGAATTTCGATATCAACCGCTTGACCTTGCGCACCACCAGATGGTTGGTGAATCATAATTCGTGAATTTGGCAGTGCATAACGCATACCTTCTGAGCCTGCAGCAAGAAGCAGAGATCCCATTGAACACGCCTGCCCTATGCAAATCGTAGCAATCTTCGGCTTGATATATTGCATGGTATCATAAATAGCCAAACCGCTTGTCACGTGCCCGCCAGGAGAGTTGATATAAAAAGAAATATCTTTCTCAGGGTTTTCAGCTTCTAGAAACAGGAGCTGTGCAACAATAAGGCTGGAAACATGATCATTCACAGGCCCTGTGAGGAAGATAATACGTTCCTTCAAAAGGCGTGAATAAATATCAAACGATCGTTCACCGCGGTTTGTTTGCTCAACAACCATCGGCACCAAGTGGTTTGCGAACGGTTCCATAATATCGCTCATAAAGCGCTCCAATTAATAAACTCAAAAACTCTGCTAAAAATTAGACAGGCGTTGTTTGCCTAGCTGTAGCAAACACTTCTAACTGCGGGCAAGTAATATCCACCACACAGAACAGTTAGATAATGCATCATAAGCATATTTAAACAAAAAACATAAAAAAAAGGCGCCCTAATGGACGCCTTTCCAGAATATTCAAACTAAGACTACTCTTTGTCAGCTTTCTTAGCCGCAGCTTTCTTTGCTGGTGCCTTTTTTGCTGGCGCTTTCTTAGCAGCAGCTTTTTTCGGGGCAGCTTTTTTTGCTGGAGCTTTTTTCTTAGCCGGAGTTTTTTTCGCTTTAACTGGGTTTGCTTCTTCTTCGTCGATTTCGCGAACCGCAGCTTCAAGATCTTCACGAGAAACTGTTTTATCTGTGAGATCAGCTTGCTCAATTACAAAATCAACAACCTTCTCTTCGAAGATTGGAGCGCGAAGCTGTGCACGAGCTTCTTCATTCTTCTGGTAGAATTCAAATACTTGAGATTCTTGACCAGGGAAACGACGCGCTTCCTCAATAATCTTACGGTTAACTTCTTCCTGAGTAACCTGAACTTCGTTTTTAACACCGATTTCAGATAGAAGAAGACCAAGGCGAACACGGCGCTCTGCAATTGCGCGGAACTCAGCAGCTTCTGCTTCATCTTCCGGAGCATCTTTACCCTCGAAGTCCTCAGCTTTTGCTTCGCCAGACATAACAGCATCACGTTTGATCTGCTCCCAAATCTGAGCAAACTCAAGGTCAACCATGCCAGCTGGAACAGCAAAATCATAGCTATCAGCAAGGCTATCTAGAAGCTTACGCTTAAGGTGCGCACGTGTAAGTGAGTTATTATCTGCCTCAAGCTGACCTTTAAGCGCTTCTTTAAGACCATCCAGATCTTCAAGGCCAAGGTTCTTAGCAAGTTCATCATTTACTTCAGCTTCTGCAGGACGGCGAACCTCTTTCACATTCACAGTGAATTCAGCTTCTTTGCCAGCTAGATCTTTAGAGTGGTATTCAGCAGGGAACGTTACTTTAACGATCTTTTCTTCACCCGCTTTAGAACCAACTAGTTGGTCTTCAAAACCCGGGATGAACATACCAGAGCCAAGCTCAAGCTGGTGATCTTCAGCAGCACCACCATCAAACGCTTCGCCGTCGATACGACCAAGGTAATCGATAAGAACAGCATCACCTTCTTTAGATTTTGCGGTTTTAGCAGCTTTCTTGAAAGATTTCTGCTGACCAGCAATACGTTCTAGCGCTTCATCAAGGTCTTTGTCTGCTACTTCAGCAACCCAGCGCTCAAGTGCAGGTGCTTTAAAGTCTTCCACATTAACTTCAGGAAGGATTTCAACCTTTAGAGTGTACTCAAGATCAGTACCGTCTTTGTACTCATCCATATCTACTTCAGGACGAAGAGCTGGGCGGATTTCTTTTTCTTCGAACAGCTTTGCAGATGTTTCTTGCATAGCTTCAGAAATCACCTGACCTTGCGCGCGCTCACCGTACATCTTCTTAAGAAGAGAAAGAGGTGCTTTACCAGGGCGGAAGCCGTTTAGTTTTGCAGTAGCACGGAATTCATTCAGAACTGCGTCGAGTTTTTCATTAAGCTCGTTAACAGCTACTGTTACTTTATATTCGCGCTTCAGGCCTTCGTTTAGCAGTTCTTCGATCTGCATCTCGTCCACTCTCTATATTACGTTGTCTAACGTCGTTTCACCCAGTTCAAGGCTGCTCAAATTAAGCGCCACAAACCTTATTAAATGCGTTATCTGCACTTTGATGGTGCCAATTGGTGAAACGGCGAAAAAATACAAACTGTGTTTCAATTTAATTTCTTTGCACCGAGTTCGTCGGCTCGGATAAACCGTTACAAGGAAAAATTCAACAAAAAACGCCAAAACACAGCCAAAAGATAGAAGAAGACACCTCACCACTGTCTCAAAACTTACTCAGTTAGCTGAAATTTCGCTTTTGAATAATAGTTTTTCGAATTGACAATTAGGACAATTGCCCTAACCATACCCAAAATAGGACAATCATCCTAAAACATTCAAACGAGATCTATATGACTAAAGAAACCACGAGAGAAAGAATTATCACCGTTGCGGACAATCTTTTTTATGAACAAGGATTTGACCACACCTCTTTCGCGGACATCGCCGGTGAGATCTCTATTTCTCGCGGAAACTTTTATCATCATTTCAAAACCAAAGACCAGATTCTGGAAGCGGTTATCGAATTGCGACTTAAAAACACGCTAGCGATGATCAAAGAATGGGAAGCAGCATCTCCCTGCGCGAAAGAGCGAATAAAATCTTACATCACTATCCTTGATAGAAACAAAGATAAGATAGCAAAACATGGATGCCCTGTTGGTACGTTGACTTCCGAATTAGCCAAGCTCAGCCATGATGCTCAAGGTCTAGCCAACAAAATATTCTCACTGTTTGATGAATGGCTACAAATACAATTCAGAGATATAGGCCTTCACGACGAGGCTGCATTACTATCTCAACATGTTCTTGCCCGTAGCCAAGGTATCGCAACCTTATACAACACCTTCCAGAGCGATACATTCCTCAAGAAAGAAATATCGCTTCTGCTCGAATGGCTTGAAGAAACCTGCTCAACCACCACAGCAAATCATTAAGAGAACATCATGTATATTATCACTTTAAAATTCAGCGAAAATAAGAACCTAGCCTCAGAATATATGGCATCCCATAGAGATTGGATCGAAGAAGGTTTCAAGGAATATAATTTCCTTTTAGTGGGTAGTATAAAGCCCTCCCTTGGAGGCGTAATTATCACTCATAACACAACAAAAGACACGCTAGAGACCTTCGTTCAAAAAGATCCTTTTGTAATTCAAAATGTTGTCACTGCAGAGATACTGGAAGTATCCCCAACACGCACTGCAGATTCTCTTGCGTTTCTCGCTAAATCCTAGGAACTCCATATGTCCCAGATATTTAAAAGCCGTGATAACAGAATGCGCTGCGGTTGGTGTGCCGCAACAGATGATTATATACATTATCACGACACAGAATGGGGATACCCAGTCAGTGATGATATCAGACTATTTGAAAAGTTATGCCTTGAGGGATTTCAATCCGGGCTTAGCTGGCGAACGATCTTGAGCAAACGCGATAACTTCCGCAAGGCATTCGATGGTTTTGACTTTAACAAAATAGCATTATTCACAGAAGAAGATGTGAAGCGCCTACTTACTGACCAAGGTATTGTCCGTCACCGCGGTAAAATAGAAGCTACTATCAACAACGCAAAACGCGCAAAAGAAATGGTAGATGAATTTGGCTCTATCGCAGCCTACATTTGGAGATACGAACCTGATGCAAATTCCTTAGGCATACCTCAAACGGCCTCCACATCTGAAGAATCAATTACAATATCAAAAGACTTAAAGAAGCGTGGTTGGAAATTTGTTGGCCCTACAACGGTATACGCCTTCATGCAAGCTATGGGGCTTATCAACGACCATGCAGAGGGATGTGAGTTTAGGGAAAAAGCATTCGAGATAAGGAAAAACTTCAAAAAGCCAAAGTGATTTAGCGCTTACCATCTACTTCACCATGATCTTACTGATAATTGATATATATATATTTTCTGAAGATCATGGTGCGGGTGGAGGGACTTGAACCCCCACGTCCGAAGGACACCAGAACCTAAATCTGGCGCGTCTACCAATTTCGCCACACCCGCATACCAAACGATGATCAATGCCTTCGGATGCATATAAACAGATCATCTATATAATCTGACATATTTGCTTTTACTTACTTTCTTCAGATTACCCTGAAGTGGTTGGTGCGGGTGGAGGGACTTGAACCCCCACGTCCGAAGGACACCAGAACCTAAATCTGGCGCGTCTACCAATTTCGCCACACCCGCAAACCAAACAATGACCAATGCCTTCGGATGCATATAAACAGGTCATCTATGTAAGTAACAACAAACGTTGTCGTGCCGCGCTCGGCGGCTGTGAGGGGGCTTATAAGCAGCCCTTCAAAAGAGCACAAGTATTTTTTTTAATTATTTCGTAAAAAAGCATAGCTCTTTTCTTGAAACCGCAGAAAACCTTTAAGGTAGCGCAGCTGATAAATATTTAAGAAGATCAGAAGCAATCATACCGCGCCCGGCTTTATTAGCGGCCTCACCGTGAATCCACACCCCTGCTGCAGCTGCCTCGAAAGCAGGCATACCCTGCACCACAAGGCTGGAGATAATCCCCGAGAGCACATCTCCCGTACCCCCCACAGAAAGATAAGCCGGCGCATTTGATGTAATAGCCACACGTTCATCTGGCGCAGCAATAAGCGTTGAAACCCCTTTTAGAACAACAACTGCGTTAATCCTTTTAGCCGCAGCTCTTACTGCCGCTATTCTATCTACCGTAATATCCAGATCAGGGAACAACCGTGCAAATTCGCCATCGTGAGGGGTCAACACCTTCTGACAATCATAATCTGCCAATATTTCTGCTCGCCCCTGCAAGCTGGTAAGCGCATCTGCATCCAACACCATATGGCGTTCTTTTTCTCCTGCATGTTGGATAAGCTCGATAGTCTTCTCCCCCACACCTGCACCGGGACCTAAAAGAACAGTGGTTATTCTTGCGTCAGACATAACCCCAACAAAACCAAAAACAGAATCAAACCTACGCACCATTACATCTGTAAGCACGCTAGCTTGAATGGAGTAAGTCTCAGATGGTGCAGCTAGTGTAACAAGCCCTGCCCCGGCCCTCAACGCGCTAATACTAGCTAGCCGGGAAGCCCCCAAAGTAGGTTCTCTACCTCCCAGCACTAATAAATGACCACGGTCATATTTATGGGTTGCAGGCCCCATACACGGGTAACATGCGCTCCAGAGCCCTGGTTCGTTTGCAAAATGATTCGAATCGATTGAGTCGTAAACAGCTTTCCCAATGCCGATATCAGCTACATGAACGTTATCAACACCACCACATAAAAAACGGCCCGGGGCAATCATATGACCAGGTTTTTTACTTGAAAACGTTACAGTAGCATCCGCCGAGAAGCACAATCCAAACGGAATGCCATTTTCTGCATTCAACCCGCTTGGCACATCAATAGCAAACCGAAATGCATCAACTGTATTTGCAGTTTCGACAATATCAGCGACAGCACCTTCAAGTGGCCGATCCTGCCCTGTTCCGAATAATGCATCCACAATAACAGACGCTTTACTGCAATCCACGGAAGCTATTGAAATTGTTGGGCCTTCCCAACGCTTAAGGGCTACCGCAGCATCCCCCTTGAGATTAGTTTCGGCACACGAAAGAGCTACTTTTACCGGGTAACCCCAATCATCAAGATGCCGCGCGATAACAAAACCATCCCCGCCGTTATTGCCTGGACCACACAAAATGAGTATCTCGCCACCGGCCTCAATTGGGGTGCCAATATATTCTACTAGAATGTCAGCGGCAGCTCTACCTGCAGCTTCCATCAAGGACCAACCACTGGTACCATTTTGAATAGCCCATTCGTCAGCTTCTCGCGCTTCAGCTGGCGTTAATAAGATATGATCGTGTGGTGACTGTATCACTGTATTTGTTCCCCCTTGGAATCGGAGGCAGTGTACCAAAAGAAAAAAGCCCCGAAAGGGGCTTCTTAAAAAAAACTTTCAGAGTGGGGCGAGTAACCGGATTTGAACCGGCGGCCCCCAGAATCACAATCTGGTGCTCTAACCAACTGAGCTATACCCGCCACGTCTCTGAGAGTGGGCGCTTATGTATTCCCTACTCTCTTATTCGTCAAGCAAGAAATCACACCTTTTTTTATATTTTTTCATTTTTAGCAGAAACCTTGCGTGAGCGAAAGATTACAGTTTTTTGCTCACCCTGTAATCACCTGCACATTTTTTAGGCAATTAAATGCACAAACTTTCACAGTTCATTATTAAAAAAGCAGTGAATCAAGCCACATCTTATGCATATGATAGTTGGCACATTCCCTGCTAATGCATTCACCAAATCTGTTAATGGTAAGTAAAATGAAAAAAATCGAAGCTATTATTAAGCCATTCAAATTGGACGAAGTTAAAGAAGCTCTCCACGATATTGGCATTTCAGGCATCACAGTAATTGAAGCGAAGGGATTCGGACGCCAAAAAGGCCATACCGAATTATATCGCGGTGCTGAATATGTTGTGGATTTTGTCCCGAAAGTAAAAATCGAAGTTGTTATTGAAGATGATCAGGCTGAACGCGCTGTTGAGGCTATTAAAAATGCTGCCCACACAGGCCGTATTGGCGATGGCAAAATCTTCGTTAGCCACATCGAAGAAGCCATTCGCATCCGCACCGGCGAAACTGGTAACGATGCAATATAATTAGAACGCCCAAAGCTGTAATATAATTAATGTAAGGGAATAAAGCATGTCTAAGTACAGTAATTTAAGCAACGAAGAGTTTCTCGCTCTGGTAAAAGAAACAAATGCAGAGTGGGTTGATCTACGCTTTACCGACCCTAAAGGTAAATGGCAGCACCTCACTATGGATGCAGACGTTGTTGATGAAGATATGCTTGAAGAAGGCGTGATGTTTGATGGCTCTTCTATCGCTGGCTGGAAAGCGATTAACGAATCCGACATGATCCTAAAACCAGATCTTTCAGCGGTAACGCTTGATCCCTTCACAGCAGACGTAACAATCGTTGTATTCTGTGACATCGTAGAACCAGCAACAGGTCAAGGCTATGGTCGTGATCCACGCTCTACAGCAAAACGAGCTGAAGAATACCTCAAATTCACTGGTGTTGGCGACACAGCTTACTTTGGTTCTGAGCCAGAGTTCTTCGTATTTGATGATGTGAAATTCCGCGTTGGCTATAATGGTGCATCATACGAAATTGACGATGTTGAAGGCCCGTACAACTCCGCTCGTTCATATGATGAAGGCAACTATGGCCACCGTCCACGCGCTAAAGGTGGTTATTTCCCTGTAGCTCCAGTTGATAGCTGTGTTGATCTCCGGGGTGAAATGGTGAAGGTTCTCAAAGAAATGGGCCTTCAAATGGATAAGCACCACCATGAAGTTGCAGCCTCTCAACACGAGCTTGGCATGATGTTCTCTACACTCGTAGAAACTGCTGATAACGTTCAGATTTACAAATACGGCGTTCACCAGGTTGCTCACACATACGGTAAAACAGCGACCTTCATGCCTAAGCCTGTAGCTGAAGATAACGGTTCAGGTATGCACGTTCACCAATCAATCTGGAAAGATGGTGATCCTACATTTGCTGGTAATAGCTATGCTGATCTTTCTGAAACAGCCCTTTATTATATCGGCGGTATCATTAAGCACGCTAAAGCAATCAATGCTTTCACTAACCCAAGCACGAACAGCTACAAGCGTTTGGTGCCAGGCTTTGAAGCACCTGTACTTCTGGCGTACTCTGCACGTAACCGTTCGGCTTCTTGCCGTATTCCTTACGGCTCCAGCCCGAAAGCAAAACGCGTTGAAGTTCGCTTCCCTGATGCGACAGCAAATCCATACTATGCATTTGCAGCGATGATGATGGCCGGCCTGGACGGCATCCAGAACAAAATTCACCCAGGTGAAGCAATGGATAAAGACCTTTATGCCCTTCCACCAGAAGAGCTTAAAGGCGTTCCAACAGTTGCAAGCTCGCTTGATGAAGCGCTAAACGCGCTAGACGTAGACCGTGAGTTCCTTAAGAAAGGTGACGTTTTCACCGATGATCAGATCGACGCTTACATTGATCTGAAGCGTGAGGAAGTTGATCGCCTGAATCTCACACCACATCCTGTAGAGTTTGATATGTACTACAGTGCATAAACGATAAAAATTTCGCGATTAAGGCTCTGATTTCTATCAGGGCCTTATTTTTTTACATTCCGCTAACCATTTCTGGTGTTTACTTATTGATATCAGAAAAATATAAGCTCGTTGTTTGGGGGAACGAGTAGTTAAGAGCTGTTCCTTGTTAAGGCATATAATTGATGCAACTTGAGTATAACGCAGATCAAAAAGCGCTTCAGCCAGAATTGGTCGCAGCCAATATCAATCCAGAAAGCTTTCTGGCAACAGACTATCTGAACCATTTCAATGAAATTGTTATGCTACTAGAAATGATTCCTGATATGCCAGATATTGTGGAAGAAGCAGCTGAATGGGAACCAAAGAGCTACCCTCAGCACTTCGAAGATAGCGGTTTTCAGGCCAAACAACTTGCCATAAAAGCATTCGAGATCGCCCCTGCCCCAATTCGAAAAGCATTTGACCGGAATAAAACTGAGCTGGATCAATTGCTCAGTTCTACAATTGCAGGCCTTATGTCTTTGAACGTAATAGAGCGTGGCTTAGCACCAGCAGCAGCCGAACTTATCAGAACTCGCATTCAGCAAGCCCAAGACCTGCTATTGAAGCTTAATCAGGTGATTCACGGCAAACTTGATGAAGAAATCGAGTATGACGATACTATGCCGATTGAAGAGCATGATGCTGAAGAAGTTCAGTCACAGGCTGATATTGATAAGCTGTTCGATTAATCAAACAGACAAGAACACATAAAGGCTCTATTGCAGAGCCTTTACAAAACCTTCCTTTTCTCGAAGTACGGATAGAGACACAGTCTTAGTAAGTTCTGGGTAATCCTCTCTCGTTAAACTGATAAGCGGAAACTCACTCATGTCAACATCACTGATCCGCTTCACCACCCATACAGAAACACCACCTTCTGTCTCAAGATAGCGGTCGCCAACCTCAATATCGAACACCGACTTTGCCTGAAGAGCTGTATCAAAAGCCCTGCGTATTAGGCTAACTGGATGGAAACTATTCATGAATTGCCTTTCACGTTCGTTTTCTGCCCAACACACTAGCAGGAAAAGTGTTTAAATAAGGTTTACAGGATGCTGCTGAACTTCAAATTAACAGGCAACATACACCATATATATTACATCTATATAATAAAAATACAATATATAGACCTTCTTGACGTAACTGCCTAGCTAGTTTACCTCCTAGTTTAAGCATTAATTTTAGGGTGGGTTTATGAGCGATCTGTTTGAAGTACAGCAAACAAAAACAGACTATTCTGCTAAGGACATTGAAGTCCTTGAAGGTCTAGAACCGGTAAGACAAAGACCGGGCATGTATATTGGCGGTACAGACGAACGCGCACTCCATCACCTATTTGCTGAGATCCTCGATAACTCTATGGATGAAGCCGTTGCTGGCCATGCAAGCCGTATCAATGTAACGCTTCACGAGAATGGTTCCGTATCCATTGCTGATAATGGCCGCGGTATCCCAACAGACCCGCATCCCAAATATCCAGGTAAATCTGCTCTAGAGGTGATTCTAACCACCCTTCACTCAGGCGGTAAGTTTAATTCAGACGCCTATGCAACATCTGGCGGTCTGCACGGCGTAGGTATTTCTGTTGTGAACGCGCTCTCTTCTGAAATGAGCATTGAAGTAGCGCGAGACAAGAAACTTTGGAAACAAACATATTCTCGCGGTAAAACAACCTCTGGCCTAGAAGATATGGGTTCCGTGAGCAACCGCCGCGGCACAAAGATTAACTTCCTGCCGGATACAGAGATTTTCGGTGAAAAAGCCGCCCTTAAGCCTGCACGTATTTATAAGATGACACGCTCAAAGGCGTATCTGTTCCGGGGCGTTGAAATTAAATTCAAGTGTGATGCTGCACTGCTTCAAGAAGGCGATGAAACACCACAGGAAGCAACGTTGCATTTCCCCGGTGGTTTATCTGACTTCCTATCAGAAACACTGAAGAAGCGTTCATGTGTAACTGAAGAACCTTTTGCAGGCTTCGTTAAATTCCCTGATGAAGCGGGACAGGTAGAATGGGCCGTTCAGTGGCCAGAATTTGGTGATGGTTTCTCTAGCAGCTACTGTAACACCATTCCTACCCCTCAAGGCGGTACCCACGAAAACGGTATGCGCGGCGCTTTACTTAAGGGCCTTAAAGCTTACGCTGATATCGCAGGCCAGAAAAAAGCTGCACAGCTTACCTCTGAAGATATTACAGGCTCTTCATGTGGAATGCTTTCTGTTTTCATTCGCGATCCACAATTCCAAGGTCAAACAAAAGATAAGCTTTCAACACCAGATGCGCAGCGTTTAACAGAAAACGCTATTCGTGATGCTTTCGATAACTGGCTTGCAGAGAACCCTGATAGAGCCAATAGCTTGCTTACTTGGGCGTTAGAGCGCCTTGAAGAGCGCCTCCGCCGCAAGCAGGAACGCGAGATCAAACGTAAAACAGCTGTTGGCAAGCGCAAACTTCGCCTGCCGGGTAAACTTACGGATTGTTCAAGCGAAGATCCAGACGGTACAGAAATTTACATCGTGGAGGGTGATTCCGCGGGCGGTTCGGCAAAACAGGCACGTAACCGCAAAACACAGGCTATCCTTCCCATTCGTGGTAAAATTCTGAATGTTGCGAGCGCTACACGAGATAAGATCGCAGCCAATCAGGAAGTAAGAGACCTTATCCAGGCTTTAGGTTGCGGTACACGTGAACATTATGATGGTGATGCACTTCGCTATGAAAAAGTTATCATCATGACAGATGCGGACGTGGATGGTGCGCACATTGCTACACTTTTGATGACCTTCTTCTTCCAGGAAATGCCTGGCATGGTGAAAGAAGGTCGCCTATTCCTTGCTCAACCGCCGCTTTACCGCTTAGCTAAAGGCGGAAAAGTCCTTTATGCTCGTGATGACGAACATAAAGATGAACTGATGGCTTCTGAATTCAGCGGCAAAGGCAAGGTTGAGATCAGCCGATTTAAAGGTCTGGGTGAAATGCCACCTGCTCAGCTTAAGGAAACCACCATGGAAGTGAAAAATCGTACACTGCTGCGGGTAACGCTTCCTCCAGAATATGGCGAACGTGCTGATGTAAACCGTCTCGTTGATGATTTGATGGGTAAAAAACCAGAAAAACGCTTCGAATTCATACGTGACAACGCAGCTGAC
This sequence comes from Kordiimonas sp. SCSIO 12603, assembly GCF_024398035.1. Lineage (NCBI taxonomy): Bacteria > Pseudomonadati > Pseudomonadota > Alphaproteobacteria > Kordiimonadales > Kordiimonadaceae > Kordiimonas > Kordiimonas sp. SCSIO 12603. The sequence goes on from NZ_CP073748.1 coordinate 2,536,323, forward strand.
ATCGATCAGCTAGATATTTAAACCAAAGGCAGCTATTCAGCTGCCTTTTTCATTAGCATTTCTTTGGCAGCCGGTGAAAACCGTGAAGTTAAGTCCTCTCTTGGAATAACGTCACCCTCAGCATTTCTGATGCCTTGATAAGGTATAGATATACCACTTCTTTTATCCAGCAGCTCAAGTGGCGGTCCACTTTCATGTGGCTCCCACTTGTCACCCCACTGCATCAATGCAACGAGCACAGGCTGCAGGTCCCAGCCCTTTTCTGTAAGAATATACTCACTGTACTTCGACCCATTTCTGTCCGGGATTTTTTTCATGATTCCGGCTTCCGTAAGGTCCTTCAGGCGGGCAGACAGGATATTCTTAGCGATACCCAAACTTTCCTGAAACTCGCGAAATCGCGTTTGTCCGTAAAAAGCATTACGTACAATCATAAATGACCACCAGTGTCCCACATGATCAAGCGTTCTAGCTACAGAACACGGCATTTCTGAAAAGGATGTGCGTTTCACACATTGCTCCACTATAACTGGTTGCATCATTAAACAAGAATCATTACGATCCATTTAGTTTCATTATAAAACCACACTGATCATACTTTGATCCATTGGTTTTATCAATGTGTAGCTTCAAATGACGCTACGTTACGCTTGGGGAATTAAAATGGTAGAAAAAATTGCCTTAATTATAGGCGCCGGCGATGCAATCGGTAGCGCAATAGTGAGAAAGTTTGCTGCTAAAGGCTTAACCGTATGCGCAGCCCGTAGAAACGGCGACAAACTCACCCCACTTATTCAAGAATTAAGTGAAGCTGGTATGAAAGCTCATGCCTTCAGTTGCGATGCTCGTAAGGAAGAAGAAATTACCAACCTCTTCAAACATATTGAAGAAAACATTGGTGAACTTGATGTAGTTATCTTCAATGTAGGTGCCAATGTACCGATGAGCATTCTTGAAACTGACAGTCGGAAGTTCTTTAAGATATGGGAAATGGCATGTTTTGCTGGTTTCCTGAGCGGCAGAGAAGCTGCACGCTACATGACCAAGCGCAAACAAGGAACGATTATCTTTACTGGTGCCACCGCCAGTATGCGTGGCGCTGCCGGTTTTGCAGCATTCGCAAGCGCTAAACACGGTCTTAGAGCGCTCGCCCAAAGCATGGCACGCGAACTTGGCCCTCAGAATATACATGTAGCGCATGTAGTTATTGATGCCGCAGTCGATACAAAATGGATACAAGGCTTCTTGCCGGACTATGCCGATAAGAAAGCAAATGAAGGTATCGTCGAACCATCTGATTTAGCTAAGAATTATATCCACCTATATGAGCAACCGAAAAATGCCTGGACGTTTGAACTGGATGTTCGGCCCTATATAGAAAAATGGTAAGGGAATTTAACATGACAGAACTTGATTTTTACTTTGATTTTGGTAGCCCAACAGCCTTTCTTGCATACAAGCGCCTTCAACAATTAAAAAAACAGTATGACCTGCACATCACATATAAGCCCATGCTTTTAGGTGGCGTCTTTAAAGCCACGGGAAATAGCTCTCCAGCCTTTATCCCTGCTAAAGGCCAGTATATGATGATGCATGACCTACCCCGGTTTCAGAAACGCTATGGTGTGAACTTTAAACACAACCCTCATTTTCCAATCAATACACTACCTTTGATGCGTGCAGCACTTGCGGCAGAACAACTTGGCTGCTTTGATAGCTTTATTGAAGCAACTTTCAATGCCATGTGGATTGATGAAAAAAATATGGGAGATCTGGAGGTAATTAGCTCCGTTCTTTCAGAAGCTGGCCTTGATACGGCGGCCATTTTTGAAGCATCACAGTCATCTGATGTTAAATCAGGTCTGATCAAAGCAACAGAAGAAGCTGTTGAACGCGGAGTGTTTGGTGCCCCAACCATGTTTATTGGTGATGAAATGTTCTTCGGACAAGACCGGCTGGATTTTGTAGAAGGTCACCTTAAATAGCGTTAATCAGGAATTACCGCTCTCTCTGAGTGGTAATTCGCACACCCTTTCCTTCTAAAACCTCACTTTTACCCCATATTTCGCACGAAATTGCTTTCATTGATTGACATTCGGATGCGGAAACCTATTCTGCCGCCAAACTGGTTTTGAGAAATGGTAGATTACATGGGTTTTGATCTCTTAGGATTAAGTGAACCAACTTTGGCAGCGGTTTCAGAAGCGGGCTATGATAAGCCTACTCCTATTCAGGCGCAGGCTATTCCGCAATGCCTGATGGGCCGTGATGTTCTAGGGATCGCTCAAACAGGTACAGGTAAAACTGCATCTTTCACTCTTCCAATGATTGATATCCTGACAGAAGGCCGCGCCCGCGCCCGTATGCCACGCTCTCTTATTCTTGAGCCTACCCGGGAATTAGCTGCTCAGGTAGCTGAGAGCTTTGAGAAATACGGTAAGAACCACAAACTATCCATGGCGCTTCTGATTGGTGGTGTAAACTTTGCTGATCAAGAAAAGGCACTAGACCGCGGTGTAGATGTTCTTATCGCAACACCAGGGCGTCTGCTTGATCACTTTGAACGCGGTAAACTGCTTCTTAACGGTATTGATATTCTCGTAATTGATGAAGCAGACCGTATGCTTGATATGGGCTTCATTCCTGACGTTGAGAAAATCTGCGAACGCATTACGAAGAAGCACCAAACACTATTTTTCTCAGCCACAATGGCAAAGCCAATCCAGAAACTTACAGACCGTTTCCTTGATGACCCTAAAAAGATTGAAGTCGCTCGTGCATCTTCAACTGCCCAAACCATCGAGCAATCCGTTGTAACAGTACATTACCGAGAAAAACGTAAAGCACTTCGCAAGCTGCTTAAGGAAGAGAATATCACTAACGGTATTATCTTTTGTAACCGCAAACGTGATGTGAAAGATGTATACGATTCACTGCACCGTCACGGCTTCAGCGTAGGCCAATTACATGGTGATATGGCACAAAGTGAGCGCCTGGAAGTTCTTCAAGGCTTTAAAGACAATAAAATTCAAACACTTGTAGCTTCTGATGTTGCGGCTCGTGGCCTTGATGTTGCTGATTTGAGCCACGTATTCAATTTTGATGTACCAAACCATGCTGAAGATTACGTACACCGTATTGGTCGTACGGGCCGTGCAGGTAAAAAAGGTAAAGCCATCACCTTCTCAACAGGCGGTAAGGACGACACTCGGTACCTTAAGGCGATCGAAGACCTAACAGGAAAGAAAATTCCTGATGGCGGTAAGATTGATCTTACACCGCCAAAACCAAAGCTTGCCTCAGACGATATGCCTAAAGAACCATTTGTTGGCTTTGGCCCAGCTACTCCTGCCTTTTTCCATACTGAAATAGCTGCATCTAAATAACATTTAGCTTGCCCATAAAGCATGTTGTTCTAGTTCATCTTTTCATAACGACATGCTCAGGTGGGAGGAACAAGCAAATGTCAAATTATGAAAATATCCTGTTTGATATCAGTGATGGCCTAGCAACGATCACATTAAATCGCCCTGACCGTCTGAATGCGTTAAGCAACGGTATGAAAGCAGATATGCTTGATGCCGTCCGTAAAATCGCTCTCCCTGATAGCGGCGTACGCGCCCTTCTGATCACAGGGAATGGTCGAGGTTTCTGCGCAGGAGCAGATTTGGCAGAGGGAGGGCTCGGCGCAGGCACAGCAGACCCTGGCGCCAACTTGATGGAAACCTACCACCCTCTTCTTCTAGAGCTCTCAGAACTTAATATACCTGTTGTTTCAGCTGTAAACGGTGTAGCCGCTGGTGCAGGTATGAGTATTGCTATTTCTGCAGATATCGTACTGGCCTCAACATCCGCATACTTCCTTCAAGCCTTTGTGAATATTGGCCTCGTACCAGATGCTGGCAGCACATATATTCTTCCTCGTCTCATTGGCAACGCAAAAGCTAAAGCAATGATGATGCTTGGGGAGAAAATCTCAGCTGAAACAGCACTTGAATGGGGTATGATTTATGATGTTGTCGAAGATGAAAAGCTAACTGACACTGCTTTCACTCTCGCTAGAAAGCTGGCATCAGGCCCGACACAGGCTCTCAACGGCATTAAACAGTTAATCAAAGGCAGCATGAACAACAGCTATGCAGAACAACTTCAAGCAGAAGCAATGACACAGCGCGCAGCTGGCAGAACAACAGACTGTGTTGAAGGTGTAACAGCCTTCCTTCAAAAACGCGAAGCGAACTTTACTGGCCGTTAAATTGCCACTTTTCCTGTTGACTAAAGGTCAGCTAGGTGCGACTAGCGTTTAGAACATATAGGAAACAAACGGGCATTTTAGTGAATAATCCTCTCGCTACAGTAGGCAGTATCATCTTAGGGGCGCTAGCTGAACTTGGTCGGCTAGCCTCATTTGCAGGCAACAGCATCAGCCATATCGTGCGCCCCCCAATTTATTGGCGCCTTATTGCCCAGCAAATGTGGCTAATTGGGTATAACAGCCTGCCCGTTGTGGGCTTGACAGCCCTTTTCACAGGTGCTGCACTCGCACAGCAAATTTATGTAGGCGGTAGCAGGTTTAATGCTGAATCTGTGGTACCCGGCGTTGTAGTGATCGCGATTGTACGAGAGCTTGGCCCTGTACTTGGTGGCTTAATGGTAGCTGGCCGAGTTTCAAGTGCTATGGCAGCTGAGCTCGGCACCATGCGTGTAACCGAGCAAATTGACGCTCTTGTCACCTTATCAACCGACCCATTCAAATATCTTATTGCCCCGCGCCTTCTGGCAGCAGTTATTACACTGCCAATTCTTGTTCTTATCGCGAACATCATCGGTGTTCTCGGTGGTTACTTGATCGGTACAGAACGTTTAGACCTTAACGCCGCAACTTATATTACAGTAACGGTTGATTTCCTTGAGCAAGCAGATGTCGTTTCTTCACTGGTGAAGGCTGCAGTTTTCGGCTTCTTCATTGCACTAATGGGCAGCTATCACGGCTATAACAGCAGAGGCGGCGCCCAAGGCGTTGGTAAAGCAACCACTAATGCTGTGGTCTCTGCCTTTATCGCTATCCTTCTAGCTAACCTCATCATCACAGTAATTGTGTTCGGAGGTGCTGCATAATGTCTTCCATGATCAAACTAGAAAATGTGAAAAAGTCATTTGGGAACAAGCACATTCTGCAAGGGATAAACCTTGAGGTTCAGAAGGGCCAATCGCTTGTTATCATTGGTGGTTCAGGTACTGGTAAGTCAGTAACGCTTAAATGCGTACTGGGTCTGCTGCAGCCGGATAGCGGCTCTATTTACGTTGACGGCAAAGAGACAACCTCTGCCAGTAATAGTGAACGTAAGAAGACCCTTCATAAATTTGGCATGCTTTTTCAGGGCGCGGCTCTCTTCGATAGCATCAAGGTATGGGAAAATGTTGCTTTCGGTCTTGTCCAAGGCAAGGGTCTCAACAAAAAAGATGCTAAAGAAATCGCAATTGAGAAACTACGCCGTGTTGGCCTCTCCCCTGATGTAGGCGAACTATCACCTGCAGAACTCTCAGGGGGCATGCAAAAACGTGTTGGTCTTGCCCGTGCTATTGCTACCGAGCCAGAAATCATCTTTTTTGATGAACCGACGACTGGTCTAGATCCTATTATGGCCGACGTTATCAATGATTTGATTGTTGAATGCGTGAAAGATCTTGGTGCCACCACCATGACTATTACCCATGATATGGCCAGTGCCCGCAAGATAGCAGACCGCATTGCAATGCTTTATAAAGGCGAGATCATCTGGGAAGGCAATAAAGAACAGATCGATAATTCCGGCAATGCATATGTTCAACAATTCATAACAGGCAGTGCACATGGTCCTATTGAAATGGAGCTTTTGAAACCATAATGGCTAAAGTTCTTAAATCATACGTATGCGGCAGTTGCGGTGCAGCTTACCGAAAATGGCAAGGTAAGTGCGATGAATGCAATGAATGGAATACCATTGAAGAAGAAAAAGCTGCAGTTTCAGGCGCACCTAAAGGCCTGAGCGGCAAAAAAGGCAGTCATGTAAACCTGGTTTCCCTTGATGAACCAATTGAAGAAGCCCCTCGCCTTCTCACTGGCATTAGCGAGCTTGATCGGGCCCTCGGTGGTGGCCTTGTGCCAGGTAGTGCCATTCTTATTGGTGGTGACCCAGGCATCGGTAAATCTACCCTGCTTTTGCAGGCTATGGGGGAGCTAGCCAATAAAGGTGAGGACTGCATCTATATCTCTGGTGAGGAAGCAACTGCGCAAGTACAGATGCGCGCAAATCGCCTTGGTCTTAAAGGAGCACCTCTTAAGTTGGGCTGTGAAACCAGCCTTAGGGATATCCTTACGACACTTGATGAAGGCAAGCCTCCCAAAGTAGTGGTAATCGATTCTATCCAGACCCTTTTCGCAGACCATGTAGAATCCGCCCCTGGTACCGTAAGTCAGGTACGCGTGTGCGCTCACGAACTCATTAGTTTCGCAAAACGCCGTGGTACAGTTGTGTTAATCGTAGGCCACGTAACAAAAGATGGCCAAATTGCAGGCCCACGTGTGCTTGAACATATGGTGGATACCGTTCTCTATTTTGAAGGTGATCGTGGCCACCAGTTCCGTATCCTTCGAGCAGTAAAGAACCGTTTTGGTGGCACCGATGAAATCGGCGTCTTTGAAATGACAGGCGGCGGCCTGAATGTGGTGACAAACCCATCAGCCCTATTCCTTGCTGATCATAATAGCCGTGAACCCGGTTCTGCCGTATTCGCGGGCATTGAGGGCTCACGCCCGGTTCTTGTGGAAATTCAGGCGCTCGTTGCTCGATCAAGTGCTGCCAATCCCCGCCGAGCGGTCGTTGGTTGGGACAGTGGTCGTTTGGCAATGGTGCTCGCTGTTCTTGATGCACGAGCAGGCTTAGGCCTTGCAGGCTGCGATGTATATCTAAACGTAGCCGGAGGCCTGAAGGTTACAGAGCCTGCTGCAGACGCCGCTGTTGCTGCAGCACTTATCTCCAGCCTCTCACAAGTTGCACTTCCCGAGGAAACTGTAGTCTTTGGCGAAATCGCCTTATCAGGCGATATTCGAGCTGTTTCACAAACAGAAGCGCGCCTCAAAGAATCAGCTAAACTAGGTTTTTCTCGTGCAATGTTGCCATCCAGCAAAAAAGCTGATGCAGATGCTATTCAGCAACAAGGCATGGCCCGTGTGGGAGACTTGGTTGCACACTTTTTCCCTGAAGGTATAGAATAAGACGAACAGGAGCATATTATGGAAGTTTCAAGCTTAACTGCTTTTGATGTCGGTGTTCTCGCGATTGTTGGCCTCTCTACAATTATGGCCTTTGGGCGCGGCTTTGCCACTGTTGCACTATCTTTTGCAGCATGGGCAGGAGCTCTACTTGCTACCATTTTTGGTACCCAACTTATTCTTCCCTACGCGTCTGAATATATCCAACCTAAGGAACTAGCTGATATTATCAGCTATGTTGGCGTTTTCTTTGTTAGCTTATTCGTTCTTAAGTTTTTAGGGAGCAGTATTGGTTCTGCGATCAAAGACAGCCCTGTTGGCTTCTTAGACCGTTCCCTTGGTGCACTTTTTGGGCTTCTTAGGGGTATGGTCATTGTTTCCATTCTCTATCTAGGTTTCATAAAAATCTTCCCAAATGAGGAGCAACCAGAATGGATGGAACAAGCTCGACTTAAACCTCTTGTGGCGTGGGGCGCTGAAATGCTCGAAGGTTATGCCGCCGAAGCACTTGGCAAAGATCCTAAAAAAGTAGGCGAAGATTATTTGGAAGCTGCAAGCGATGCGGTGGAAAGCCAGTTCATTGAAGAGGCTCGTGAAAGGCTTGCCAAAGAATACAAAGACTTAGACAGGGAAAAGCTTGATGAGCTTCTCAAAGATGTTGTCGAAGAGAAGAAGAAAAAAGACGGCTCAACGTAATATTTCTGCAAAAGTGCAAAATTGCATCTAGTCATTTCAAGCATCAGCGGATATACGGTGCGGGCGGCAAAGAGCCGCGGGTGAAGGTAACTGCAGGACTAATTTCATGGCGAATCAGCTCCCCCTTTCCACCAACCCGTTTGATGATGACAAGCTGCGGGAAGAATGCGGCGTCTTCGGTATCTACGGTACACCAGACGCTACGGCGCACTGTACTCTCGGGTTACACGCACTTCAACACAGAGGGCAGGAAGCTGCCGGCATTACCGCTTTGGATGGAGAAACTTTCCATACCAAGCGCGTTCTTGGTCATGTCGCTGATAATTTTACCAGTCAGGATGTGATCGATAGCTTACCGGGTAATGCCGCCATTGGTCACGTCCGTTATTCCACCACTGGTGATACAATTTTAAGAAACTGTCAGCCGCTCTTTGCAGAATTTGCATCGGGCGGTTTTGCTATTGCACACAATGGCAACCTGACAAACGCAACGCATCTCCGTAAATCGCTGGTGCAGCGCGGCTCCATTTTCCAGAGCACATCTGATACGGAAACAATCATTCACCTGATTGCGACCAGCAAGTTCAGAACTCTGATTGACCGTTTTGTGGATGCTATTGGCCAGATCGAGGGTGCCTACGCACTTGTCAGTCTTACAAAAGAAGGCCTGATTGGTTTCCGTGATCCACTTGGCGTTCGTCCTCTTGTGCTTGGTAAACTCGATAACTCATACATCATGTGCTCAGAGACCTGCGCGCTTGATATTATTGGTGCTGAATATGTACGCGATGTTGAACCAGGCGAGCTGATCATCATCACAGATGAAGGTCTATCAAGCCATAAACCATTTCCTGAAGAGAATGCTCGCCCTTGTATTTTTGAGCATGTTTATTTCTCTCGCCCGGATAGCCTGACTGACGGTATGAGCGTTTATGAAGCTCGTAAAAACATCGGTGCTGAACTAGCACGAGAATTCCCCGTTGATGCGGATATGGTTATACCTGTGCCGGACTCTGGTGTACCTGCTGCTATTGGATATGCGCAGGAAAGCTCTATCCCATTTGAACTTGGCATTATCCGGAACCATTATGTTGGCCGGACATTTATTGAACCAAGTGACCAGATCCGTCACCTCGGTGTAAAACTAAAACTCAATGCCAACAGTAACCAAATCAAAGGCAAGAAAATTGTCCTGATCGATGATTCTATCGTGCGCGGTACAACATCGATGAAAATCGTAACCATGATGCGTGAAGCCGGCGCTGCAGAAGTGCACATGCGTATTGCTTCTCCTCCAACAGCGCATAGCTGTTTCTACGGCGTTGATACGCCAGAGCGGAAAAAGCTCCTCGCTGCTCGTATGGACGTGGATGCGATGAAAGAGCACATTAAAGCTGATTCCCTTGCATTTGTGTCCATTGACGGGCTATACCGCGCAGTGAACCACAAAGAAGGCCGGAACAGCAAATGCCCGGCTTATTGTGATGCATGTTTTACAGGTGAGTATCCAACTTTCCTTACTGATCAAAATCAAAAAGATCAAAGCGAAGATCAGCTGGATATGATTGCCTCTACAGGATCGTAAAGAATGAGTAAAACTCTAGAAGGCCGCTTGGCACTTGTGACAGGCGCATCGCGCGGTATTGGCCGAGAAGTTGCTCTTGAACTCGCAAGACAAGGTGCTGATATCATCGCGATTGCTCGTAACCGTTCTCAGGGTGCCCTTGAAGAATTAGATGATGAAATTCAGGCAATGGGCCGTAATTGCACTATCGCCCCAATGGATATCCGTGATGGTGACGCCATTGACCGCTTAGGCGCGGCTATCTATGAGCGCTGGGGAAAATTAGACATCATGGTGGCTAATGCTGCCGTGCTTGGCCCTATTTCACCGATTGGCCATATTGGCATAAAAGACTGGGCAGAGCTTGTTGAAGTAAACATCACAAGTAATTTCCGCCTCATCCGTTCTATGGATCTTCTTCTCAAGAAGTCTGATGCAGGTCGTGCAATCTTCGTAACATCCGCGGCGGCAGGAAAGCACCGAGCTTACTGGGGCGGTTATGCTGCTACTAAAGCGGCGGTTGAAGAGCTTGCGCTAACATATGCAGCGGAATGCGGTATTACATCAATCCGTGCGAATGTTATTGACCCGGGGCCAATCCGTACACACATGCGCGCACTTGCCGTTCCAGGTGAAGACCCAAACACTCTTCCCACACCTGATCAGATTGCACCACTCTTTGCGGAGCTAGCCTCTCCTGAGTGCGATAAGAATGGCGAAGTAGTTAAATTCTATGATTGGGCGGGTATCAAACGCGCTTAATTAAGAATGAGATAGAGTACAAAAGCCCGGCCAGTTAGCCGGGCTTTTTATTTGGAACTATATAGGGCTAGTAATTTTTCAGTAGCAGTCGACACTGTTGTTTTTCCGTCTTTCACTGCCGCTTCGATACTTTCCCAGTTTCCTGCAACATCTTCAGATGCATAAAAGCTATCCAACAACCTGTCCTGGATTTGGCTTTTGAGCCAATAAAGTCTCTGTTGCTCACGGCGTTGCTGCCTTTCACCAGATGCATCCATTAACTTCCGGTGCTTCTCGACCCGGGCCCATAGTTCCGGCACACCAGTACCAGTAAGGCCAGCACATGCAACAACAGGAGGGTGCCAAGTTGGACTTGCGTCTGTCATGATATGGAGCGCGGATTTATATTCCCGCATCGCTTGCTTGAGTTTCTGCTCAAAGATATCGGCTTTATTGACAGCTACCATATCCGCTAGTTCAAGGATGCCTTTTTTAATCCCCTGTAACTCGTCCCCTGCTCCCGGAAGCATAAGCACAAGGAAGAAATCTACCATATCGGCAACCATAGTTTCCGATTGACCTGTACCAACAGTCTCCACCAGCACGGTATCATACCCAGCAGCCTCAAGGATCACCATCGTTTCGCGGGTTGCTCGAGCGACACCACCCAGCACACCAGCACTTGGACTTGGCCTGATAAAAGCATTTTCATCGGCAGAAAGAAGATCCATCCGAGTTTTATCGCCAAGGATTGAACCTCCGGTTCGGGAGCTAGACGGATCTACTGCTAACACCGCTACCTTATGGCCTTCACCTGTGAGCCAACAGCCCAGATTTTCAATAAAGGTAGACTTGCCAACGCCCGGCACGCCAGAAATACCAACCCTCTGCGCTTTACCTGCGAATGGAAGAAGTTTGTGTAAAAGCTCTTGTGCTTTTTCTTGATGCTTTGCGTTGCGGCTTTCAACAAGTGTGATCGCACGACCAATCATCGCTCGATCACCTGTTCTTACCGCTTCAAAAAGCGTCTCTACTGAAAGCTGGTTAATAGAAACCACGTAGCATTTTCCTATGCTTTATTCGCTGTAACCAAGCTTATCGCTAAGCTTACCAAGAAGTTCTTCTGCAGCAGCCGTAATAACCGTACCCGGCGGGAAAATAGCCTCTGCACCAGCTTCATACAGCGCATCATAATCCTGCGGCGGGATAACCCCTCCTGCAATTACCATAATGTCTTCACGGCCAAGCTTTGCAAGCTCTGCTTTAAGTTCAGGCACAAGTGTTAAATGACCAGCAGCAAGGGATGAAGCACCGATCACGTGTACATCATTTTCAACGCCTTGACGTGCCACTTCAGCTGGTGTTTGGAACAGTGGTCCGATATCAACATCAAAACCGAGGTCCGCATATCCAGAAGCAACTACCTTCTGGCCACGATCGTGACCATCTTGCCCCATTTTTGCGATAAGAATACGTGGGCGACGGCCATCATTTTCCTCAAAAGCATCAACTAGCTCATGAACCCGCTTAACCGCTGGGTTGTTCTTACCAACTTCCGCTCTGTAAACACCTGTCACCGCTCTGATCTCCGCTTTATGACGACCATACACTTTTTCAAGCGCATCAGAAATCTCACCAACAGTGGCCTTCGCACGTGCAGCGTTAATTGCCAGCGCCATCAGGTTACCTTCACCGCTTTCCGCGGCGTTTGAAAGCGCATTCAAATGGCCTTCAACTTCTGTCTGATCACGTTCAACACGAAGTTTCGCAAGCTTTTCAAGCTGTGCCGCACGTACGGCACTGTTATCAACTTTGAGAACATCAATATCTTCGGTTTCATCAAGTTGGTATTTATTTACGCCAACCACTGTCTGGCGGCCACTATCAATACGCGCTTGGGTGCGGGCTGCAGCATCTTCAATGCGGAGTTTCGGGATACCAGCTTCAATAGCTTTCGCCATACCACCTTCAGCTTCAACTTCCTGAATGTGCGCCCATGCTTTTTCAGCCAGATCTGCCGTTAGCTTCTCGACGTAATAGCTGCCTGCCCATGGGTCAATCACACGGTTCGTACCTGTTTCCTGCTGAATAAACAGCTGAGTGTTCCGAGCAATACGCGCCGAGAAATCTGTCGGCAACGCCAGCGCTTCATCGAGAGCGTTCGTGTGCAAGCTTTGCGTATGCCCCTGAGACGCGGCGAGTGCTTCAATACATGTACGAGACACGTTATTGAACACATCCTGCGCAGTTAGCGACCAACCTGAGGTCTGGCAATGTGTACGCAAGGATAGAGATTTTGAATTCTTAGGCTCAAACTGTTTCACAAGCTTTGCCCAAAGCATACGCGCAGCACGCATTTTGGCAACTTCCATGAAATAGTTCATGCCAATCGCCCAGAAGAAACTGAGGCGCGGAGCAAATGCATCAACATCAAGGCCAGCATTCACACCAGCCCGGATATATTCCACACCGTCCGCCAGCGTATAGGCAAGCTCAAGATCAGCTGTCGCGCCAGCTTCCTGCATGTGATAACCGGAAATAGAAATACTATTAAATTTCGGCATATGCTCTGATGTATAGGCGAAAATATCAGAGATGATGCGCATGGAAGGCGACGGCGGGTAAATATAAGTGTTCCGCACCATAAACTCTTTCAGGATATCATTCTGAATAGTACCGCTCAGCTTTTCAGGGCTTACACCCTGCTCTTCTGCCGCTACTACATAGAGCGCAAGGATCGGCAGTACAGCGCCATTCATTGTCATGGATACTGACATCTGATCTAGCGGGATACCACTGAAAAGCGTGCGCATATCATAAATGCTATCAATCGCCACACCAGCCATACCAACATCGCCAGCCACACGGGGGTGATCGCTATCATAACCGCGGTGTGTCGCCAGATCGAATGCTACAGAAAGGCCTTTCTGACCGGCAGCTAGATTTCGGCGGTAAAACGCGTTTGAATCCTCAGCGGTGGAAAAGCCAGCATACTGGCGAATAGTCCAAGGACGTGTCACATACATTGTTGGATATGGACCGCGCAGGAACGGTGCAACACCGGGACGAGTATCTAGAAAGTCAAGCTCGGCAATATCATTTGCATCATACTGTGGTTTTACAGCGATACCTTCTGGTGTCGCCCAAGCTTCACCAGATACTGTTGATGCAGAAGCTTTTGGGGCAAAGCTAACGTTGGAGAAATCAGGAATACGGCTCATGAATTTTCTCCCATTATATCATAGGCATTTTGTAGTGTTGCGAGCACATTACAGCCCATGAAGATAAAGCTTTCAACACCCGCTGCTTTCAACGCGTCACCGTTTACAGGCTTACCTGCTAAGTAAACATGCTTGGCGTCTTTCAGTGCCGTAGCAACGGCTTCTCCCATTGCTTCATATTGACTATCGCTTGAACACAGAATAGCAAATTCAGCACCTGATTTTTCAAATGCTGTTTTAGCATCATCAGCAGTAGCGATATTTTCACTTTGAACAGCTTCAATACCGCCAGCCTCAAAGAAGTTTTTCGCAAATGTTGAACGTGCTGTGTAATCAGCCGGTGTGCCAAGATTTGCAACAAACACCTGAGCGCGTTTACCGCTTGATTGCAGCATTGCATCACTACGGTCACGTAACGCCTCAAAATCCTCAGCAAGACGGTGATTTGGTAACGGATCAGCTTCACATACGGCTGGTTTCAAATCAGCCATTACTTCAGCAAAAGCTTCAACTTCCTCTATAGTGTCTTCGTGAATGTGCGGGAATTCAGAAACACCTGTTACAGCGTCTTTACGCTTTGAAAGGTTTATACGGCGCTTTTCCCACGCAGTATTCAATTCCTCTTTCAAATCACCACTGGCCAGCAGTGGCGTTACACCACCTTTTGCTTCAAGGCTTTGGAAGTACGCCCACGCCTTTGCAGAAAGGTCAGACGTAATAGTTTCAAAAGCATAAGCGCCAGCAGCAGGATCAGCCACTTTGGAAAGATTACTTTCTTCCTGCAGGACAATTTGGATATTACGGGCGATCCTGCGTGCGAAGCCGCTGGACATACCGATGAGCGCATCATGTGGCATAATACAAATGGTATCAGCACCACCCACGGCCGCCGCAAAACAAGCTGTCGTACCGCGAAGCATATTCACCCAAGGATCACGCACCGTCATCATACGTGCAGAACCAGCCGCAGTGATATTCATCTTGGTATCTTTAACACCGCAAGCTTCTAGAACCTGTTGCCAAAGCAACCGCGCTGCCCTGATCTTCGATACAGTCATATAGACATCTGCATCAGCAGCCACAGTGAAGTGAATATTTTTCGCAGCATCAGACAGTTCAAGGCCTGCTGTTTCCATGGAGCGCAAGTATGAAACCGCTGTAGATAACATCAAGCCAATTTCCTGCGCCTCAGTAGCACCAGCCATATGGTACGGAGTGCTGTCTGCCATAAAGGCCGCCACATGCTGATATTCAGCATAATCTTCAGCAACCTCAACACCCGTGGCTAACGCTTCATCCATAGGCTGAAGCAAACGCCCTGTTTGTGCGAGAGTCCCAATCGGATCAATACCTAAACAGCCTTTTACTTCTTCAGCCTTGTAAGCTCGCTTTTTGAGAAGTCCCAGGAAATTCTTAGATACAGCAGAATATTCCTCACCAGGCACGAGTGAGAAGCCAACCATATTGAGGTAAACACCTTCCAAAGCGTTACCTAATTCGGTTACCGCTATTCCCGGTGTTGCCCCGGAAGCGACTTTAAGAGAAAGCGCACTGGCTCCACGCTCTAGATCATCAAGAATAGCCTGATTGGTCTTCCCTGCATCCGGGGTTGAATGCGCGGCTAATATCTGCCACTCACCTTGTCGGCTTTCAGGCCGCGAGCCCTGCACCATCGTGTCTTTGGTATAAAGTGCATGAATATTGATATCGTCATACGATTTGGAGATCATAGCACGGTCGAAATCCTTACCCTTAAGGGTCTTTTCAACAAGCGCGCGCCATGCCTCATCTGAAGCTGGATCAAACTCTGAAGCGAGTTTTAAGCCTTCTTGTGTCATGGGGCCCAGTCCTTTAGCAACTGACAGGTTATTGTCCTTATTGTTTTGCCGGGAACCTAGCCAAATATTTGCTGCGGTGCAATGTTAAACGGACATCAATAATCTGACGGTAGCCAACACAAGAAACAAACCAAAGGCTATACTCAACAGTCTTTTTGGTATGGCATGAGCAACTTTGGCCCCATATGGTGCACACACCACAGCCGCTATCGCCACTATAACAAGGGATGGAATATGGATAAAACCAACCATCCCGGACGGCAAATCTGCTACATTTAGCCCACCAAATAGATATCCCAAACCACCAGAAACACTAATAACCAACCCTATCAGCGAAGCCGTTCCAACGGCCTTCTGGATAGGAATATTATAGAGTGTAAGATACGGTACAGAGAAGCTGCCCCCACCAATTCCCATAACCGCCGAAAAGAAGCCAATGATCCCTGGATTCAAGTAACGAAATACACCAGAAGGTAAATCTTCACCCAGTTTGTATTTATCCAGTGGTAACAACATTTTGAGAGCAAGCAAAGCGGCTAGTCCTGCAAAAATATAAATAAGCTCTTCTGTTTTTAGTGTTTTCGCAAAAAAAGCACCTGCAACTGCACCAACAGCAATTGCCCACCACCAATCTTTAACAATTGGCCATTCAACTCCACCTTTTTTATGGTGAGCTCTTACACTCGAAAGGTTAGTTGCGACAATGATCGCAAGTGATGTTGCGATTGACGCATGCATACGCCACTCAATAGGCACACCAATACTATCGAAAACGATAAAGAGAGCTGGAATGGTGACAATTCCACCACCGATACCAAGCAACCCTGCTAGAAAGCCAGCAACCATCCCTGCCCCAACAAGTGGGAGCAAATGTTCTATCATTTCCATCATGAAACTACCCTTGAACGCCTAACTTCTTTTCAAAATGTGCCAACTTTGATGGAGGTATTTCCCTGCCAACTTCATCAACTAGAACCTTATCTTCCTTTAACTGAAGCCAAACGGGGACGCCACCATTCCAAAACATCTGATAGCTGGCTTTCGCAAGATCGCTATAAAATGCTTCAGGAGTTTTATTGGTATTCGCAATTACATAACTTTTTTCAAAAGGATTCCAGGATCCCTCATCTTGTGCGAACCGAAACATCACACCCAGTTTATCAGGCCTGCACGCATCTGGCATAGCATCAACCTCTAACCAGGAACACACATAATTCCTACACCCTTCTGGCCGCTTACGGTAACTATCGCACCCGCCAGAGGCGCGAATATGCTTACACCTGGTTGCAGGTGGTTTCAGATAATTAGGGAATTCGACAGCAAGGATAATGCAGCACTCAGAACATGATCCGCACGATTTGGCCACGGCGCACACCACTTCTTAAAATTTCACTCTAAACATTTAGAATTGAAGAAGTATTTGGTCAAACAAAAACCGCTATAGCCAAGCCATAGCGGTTCTTATTGGTCGGAGAGACAGGATTTGAACCTGCGGCCCCTACACCCCCAGTGTAGTGCGCTACCAGACTGCGCTACTCCCCGATTTCAGAGTTATCTTCTGGATGCCGGCGAATATAACGAGCGACATAGAAGTACGCAATATGGCAAATTAAGTTTTTACCTTATTCTCGTTCTACATGAAATTTAGCCTGATATGCTTCTCTCGCGGGCGCTTTCTGCCTCAAATAAGAATGTAGGTAACGATTAAGTGCCGCCAATAATCTATCGGCCGTATCTTGCGAAACAAGATCAAGTAAGCACTCAACAGCACACACCATCTTCAATCGGTGAACTGAATAAATGTACTCACCATAATCCATATTGAAAAGGTTGGCTTTTTGTTGAGCCATAAATAATTTCTGATCGTCCACTTTCCATTTGTCGAATGTGGTTTCCGTAAGAAAAGGTTTATTTCTACCTACAAAGCAAGCCATCTGCAAAAGCCCTGATCGCCAATATTTATTTTCTGCCGTTGCATGAACATAAACTGCCCGAGCAAAGGTAATCGCATGAGTAAAATCAAGCCAACCAATGTTGCGGGCTATAGGTTGTTCAATTGCATTTTGTAAATTTACATCAAAACTCAGCATGTTTTCTGCGGCAGCTAGCAAAAGCTGTTCCCAAAGCTCTTCATAAGGTTGATCAGATTGAACAACAGCCCCCATAACCGCATTAACTGATAATCCTGAAAATGATAATGCCTGCTTATTTTCTTGTGGCCAATTGCTATTAAGAAAGGAGGCGAATTGTCTGAATTCTGGTAATAAATCTTCTCTTGCAGCACCACATAGATGACGTACAAACTGAATAGCCAAGCCTCGCTCAACACTCCTGCCAAGTTGTTCAATTAACCGTTCAGCATGAACAACATAGATAGCTGAATGACCGAATGCTGAGTAATGCTTAAATACCTGATCTAAGAAAACCGGCTTTAGATCAGCAAATCTTAACCCTTCATCAAAAGCAGCCTCACATAAACCCACAGCCATTTCAAAATTCATATCTGCAATTGCTTTGCGGAAAGTTTCTATGCCCCATTCGATTGCGAGGCCGGCTTTGGCGGGGCGGCTCTGTAACCCGTCCCAGGAAAAATGCCCTGTGGCTTCAAGAAATGCTACCAGTCGAAGATCATCATCGTTTCCTGCCAAATCAATCCAGTCAGAAAGTCCAGCGTGTGCATGGCCAAACCCTCGTTCAATCTTATCTTCACTCCACCGGAGCGCTGAAACAGCGTAAGCTTCATATGGCTGTCCTGCTTTCGCACCGCGAGCCAGTGTCCGAGCTAGTCGGCTATAATCATGATCATTCAAAGCGTCTTCAAAGTCGGCCTCGAGTTTCCTGATCATCTCCTCTTTGGAAGGCGGTGTCATATCAAGCCAAAGCTCTCCATTGCGAACTTTAAGCGGATATGTCCGAACAGGATCCCGCCCCATAAGAGGTACACCATCTTTCAGGTTAAAAGTCCAACCATGCCAGTTACAGGAAAGAATACATCCTTCTTTCAGCGAACCTTCCTTAAGAGGGTATCCCTCATGTGGGCACCGATTATCAATGGCATAAAGCCCATCATCGGCAGCTATAATCAAAATCTGCTTACCCGCTAATTTTACGACTGCTCTATCTTCAACCAATAATTCTTCAAGGCTGCCGAGATTTTCCCAATTGTTATTTGTCACGGTTTCCCTCCTCTTCAGCCTGCGACGTGGCTATATCTGCGCGGTCACGGTCAAGCCTTTCAGCGATAAGTTTAGCCCGTGCGATAAAGAGTATTTCCTGTCCCATTTTCAGCCTCCATTAATTAAATAAAAAACTTTAATTAATAAACTGTGGGTTCAGCTTGATTTTTTCAAGTAAAAACTTTAAATAAAATTCAGGAGATGGAAATGAGTACACGCGAAACGATTCTGAAAGAGTTGAAAATCAAGGGAAAAGCGCGCGCTGACGAGCTATCAGAACCGCTGAACTTGACTGCGATGGCAGTCCGCCAACACCTATACCAACTGCAAGAAGAAGGCGCTGTTGAGTGTATTTCTGTCGCGTCTGGTAGAGGGAGGCCCGCGAAATATTGGCGGCTGACAGAGAAATCAAACGTCTATTTTCAAGATGCACACAGGGATCTATCGCTTGATCTGATCTCTGGTATTCGCGATGTACTTGGTGGTGATGCCCTGCTCCAATTGCTGGATCACCGATCAACAAAACAAGAAAAAACTTACAAGGAAGCAATGGCTGAAGCTGATGATCTATCGGAGAAATTAGTTGCCCTCGCGAAAGCGCGATCAAGTGAAGGGTATATGGCTGATGTAACCACAGAAGACGGTGATTTGCTCTTCATTGAAAATCACTGCCCTATCTGTGAAGCAGCCAAGTCCTGCAGTGGTATATGCTCTCAGGAACTTCAGTTATTTCAAAAACTTTTTGAAGATGAAGCTTTTGTCGAAAGATCAGAACATATAGTGGCAGGCGCAAGACGTTGCGCCTACAAAGTATCCAAGAAAAACTAATCCAGTTTTGCTCGCAATGCCTTTAATTGACTTAACACGGAAGAAATTCGTTTATCATCAGACGAGCTTATTGGTTTAGCTTGCTGTTCCACGGGTTGTTTCATAGATGCGGGTGACACTTGTTCTTGCTTTTCAAGAATAGCATCTACAGTCAGTGGCTCATTCTCGCCTTTAGCTAAGGCGATAGTTGCCTTAACACCCTGACTTTTAAATAATTTCTGAACGCCACGGATAGTATAACCGTCCACATGAAGCAGCTGTTTAATAGCAGTAATCAGCTCAACATCTTCCGGCCTATAGTAACGTCGGTTCCCACCTCTTTTCAAAGGTTTGATTTGAGCGAACTTGCTTTCCCAAAACCGCAACACATGCTGCGGCAGATCTAAATATTCTGCAACTTCTGAAATTGTACGAAAGGCTTCACGCCCCTTGCCGCTTTTATCACGGCCCGTGGCAGAATCTTCAGCCATTATAGAAACTCCAAAACTCTATGAGTTATCTGAGTTAATTTGGTCTTTCATTACCTGACTTGGACGGAAAACCAGTACCCGGCGTGGTTCAATAGGAACCTCTTCACCAGTTTTTGGGTTACGCCCTACACGGCCATTTTTAGAACGAACCAGAAAACTTCCAAAGGAGGAAATCTTCACATTATCGCCCTTAACCAAAGAGTCCGCAATTTCATCCAAAATGCTCTCTACCAAGTCTGCAGATTCATTACGGGAAAGACCCACTTCTTCATATACAGATTCAGCTAAATCAGCTCTAGTTAGTGTCTGGTTTGACATGGCACCCTCACCATTCAATGATTAAAGTTAAAAAAACTCTACACAAATGCTACCCAAAGGTTTGCATTCTGTCAATCTAACACTAGTAAATGCGCAAGCTTTTTAAAGGCTTATACAGGAATGCTGACCTTTCACTGCATATAATATAACTCAACTATAAACACACATTTAACAAAACCGATTTTATGGCTTTGTTTCTTCCTCTACGCCAATCTCATGTAAATCCTCACTGATTAAGCGAGTGAGATCATTTTGCGCCATATCAATCGCGGACGTTAAAGCGGATGCAAAACCTTGTGCATTCGCTCCGCCATGGCTTTTCATTACAAGACCATTCAACCCAAGGAACACACCACCATTATGATTATTGGGGTCTAAATGATCTTTAAGTGAACGTAAGCCATGTTTTGACAGTAAATAACCAAGCTTTGTAAGGAAAGATGACCGGAACGCCCGACCTAAAAGGTCAGTAACCAAACGAGCAGTACCTTCGGCGGTTTTAAGCGCCACGTTACCCGTGAAACCATCTGTCACAACAACATCAACTTCACCGTTTGCAATATCATTACCTTCAACAAATCCCGTGAAGGTCATTGGTAGATGTGTACTTTCCTTGAGTACATCTGCCGCGGCTTTAATGCTATCTTTGCCTTTCAGATCCTCAACACCAACGTTAAGCAGGGCAACAGATGGTTTGCTAAGCCCAAGCACGGTGCGAACGTAAGCGGCCCCCATAATTGCAAACTGCACAAGGTTATTTGAATCGCACTCAACATTCGCGCCCAAATCAAGCATTACACTTTCACCGCGCAAGGTAGGAAGTGGAGAAATAAGTGCGGGACGATCAATACCAGGCATAGTACGTAGCATAAACTTGGCTAATGCCATCAATGCACCAGTGTTACCAGCAGAAATACAAACATCGGCCTTTTCATCTTTCACAGCCTGAATAGCAAGCCCCATAGAAGATTTACGCCCTTTTCGAAGCGCCTGTGAAGGCTTCATATCTGAAGAAACAATCTCATGGGTATGTACAATTTCACTGGCCTTTTTCAGCTCAGGGTATTTTGAAAGGTGTGGCATGATTGCCTTTTCATCACCAAACATCAAAAACTTGGTATTCGGATATAAAGTACGCGCTTTCGCGGCACCTTCAATCACCATATCAGGGGCATGGTCACCGCCCATTGCATCAACAGCGATGGTAATAGTCTTAGCCACAAATATTCCTATCTTATGCGCAAAGTATGCACTTTTTGAGGTGAGCTACACCCCAATAACCTACAGCTCACACCGTTATATTTATACGAACAATAACGTTTTTATTTTTTTGTTCAAGATTGGTCCTTCAGCTTACCAAGGGCAGCAAAAGGGTTCGGCTTCTCCAGCTCAGCTTCATTCACTGATACGTTCGCAGACGCAGATACATTCAATTCTACGCCTTCAGCACGTGGATATTGATTCATGGAAATTGCCAGTGTCTGCGCAACAAGCTCACCTACTTCAACAATATCACCTTCGAGTGCATCATAGTCAGGCGCATCCACATCCAGATAAGCTTCATCTTCATCCATACTGTTTGCCATTTCCGGACTTACCAGAAGGAGAGAGAAATTCTCAGATACAGTTTCTGCAACTGGCTTTAAACTGATAGTACATGCTTGTTCCAACTCTGCATCGATATGCCCCTCAAGCAGAACAGCATCCATATCAGCCTTGCTTTTAACGGTAACTTCAGCACTAAAAGTAGACAAAGACACAAGATTAAAGCGTTCAACAAGAATACTCTTTTGATCACCAGTTGCTTCAATGGCATAGCTTTTCTCATTGCCATCAATTTCTGAAGCTTTAAGGGAAAGGGTCAGGTTATTTTTTTTTGTCATCGGGAGCCTTTAAACAGTCGGATCAGGGAAGTTAAAGCTACAGGTTTCAAAGCTTTCAACCACTGTATTCTTTAGCGTTTCTACAGAACGTTGGATATAACTTACCATTAAGCTTACATCTTTATCCTGATTATCTCGATATATGTTTGCCATTACCACTTGATCTAGTTGGCGTTCTTCGTCTTCATTTTCAAGAGCAGCCTTATAAGCAGCGCTACGGCCAAGCCATGCAGCACCTACCTTTTTCATCTCTTTGCCAACGCTCATATCGCCCACGCCCAGCTCACGGAAGGAGCGATCCAGATCGCTTACCATTGCTTCCTGAATAAAACGGCGGAACTCAATATAATCGTCACCTTCCTGCTCAAGCCTATGATCTACTAAAAAAAGGTGTAATAGAATCATATCAAAACGACCATCAATCGTATCTTCCACGCCATATCCTTCATAGAAAACAGCGTTTCTCGCCTGGCCAACAAGTTCACTATAAACTCGGTAAGCTTCAACTTTGATCGCTTTTTTAGCAAAAAGACGTTTAAACATGGCAATTACCTTTATCTTGCCGCATTTGATCTACAATTTTCAGGCGGCAATGAAATTAATTGTGCTCGCTCTAACATGGAGCCTTGCGCAGCGCAATGGGAACAGCTAGTAAAAACACTAATATACCTAATGGGAAAAGTGTGGGATTTTGTTGAATGACTAAAACAGCACCGAGTTCGTTTAAAAAGCATGTTACGCTAGGCTTCTGCGTAGCAGCCAGTATTGCTGTTTCAGCGTGTGGTAATGCTCGCGAAAATCGTGGTTATTTTTTCGATAATGAATTAGCTGATGCTATTGCACCAGGTGTAGATAACCGCCAGTCTGTGAATTCAACACTTGGCTCACCTACCATTCCCGCGCTTTTTGATGATAAAACTTGGTATTATGTCTCATCCCGCATGCGTGTTCGGCCAATTTTTTGGCCAGAAACAGTAGATCACCGAGTGCTGGCAATTACATTTAATGACCGCGGCGTTGTAGAAAATGTTAACAACTTCGATATGTCTGACACACGCTCAATTAACCCTGCGCCAGGTAAAACACCTACTAAGGGCCGCCACCTAAGTTTCTTCCAACAATTGTTTGGAACCGTGGGCACCTTCAGTGGGCAACAAGGTCCAAACGGTAACAATGGCAACCCTACCGGACCTAACGGTTAAAATTAGAGATATGAAATCAAAAGCCCCGAAGCATACGCTTCGAGGCTTTCTTCTTTTATGGCTATTTGATCAGTGCGCTAACATCGCCAATAATAAAAGCGCGACAATATTGGTAATCTTGATCATAGGATTTACAGCTGGCCCCGCGGTATCCTTATAAGGGTCACCAACAGTATCACCGGTTACTGCAGCCTTATGAGCTTCTGAGCCTTTACCACCATGATTACCATCTTCAATATACTTCTTGGCATTATCCCATGCACCACCACCTGCAGTCATGGAAATAGCGACAAATAAACCACCCACGATCACACCAACAAGCAAGGCACCAAGAGCCGCAAAGGCAGCAGCTTGCCCCGCAACAGCATTAATCACAAAGTAAGTAGCGATAGGTGCAATAATCGGCAATAAGCTCGGCACGACCATTTCTTTAATTGCTGTTTTTGTTAGTAGATCAACAGATTTAGCATAATCAGGTTTGGAGGTACCTTCCATAATACCCGGATTTTCCGCAAACTGTGCCCTAACCTCTTCCACAACTTCACCACCAGCGCGGCCAACTGCTGTCATACCCATAGCACCGAAGAGATATGGGAGCATGGCACCAATAAATAGGCCAACGATAACAAATGGATTCGCCAAACTGAAATCAACGGACAAGTCACCGAAATACTCTTTCAAGTCGGCTGTATAGGCACCAAAGAGTACAAGGGCTGCTAAACCTGCAGAACCAATAGCATAACCTTTGGTTACTGCCTTTGTCGTGTTACCTACCGCATCCAGTGCATCAGTACGGTCTCGCACTTCGTCATCAAGGCCAGCCATCTCTGCAATACCACCCGCATTATCTGTAACCGGGCCATATGCATCAAGAGCAACCACCATTCCTGCAAGAGCGAGCATCGCAGTTGCAGCAAAACCAAGCCCAAGAACACCAGCAAGATTATAAGCAACAATAATACCTGCACAAATAACCAGTGTAGGCAACGCAGTTGATTCAAGCGAAATTGCAAGTCCCTGAATTACGTTGGTACCATGACCTGTTTCAGAAGATTTTGCGATAGACCTTACCGGCCTGAATTCTGTGCTTGTATAATATTCTGTAAGCCAGATGATCACACCGGTCACCGCAAGTCCGACAAGGCCACAATAGAAAAGCGTTCTTCCCGTAAAGGAGGTTTCACCTGCAGTGAACACACTGTTCATATCTCCAAGTGCCCATTGCATGGCAAACCACATCACCACAGCCGATAGAAGCGCCGTTACGATAAAACCTTTATACAAAGCCCCCATAATGGAATTGTTACTTCCAAGCTTAACAAAGAAAGTACCAAAGATTGAGGTAAGAATACAGCCACCACCAATAATCAACGGAAGTTGCATGATCTCTGCGGCCCCTGTCTGCATAAACAGCGCAGCAAGCACCATGGTTGCACCAACTGTCACCACATAAGTTTCAAACAAGTCAGCTGCCATACCAGCACAATCGCCAACGTTATCGCCAACATTATCGGCAATCACGGCTGGATTTCTTGGATCATCCTCAGGGATACCTGCTTCTACCTTACCTACAAGGTCTGCACCAACATCCGCACCTTTCGTGAAAATACCTCCACCAAGACGCGCGAAAATTGAAATAAGAGACGCCCCAAAGCCCAGCGATACCAAGCTATCAATAACAAGACGATCGGTGGGATTAATTCCCATTGGGCCGACCATTACATAGTAAAAACCTGCAACGGCCAAAAGCGCCAGCCCCGCAACTAACATTCCGGTAACGGCACCGGATTTAAAGGCAATAGTCAAACCTTCCTGCAATCCAGTACGGCTTGCTTCTGTCGTACGTACATTGGCACGCACAGAGATAATCATGCCTATATAACCAGCAGCACCCGAAAGCACAGCGCCAATTACAAAACCAAGTGCTGAAAGCTGACCAAGAGTTAAGAATAAAGCTGCCGTTACAATAACACCCACAACAGCAATAGTTCGATATTGTCTATTAAGATAAGCTTGCGCGCCTTCCTGGATGGCTTGCGCAATCTCTTGCATTTTTTCATTACCCGCACTAGCTGAAAGAATAGAGCTTCGGGTTACAACGCCGTACAACACGGCCACCAGACCACACAGAATGGCAGCATACAAAACTTCCATAGGATATCCTCCCCCTATTAAACCCAACAAAGGAGCTCAGGGGCGGCGATACTCGTGAACAGTCCGCCCACGGACGGCGATACTCAAAATATCCGCCGAGCCCGTGTAAAACACATCATGCAAGGTGCATGTGTCTTGTAACCTTATGTGTGAAAAAGCTTTTTGACAAGCTTATCAATTCAGAAACAAAAAAGGCGGTTCAAAAGAACCGCCCATAAAACCTGTATTTCAAGTATACTAACGCCCCATTCGAACACTCTTGATAATGGATACATTTTCTACAATATCAGCTCCTAATATCTCATCAGCTCTGCTTTTCAAAATCATAGCTGCTTTATCAAAATCAATATCAGAAGTAGATCCTTCAACCATTAGATCCGCCCGGCTCATAGCAGAAAGAAAAGCATGTTGAAGCTGTGTTTCCGCTCGTTTAACAGCAATCTGTTTTTCCTGTCCGTAAACTTGCAAGCGTACATCAACAAAGAAATTGCCAATGAACCGGCGTGAATTATTACGCATCGAATAAATAGGTACAGTCAGTTTTTCGATATCAATTGGCAGAAGGTCACCTTTAGGCTTCATTTCTTCTACTTTTTCTTCCGCTTCTGCTGGCGCACCTTCACCACCACTACCAGACATAAAGTAGCCAGCGCCGCCGCCAATACCAACACCAAGCACCAGTCCCAAGATTAAAAGAACCTTGCCTGAGCCCCCACCTTCATCATCAACTGCATCTTCAGACATGAAAAATCCTCAATTTCCACTAAAATGATTAAACCCTTGATGGCTAACTTGCACTTTTTTACCATTAGTATCAATGATTTCCACACTTGAACCCTCTACCACTTCGCCAATTCGGGTGATTTTTACGCCATTTTCCTGTGCCAGTCGCACGAGCTTATCCGCATCGCATTCAGAAGCTGTAAAAACAATTTGGTAATCATCACCACCAGAATAAACAAGCTGAAGAAGTTCATCTCGCTCAATAGTTAGCTCATTTACCGCTGCAGAATATGGAAGTAAATCCAACTGTAATGTCACCTTAACACCAGACGCTTTTGCAATATGGCCAACATCAGCTATCAAACCGTCTGATACATCTGCGGCAGCCGAAGCTATACCACGAAGTGCTTGTCCCGTTAGATGCTGCGCCCTGGGTTTATAGTAAGATGCTAAGGAGATATCAGGAGCTTTAATATTCCCTAATATCACCTGAAGTGCAAAAGCAGCCTCTCCCAAGTTACCGGTAACATAAACATTATCACCTACCTTCGCTCCGTTCCGCCTGATCATTGTGCCGTTTGGTACATACCCAATTGCAGTGATACTGATGGTAAGAGGTCCTGAGGTGCTGGTGCTATCCCCCCCCAACAACTGAAGGCCATAAACACTTTGTGCCTCACTTAAACCAGCAACAAATTTCTCCAGCCAGGGCTCTGCATCCAGTGTTTTAGGCAAACTTAAACCAAGCATATAGAGAGCTGGCTCTGCGCCTTTAGCGGCAAGGTCAGAAACATTTACGGAAACAGCTTTAAAAGCCAAAGAAAGAGGATCATCACCATCGAAGAAATGGGTCCCAGCAACCAAGACATCCTTGGTAAGTATTTGATCGTGCCCTAAACGCATAGGCACACAAGCAGCATCATCTAAAAGAGAAAGCCCCTCCGGCGCAGCCAAAGGAGCTAAATATTTCTCAATCAGGTTAAATTCATCAGGCATATCAATATTTCCCGCCTGATTATACCTTATGCACGAGCACTTTTCGCCATTTTATCAAGAACGCCATTCACAAAGGAAATCTCGGCTCTCTCATAAAACGCGTGGGCAACATCAATATATTCATTGATGATTACCTTTGTTGGCACGTCAGGACGTGCAGTAAGCTCATAAGCACCTGCACGGAAAATTGAACGAATAAGCGGCTCAAGACGTTCAAGCGGCCAATCATCAGTAAGACAAGGCGTAATCACCTCATCCCACTCTTCTTTCCGCATCCATGCACCACGAGTGATATCAGCGAACAACTTTTCATCAGCA
The DNA here is from genome assembly GCF_024398035.1 of Kordiimonas sp. SCSIO 12603. Classification (NCBI taxonomy): domain Bacteria; kingdom Pseudomonadati; phylum Pseudomonadota; class Alphaproteobacteria; order Kordiimonadales; family Kordiimonadaceae; genus Kordiimonas; species Kordiimonas sp. SCSIO 12603. The sequence goes on from NZ_CP073748.1 coordinate 2,563,706, forward strand.
GCAACATACTGATCACCCTCAATCTCTTGGCCAAGGCGGTGTTCAATATATTCTGTTGAAATCACTTGTGCATTTTTCTCGTCGCCCTGATCCAATTGGAACAACGCCTGAACTGCACCAAGTCTTGCTGCACTGCGAGGGCCGCCGATTTTTGGCTTACCTGCCATCTTAAACTCCAAACTCTTTCTTAAGTTCGATCATGCGAATAGCTGCATTAGCTGCACCGCCACCTTTGTTCATTTCAGAACGTCTTGCGCGGGCTCTCGCCTGATCCCAATCTTCAATTGTCAGAATACCGTTACCAATTGCAAGATTATGATCAAGACCAAGGTCCATAAGTCCTCGGGCACTTTCACCACACACATAATCATAGTGCGTTGTCTCACCGCGGATAACAGCACCCAATGCTACATAACCATCAAACTGCTTTGCACTGCCATCAGCCGCATATTTAATCGCCGTAGGGATTTCCAGCGCCCCCGGCACATCAATACGCTCATAGGTGCCGCCCACTGCTTCAATTGCTTCGATAGCGCCTGCTGCTAATTCGTCAGCAAGTTCTTCATAGAAGCGCGCCTCAACAATAAGTAGGTGCATTTTTGACATTGAATAAATCCTTTAAACTTTACTGAAGTTTATTCTACTTCAGGAATCTGGCGCTGTTCTACGATATCTAGACCGTATCCTTCAAGCCCTACTATGTTACTTGGTGTATTTGAATAAAGCGCCATATGCTTAACACCCAAATCCCTAAGAATTTGTGCACCAATACCATAATCCTTTAAAGCACCGTCTTCCTTATCGCTTGAGCCTTCGCCGCTGATAATTTGCGACGGACGTTTTGCTGTAAGCCCAGGGAATACTACAACAACGCCTTTACCTTCTTTTTCAATAGCTTGCATCGCACGCTCAAGCTGGCCTGTACGCGGATGATCCATACCCAGAAGGTCCTCAAACGGGTTAAGGCTATGCATACGAACAGGGATTGTTTCCTCTTCGTTGATATTACCTAGCGTAAGCGCGACAGTTTCCCGGTGATTACCTGTTGATGTGTAAACAGACACACGCCAGTCTTTACCAGATTGTCTACGGAAAGCAGAATCAGTTACTCGTTCCACCAGCACATCATTCTTGAGACGGTAGGCGATAAGATCACGAATAGTGGCTACTTTCAGATCGTGCTTTTTCGCAAACTCAACAAGATCAGGCAAGCGTGCCATGGTACCGTCTTCATTCATGATCTCACAAATCACTGCGGATGGATCAAGGCCGGCAAGGCGAGAAATATCAACAGATGCCTCTGTATGACCTGCGCGCACCAATACACCACCATCTTTCGCAACAAGCGGGAATACGTGCCCCGGTGTTGCTAAATCATATTTTGTAGCATCAGCATCAATCGCCACCTCAATCGTACGCGCACGGTCAGCAGCAGAAATACCAGTCGTTACACCAGTTTTTGCTTCTATTGATGTGGTGAATGCAGTTTCATGGCGGCTCTGATTATTTGTACTCATCAAGTTAAGGCCGAGTTTTTCCACTCGGGCTCTTGTGAGAGGTAAACAAATAAGGCCGCGGCCGTATTTAGCCATAAAATTGATTTTATCAGCTGTCGCCATCTGTGCCGGGATAATCAAATCCCCTTCATTTTCCCTGTCTTCATCATCAACAAGGATATACATTTTACCATTTCTGGCATCTTCGATCACATCTTCGATTGGGGATAGAAATCTTTGCGGCACGTTCTTAGCCTTTATCTTGCAGGCGAGCTACATAGCGCGCCAAAATATCAAATTCTACATTCACTTTATCGCCAACTTGCGCTTGGCGGAAATTTGTCACTTCCTGAGTATGCGGAATAACATTGATAGACACCTTTGTACTATCCTCAAGGTCTTCAACTTCATTGACTGTAAGGGAAACACCATTGATGGTAATGCTACCTTTCTTCGCAACATTATGACCAAACGCTTCAGGTACAAGAATCTGTAACAGAATCGATTCGTCCACTGATTCGAAAGTTACAATTTCACCCACACAATCGACATGACCAGTTACTATATGACCGCCCAGTTCATCACCGACCTTAAGCGAACGTTCGAGGTTCACTTCAGTACCTTTTTCCCAAGCTCCAAGGTTTGTAACACTTGTGGTTTCTCGTGATACATCAGCAGAGAAGAAATTATCACCTTTAGTTACAACGGTAAGACAAACGCCAGAGCACGCGATAGATGCGCCAATATCGATACCCGAGGTGTCGTAAGATGTTGAAAGTTTAAGGCGTACATCACCCTCCCCTTCAACTGACTGTACTGTTCCAACGTCTGTTACAATTCCTGTAAACATAGCTCTGGGTTACTCCGGCTTTTTATAAATTGTGAGCATATCATCACCAACGGATAATACTTTCTGGGCCTTTAAATGGGGTGAAGATGACAATTGGGCAAGGCCTAATTCACCAATTCCGTTTTTACTTTCTGCACCAAGTAATTTTCCAGCCTGAAAATGATACAAAGTATCGCACATGTTGGCCTTTAAAAAGGAGGCATAAACCTGCCCGCCACCTTCCACAAGAATTCGTCGTAGACCAACATCAGAAAGCGCGCTTCCTATAGCTTGCATATCACCTGACGTCGGTAATTCTATAATTTTCGCTCCAGCCTTTGCCAAATTTCTTGCATTCGAGTTTTGCTTTCCACCCAAAACATAAAGGTCTCTTTGACTAGAAGATTGAACGAGTTTTGACGAAACAGGCGTTCGGTACTCACTATCCAAAATAATCCGTACAGGAGACCTATCTTCCAGACCGTCTATTCTGCAATCTAATGAGGGATCATCTGCAAGAACTGTATTCACACCAACAAGGATACCATCATGCTGTGCTCGCAACATGTGACCATAACGTCGGGCTTCAGAACCAGTAATCCATTTACTTTCCCCGCTCACTAATGCAATCTTGCCATCAAGGCTTGTCGCTACTTTTATTGAGAATTCTGGTCTAGCATCGGTATTCGAAAGGAAAAAGCCCCTATTAAGCTCGAGAGCCTCTTCGGAAAATAGCCCAACATCTACTTGAATACCTGCTTCATGAAGCATCTTCAGACCTGTGCCCGAAACACGTGCATCATTATCGTCAACCGCAGCGACAACGCGCACCACCTCCGCATTAATTAATGCTTCTGAACACGGTGGTGTTTTCCCGTAATGAGAACAGGGCTCCAAAGTAACGTAAACAGTGGAACCTTTTGCCTTAGTACCTGCTTGCCGAAGAGCAACTACTTCAGCATGAGGGCGGCCGCCAGGCTGCGTATTACCACGCCCTACAACAATTCCATCCCTTACTAAAATGCACCCAACCGAAGGATTGGGTGCAGTCTGTCCGAGGCCACGGCGTGCCAGCCCAAGTGCAGCACGCATCCATTTTTTATCTTCCGAAGAAAAAGAAGCCACTATTCGCCCTTCACTGCGTCCTCTTCATGATCTTCCATACCACCAAGGAATTTCTCAAAATCCTTCGCTTCGCGGAAGTTACGGTACACAGACGCATAACGTACATAAGCAACCTGATCTAGGTTTTGCAGGCCCTCCATTACAAGAGTGCCAATCTGATCAGATTCAATTTCGCTTTCCCCCATTGATTCCAGTCGGCGCACAATACCATTAATCATACGGTCTACCTGATCTGGATCTACAGGTCGTTTTCTAAGGGCAATGTCTAGAGAGCGCTCTAGCTTATCACGCTCAAAAGGAACTTTGCGGCCTGTTTTCTTAAGCACCGTTAGCTCACGCAACTGCACGCGCTCAAATGTTGTAAAACGAGCACCACAGCCAGGACAAAAACGGCGACGACGAATAGAAGATTTATCTTCCGTAGGTCGGCTATCTTTTACCTGCGTATCTTCGTGTTGACAAAACGGACAGCGCATAAATTCCCCCTTAGTAAAGATGGTAGCAGCGCGAGTGTCTCGCGCTACTTTATTATTTTTGGAGCTAGCTTAGCCCAATTCTTCATAAATTGGGAACTGCTTGCAGAGATCTGCTACCTTTTCACGCACAGATGCTTCAGCCGCTTCGTTATTCTCAGGGTTAGCCGCAAGGCCATCTAGTACCTCAGTGATCATGTCAGCGATCTGAACAAATTCTTCCACACCGAACCCGCGTGTTGTGCCTGCTGGTGTACCAAGGCGAATACCTGATGTTACAAACGGTTTTTCAGGATCAAACGGTACACCGTTTTTGTTACACGTCATCAGTGAGCGTTCAAGTGCTTCATCCGCGGCTTTACCCGTCAGGCCTTTCGGGCGCAAGTCAACGAGAACAACGTGGGTGTCTGTGCCTTCTGACACGATATCAAAACCATTTTCCTTAAGGCGTGCTGCCAGAGCTTGCGCATTTTCAACAACTTGTGCAGCATATTCCTTAAATTCCGGGCGAAGCGCTTCACCGAATGCAACTGCCTTTGCCGCGATCACATGCATAAGCGGACCACCCTGCAAACCAGGAAATACTGCTGAATTGATCTTCTTAGAAATCGCTTCATCGTTGGTAAGGATCATGCCACCACGTGGTCCGCGAAGTGTTTTATGCGTTGTTGTAGTAACGATGTGTGCGTGCTCAAGCGGGTTTGCATGTACTTTACCAGCAACAAGTCCCGCAAAATGCGCCATATCAACCATAAGGATAGCGCCAACACTATCAGCAATTTCACGGAAACGCTTAAAATCAATTTCACGCGGATATGCTGAACCACCAGCAATAATAATAACCGGCTTATGCTCTTTTGCCATTTCTTCTACTTGATCATAATCGATCAAAGCGTCTTCACGACGTACACCATATTGAACAGCGTTATACCATTTACCAGAAAGTGCAGGAGCAGCACCGTGCGTAAGGTGGCCGCCAGCATCAAGAGACATTCCCATAATGGTATCGCCCGGCTTAGTAAGCGCCAGCATCACTGCGCCATTTGCCTGCGCACCAGAATGAGGCTGCACATTTACAAATTCTGCACCAAAGATCTCTTTCGCACGTTCAATAGCAAGACTTTCAGCAACATCGACATAATGACAGCCCTGATAATAACGACGGTTTGGGTACCCCTCTGCGTATTTATTTGTGAGTACTGAGCCTTGAGCTTCAATTACTGCTCGGCTGACAATATTTTCAGATGCGATCAGTTCGATCTGATTTTGTTGGCGCTCAAGTTCACCGCTTACTGAAGCCATTAGTTCTGGATCAGAGGCAGCTAGACTTGCAGAGAAAAAACCATCCTGAGTAAATTTAGACATGGCAAATACCTTCACATAAAAACTATCTAAAAGCCTATCCCATTATTTTAGATAGTTTGTTGTCCCAAAAGTGATTATTAGTTTTTTAAGAAGAAAGTTTGTCTACTCTTCTTTGGTGACGTCCACCTTCAAAATCTGTTGCTAAAAACGCATCTACACAGTCATACGCTGTTTCAACACCAACCAACCTTGCGCCAAGAGAAATCACATTCGCATCATTGTGTTGGCGCGCGAGCTTTGCTGCCAAACCAGACTGTACAAGTGCTGCTCTCACAGCCGGGTTTCTGTTTGCAGCAATGGAAATCCCGATGCCTGATCCGCAAACAAGTATCCCTTTATTTGCTTTACCTTCAGCAATAGCATCCCCCATAGCTTTGCCAAAGTCTGGATAATCAACGGATTCGAGACTATGCGCCCCTAAATCCAAAACTTCGTAACCTTGTTCAGAAAGATATGTTTTAAGCGTTTCTTTTAGCTCAAAACCTGCGTGATCAGATGCAAAGGCAATCGTTTTGTCTGCCATCAGCTTACTCCAATTCAGGTACAAAAAACTGTACCTAGCCATTCATTTGCCGCTGAATATCATAGATATAGTCACAACCCAAGAAAAGCTTCCAAAATCTAGTATTTATTTGAATATTACTAAATTATTAAGTTTTCCTTCCTAATTACAGGGATAATTAACCATTTGTTAAGAATAAAAAGATCACATATCAACTATTAGGTGTTGTAATTAGTAATGTTCTTCTGCAATAAGCATAGCTAGGCATAAGAATAAGTCGGAGCCATAATTTAATGACTACTGAATCTGTTAATATTAATTCTTCAAACGAACTTCTTGGACTTGCTGCAGAGATAGTAACTGCCTACGTAAGCAACAACACCGTGAATTCGTCTGAACTTCCTGATGTCATTAAAACGGTCTATAGCACACTCAGCACTCTAGGACCTGATCAAGTCAACATACACAGTCCTAAACCAGCTGTGCCTCTTAAGAAATCTTTCACCAACGAATATATTGTATGTCTGGAAGATGGTAAGAAACTCAAAATGCTCAAACGCTATCTTCGTTCCCATTACGATATGTCGCCAGAGGAATATCGGGCAAAATGGGGGTTACCCGCAGACTATCCCATGGTCGCACCTGCTTATGCAGCAAAAAGGTCAGAATTCGCGAAGAAAATTGGTCTTGGCAAGAAACGTTAAGATTGAATTTAATAGTTAAATCAAAATACCGCGCTGTACAGACTCTGTCTGTGCAGCGTCTTTTTTCATAACATATCTAAGTTTATCAATAGCAATTTTTTCAAGTTGCGCTCTAGGCGCTTTAGGATCACCTGCAATACTTATCTCTCGCCCGGTGCGTGCACACACCGCAGATACTTTAAGCATGTTCCCTACTCGAACAAACTCAACAATAACATCGCCTGCCATTTGAAGTCTCTTTAAACTGCAATCGCTCGCGTAAGGCTCAAGCGCCCCCACACTTCCGTCAAAGCTTCTACAAGAGCATCCATTGAAGAATCATCATGCAGAGGACCCGGTGTGAAGCGAAGCCGCTCAGTGCCGCGAGGAACAGTTGGATAGTTAATTGGCTGAACGTAAATACCGTATTCATTTAACAGTAAGTCCGACGCCTCTTTACAAAGAACAGGATCGCCGATGAACAAAGGCACAATATGACTTACACTGTCCATAACCGGAAGATTAGCATCAGCCATACGTTTCTTTAGCTCATTCGCACGAACTTTCTGCTCGTCTCGCTCAACACTACTTCCTTTTAGGTGACGAATACTTGCGAGAGCACCAGCAGCCAGAACTGGACTTAGAGCAGTTGTAAAGATAAAGCCTGATGCATAACTGCGCACAACATCAACAAGAGCCTTGGAAGAAGCAATATAGCCGCCCATCACACCGAAAGCTTTACCTAACGTGCCTTCAATAATAGTCAAACGGTGGGCAACTTTGTCACGCTCCGAAACACCACCACCACGAGGACCATACATGCCAACCGCATGTACTTCATCTAGGTATGTCATAGCACCGTATTTATCAGCCAAATCACAGATTGCTTCAATTGGTGCAATATCGCCATCCATCGAATAAACAGATTCAAAGGCAATAAGCTTTGGTGCGTTCGGATCAGCTGCTTTCAGCAGTTCCTCAAGATGCTCAAGATCATTGTGACGGAAGATATGTTTCTTGGCACCACTATTACGAATACCTTGGATCATAGAGGCGTGATTAAGTTCATCTGAAAACACAATACAGCCAGGAAGTAACTTCGCTACTGTTGAAAGTGTTGCTTCATTTGAAATATAACCCGAAGTAAATAGAAGGGCTTGTTCTTTACCGTGTAAATCAGCAAGCTCTTCTTCAAGAAGAACGTGATAATGGTTAGTACCTGAAATATTACGTGTACCGCCCGCACCTGCACCGGTTTCATCCAGTGCAGTATGCATCGCTTCCAGAACCTTTGGGTGCTGCCCCATGCCCAGATAATCATTTGAGCACCAAACAGTTATGGATTTAGCGTTATCCCCAGCGTCATGGCGAATAGCCCGCGGGAACTGACCTCTTTCACGCGAGATATCCGCAAAGACCCGATATCGGCCTTCATCGCGGATTGCATCAATCGCATCAGCAAAGATCTTTTCATAATCCATAACGTTACCTGTCCACTAATTTCTTGCACTAATTTACAAGCGTGGCCTTCATAACGCAATGTTTAGCTTGGTGTCTATAGACGAAAATGTCGCACATAATCATCGATTTAGTCGATTTTTAGTGATAATAATTCGCACTATTAAAGGCCAAAGTGAATTTTATCAGACCAGAAGCGCTCAAGGTTACGCAAATTCTTACGTAGGCTCTTCAGTTCTTCATGATTAATCAAATCATCATGCATAAGTTCTTCAAGATGTTTCTGATAAAGTTCGTCCACCATTTTGCGGATATCATACCCTTGATCAGTTAATGAAATACGAACAGCTCTGCGGTCATAATCAGAACGTTCATGGCGTAAATACCCCATTTCAACTAACTTCTTCAGATTATAGGAAACATTTGAACCCTGATAATAACCTCTGGTTTTAAGCTCGCCAGCCGTCATTTCATTTTCGCCAATGTTGTAAATCAACAGTGCCTGCACTGGGTTCAGGTCATTTTTGCCGATAGCTTCAAGATGGTTCTTAATTACATCGAGCAAGCGACGGTGAAGTCGCTCCACAAGAGAAAGAATGTCGAGGAACAAAAAACTGGGATCATTAAAGTCGTAACCGCTCATCTTACTTCGCCTGATTTCTATATTAGGTGCTACTTTAGTCAATAATTAATCGATTTTTCATCGAATCTGTCGGAAGTACTTTCTTCCAAAAGTCCCTAACGCTTTGTTAATGATAAAATTCTACTTAATTTGTGCACAAATACACATGCGACAATTGGGTCTATAATTGCGAGTGACACCGCTAAACCATTTCGATAAGGTGCCCTAAACAATAACAGGATACCTTAATGACTGCTAGTTTTCCAAATACGCGCCTTCGCAGACCACGTGCTACAGACTGGTCACGTCGACTGATGCGCGAAACAGAAATTTCAGCGAACGACCTGATATGGCCAATGTTTATCCGCGAAGGAGAAAACCAAAGAGAGCCTGTTAGCTCTATGCCTGGCGTTGATCGCCTATCAGTAGATCAGGCTGTCAAAGAAGCAAAGGAAGCCAGAGACCTTGGTATTCCGTGCATTGCCCTCTTTCCCAGCACTCCTAAAGGTATCCGTTCTGAATACGGTGATGAAGCACTAAACTCAGATAACCTGATCAACACAGCAATGCGCGCCATCAAAGCTGAAGTTCCAGAAATCGGCTTACTTGCTGACGTTGCGCTTGATCCTTACACAAGCCACGGACAGGACGGCATATTGCAAGACGGCATTATCCTGAATGACGAAACTATTGGCGTTCTTGTGCAGCAAGCCGTTGTACAAGCTCAGGCTGGTGCGGATATCGTGGCGCCATCAGATATGATGGATGGCCGTATTGGTGCCATCAGGCAGGAACTCGACCGAGCTGGCTTTGCGCATGTGCAAATTATGGCATACAGCGCTAAATACGCATCAGCTTTCTATGGCCCCTTCCGTGATGCAGTTGGAAGTTCGGGTGTGCTGGCTGGCAATAAAAAGACCTACCAGATGGATCCTGCAAACAGGCTGGAGGCGCTACGCGAAGTGGAGCTAGATATTGCCGAAGGTGCAGATAGCGTGATGGTTAAGCCCGGCATGCCGTATCTAGATATTATTCGCGAAGTAAAAGATAATTTCGGTGTTCCAACCTACGCGTATCAGGTATCGGGTGAATACGCGATGATTATGGCTGCATGTCAAAACGGCTGGTTGGAAAAGGAACCCGCTATGCTTGAATCACTTCTGGCATTCAAGCGCGCCGGATCTGATGGTATTCTAACCTATTTTGCTAAAGACGTAGCAAAGCTACTTGCGAAATAAATTTATTGGCCAGTAGCAGTTTCTGTTGCTGGCTCTGTTTCTTCTGCTGCTTCTTCAGGTGCAGGGAACTCCACCATCATGTATTTGATGTTAATACGCGGGTCTCTAACATCCCAGCGGACACCAAATTCTGTAGGATCATAATAAACAGGTAGTGTGCGTCCGGTATCCTTATTGCTGCGGCAAAACTCTCTTATTTTTTGCTGTGTACCAGCATTCCATGCGCGGAAAGTTTGATCTTCCAAGGTAGTTTCATCAGTCCAGATATAATCTGTATATTCATTGCACTGCGCGCGAAGGCCAATCCACATTGGTTTTTCCCGCATCTCAGGAAACTCCAGCAGCAAGAAATAATGAACTGCGTTTGATTTGATGGTAGCTAGACGCCCTTCTCGCTCATTATCATGCAAATAACCACGTACCATACGTGATGCATGCTCCCATGTATGAGGAGGACGACCATGGAACTCAAAAATCTGAAAATAGCTACCAGTTGTTGGCTCAAGGTGCGCTTTACCTGTTGGCCGCGCTACAGCAATACCAGTCGCATCTTGAATAAGAAACGAGGACGCAAGCATTAATCCGGCAAACAACATAAAATTCTCCTTGAAAAGCTCACGGCAATTCTAGCGCAAAGGTTTGTAATTACAATAAATTACCGTTTTTGTCCCTTTGCTAAGGCTTTCACAATACCACGCATAGTCTGAACCTCTTGTGAAGAGAACCCTGCGTTTTGTATTAAGTTTCGGATAGTACGGCGTTGGCTATCGCGGCGCCCTTCACTTCGGAAATATCCCTTTTGCTCAAGCTCGCCTTCAATATGCTCCATCAGGCCAACAATCTCTGCTTTATCAGCCAACCCCTCTGGATGCGAAGGCTGGTGCTCTGGCGTTGCATCGCCACGTTGGAAAAACTCGTATGACACCAGAATAACCGCCTGTGCGAGATTAAGGCTGCCATAATCAGGGTTTACCGGTGCTGTAAGAATAGTATCAGCCAGTGCCACATCATCATTGGTCATACCCGAACGTTCCGGGCCGAAAAGAATAGCTGGCCGTTCACCACTGCTGATCATGCCGTGCATCTGTTTGGCAGCTTCAGCAGGTGTTACCACCGCCTTTGGCATCCCGCGCTCCCGCACCGTTGTCGCATACACATGCGTACAGTCAGCCACCGCTTCTTCAACAGTTTCAAAAACTTTTGCTTCGTCTATGACAACACCAGCGCCCGCAGCTGATGGACCTGCATCCGGGTTTGGCCAACCATCACGCGGAGCCACAAGGCGCAGGTCGGTAAGGCCAAAATTATACATAGCCCGCGCGGCCTTGCCGATATTTTCGCCAAGTTGTGGCCGCACGAGAATAATTGCAGGCTTAATTGCTTTATTTGACATCTTTACTGCGCTTTAAACTTAATTTCGCCGCCAGCAGCGATTTCAATAACTAGCCCCTGCCCCGCAGCTTCATCACGAATACGGTCAGCCTCAGCAAAATCTTTTGCGGCCCGCACTTCAGCATATTTTACTGAGTTTTCAGCAATCCAAGCATCTTGCTCTGCGCTAAGTTCTGTTTTGAACCAATCTTCGGCAGATTGCATCAAAAGCCCCATAAACTGTGCGCCAGCCAAAAGCTGATCGGCAGTTTCTTCTGATGCCAGCGCGTCAAGAGCTGCAATAGCTTTTGGTGTGTTCAGATCATCTGAAAGCGCTTCAATCACGGTCGTCGGAACAGTTTCAGCCGCCGCAGCACCAGCAGTTATACGGTACCAGCGGTCAAGCCTGCGCTTCTGTTCCTTTGCATTACTGTTTGAGAAATCAACTGGTTGCCGATAGTGCGCAGTTAAAAGCGACAAACGCATTGGCTCACCACCATGCTCCTCAAGAAGCTCACGGATTGTGTAGAAGTTGCCTAAGGATTTAGACATTTTCACACCATCCACAGTCAGGTAACCATTATGCATCCAGTATTTGACGAACTCTTTGCCGTGCGTACATTCACTTTGAGCAATCTCATTCTCATGGTGTGGGAAAATAAGATCCTGTCCACCAGCATGAAGATCAATCGTTTCGCCCAGATGCTTTTCAATCATGCATGAACATTCGAGATGCCAGCCTGGACGACCTTTCCCCCACGGGCTACCCCATCCCACTTGCTCTTCCGTTGACGGCTTCCAAAGAACAAAGTCTGCAGGGTCTTTCTTATACGGCGCTACTTCAACACGGGCGCCAGCAACGAGTTCATCACGAGAATGCCCTGAAAGGCGGCCATAGTTTTCCATGGATGTTACATCAAACATCACATGGCCTTCAGCCACATATGCATTCCCTTTAGCAATCAAATCCTGCATCATCTTAATCATCTGAGGCAGGTGTTCTGTCGCCTTTGGTTGAATATCCGGCTCAAGATTACCAAGAGATCTCATATCTTCCTGATAAATCTTGGTATAGCGGTTCGTGATGGTTTTAATACTCACGCCTTCCTGCGCGGCGCGATCCATGATCTTATCTTCAATATCAGTGATGTTGCGTGCATAGGTAACGTGTTCAGTGCCGTAAACATGACGCAGAAGCCGGTAAAAGATATCAAACACAGTGTATGGGCGCGCATTACCAATGTGGGCATGGTCATAAACCGTAGGGCCACACACATACATACGCACATTTTGGTGATCTATCGGTTCAAACTTTTCCTTACCGCGTGCAGCAGTATTATAAACATAAATGTCCGTCACGCTGCGTTACCTTCTAGACGGGCGATTACTTTTTCACGACCAATAAGCGGAAGAAGCATACCCATATCAGGACCATGGTTCTGACCTGTAAGTGCCTGACGCAGTGGCATAAAGAGGCCCCTGCCTTTCACACCAGTTTCTGTTTTAATCGCGTTTGTCCATTCTTTCCAAGTGTCAGCTGTAAGCTCACCTTCAGGTAGCAGATCACGAGTTTTCGCGATATGATCAGCATCTTCAATAACTGGCGTTACCGGGCCTGCAATAATGGCCTGCCATTCTTTGATATCAGATAGCTTGTTGATATTTGGCTTTACTGTTTCCCAGAAGGTTTCATCAACACCGTCAAGGCGACCTTCAACATCAGCAAAAGGTGTTGCATGCAAAATTTTTGCGTTCAGCATTTCAAGTTCATCGCTATCTAGCTTTGATGTTGATTTACCAAATTTCCCAAAATCAAAACCATCTATAAGCGGCTTGATATCTGCGAAGGCTTCAATCGGCTCACTTGTACCCACGCGACCAATCAGTGACACAATAGACATTGCCTCAAGCCCTGCTTCATCACGGTACTCTTCAATAGACATAGCACCGTGACGCTTCGAAAGACCTTCACCGCCCTTGCCGGTTAGAAGCGCGAAGTGAGCCATTTCTGGTGATTTACCACCAACAGCTTCAAAAATCTGTATTTGAACAGCAGAGTTTGTCACATGGTCTTCACCGCGTACAATATGTGTAATACCGTAATCCACATCATCAATCACACTCGGAAGCGTATAGAGGAAGCTACCGTCTTCACGGATAAGGATCGGGTCAGAAACCGCACCAAGATCAATTGATACATCACCACGGATAAGGTCTGTCCATTCAGCACGCCCTGGAACATTAAGCTTAAAACGCCAGTGTGGCCTTCGACCTTCTGCTTCATAAGCAGCTTTCTGCTCATCAGTAAGGTCAAGAGCAGCGCGATCGTATACTGGCGGCTTACCACGACCCATCTGAATTTTACGCTTCATATCAAGCTCATCAGATGTTTCATAACAAGGGTAAAGGCGGCCTTCAGCCTTCAGTTTCTCAACAACTTCATTGTAACGGTCAAAACGCTCACTTTGCTTAAAGGTTTCGTCCCATTTAATACCAAGCCACTGAAGATCAGCTTTAATTGCTTCTTCATTTTCAAGAGTGGAACGAGCTGTATCAGTATCATCAATACGCAGCACATAGGTTCCGCCCTGCTGGCATGAGAACAACCAGTTCACAAGAGCAGCGCGAATATTACCCAAATGGAGCTTACCAGTTGGAGATGGTGCAAAACGTACTTTAACAGTCATTCTTTTATCCTAGCCTAACGGCACACATATATTAGTTGTTGTAGCGAGCACTGCGGAACCCATTCGTAATCGGGTAACGGCGGTCTCGACCGTAATTCTTACGCGTAATTTTTACACCCGGAGGTGCCTGACGCCTTTTATACTCGGCGATGTACAGCAGGTGTTCGATCCTTGCAACCTCTGATGCATCGTGCCCGCGCGCAATAACATCTGCAACGGACATTTCTTCATCGACAAGACACCTGAGCATATCGTCCAATTCTTCATAGGGAGGAAGGCTATCTTCATCCTTCTGGTCTTCCCTTAGTTCAGCTGTAGGTGGCTTAGTGATGATGTTTTCTGGGATAACTTCTCCGCCAGGGCCTAAAGCACCAGCAGGGACATTTTCATTCCGCCAGCGCGAGAGCGCAAATACATCCAGTTTATATACATCCTTGAGGGCGTTATAGCCACCGCACATATCACCGTAGAGCGTGGCATAACCAACAGACATCTCGGATTTATTACCTGTTGTCAGCACCATCTTGCCGAACTTGTTGGATACAGACATAAGAATAAGCCCACGCAGGCGTGACTGAATATTCTCTTCTGTTGTATCCGATTCAGTTCCCGCAAACACACCACCTAGCATGTTATCGAAGGCGTCAACGCCCTCTTTAATGGCGATAGTATCGTAGATCGCACCTAGAGCCTGAGCACATTTTTCAGCGTCTCCAACACTTTCGCCTGTCGTGTATTTAGACGGCATCATAATACAGTGCACTTTATCTGCGCCTAATGCATCAACTGCAACCGCAGCCGAAAGCGCACTATCAATACCGCCAGACATACCAAGCACAACGCCAGGGAAGCGGTTTTTGTTAACATAGTCCCTCAAGCCCAACATCATCGCCTGATACATAGAAGCCATTCGGTCTGGGGTTTCAGCTTGAAATTCTGTTTCACAGGTAAACTTGCCATCTACTTTCTGCCAAACAGTATTCAACTCACCTTCGGCCCATGAAACCATCTGCACTGGTACCGTGCCGTCAGCGGCGATCACATAACTCGCGCCATCAAAAACAAGTTCATCCTGTCCGCAAATCTGGTTGCAGAACACTAGCGGCAAGCCTGTTTCATTCACACGAGCAAGCGCATGCTCTTGACGTTCCGGATGTTTATCCAGCTCAAAAGGGCTACATGTCGGTACCAGAAGGATTTCCGCCCCTCGCGCTTTTAATCCCTCAGCCACCGCTGAGAACCACATATCTTCGCAAATCATTACACCCAGCTTATGGCCTCTGAATTCCATAGGTGCAGGAATTGGACCTTCTTCAAAAACCCGCTTTTCATCAAATACACCGTAATTTGGCAGTTCATGCTTAAAACGAATTTCTTTGATCTCGCCAGCTTCAAGCAAAAAAGAAGCATTCCTTAGCGCTTCACCATCTTGCCACGGTGCACCGACAATCAAACCAGGTGCATCATCACCAGCCGTAATTTCGGCAAGACCTTCTATCGCATGCTTGGATGCGCGAGCAAAGAATGGTTTCAACACCAAATCTTCAAGCGGATAACCAGTTACTGAAAGCTCTGGTGTAAGCACTAGATCAGCACCATCCGCCACTGCATTTGCGTAAGCTTCAGCGATTTTCTCGCAATTTGCCTGAATAGCCCCAACCGTTTGGTTAAGCTGTGCAATATATATGGAAAGCGTATCTGTCATGCCTGCCTTTTACCGTGCTTCACGCGTGTGTACAAGTTAAAGAAAAGGGCGAGAACCAATCTACCTGGCCTCGCCCTCGTTAAAGAGATTTAGCTAAGAGTTAAGCAGCGTTTTCTGCTGCTAGCGCCTCTCTTTCCTCCTTAAGGGCTTCGGCTATCTGGAATGCAAGTTCAATTGATTGGCTCGCATTCAGGCGCGGATCACAATGTGTGTGATAGCGAGAAGATAGACCATCTTCTGTCACAGCGATCGCGCCGCCAGTACATTCGGTTACATCACGGCCTGTAAGCTCCAAGTGGATACCGCCAGCATATGTGCCTTCGGCACGATGGCAGGCAAACACCTGCTTCACCTCTTTAAGCACACGTTCGAACGGACGAGTTTTGTAACCTGATGATGCTTTCACTGTGTTACCATGCATTGGATCACACGACCAAACAACCTTGCGGCCCTCTTCTTTCACGCGGCGCAGCAATCGTGGCAGATATTCTTCCACCTTGTCAGCACCAAAACGGCTGATAAGTGTTAGGCGCCCAGCCTCATTATTCGGATTGAGGATATCAATCAGGCGAATAAGATCATCTGGGTCTGTCGTCGGCCCCACCTTTGAAGCAATCGGATTACCGATACCGCGCAAAAATTCAAGATGCGCGCCATCTGTCTGGCGTGTGCGGTCACCAACCCAAAGCATGTGAGCGGAGGTATCGTACCATTCACCTGATGTAGAATCGACGCGCGTTAGAGCCTGTTCATATCCCAGAAGTAATGCCTCATGAGAAGTGTAGAATTTAGTACCCTGAAGCTGACGGACATCGTTCGGGTTCACACCACACGCTTCCATAAAATTAAGCGCTTCACCAATGCGGTCCGCAAGCTCGGCATACTTAGCGCCAGCACCACTTTCCGACACGAAATCGAGATTCCAGCGGTGTACATCCATTAGGTTTGCATAACCGCCTTGTGCAAACGCTCTAAGAAGATTCAGCGTCGCAGCAGACTGACTGTAAGCACGCAGCATACGGCGTGGGTCTGGCACACGGGATTCTGCATCAAAATTAATACCATTAATGATATCACCGCGGTAGCTCGGTAGCTCTACACCATCCACAGTTTCAGTATCAGCGGAACGTGGTTTCGCAAACTGACCAGCAAGACGACCAACTTTTACAACAGGGCTACTTGCTGCATATGTAAGCACCACAGCCATCTGCAAAAGCACACGGAATGTATCGCGGATATTATTTGGGTGAAACTCACGGAAACTCTCAGCACAATCACCGCCTTGCAGCAAAAATGCACGGCCTTCAGCAACTTCGCCAAGAGAGGCTTTCAGATCACGTGCCTCACCAGCAAATACGAGCGGTGGATAGCTTGCAAGTTCGGTTTCCACTTCCTGCAATACTTTTTTATCTGGATAATCAGGCACCTGTATAATCGGGCGTGTTTTCCAGCTTTCAGGGCTCCACTCACTCATCACTTTGACCTCTATAAACTCTCAAGGGCTTGTATTATTATTTCAACATTGCATCATTTTTAGCAATTAAGTTGCAATGTTAAATCATGCATTTTCAACAATAGCAAGCGCAAAAACTCTATTACTATAATCGATGTTTGGCCTTTATAACAAATGTCTATATTAAGTGGTCATAACATTTCTAACCTTTGTATTCAGAAGAGCTTGATACTTACATATGAAAGTATTTTCCGTTCAAAAAATCCTTTTTGACCTTGATGGCACACTGGTCGATACGGCTGCTGATTTGCATGCTGCCACTAACCATGCACTCAACATTGCAGGCCGGCCAGATGTACCTCTTTCTTCCGTTCGGCATTTAGTTGGCTTTGGTTCACTTCGGCTTATCAAAGAAGGGCTAAAGCTCACTGGTGGCTCGGAAGGTATTGACAGCACAAATCTTCAAAAAGAGTTTTTAGATTTCTATACAGATAATATAGCCGTACATTCAGCACCCTACCCCTATTGTGTGCAAGCACTCACCGACCTTAAGGAAAAAGGCTTTGAATTAGCTATCTGTACGAACAAACCAGAACGAATGGCTAAATCCTTACTATCGGAATTGGATTTATTAAAATACTTTGGCGCTATTGTGGGCGGTGACAGCCTACCATACAAAAAGCCCGATGCACGCCATTTGCAAGATACAGCGGCCCTTCTAACCGGCACTGGTCCTACTCTTATGGTTGGAGATGCATCACCTGATATATTAGGCGCGAAAGCAGCACATATGCCCGTTGTTGCAGTAAACTATGGTTTTGCAGATACAGATATCAAAGCGCTCGAGCCAGATATGATTATTGAATCTCTGGCAACCTTACGGGATGTGGTTTCGCTCCAATCCGCTTAAAGGCTTTCACAACTAGATGCGGTAATAGCCTGTATAGAGGCATCCGAAGCAGATGAGAACGTAGATAGAGCATCGCTTTAGTGGATTTACGAGTTTGGTTGCCATTCAACCGATCGACAAACCAATCAAGAACAGTTTGAGACGGTACACCACCAAGTTCCTTCAAAAGATCATCTGCTCGCTCGCTATCCAGAACCTTAGCAAGAAGCCCGAATGCATAAGCACACGGCTTTTCAGCACCGATCATCTTTATGCGCTCTAATAGTGCCAAATCCTCATCGGAATCCAGATCGCTCAACAACAAATTAAGTTCAATCAAACTACGGACAGGCGTTTCGAATGTTCCATCAGCGAAAGCATGGATAGCTGAATGAATGAACAAGTCCTGCGGCGACAATACTTTTAGAAAACTACCCACCAGAGGCATAGCTGCCTCAAAAAAGGGCTTATTATTTATATTTAGTCTAGACGTTGGCGGAAGAAGGCGGTGGTGAACATCCAAAATTGTGAACCGAGCTGAATGCCTGAAAGGCGGCAATTCATGCATATGCTTGCGGTAATAATGCTGATCATACTCTTCAGCCGCACTTTCATCAAAATTCCAACCGGCAGCAAGCAGAATTTCCTCAGCCTCTTTAACATTCTGCTCAGGCACAAGAATATCGAGATCGCTTACTCGCCTACCTTTCGCAGCCTCAAGTCCCAAGGCCACATAAGCGCCACCTTTTAAAAGGATCGGCTGAATACCTGATCCCATAAAAGCACGCTCAAGGCGTTCCTTTTCACTGTGAAGCATATGATGATCATAAGCTGCACGAGTTACACCATTTTCAAGGACCGACTGCATTTTTTTGCTAACCGTATCACCCGCAACCAAAGCAAGGCGGCCAAACACATGATTAACGTCCGCAAACTCAAGCAGCAGAGCGCGCTCTGTTACATTTTCAGGAATGGGTTCAAGGCCTGCTATAACACGTGTAAAATAACGGCTCATAACCCTGCCTCCTCGGCAAAGTCACGCACCATCTGCATACATTCCTCTGTATCACCATAAGTGATATCGTAGGCTTCAGCCCCTACAACCATATCTGTAAGTGCTTTATACGCAGGCTCACCAAGGAGCTTGTAGTTGGTCGCAGATTCAATAAGCCGCATAATCGTTTCAGCTTTCGTGAGCTTTTTGGCGCGCGGGCTTACATTCTCAGCAAAATTAGGGAATAGAATTAGTTTAACAGGCGCAGGAATATTCGCTTGTTCAATATCAGAACGTCGAGCTCGCCTATAGGCAATTTCGCCTTTAGGGGTATTCATAATAGATTTCGAAACCCATTCGGCACCAACCATCTCTCTTACTACAGAGATTGAATTTCCTTTAAGTGAGACAGGCCTTGGGTAGGGATTAATTTCTGCTTTATCCAGTGAAAGCAAACCAAACTCATCTGAAAACAGACGGTAACCTTCCTGCATCAAGGCTGTTGTAAGTGTGCTTTTTCCACTGCCCGATGCACCAGAAATCAAAACGCCGCCATTTTCATTGGCAACCGCACCTGCATGAAATGTTAAAAACCTACAACACTTCAGCGCAACAGAAAGATTCATCCCCATTTCTAAGCTGAGTGGTGCCATTTTTTTAGGGAGTGGTACAGCAGGTACTTTAAATCCTGGATCAGGAATAACCTGTGGGCGCAAATACTTCCTGAACACATTCGGCGGTCTGACATTCAGCGCAATATCAGTTACTTCCTGTAATTCAAGATTAGCAGGCACATCGCGATACACATCAAATAGAAAATCGACCAATTCAGGTGATTGCGAAGCGAGCCGAGCGGAGAATGCTCCGAGAATTAGTTCAAACTGCCCCTCCTTCAGAGAAGAAAACACATCAGCTCTATTTAAGTTGGAGATAAGCGTTTCAGGCATTGCTATATTCTTTTGGCTTCAGTAATCCAACCTCATCTAATTGAATAACAGAGCTTTCAAACAATTCGGCAGGGCAATCTTCTGTATCAAGTTCAAGGTCATCGAGAACCCGATCATACAAGTCCTTCATATTTCCTGGCTTATCAACTGCATTTTTGACAATAGACGCGGTAAGAAAATTTAGAAGGTGCGTTGTTCCTGCGGATTTACAGAAAACAAAATATACATCCTCAAACTGCCGAATGACAAAATCATCAGCTTCCGCAATCCAAATTGTCTGGGAAGTATATGGACCTACTGCCATTATATAAACTCAAACTGTAGAGACAGGTTGAATTACCCCTAACCGAGGTAATTCAAAATTGATACGATACAAGAAATACCCGGCCAACTGGAATTCGGGCTAAGATCAGCTTGTCTTGCAGAAAGTGCGACATACAAGCTTGCCGCATCGGACCCCAAGTTCCAAGAACCGTTAACGTCTACATAATCCCCTGGCGTAATCAATTGGTAAGCGTCAAGCGAATATAATTCATAGCAACTGCTTGAAGAATCGCCATCACCGTCACCATCGCCATCACCTGAACAGCTACCAGGTCTGAACTGGCTTGGCGCGCTGCTAGAAGGGAAAGAAAAATCGGCGTTATCTTTAAAGTTGTTGATATCTTTACTTTTATATTTGCCTTTTTTCTTTTTAAGGTTGCCATTACCAACCCACGCAGCCCCATCATCATCAACGAGAATACGAATACTGCCAGGCAATGTAATGACACACTGAAGCTGGGAAATGAGTGGACCACCTGAAGCTCCTGCCCCAAGTGTTAAAACCATAGGCATACCAGCAGCGCCCAAACGCAAAAGCTGTCGACGCTGATCTCTGAACTTAGTTTTGCTATCTTCAGTACTACTCATAAGACCTCAACATCTCCAGAACTGAATATTACTCACCCCAAACAATTTTATTAAACAATGTTTTATGCTTTAGGTAAAGCGTGATTTCACGTTTATTTACTCATATACGCATGTAAAAATTGCAATTTTACTACATTTTCTTATCAGAGTTCGGTTTTCAAGGTGAAAGCTTCATAAAAACGCAATACATTTGTTTTTAAATCCGCGCAAATTTCCTATCTTAGCGTTATCGCTAATCAGTATAAACTTAGGCAACATCAACCATGTCCGAGTCCTTTAAAGAATATCAAAGCTTACTCACCGAACGTGCTATCATTATTGTTATCGCTATTACTTTGATATTTCTTTGGTCGGTGAACCAAATCAGCTTTATTGCTGTTGCTGTGACAACAAGCATTGCCGCAGGCCTTCTTGTTCAGCTCGAAATAAAGCGTCGTATGGAGACATTGCGGAGTAAGCGTGTTGCTGAAACTGAGAAGCGAAAGAAAGCAAAACAAGGCGCACAATCGTTAAGAGCAAACGCGCTCAATGGTGTTCCTTCTGCTATTTTGCTTATTGATTCAAATCACAAGATTATCTTTGCCAACAAAATGGCGAAAGAGCTACTTGGTGATGGGATCGTTGATAACGATGCTTTCCTTTATCTGCGGCAATCAAATTTTGTGACAGCGCTTGATAAGGTGTTAACAGGCGGAAAAAAGGCAAATGATCTTATCCGCTATACGACAAGCCAGGATCGCAGTTTTGATGTAACTGTCGCAGCTGTTACCAGTACTGAGCCTGGCAAGGAAAAACAGCGACAAGCAATGGTTTTCTTCTACGAAGTTACAAGCCTGTTACGCACAGAACAAATGCGTGTAGATTTTGTTGCAAACGCCAGCCACGAACTTCGGACTCCTCTCACATCTATTACAGGCTTTATCGAAACGCTTCTTGGGCCTGCTGCGGAAGACAAGGCTGCGCAAGACAGGTTTCTTGGAATTATGCAGCGTGAAGCGGACAGGATGATCCGCCTCATTGATGATCTTTTATCACTTTCAAAAATTGAAATGTCTCGGCATGTAAGCCCAGACAGCGATGTTGACCTTAATAACATTCTACAAACGACTGCTACAACGCTCTCTAGGAAAGCTGCAAAGCGAGGCATAGAGTTTAATTTAGATATCTCTGAGAACTTACAGAATGTCACTGCTGATGCAGACCAGATTACACAGGTAATGATGAACCTGGTTGGTAATGCTGCTAAATATGCCGATCAGGACACACGAGTTCATATCTCTGCGCTTCCGACGCCAAGCAATCGTCATATGCAAGTTACGATAAGAGACGAAGGGCCAGGCATTTCCCCTGAGCACTTAGGCCGATTGACTGAACGTTTTTACCGTGTCGATACAGCGCGTTCTCGAAAAATGGGCGGCACTGGTCTTGGGCTGGCAATCGTAAAACATATCCTTCTGCGCCATTCATCTCAGCTGGATATTAAAAGTAAGATTGGTGAGGGCACCTCTTTTAGCTTCAAGTTACCGATCGCCAAGTAACTCTCCACAGCTTACACTGTCATAAATTTGAAACAAATCTGTAATAATTACAGTCTTATTCCGTTCATTAAGGTGTAACAGAGGCGCTGTATCCGTCTTTGAAACTTAATAGTATTCAAAACCAAGATACTAAAAACCCTAATAAAACCAAGGCAATTAGGATAATGATGACGAATTTAAAATTTATGACAGTTGCTTTAATAAGCACTGTAATATTATCGTCAGAAGCCTTAGCCCAATCGCGCAATCAAATTCGTGTAGTTGGTTCAAGTACGGTTTTTCCTTTCTCAACAGCAGTTGCTGAGGAATTTGGCCGTACATCTCCTTTTAAAACACCGATTGTTGAAGCCACGGGCACTGGTGGTGGTTTTAAACTTTTTTGCAACGGCATTGGCACTAAGTATCCAGATATTACAAATGCGTCACGAGCTATAAAACCGAGTGAAACGTTCCTGTGTACGGAACGAGGTGTAACAGATGTTGCTGAGCTAAAAATAGGATATGACGGCATCGTACTCGCCCAAAAGAAGCAAACGCGCGCACTCTCAATCACAGTAAGAGAGCTATACTTGGCGCTTGCTTCGCGTATTCCTACACCCGGCTCCGATGGCGGTATAGAAGACCTTATTGAAAATCCACATATTTACTGGAGCGATATAAACCCTGACCTACCAAGACGTAAAATTTCTGTTATGGGCCCTCCTCCAACATCCGGTACCAGAGATGCTTTTAATGAACTAGCAATACAGTCAGGCTGTAAAACATTCCCTGGAATGGCAGCTCTAGAAACTACAAACCCAAGCTTGTTCCACGCCCATTGCCAAAGCATTCGGGAAGATGGCGTATATATTGAAGCAGGTGAAAACGATAATTTAATCGTTCAAAAGCTTTTAACTGACGGTGATACAATTGGTATTTTTGGGTACAGCTTTCTCGACCAAAACGCCGATATGGTTGATGCTGTTTCTATAGCAACCAATAATGGTCAATACTTAGAGCCTACCTTTGAATCTATCTCTACCGGCGAATACCCAATTTCTCGTTCGCTTTATATATATATCAAAAAGGCTCACATAGGCATTATCCCCGGCATTAAAGATTTTATTGAAGAATTCACCAGTGACAGAGCTGCAGGCGAATTAGGGTATTTGGCAGAAAGGGGCCTCGTGCCTCTGCTTGACGAGGAACGAGACGCTGCTAGCACTCAAGCGAAAAACCTTGTTTCGCTGGAGCTTCAGCCATGATCCGAAAATTCACAGCTATACAAGGAACACTTAGAGGAGTTGCCCAATGACAACTTCTGCAGTGTTCGTTATTTCAGTAATCATTGCACTTATTGCGTTCACAAACGTAAGGCAACGAGCTCTTATTTCTGTTGAGGGTGATCCATCACATCTGCATTCTTTACCTCGTCACTATGGTTATTATGCAGCGACATGCGTATTCCTGCCGGCCTTATTTGTTTTTTTAGCTTGGCTGATCTTCGGCAAAAATGTTGTGGAGGGCCTTATTATCTCGGGCCTTCCGGAAGATTTTTTCAATCAGCATCAACAGCAAGCTCAACTTTTGATGAACCGTATCCGTTTAGTAGTAGAGAATGGGCCTGCAACAGAAACCAGTAGCGAAATTATTGAAGCCGCTAATCAATTTCATACTCTTTACACCAAAGGTATCTGGGCCACATTTATACTATCTGTCGCAGTAGGCTGTGCAGGCTGGTATTACGCACTTACAAGAACAAAACCATCTTTTCGTGCTCGAAATATTTTTGAGCAATATCTTAGTATTGCTCTGATTATCAGTTCAGTTATCGCGATCATGGCAACGTTGGGCATTGTTCTCTCTCTGCTCTTCGAAAGTGTACGTTTTTTCCAGGAAGTGCCAATTACAGACTTCCTACTGGGCACCAAATGGAGCCCACAAACAGCAATCAGAGCAGACCAAGTTGCATCCTCTGGTGCCTTTGGCGCGCTACCTCTTTTTGCAGGTACCATCCTGATTACAGTTTTAGCAATGTTGGTTGCTGGGCCAATTGGCCTATTTTCGGCAATATATCTCACACAATATGCGTCAGTACGCACTCGCAAAATAGCAAAGCCTACGCTTGAGATACTGGCTGGTATTCCAACAGTCGTATACGGCTTCTTTGCCGCTCTCACGATCTCTCCCCTCTTTCGGGAAATTGGAGAGGTTTTCGGATTTGATATAGCGAGCGAAAGCGCGCTTGTAGCTGGTTTCGTTATGGGCATTATGATTATACCGTTTGTATCATCGCTTTCGGACGATGCCATAACAGCGGTTCCTAATAGCCTAAAAGAAGGCTCGATGGCACTTGGTGCGACGCCGTCTGAAACCATCACAAAAGTTATTCTGCCAGCCGCCCTCCCTGGGATTACTGGTGCTTTTCTTCTAGCGGTTAGTCGGGCGATCGGTGAAACCATGATTGTGGTTATGGCCGCTGGTATGCAGCCTAATCTAACAGCTAACCCATTTGAAGCTGTTACAACAGTTACAGTGCAAATTGTAGCTACCCTCACTGGCGACCAAGAATTCGATAGCACCAAAACTCTTTCTGCCTTTGCACTTGGCCTAACACTGTTCGTCATGACAATGCTTTTAAACGTAGTTGCTCTCAGAATTGTACGTAAATACCGCGAGGTATATGAATAACCATGTCAGATGATTTGAATATAAAGCCAACAGATTGGCAATCTCCTGAGATGGTAAGGCACACACAAATGCGGAACCGCAGGGAAAGGCGTTTTAAACTTTTTGGTTTATCTGCAGTTGTTCTCGCAGCTTCTTTCCTGTTTTTGCTCCTTGGCAAAATCACGCTCGACGCTGCACCAGGTTTCCTGCAAACCTCCATTGAAGTTGATATCACTTTTGATAAAGCGATTATTGGTGACCCAAGGCAGATGGACAGAGATGCCTTCATTGAAAATGTAAGGCGCACCAATATGTTCAGGCTGGTGCAAGCTTCTATGGATACCTATTTCCCCGAGGTAACTGATCGGCGCGATAGACGCAGGCTTCTTCGGCTCTTCAGTGCTGGTGCAAGAGATCAGTTGAGAAATATGCTACTCGCTGACCCAATGGTTGCGGGTACATCAAAACGGGTTTCACTGCTGGCCTCTGACGATATTGATCAGGTTATCAAAGGCCATATAGATATAAGTCTTCCTGAATTACAGCGAAAGGTGAAAAACAAAGAGCTCTCCTGGCTTCAAAAGCTTGAAGAGGATAATAGAGTATCACTTCACTTTCATTCGCTGTTTTTCACAAGCGGGGATTCACGAGACCCTGAGCTTGCTGGTATTTGGGGTGCTGCGGTCGGTTCAGCTCTGACACTATTTGTAACGCTTATTATTGCTTTCCCTATAGGTGTGCTTTCCGCTATTTACCTGGAAGAGTTTGCGCCGAAAAATCGATTTACTGATTTCATCGAAATCAACATTAATAACTTGGCAGCGGTTCCTTCCATCGTGTTTGGTCTACTGGGCCTGGCTGTTTTCCTAGGCACCATGGGTTTACCACGGTCAGCCCCCCTCGTTGGTGGCATGACACTAGCTCTGATGACACTACCAACAATCATTATTGCCTCGCGTGCGTCGATCAAAGCGGTACCACCTTCTATTCGCGATGCAGCAATGGGCTTAGGCGCTTCGCCTATGCAGGTAGTTTTCCATCATGTGCTACCTCTTGCCTTTCCTGGTATTCTTACTGGTACAATTATCGGCATGGCACAGGCTTTAGGGGAAACCGCGCCCCTTTTAATGATTGGCATGGTAGCCTTTATCGTAGATATTCCGGCAAGCCTCACGGACGCTGCAACCGCCCTACCCGTACAAATTTACCTTTGGGCTGATAGCCCCGAGCGCGCTTTTGTGGAAAAAACATCCGCAGCCATACTCGTATTGCTTACTTTCCTGATTGTGATGAACGCGTTGGCAATTTGGCTACGTCAGAAATTTGAGCGAGACTGGTAAGATGCAGCAAGACATGACAGAGTTTAAAAACATGACAGAACAAGCCGTTCCTAAAATGTCTGCCCGTGACATCCATGTTCGTTACGGTGACAACCATGCTGTAAAAGGTATTTCACTCGACTTACACCTTAACGAAATCACCTCGCTAATAGGTCCATCAGGGTGTGGGAAATCAACATTCTTACGCTGCTTGAACCGAATGAATGACTCTGTCGCAGGCTGCAAGGTTACAGGACAAATCCTACTCGATAATAAAAACATCTATGACCAAAACATTGATGTGGTACAGCTTCGGGCACGCGTAGGTATGGTATTCCAGAAACCTAATCCTTTCCCTAAGTCTATATACGATAACGTAGCCTATGGTCCTCGTATTCACGGACTTGCCCACAATAGGACCGATCTAGATGAAATCGTGGAAACATCGCTTGAGCGCGCAGGCTTGTGGCAAGAAGTAAAAGACCGCATGGATAGCCCGGGCACGGCTCTCTCAGGTGGCCAGCAACAGCGCCTGTGTATTGCCAGAGCCATTGCTGTAAACCCAGAAGTAATTTTGATGGATGAGCCATGTTCAGCGCTTGATCCAATTGCAACTGCTAAAGTTGAAACCCTGATGGATGAGCTAAAAAGCGAATATGCCATTGTGATTGTTACTCACAGCATGCAGCAAGCTGCTCGAATTTCACAAAAAACAGCATTCTTCCATTTAGGTGAATTGGTAGAGCAAGGCGATACCACACAAATATTTACGGCCCCACGAAACGAAAAAACCCGAGATTATATAACGGGACGTTTCGGTTAAAGGATACTGCATATGACAGACCCACACATTCTCTCCGCATATGACGAAGAGCTAAAAGAATTAAGAAGTGTTGTCAGCCGAATGGGTGGTATGGCAATTGATCAGTTGTTGGCAGCTATGCAGGCTCTTCGCGAAGTAAATACAGACGAAGCCGAAACTGTTCTAAAGAACGATCTATTGCTAGATAAACTGGAACTTCATGCAGAAAAGACAGCGATCGGTGTTTTCGCCCGTCGTGCGCCCGTTGCAGATGATCTTCGAGAAGTCGTATCCTCTATCAAGATGACAACTATGATTGAGCGCATGGGAGATTATGCAAAAAACATCTCTCGAAGAACACTTGATATTGCCGAATGTTCACCAGTGGTTATGCCGCAAACGCTTGATAACATGGCGGACGTAGCGCACCGTATGATTGAAGATATTATGGATGCATACGTGCACCGTAATGCCGACGTTGCCGTGGACGTATGGGAACGCGGCGAAACGCTAGATAATATGCACAATGCTGCATACAGGCAGATTTTGGCACGCATGATGGAAGTGCCAGACCATATCAATGCCTACACACATTATTTGATGATTGCAAAAAATCTGGAACGTATTGGCGACCAGGCCACAAGCATTGCTGAACAGATTTACTACGCAATCACTGGAGAAATTCTAGAGGACATTCGTCCGGCGGAAGAAGAACAACCTGCCGCAGAAGCAGGCTTTTAACATCTACGACAGGGTTACTAAAGGAACTGGCTGTGAAGACACGAATTTTATTAGTTGAAGATGACGAAAACATCACTGAACTGGTGCGCTATAACCTAGAGCGTGCTGGCTATATTGTTGATTGCGTAGCGGATGGTGAAGAAGGCTTGTACAAAGCCACTGAAGAAACACCAGATGTAATTCTACTGGATTGGATGCTTCCTAACCTTTCAGGTCTGGAGATTTGCCGCCAGTTGCGCCGTAATTCAACAACCGCTAACGTACCAATCATCATGCTAACGGCAAGAGCAGATGAACCTGACCGTATTCGCGGTCTGGAAACAGGTGCCGATGACTATATGGTGAAACCATTCTCGCCAAAAGAGCTGGTAGTACGCATTCAAGCTGTTCTGCGCCGTGTTCGCCCTGCCCTTGCTGGTCACGAATTACGTTTCGAAGATATTGCGCTTGATAATGTGTCCCACCGGGTTACGCGCGGTGATAATGTTATTCACCTTGGCCCTACCGAGTACCGTCTGCTTCGCCATTTTATGGAAAACCCAGGCCGTGTATTCTCTCGTGAACAGCTCCTTGATAGCGTTTGGGGCCGTGATGTGTATGTAGAGCCGAGAACGGTAGACGTACATATTCGGCGCCTTAGAAAAGCTGTAAATGAAGGTGGTGGTGAAGATTATATTCGCACCGTACGTTCAGCCGGTTATGCGCTTGACGCAAAAAAATAGGGCTAAACACTTAGCCCTAAATGTCTTAATGACCGGTCCAGAGTTAAGAGAGACCAGAGCGTCGTGTGGTGGTCTCTCACCTCTGTAATATGTTCCTCAATCATTTCTTTGACACCGTTCATATCGATAAGACCGGTATCGGCAAGAGTTTCACTTTTTTCCAAATCCCTCAATTCAGGCAATAATTCATCCCTGAGCCAATTTACCGCAGGCACCATAAAGCCTTGCTTGCTTCGGTAAAGTGTTTCATTTGGCACAAAGCCTTCTAGTGCCTTCTTAAATACGTGCTTCCCCTCACCTTCAACAATTCTAGAAGCCGGGTTAATACGCATCGCATATTCGACGAATTTATGGTCAAGGATAGGTACTCGTACTTCCAGAGAATGCGCCATACTCGCTCGGTCAACTTTTGTAAGGATATCACCGGGCAAATACGTTTTCAGGTCGATATACTGAATGGTGGAAAGCTCATCAGCTCCCTTAACCTCATCAGCGATTTTAGTAAACAGGTCATGAGGATGGTACCCGGCAAGCTTCTTCTTCATTCTGTCCGTATGAAGACGGTAGCGGTCTCGGTCAGGTGTTTTACTAACACTATGACAATAGGCCTCAGCTGACGTTCGTGCTAATGCCTCGAATGTAGATTTAGCTCGTAAAAACTGCGGGGCTCTATCCATCTTAGGATAAAGAGTGCCAAGAGGCTTAAAAATAAGCCTTCGAAGGCCAAGTGGTATACGGCCTCTAAGATTTTCTTCCAACATATGAAAACGGTGACGGCGATATCCGGCAAACAATTCATCACCACCATCCCCAGATAACGCTACCTTCACTTTTTCCCTCGCCAAACCACACACTCTGTATGTCGGTAACGCCGATAGATCAGCAAAAGGTTCATCATAAACCTGTGCCATGCGGTCAAGAAGAAAGCCATCATTAGCAGAGGCTAACCGCAGTCTATGATGGGTGCCAAAATGGTCAGCAATCGATTGGGCATATCCACTTTCATCGAAATCATCGTCATCAGAACCAATAGCGCATGTTTCAACAGCATCATCGTTATTACGGCTCATCAAACCAACAACGGCAGAACTATCTACGCCACCTGACAGAAACGCACCAAGTGGAACATCAGCAATCATTCTAAGCTTAACAGCCTCTTCCAACCGTTCAACGAGCTCACCTTCGTCGACCACTGAATTCGCGGAAGGAATAATATCGGGAGCCCAGTAACATGATAACTGCATATTTCCCGTATTGGCATTTCTAACCAAGGTATGTGCTGGCGGTAATGTATGTACACCTTCCACTAAAGATTTTGGATCAGGTACATACCCAAGCATTAAATAGTCTTCGAGAGCATCAATTCGTAATTTACGGCGAACCGCATCATGGGCAAGAAGCGCCTTAAGTTCTGACCCAAACAAAAAAGTGCCATCGCTTAGTTCGGTATAGTAAAAGGGTTTAATGCCCAACCGGTCCCGAGCCATGAATAGTTCCTGACTACGATTATCCCAGATTGCGAAGGCAAACATACCGCGTAAACGGTTCACACATTCTTTTCCCCACGCAAGATAACTCTTCAAGAGCACCTCTGTATCGGAATGCGTAGAAAACTGATAACCCTCAGCCTCAAGCTCCCTGCGGAGGCTCTGGAAGTTATATACTTCTCCATTATAAGTAAGGATCACCTGCCGGCTTTCACAAGCCATAGGTTGCTGCCCACCTTCAATATCGATAATACTAAGACGACGATGGCCTAATCCTACCTTCTGCCCGAAATAGAACCCATCCCCGTCAGGCCCTCTATGTGCAATAGTGGCCGTCATCTTGCGAAGAGTAGATTGATCCACCCCTCCAATTTCAGGAGCCATAATGCCTGTTATTCCACACATTTATTAGGGCCTTCCACAGAATATTTTAATTCACTCCAAACAAAATCACTTGGAGATAAAGTAGATAAAAATTTGCTCAATGTTTCTCTAGCATCATCTGAACTATCTACTATCTCGGTAGAAAACACAACAATGCCAACAGCAGATTTTCCGTAAAACAACCGTTCCTTTGCAGTTGCTAATTTCACATCTACGTTTGAAGAGAGGAACTTATTATCAACGAAATAGCTGGTCCAAACCAAACGCCTACGGTTGCCAAGCCGGTACACTTCCTCCAAAAAGTTATCACCAGCTACATAGAACTGCCTTATACTCTCCGGGGCAAAACTCCAATTTTTTCCACCCGACGATCCTTGATAAGCCCTTAAACGGTGCCCCTTACGCATCGAGCAATACATACCAGAGTAAGCATAAATATTATCGGCCAATATTCGGTAAGAAGCTGACGCTTCATAATCAACACCAACAAATGTTGGCTGATAGCTATTAAGCCGGGAAGGAAGTTTACGAGCCTTGCACGAAATACAATCCGGCAAATCAAATGATGAAACATCATTTGATTTCACTGCCTCCTTTGGAGCAAACATAAATAAAATGATCGGCAAGATACTAGCGGCAATCACCCAGTCACCTCTACCCGAATATGTGAAAGGCACCGAAGGGTTAGCGGTGAAATCCACCTGCTCAACATCAGAAAATTTGTACGCTAAAGAAATTAGAATAATCAGAATGAAAGACAGAAAGCCCCATCCATAAACGATATGATCCACACCTTTTGCGAATTCCTGATCTGTGGCTTCTGAAATTAATAAAATTCCTAAAACACGTAAGGCATTGGCAAAAACGGGCAATATAGCTGATACAAGGACAATAATAACCCTGCCTTTCCAGCTCTTATAGCAGAGGTTAGCAAGCAATACGCCCGTTACCAAACAGGTGAACAAAAACTTAATTCCAGCACACGCGCGAGCTACCTCATAGATGCCGCTTGATAATGTGATGAGCACGCCATCTGCTTCATATTCCACCCCTAATACATCCAGCATGAAAATTGCCATCTGTGCAGTCATATTTTGGAGAGGTGGGATCAGTTGCTCACCAAACGGTACCATCAGGAATAAAAACAAAGATGGAAACAGGATATTTCTATATATAACAGGGCCAAAGCACATAAGCGCCAGTGCCTGTATTCCAGCAATGAGGGAAATATGGCCAACAACATATATCTCTAGGACCTGAGAGCCAAGCCAGGCAAGCGATACCAACACAAATGCCAACATTCCCGGCACCCAGAAAACAGGTTCAAGCGTACTGAGCGCCTCACGCCTCATCCAAATCAACCAAACCGATACGAATGGAATAATCAATCCGTGAGAGAATGTATCTACATTCCAGATCAGATTGAAAAAATGGGCAGTTGTCTCTCCCCATGCTAATAGCATGATTGAAACGGCTCCGATAAATACCGCTATATGTTTATAAAACTGATTACCTAGCATCAGCTAATACCTTGGTAATATCTTGGTTGAGCTGCTTGCATGCGCTATCCCAGGAAAATTCTGTCTCAACGAATTGACGTGCCCGTTGACCAACCAGTTCACGCAGTGCAGGCTTTTCAAGCAGTGTCAACAGATGCATTTTGAAGTCTGCCGCTGTATCGCCCACATACACTGTTTTACCGTGTTCAGCCTCAATCCCCTCATTCGCGGCGGTTGACGCCACAACAGGTAACGCACACGCCATAGCCTCAAGTACTTTATTCTGAATACCGCGGGCCGTAAGAAGAGGAGCAACGGCAATATCAGCGCTTTGAAGCATCTCGGGCATTGAGTCCACATATCCTGTAACCTCAACCCCTTCATAACCTTCAAGTTTTCTCACAACAGGGTTTTCGGGGCCCCCAGCAACAACAAACTTTGCCGATGGTTCAGCTATTCTTACCCCTTCCCAAACTTTCTCCACGAACCAGATCACAGCCTCTACATTTGGTTTATAATCCATCGCTCCAGTGAAAATGATAATTTTCTGAGCATCTCGGTTTTGAGCTGGGGAAAATAACTCAATATCAACACCGTTCTTTAATCCACGAACAGGGGTGGTAGAACGCTTGAAATCTTTCTTAAAAACTGCAGCTTCCTGATCGCTCACCAGATATGCCATCTTACTTCGATCCGCTAAATTGCGTTCGTAATGGGCTAATAACTTTCCTTCCCGTGCATATACCCAAGACATTGGAAAGGGTGCATTTTCGGCGTATGCACCCCACTTCGCTGAATCTACATCTACAAGATCTGTTATTACTGGGATGTCAATATCATTTGGGACAATTGGTCCTGTTGCCGCTGAGAACAGAAAAATGAGATCAATCTCTTTCTTTTTAACAAGCGACCTAACATATTTTTTAAGCTTACCGTATGGGTAAGCGCCGACCGTTAAGGCATCATTAGTCAGGAATGAACGCAAACTTAGTAGTTTCTGCTTAAAGGGTTTAACGGTTTCATAACAAAGCGATGCAGTATGGCTTTCAAGGAATGAAACATGAACTTCATCATCTGGGTTATCTATAAAAAAACCTAAGTGAACAGTGTGCTCTTTGGCCAATTCTTTGAGGAAATTCCATGAACGGATTTTATCCCCCTTGTTCGGAGGGTAAGGAATTCGGTGAGCAAGAAATAGAATATTCGCCATACCCTACCCCAGATGCCTGGCAATTGGGGGGCCAAGAATATTTGCCACAGGAAGAGGCAACTTCTTCCAAACCTTTACCATCAGCTCAAACTTTTTGTTCTGAGGGTTAATTTCTTTACGTTCTTCACCTTCTTTTAAGCGGAATTGATAATTCAGCGGAATTGGTTCAAATCCCCAATTCTTTTTGAACTTATAAGGCCCGGTTCCTACCTTGCTGCGCCCGAAATCGTACACTTTAAAACCATTCTTAGCAGAACGCACCATTAACTCATAATACATGAAATCATGGGCACCGTATAAACGTGCTTTTGCATTTCCACCTGCATAATAGGGAAGAACATGGTCGTTATGATAAAAAGTCATCAAGCTGGCGATTGCCTCACCTTCAGGAGAGTAGACAATCTGAATATCTGTTTCTTTTTCAAATACTTCTAGAAACTTGTTAAACAACTTTTTCGGGAAAACAGGCGTCCCCAAATTACGAACACTTTCTGCATATAGTGCATAAAAAGTATCTAAATCTTTTTCCCAGGAGCAGCGCAAACCATGCTTCAAAGACTTTCGAACAACTGCACGCTGTTTTCTTGGGATATCCAACAGAATATCTTCAGCCGTTTCCTTCAGTTCCTTCTGAAAACTGGCGGCAACGCCTGTTTCAGTAACCCAACCTTCAAAAGATAAAGACTGGATTGTCCGATATTCAAGGCTGTGTGCACCGCTTTCACAGGTAATTTCCCAAGCTTTTTCATTAAGTAGTGATAGCGCTTTTTCACTTACAGACAACGGCCCGCCATAAACCGCAAACATGCTTGAAATTGCAGCCTTACCAAAAAGAAAACTATCACGAATACTTAGAGGAAGAATACCAACTACCTGCCCACCAGATAACGCGACCAAATACGGGCACTTTTGCCCTGCCCCCGCTTCTAGAACTGTTTTCCAGCCATAACGATGGCAAAAAGTACCATCTGGATGATCACTAACAAAGGCATCCCACGAGGCACTATCCTCATCGGTAGCCTCTCTGATAATGATATCCATACCTAGTCCTCTTGAAGCAGGTCAGCATATATGTTTTCCATGCTATCCCACTGAAACGCATTAAACAATTTTATTAATTTTAGAGGGAGTTGTGCTTGCCCCTGATAATGGCGGAACCGCGAAAGCCACGGAGCTTCAGCTACATAAGGCTGGCCCAGATCCATTTCCCAGGGGTGCATATAAAAAATGCTTGGCGAAGATGCCTGCTCAGCCCCCTTAGATAATAAATACTTCGATAGAAAATAAGGAAGCAGCCGAAAATAACCGCCGCCTGAAGCTGGCAGCCTTTTGAATGGCATATCACATACTGTAAGAGGGATTTCCAGTATTCCGTCTCTGCCTGCAGGATAAAATGGCTGCCGAGGCGCTGTGGCTAAACCGTAATGATCAGTTTTCACAGGATACAGGCTCGAAGAATATTTGAAACCAGCTTCTTTTAACTCATCGTAAACCCACCACACATTTGGGGTTAGTGAAAAACTTGGCGCCCGGTAACCTAAAACAGATTGGCCACTTGCTTGTTCTAGCAATTCTTTGGACGCGCGCACTTCATTTCTGAACTCTTCACGAGACATCGTGAAAAGGCGCTGATGTGCCATTCCGTGGCATCCTACTTCATGGCCTGCATCCGCAATTTCTTTAATTAAAGATGGGGCACGTTCAGCTACCCAACCTAAACAAAAGAAAGTGCCTATAATTTTATACTTCTTCAGGAGTTCAAGAATATTACGTGTTTGAAGTACAACGCGACTTTCAAGCGTAGGCCAGTCTTCGGTGGAGAAGGTATTTTCAAAGGCCCCAACTTGAAACCATTCCTCTACATCTACAGTAAAAGAGTGCCGTTGCGGAGACGCTGTAGAAGACAAGTCCGCCTTTTCAAACTTGTCTTCAGAAAATTCGTTAGCTGTCATCGCCTTTACTACCGCCAGCCGCTAATTGAGCCATAATACTGGTAAGCTTCTGCAGTGTTTCATCCTGCGATTTCATCATATTCTCAAGCTTATCCATGCGGTTTTCCATTTCCTCTACACTCTTACCACCAGACGCTTCAAGAGGAATGGTCGCATCATTCTGGCGATTTACCGGTGGCGGTATCTGAGACTGGACAGGGCGAGCAGATGAAACAGCCTGAACCGGCCGTTGATCCGTTGCCATATCTGAAACAACTGCCCTGATAACATCAGCATCAATTTCATGGATTTCTTCAAGGGCACCATATAGCAGCACACGAGAACACAGAGTATTCAGACGGCGAGGTACACCCTGACACTGATTATAAATTTCTTCTACGGCATCTACCGTAAAGCAAGGGTCATTATCCCAACCAACTAGGCGCAGACGGTGCTCAATATAGTAAGCAAGTTCTTCTTGCTCCATAGGCTCAAGATGGTGCGTTGCAATCACTCGCTGGCGAAGCTGTTCAAGTTCCGGAGCGGCAAAAATGCGTTCACGGAACTCAGGCTGCCCAACAAGGAAGCTTTGGATAAGCGCTTTATCGCCTTCCTGAAAATTAGAAAGCATGCGCATTTCTTCCAGCGCAGCGTTCGATAAGTTTTGAGCTTCATCAACAACGAGAAGCGCTCTACGCCCCATGGCATACTGCTCACGCAAATGGCGCTCAAGGCGGGACAACAATTGTCCTTTATCATCCGCTTGTGCATCAAGCCCAAAAGCCGCTACTACACTTCGCAATAGATCTTCCGCGCTAAGCTGCGTACTAACGATCATCGCTGCAATAAATTCATTACGGTCAAGTGTATCAAACAGGTGGCGAACCAGCGTTGTTTTACCAGTACCAATATCACCGGTTACAATGATGAAGCCTTCCCCTTGATTCAAACCATAGCTCAGATACGCCATCGCTTTTTTATGCGTGCGCGAACTAAAATAAAATCGCGGATCCGGTGTTAACTGGAAAGGGCGTCCCTGAAGATTATAAAAGCTTTCATACATAACTAATCAGAATGTCCCTCTTAAATACAACGTTAGAGCATTTTCTTCCAAATCTGCTCCTTGTTCACTCGACTGTCTTTCACTATGAGTGAAATTTATAGACGCCCGGAAATATTCCGAGATAGTTTTCGACCAATCTAGACTACCAACTATGAAGTCGTCTACCCTTGTTTGACCTTCAAAGCGACTTCTACGATAACTTAATCCTGTTTCAAGTGTAGTTTTTCTATCAATTTCGTGTATCCACCGACCCGAAACACCATATGATTTAGCTGTACCTGAATCATTGTCAAACGTACGCCATTCGGCATCAGCAGAGATAAATGCCCTGTCTCGTTTATGTCTCCAGGTCAAGGTACCTCTCAGGCTCCTACGGCGGAAATCAATATCTGAGAATGAAAACCTTGGGTCAGTTTCGTCAACAGGGATACCTTGAGGGTCAACAAGACCTAGTTCTTGATCAAACCTGAAACCTTGTAGATCATTATTCGTCAAGAGAGTATTGGCCGTGATTGTATCTGTATAAGTCCCCAAGAAATCCAAGCGTTTAGTGAAGAAATACTGAAGATTTCCACTCCATGTTCTACGGTTTCCGGTTTTACCACCAGTTAATGTAAGGTCTAATTTACGACCTGGTGTCCAACGGAAGCCAGTTTCCCAGCCAAAACCCTGCTGGTTCAGCACTTCATTTTGGAAATCATTGTTTGAATAGCTAAGATTACCAATTAACTGAAAGTGACGATTGAATTTATAGATTAATTCCGCAAAGGCATTCTGATCTTTAAAGTCATTCGATTGCTCAAGATTACGAAGTACCTGACGGTGAGATACACCAACACGCCATGAAAAATTGTTAAACCTGTTACCTGAGCCAACAGTTGCATTCAATTCATGGGATTTGGTATCTGAGAAGTTAATCGTTAGTGTTTCATCTTCAAGGTTATCTGCTGGAGAGAACTGCAAACCAAAGCGGTAATTAATGCGCCAATCAGCAAAATTCCCCAAACCACCTCGCAACAGAGCTGAGGTAGTGTAGGTTTGCAGTGCGCGCCTATTGTTTGTTCGGTTTGCAAAATTGCTAGATAAGCTTCCACGCTGATTCAGAAAGCGTTGTTCAATGCTACCTCTAGCGCCAATAAACAGATGATCTTCAATTACTTCAGCATCAAGGGAACCAAATAATTCTTGCCTAAAATCTGTTTCACCATCAGATAGGAAATAAAGGTAATCGATTGAATAATCGATGGCAGCCTGCACTCTATTACCTTCATAGCGAGAATTTAATCCCCCACCAAGATTCAATACAACATCACCCATACGGTTAGATTCCGTTAGGTTCACGTTATCAGTAAGTGTAATTCTGCCTTCAATACGAGGGTCAAGCCATCTGTGCTGAGCCTGAGCTTCTTGGCTCATGCCCAGAAACAGTCCGCCCCCTATCAGCAGATATAAAGGAAATGTTGGCTTTAAAACCGCCACAATAAATACCTTTAACGACCCCCATAGCCATAATAAGAAGCAAACTTCTTATTACTACCGCTAAATCTGGTTTGGTTTAGTAGCAAATTAATATTATCGCAAGCACTGATCATATTCAGGCTTTCTTTAATTTGTGGCTCAGTTGTTTGCTCCGCTTCGATAACAAAGACACACTGCCCCATGTAAAGCGCAAGCACTGACGCCGCAGAACTCGCAAGTACTGGCGGGCTATCGAAAATAATCAAACGATCTGGGTATCTGTTCGCCAATTCTTCAACAATCATCTGCATTCGCTCAGAAGCAAGTAACTCTGTTGTAAGGTTATGTTGCCGTCCAGCAGGCAAAAGTACGAGGTTTGGAATGTTTGTTCTAATCAAACAATCACCCAATTCAAGATCTTCGTCAGCTACAACATCCATCAAACCTCTACCCCCCGCAACGCCGAGGCGGTTTAGAACTTCAGGCTTCGAGAAATCTGCATCAATAAGAAGAACGGTTGTATCTTGCTCAGTTGCAATCGATAAAGCCAGATTGATGGTACAGAATGTCTTACCTTCACCCGGATTAGAGCTGGTAACCAAGATCACATTACTATTTTTATCTCTTTGAACGCCTTTAGAGAATGCGTT
Source organism: Kordiimonas sp. SCSIO 12603 (assembly GCF_024398035.1). Taxonomy (NCBI): domain Bacteria; kingdom Pseudomonadati; phylum Pseudomonadota; class Alphaproteobacteria; order Kordiimonadales; family Kordiimonadaceae; genus Kordiimonas; species Kordiimonas sp. SCSIO 12603. The sequence goes on from NZ_CP073748.1 coordinate 2,601,908, forward strand.
TAGAAGAATAGAACGTTTGATAATCCTGAATTCCTCTGACATCAGATTTGGTGGCATATCAGGCGTAATGTACCCGCCTTCACGCAAAGCAACCAAATCGACTTCTTCTTCACGTCTTTTTTGCTTGCGAGGTGCAGAAAGGTTAGATTGCTGAGGTTGTTCCTCTTGAAGTGCTATAACTTCAGTAGAAGACGTATCGTCAATTTTCTTTTCATCAGCAATCACTCGAGACTGTTTTACTGCATCAGGGTCATAAGCCCCAATCCCTTTAAACGCCTTAGGTTTCGCAGATTGTTCATCACCAGCCAAAGCCGGATTTAAAGAGGAAGGATCTCTTTTATCAGATGGTTCTAGTTTACTTTTAGGTACACCCAAACCAACCGCAGCAGGCGCGCCAGACAGTTCAGCTGCACGCTCTACAAGCGAAACGCCTTTTTTCTTTTTTTCTTCTTTTTTATTGGCTCGTTCAATCAGGTCCATAAATACTACTCTTTACCTTAGCCAACCGATGGCGCACCGAAGATGTCAAAAGCAACAAACACCGCAAACACCACGAATAGCAACAAGAAAGCTGCTGCAAAACCTATAAGCTCCACACTACGTTTCTTACTTTCATCTTCTGAAATAGTTTTGGATACGTTTCCTAAAACCGGTAGATCAAAATGACTACGTAATTGCTCAACAGTTACGATAACAGGGCGTAGCTGTGACAATACAATTGCTGTAGCCAAACCAGAAACTAAACCACCCACAAGTATAAAGCTTAGAAATAGTAAGCGTGGAGGTCCTACAGGGCTTTGCGGAACCACCGGCTCCTCAAGGATATTGAAGGAGAGGCTTTCATCTGCCCCTTCGATTTCCACCTGCAGATCAAGATCTTGCTTCTGGCTTAATAATTCTTCGTATTGACGGTTAATAGTGGAATAATCACGCTCTAACTGTGCAAGCTCTGCTTCTAATTCAGGAACTCGAAGTGCTTTTTCTTCCATTTCCTTAACGAGCGAAGTTTGATCAACTTCACGCTGCTCCAAACTTCTGATCTGCGTAAGATAATTAATGTTTTGTACTGTTAAGTCTTCATACAAACGGTTAGGGACTTCCGTACGGTTTGTTGATTTCTTCCCAGCCTTACCGGACGCTTTAATTTCGTTTTCAATCGTTTCCAGTTCTTTACGAGCTTCTTCTTTAACAGCATTAATTTGGCGGGTGAGGTTCACCACGTCCGGGTGGCGGTCTTTCATTCCCAAGCTTTTCAATTGGTCCAGCTTCTTGCGAAGGTCAGCCAGCCTTTCTTCATGCTCACTTTTATCAGAACCACCTCTTAGCCCTCTTGAAGCCGCTTGAGATAAAGTAGGCGGTACATTCTTTAATTGCTCAAGAATTGTCTGCTGAGCCACCCTTAGTTCTGATATCTGTCGGCGTGTATCGCGAAGACCAAGTTGAGCTTTCTCAAGCCTTTCTACGAAGTTACCTTGCCCAAGATATTCCAGGTTATCTTGCCTGAATTTTGCTCTAATCCTATCTGCTTCAGATAAGCGTTCTTCATAGTCTCTCAGACTCTGTTGCAAAAGATCACGGGCTGAATCAATGTTATCAACACTTGTTTCATCCCTGCTTTGTATAAATGCATTTAGCAGTTCATTTACAACATTACGGACGACCTCAGCACGCTGTCTATCGGTCAGGCGTTTGTCGCTATTTTCATATTGAATTCTGTATATACCACCATCCAAAGAGACAATACGAATACTCTGCATCATATCGGAGATGAGAGCATTACGATCACCATCATTGTTTACCAAACGATCAAGATAGTCTGATCGCCTGACGATACCTTCAAGATTTGGCCGCGTTACAAGTGTACGCCGAATAATATCTACACGACGTGCCACATCAATTTTAATACCCAGACGGTCAGCGATAGCAGGAAGAACCGTTTCAGAGTTTACAAACACACGTGCGTTAGCTTCATAGTTATATGGAAGCGTTGATACACCGCCCCAACCTAAAAGGCTTATGACCCACGCAGTAACCAACATATACCATCGCTTACGCCAAACACCGTAAGCAACAGCTTTAATCTGTTGATAAACGTCGTGTAACCCAAGGCCTTGAGCAGCCATATTCGTTTCTCCTGAAGCCAAAAAGCTTCGTTACGTCAACATCATACTACAAAATACTCTCAGGGATGATCAAAACATCGCCCGGCAGGATTTTTACGTTCGCTTCGATTTCACCATCTTTGATCAAATCTTCAATATGAACACTATATTCTTTTTGAAGGCCATCTTCAAATCTAACAAGTGTAGCTCTATTCCCTGCTGCAAATTCAGTCAGGCCACCAACCTGGATCATAACGTCCAAAAGTGTCATATTTGCGCGGTATGGAATAGATTGTGGGCTCGCAGCTTCACCAACCACACGCACCTGCTGAGAAAACGGTCCAACAAAATTTTGAACAACAACCGTTACAATAGGTTGTTGAATGAAAGCATCCAAAGCCTCTTCAATCGTCCGAGCCAGTTCGCTAGGTGTTTTACCTGTAGCCGGTAAGTCATCGATAAGCGGCATAGACAAACGACCATCAGGGCGTACAGTAACCGTTGTAGAAAGCTCAGGGTTACGCCAAACAAAAATATTCAAACCATCCAAAGGACCAATGAGATAATTGGGTCCCGGACCTTCGTTTGGTGGCACAAAGGGAGCTGGAGGCAGTTCCGGATGATCCGAGCAAGCAGATACAATTAAAACACCAAGAGACAAAACTGCCAATTTAATTGAACCAAAAAGTGTAGTTCGCACGTCTACGCCCTTCCCATCAAAGCTGCATAACTATTTACATCTAAGTAAATTTTATAAAATTAGACCTATCTAATACATAAATTTAATACTATCAACACTTGCACCTTAAATAAACCGCTAAGGTTTATCCGTTTCGGACTTCTCTTTCTTTACTGGCGTGAAACGTTTATCCCTTTTCTGCCCTTCAAAATCTTCTTTATCATCGTATCGAAAACACCAGAAAATAATATAGGCATTTACCAGGCAGAAGAAAAGAAAATATAATGTAGTCATATACTTACCTATTATTACCTTCTAACAAGGCCAACCACTTCAGAGAGGATGCTATTATTTCATCAATAGTATCATATTTAGGTTGCCAACCTAATTCTGCCACAAGTTTAGTATTATCAGCCACCACCTCCGGGGCTTCACCTTCCCGAGGAATACCAAAAACATGTGGCACCTGTTCACCAGAGATTTGTTCCAAAGTATTGATCACCTCTAGAACACTTAATCCTTTTCCATAGCCAAGGTTATACAGCGCACTTTTTGTTTCAGCCTTCAAATAACCGAGCAAATCCACATGGGCGGATGCCAAATCTTGTACATGGATGTAATCTCTAACCCCCGTACCATCTCTAGTTGGTAAAGCCTTGCCAAAAACTGTTAGAGGCGGAACCACACCACGCATTGCATCAATCGCACGACCAATCAAATGTACGGGCTTCTCTAGATACTGTCCATGTCGCCCCGACATATCTGCACCAGCTACATTAAAGTATCTGAGGATACCATATTGCAAACCATGAGCACGGTTCACATCTACCAATTGTCGTTCAGTAAATAATTTAGACCAACCATAAGGGTTAAGAGGATAAGTGTTAGCTTTTTCAGTTACCTTTTCCCCTTTTGGAACCTCGCCATAAACTGCGGCAGTAGATGAGAAGATAAATCGTTGGATGCCTTTACTTATAGCCGCTTCAATTAGAAGCCTGCTACCTTCTGTATTATTATGATAATACTTCAAAGGATTAGAAACAGATTCATCGACTTTAATTGAACCCGCAAAATGCATAATAGAACGGATATTATGCTGTTCTATTATCTGCTCGACCAACTCCTGATCATGAACTTTACCTTCATAAAAAACCGTCTGCTCATGAAAAGAGCAGATACGGCCTGTCGACAAATCATCTAAAACTACAACATTATAACCAGCATCAAGTAAACAAAGCACGGTCTGCCCACCAATATACCCAGCACCGCCCGTAACCAATATTGTTTCTACAGTTTCATTTTTCTGTTTCATTATGATCTCGGATAGCTTTTTCAAAAATCTGCATCTGCCCATCAGATGTAGCGTGCCAATCAAAATTTTGCGCAAAGTCTCTTACTGCCTTACGTTCTGGCAAATTATGCAATAAATCTTTTACGGCTTCAGCGATATCTATGGGCTCCTCGCTATCCACCACTCGCCCCGCCACATCGTCCGTTATAAGGTCAGGTGCGCCACCAATAGACCTTGTGACAACTGGTGTGCCGCATGCCATGGCTTCAAGTAACACATTTGCCCATCCCTCTCTATCAGATGGAAGCAACAAGATATCGCCCGAACTATATATTTCAGGCATTTGTTCCGGTGTCTTTTGTCCAACAAAAAACACTCGATCTGCAATACCGAGACTGGTAGCCCTGCTTTCCATTTCAGCTTTTAAAGGCCCGTCTCCAGCAATGACTGTCTGCAAATCAGGTATCAGCTTTGTAACTTCCAATACCAAATCAATACGTTTTCTGGGAATTAGCCAACCGGCGAATACCATCGTAGGCTTGCTACCATACTGCGAACGCAGCTCTGATCGCCGTTTTTCCTGAAATCGCGCTAGATCAACTCCATTTCTCAGAGTTGTAACTTTATTGCCATCAACACCCATTTCTATGAGATCGCGCTTAAGGTTGTTACTCACAGTGATAATATGTTGAGCAGCAGCTGTTGCCTCACATATCATAGCTGCAGGTTTATTCATTAACCCAATTTCCGTTACATCACTACCACGTGCAGTCATCACAAATGGCAGATTAAACTCTTTAGCTAACTTTGAGGCAGAAACACCGTCAGGATATAAATAATGAGCATCGATAATATCAAATTTCATACCCTTCTTTAGCAACTTGGATATTAAACGCTTTGCAGAACGGAATAAAAACCACGGAGTAAGAAGCATTCCAACTTTCGGGATGACTAAATACCGTGGGTGATAGACTGTCACCCCTTTTCTGATTTCTACGCTAGGAGCTGCAGCAGAACGGCCATAACTTCCAAAAACTTTCCCCTTAAAAGGAAACCAAGGAACTGGCGCGATCACCGTAACTTCAACATCTTTTTGCGCAAGAAGGTGCTGCATTCGGTTCTCGACAAATATGCCCAAAGTTGGCTCTGCCTCATGCGGAAAAAGCGCTGAAAAAAGAAGAATATTCAATGACTTGCCTGACAGTATAAAACTAATATTCTAAAAGCTGGATCTGACGCTTAGCTTCCTCGGCGCCACTAAAACTATCATCTAAATTGATAGCTTGCGTTAGGTACCTGCGGGCATTAGAGCGACTACCTTGTGCAAGATAAGCCATTCCCAGGTGATATTTATAGAGCGCATTGGAAGGCGCTTTACGAACTGCCTTGCTCAAAGCATCAATCGCCTTCTTTGTATCCCTATCAGCCTGTAGAAGCACCCAACCATAAACATCCAAAATATAAGGGTCATCTGGCAACACTAAATAGGCTCGCTCTGCTAATCTCGAACTCAGCTTATTTCCTCTACGGAGGTATACCATAGCTAACCGAGCGGCTATTTCTGCATCCACAAGTCCAGTGTTCAATATAATTTCATACTGATGGCCCGCGCTTTCATCGTCACCGATTTCTTCGTAATAATGCCCCAAAAGCGAGCGTACTATTCTGCTGTCAGGGTTAGCTGTTACATATGAACGCAATTCCACCACAGCCTCTTCTTGCCTACCTTGTTCTTTCAAGGCATTAGCTAAGCCGATAATTACATCGTCTGCGGGGAATTTTTGAAGAACATCGCGATACGCTTTTTCTGCAGCCACAACCTCACCTGAAGTAAACAAAAGCTTACCCACAATACCTGCTAGAACGTCCTCTGGTCTTTTGCCCTCTACAAGAACGGGGAGCATTTTTTTAGCTTCTGAGAATTGTTGTCCCTCGGCAAGACTAGCAAATATATACCAATTCACCACATCATGATCTGGTTTATTGTTCTGAGCTGTTTCTGCGCGCTCAAAGGACATTCTAGCGCCGGTATACAATCCTACCTGCAGCATCGCCCGACCATGTAACAAGTGAGCCTCGCCCGAGGTAAAGTTAAATGCAGCATGTCTAGATAAAGGCCGCTCTGCCGCTCGCGGTTGCCCTAAATCTAAAAGCAACATTCCCATACGCTTAAGCAATTCTGGTTTCTCTTCGGCCAAAACACTCGTAAATCGGGCTTGTTCAATTGCCTTAGTTGTTATGCCAGCTTCACTTAATGCTTGCGCATAGTCTGCAGACAACTGTGCGGATCGTGGATAAGCCCTAATTGCTTCACGGAAATAATCAACGGCTTCCCGAGCCTCTCCTTGCGCTAATAAAGTACGTCCCAAAACAGCTTTTGAACGGCTATCATTTGGTTGAAACTCCAAGAGACGTTTCAGATCTCGTTCTGCTTCCGCATATTGCTGCAACCGATAGTGCGCAAGCGCCCTGTTTCTATAGGCCGCAAAATATTCACTATTCCGGTCTATAGCATTGGTATAGGAGTTAACGGCGTCTGAAAACTGCCCCAACCTGTATAATAATGTACCCTGAATATTATACCCCAACGCTCTATTGGGTGCAGTTGACAAAATACGGTCCACGGTAGATTTTGCGCCGTCATAATCTTTATTTTTTAGCTGCATACTACCAAGGACGCCTAATTCCCTAAGCTCTGCTTCCCTACCTGCAACAACATTAGAAAAAGAAGCCAAAGCCTCTTCAGGGGCGCCCTCAACATAGGTAGCCAAAGCTATGCGAGCATCAAAATTACTTACTATATTACCAGATGCTTCTTCCCCGAGGTCAGCGATAATACTAAGATACTTTTTACTTAGCTCTAGATCCCCAGATGATGCTGCAGCTGTAGCAGCCATAGACCATAAAGAGACATCCTTTTTGCCGCCTTCAGTTGCTAACATTGGCTCCAGAATATCAAGCGCGGCTCTTGATTGCCCTATCTTCATATAGGCCCCAGCCAAGGCTACTCTAGTAGTCGTATTTCCTGGTCGAACTTCATAAACGCGTTTAAGATATCTTGCCGCTTCAGCGAACCGTTCTAGTTGATACGAAACCAATCCTCTAACATACATTGCAGGCAAATAGTTTTCCACTATCTGCCTGGAACGATTAAGATAAGCATCAGCGTCTTCAAACTGTTTCTTTTGTGCTGATATCACCCCAGAAAGATATATAGCCATCGGCTGCCGAGGCGAGGCAGCATAAACCGAATCCAGATATTCTTCTGCGGCAGGAATATCGCCCTTACCAATCATCAAGGAAGCCAATTCAAGGTTAGACATTAGATTGCCTGAAAACAGCTCCACAGACTCTCTAAAACGCTGCTCAGCCAATTCGAGATTTCCTTGATATTTTGCTATCAAACCTCGAGTAAATTGTACCATGGTATTTTCAGGTGCACGCTTGAAAGCCTCTTCAACAAGCTTCGATGCCCCTTCAAGGTTATCTTTACGCAATTCAAGCCTTGATAATCCAAGGTAGGGCTCAAAAGCAGCATCGCTCAACTCTCTGGCTTGTTGGTAATCTGTTTCTGCATTGCTATAGCGACGCAAAGCAAAACTAGCATCACCTGAAACGATAAAAGCGTCAGCCAAAAAAGCTTGAGGGATCGTTACCCCTCGCAAAGCTTCCAAAGCTTCATTATACTTAGATTGCAAAAGTAATGATTTGGCGTAAGGTACTGAAGTAGCGGCATAATCAGCACCAAACCTACGAGCTCGATCGACTGCAGCTTCAGCTGGAATACCGGCGCCAGAACGCAAGTACACATCAGCTAAAAGAAGATATTTTTGCACAGCTATTTCGCCTGCTGCATCAATATCATTCAATATTGTAATTGCCTGTTCATAATCTCGACTACTAATTGCCGCTCGTGCTTCAGAAAAAACATCCGATTGAGCAATCGCTAGCGATGAAGAGCTTAGCATCAAAGCTAACATCAAGCCTTTGGTTCGAGAAAATGCTGTTCTGTTCTTAGGCAAGATACTCTCCATCAATTTTCTATCTAACGCCTACAGGAAACAATACCACTCGTAGTGTTTGCAGGATAATCAGTAAATCGAGAAAAATAGAATAGTTTTTAATATAGTATAAATCATACTCCAGCTTCCGTTTACTATCCTCTATAGAAGCGCCGTAAGGATACTGGATTTGAGCCCAACCGGTAATCCCTGGTTTAAGGCAATGCCGCTCCTTATAGAACGGGATTTCTTTTTCAAGCTGATTAACAAAGAAAGGCCTTTCCGGTCTAGGCCCAACGAAACTCATATCACCCCGGAATACATTGATAAGCTGGGGTAATTCGTCAATCCGTGTACGGCGCAGGAAACCACCAATTTTAGTGACACGAGGATCGGCTTCTTTAGCCCATTCTGGCCGCCCTTCTTTTTCCGCATCTACTGTCATACTTCTAAACTTGAGCAGGTTGAAAGTTTCTCCGTTCAGACCAACTCGTTCCTGTCGGTAGAAAACAGGCCCTTTACTTGTAAGAGCAACGCCTATTGCAGCGAAAATCATTAACGGGATGGTCAAGAAAAGAACCAGTGAACTTACCGCGATATCAAGAATACGCTTCAATGCCCGCTCAAAATAGTTACCACCTTTAAAACCGTCAGAAAAGATGATCCACTCCGCTTTAACGGATTCCAGATCCACATACCCCCTAACTTGTTCGAAGAAACTCAAACGGTCTTTCACTTCAATACCTGATAATTTACAAGAAATTAAGGCATCTACAGGCAGTTCCTGCTTTCCAGAACTAGCAATAATTATTAACTCAGCATCAGAATTACGTGCGAATTCGTCGAATGCACCTATATCTTCAATATTTTTGGCGCCAGGAATTTCGACCTCTTGCCCAGGCAACGCAATCGTATCAATAATATTAAGGCCAGCTTCTTTTGCTTTTGACGCATACTCTTTAAGTTCAACACCTGCCTTGCCTGCCCCAAGAACAATCACTTGCCTGTTCAAAAAATTTGTATTGGAGAACTTTAGAAACAACGCATGAACAAGCATAACAAAAGTGAATGATAGTGAAAGCGCCAGTACTAAAATAGAACGCCAAAGCGGTAACATAGGAAGGAAATACAATAACGCTGACACAGCAACACTGACGGCAACAATAGAAACAACTAGCCGTATGGTGAAAACCCTTAAGTCTCTTACTGCATCTGATTGATATCCACCAACCCCCAACAATACTGGCACCATAATGACTGGCACTAATACCTTTGCTACTACAGCTTGCAAACCTAATTCAAAAGGAAAATCAATTACGTAAAATCGAAGCCATTCAGCAAGAAACACACATGCTGTTATTACAACGAAATCGGTAATCGCCAACGCCAATTTAATGGGTGAAACATAATGGCGGAATATTCGAACCATGAACCTCTATGTCCTAGTAGATCTACTCTCACGCCCCAAACCAAGTTAGGGTTAATAAAACGTTAGGGCAAGTATTTGTTCAGAATTACTTTTTTAGCAACAAAGAATTAATTCAGCAAATCAAGACTAGCTTTCATAACACCCTGCGCCACGGCCACAGAACAACCTGCATCTACAGGCATCGTAACGTTCAGCAACGGTTGCTTGCGAATATGTTTCAAGATCGCTCTCTGCATACAATCTTGTGCAGCAGCTATCTTCACATGATCACACGCGCCTTTTTTAAGTGTTTCCAGTAACACAACAGCGGCCAAAGACGCCCAACCTTCAGCAAGAACAGGCAAACGACGGCTTCTCGCCGCGATAATCGCTCCTACAGACGCTGCAATTTCACGTCCACCGTATTGACGTAAAACATCGAGAGGGGAAGCTTCATTATCTAATCCAGCCAGATACGATTTCGCTGTATCAATCCAAACTTCATCTTGTTCAAGCTCCATGTCTTGGAATGCCTGCCCTAAACATGAAGCAATGAGTGTATAGGAACTCGCTTCCCCACCAGGCGCAAGACTGCCCAAGCCTAACAAATGGCCACCCGCCGCGGTAGCTTCCATACCAAAAGCGACTGCGGCCATACATTCCGATTCTGTCCAATTCGAATTAATTTCGTGTGGAATTTCAGGTGCCATTTCAAGAACCCGAAGCCCTATTCCGTTACCCACACATAATTTATTAACTGGCGCGCATCCTTTTGAAGCCGCTGCTATAAACGCAGTTGCAGCTTCAGCATCATACCCTGAATATGAAGACGCCAGAACACAAATATGAGTTTCGTTTACTGACGGACTTTTTGTTCCCTGCCAGCCAGCCAGCCAGGAAGAAAACTCTTCAAGTTCAGATAGTTGAGAACCTTTCACATTTTGAAGTTCTTTAACTTTCCTCTCACCACAAGCATCAACAGCCGGCAATTGCTCAAGCAGGCTTTTCAAATCTTCAAAAGGTGTTTTTGTTTTCATGAGGAAGATCTTTTCTCTAATTCACGACAAATATTCAGGGTTAAATGGGCTTGTAACCCGCCTAAACTGTTTAGTTCAATGAATAAATAGCTAGAATTATTTTAAATACCAATGTAAATTAGAATGATTTCTCATTTAGGTGGCATGGAGTATGTTTACTAATGTTCGCAAGTAATAAATCTCTAGTGATCGCGACGTTGCTTACTGGCACAGCCGTGGCAACGGGCACTATCCTATACGGTATTCATAGCAGCGACGCACCAGAACTCGTCATTCTGGATGATACGCTTCCCCCGGTAATTGGAAATGGCTTACTGCCACCACCAGCGACCTACGCTATGACTACGCCGCCACCCAAGGAAATTCCTGGCATTCGCCGACTTAAAATTTCCCGCCCTGCTTTGGAAGGTGCCGAAAATACAAACGAAGCTGACTTTTATCTGACTGGTACACGTAGTGCTGAACTTATCAGAAAACCAGTGGAGGCTCGTATTGAGACATTCCCATCAGTAACACTTGAGGAAGCCGTTGAAGGTGCTCTTGCTGTTGATGAATGGGGTTTCCAGGTTGTGCAATCATACCTAAACCAAGCGATGGGCGATGCGGACGAGCTCAAGCGACGTATGGATGCTCTACTTGCGAAAATCGAAGAAGTAGCAGGTGACTATGACCTAACCACAATTTCTGATGCTGCAAATCTAATTATTGAAGCGGGCGGTAGAACACACTGGACAGCCTTCATGTCTCCGTTTGTTCTGGATCGTTCCTTCAAACTTCAAGATGATGCCATCGGATGGGATTTAGGTCCATCTAGCTACGAACCTTATGACAAATTTATTCGTGTAGGCTCAGAAAGTAAGATGCTCATCGGTGATAATATCAACGATGAGGGTGATACCGCGGGCCCTTCTATCTTGCGCAATGGTGTGCGTAACGTAGAGCAATTTGTAGCCTCTGGCTTGAAAAATGGCCGTTACCGCGTTGTTATTCTAACGGCTCCACGTCAAAATGGTTCAGCACCACTTTATCCGTTCGGGGTGGATGTGAAAAGGAACGGCGGTAAGATCAACATGGTTGATACACGCGCCACCGACGATATCGTACCACTGATGAAACTTTCCACCGAAGGTCCTGGTCGCTTGACAGACGCGGGTGGTGAAGCAGCCTCATATCAAAATGGTGAAGTGAAATTTAGCCTTTCTGGTTCTAGTTCAGCTCCATTAATTGCTTCTGCGGACCCATACATTACCCAAGGACGCTTAAGTAATACTTACGGCAGCGCATCTTTAAGACTTCTTGAGCCTATGGCGCAAGCGGGCCCTAACCTACTTCAGTCTGGTGGCGACAATTACCGACCTGCGACTGGTCATATGCTCGTAACCAGAGCTGAAGTTGTTGATGGCACACTACGCATCAGTTTCCGTCAATTAGGCGGTCAAGATACTTATGTAACTGCTGTAATTATCTATCCTGAAGCTGACACCAGTATTGATGAAGAATTGGCAGAACAGGTTGTTGAATTTATTCAACGCATCGCGCCAGCAGCGGGTGAAAACCTAACAGCGGAAAATATCCTAAAAACAGATTTACCTATTGTTGATGCGCGCGTTGTTTTCTCTGATGCGTCTGGTGGCCTACCAACACCAGAAGCCGATGCAGCCACTCCAGAAGCCCCTGTTACAGGTGGCGGTGAGACACCATTGACTGAAGAAGACGACGACACACCAGAGCCAGAACCAGATGGTACACCTGACATTGGTGCTCCAAATGAACCAGAACCTGAGCCAGAACCTGAGCCGGAGCCAGAACCTGAACCTGAGCCGGAGCCAGAACCTGAGCCAGAACCGGAGCCAGAACCTGAACCTGAACCGGAGCCAGAACCTGAACCTGAACCGGAGCCAGAACCTGAACCTGAACCGGAGCCAGAACCTGAACCGGAGCCAGAACCTGAACCGGAGCCAGAACCTGAACCTGAACCGGAGCCAGAACCTGAACCTGAACCGGAGCCAGAACCTGAACCGGAGCCAGAACCTGAGCCGGAGCCAGAACCTGAGCCGGAGCCAGAACCTGAGCCGGAGCCAGAACCTGAGCCGGAGCCGGAGCCAGAACCGGACCCTGCACCACTGAGACTTGTTCTTGATGCAGGCGGCGGTGATGATGAGGTTTATGACCCGGTCACACTAGGTGAGGATTTCCTACTTGACGGTTGTGGTTCGACTTTCGAAACAGAACTTGTATGTAGCCTAACAGACAGTTCAGACTTTGAGATGGTCTGGATTCTTGACGGCCAAGAAATCGGTACAGGTAGCCAGTTAACCGTACAAACTGGCCAAGGTACGTTATTCGACGAAACGGGCGACGTTGATATCACAATTCAAGTTCGCTACGACGGACGCCTACTTGAGGACGGTGAAGTACTTAATATTATCACTGGAGGCTCTGTATTCCTCCCAGGTGATATTATCTTCACGAGCCTGGACACTGCAATCATCCGTATTGTTACAGCAGTCCCTGAACCAGGTGCGTTGTTCTTACTGGCCCCTGCTCTTGCTTACGGTATACGCCGTCAACGTAAGAAGAAAAAAGAACTTACATAATTTAAAAGTCATACAAATAAAAAAGGCGCGAATAACATTCGCGCCTTTTTCTTATTCTTTATTGGTATTTTACATGCCGTATTCGTCAACGCCGCTGGAAAGCAAACGAGCCAAGCCAAGTACCTTCTTGCGGATGCGTGGGTCTGCAATTCGGTAATAAGCTTCTACAAGCTCTTGTGTTTCCTGCTTTTCAAAAGTTTCCTCAGTAAGTGCCTCTACAGATTCACTATAACCAGGAAGTTTTGTTTCAGCGCCTTCAAAGAAATATGCCACAGGTACATCAAGGGTCGTAGACATTCTAAATAGTCTGCTTGACCCGATACGGTTTGTACCACGTTCATATTTCTGAACCTGCTGGAAAGTCACACCCAATTCTTTACCAAGTTGAGTTTGCGACAAGCCAAGCATCTTACGGCGGGCGCGAACCCTTTGACCAACATGTACATCGATTGGATCAGGGTTTTTAATCATTCCACTCTCTCTCCGGTGATTGGCATTTTAATTATAAGCGCCAACCTGTATTAATGCTAGTCTTATTACAACCAGTCGTTTGATTACAGGCTACGATATAACACTTACAAACATGCCACATTGTTATTAAACAAGATTGTTCATTGCCCCCACGCCGAGGCGCAAATTACATCTTTTTGTAATAAGAAGCAATATTTTCTATTACTCCTTTCATCTAAGCAATAACTATTCTGTTATTGCCAATACTTTAGCCTTTAAGCTACTGATTTTTCACAAAGTTCTCTAACATCATCACTTAACGTCGATGTTTCCAACAGAGTATTCAGGTATTTTTTCATTAAGGCCGCATTATTTTGAGGCTGTTTTTGCCACCTTCCAAGAGGAGCAACTAATTTTGCCGCGGTTTGCGGATTTTTCTTGTCGACCTCAGCAATAACATTAGCCAAAAACTTGTATCCGGATCCATCTGCCGCATGAAAGCCTCTCTGGTTCAAGAGAGAGAAACTCATAACAAGTGAACGTAGTCGATTAGGGTTCGTATAAGAAAAATCATCATGATTCGACAACTCTTCTACCAAGGACAAGGTATCTGACCTTTTACTTTGTGCCTGAACAGCAAACCATTTATCTATAACCAACTCGTTTTCGTGCCACTGCTTATAGAAATCATCAAATATTTCCTGACGATAATCAAAGTCACCGTGCGATACCTCAATCAGCGCCGCTATTTGATCAGTCATGTTATTAGCATCATGATAATGCGTTTTTACAATCTGATCCCCTCCATCAAGCAATGACAAGTAGGAAAGCATTCGATTTCTTAATCTGCGTTTACCTTTGGCTTGTTCAGATAATTCGTAATCTGATTGCTTCAGACTCTGATAAATACCCAAAAGTTGTTTCATATTCTGTTCAGCAACTTCTCTAAGCAAAGCTTCTCGCACAATATGCAAACGCTCAACATCGAGTTCAGAAATTTTCTGGCCTACTTCCAATTCACTTGGAATAGAAACTAATTCGGCGAGTAATGCATCATCTTGTTGATCCGCAGACAAACAGCCTGAAATAGCTTCCAAGTATACCGCTCTACTTGTACTATCCACACCCTCATATGCTGCAATTAGAACATCAGTTGCTAAAGTCTGCGCTGCTTCGTAGCGCGCAAAAGCATCAGTGTCGCATTTAATCAAATGCGCCAATTCGCTTTCACTATAATCTGATTTCACTAACACTGGGGCTGAAAAGCCTCGAAGAAAACTTAGAACAGCACCCTCTGGCACATCTCTAAATACAAATTCTTGCATGGTTTCCGTTAGCTGCAACAAACAGCTGGTACCGTTCCAGTTCCCAGAGCCTTCAATAGCAGGGGTAATTTCTTTACCACTGGCATCCAACCATCCAATAACAATTGGCATATGATTAGCTTTTTTAGTGGCTTGGCCAGGTGTTGCTGGGCAGGCTTGCTCTAGTCTGAGAGAAACATCATTACCTTTTCTACGGCGCTCAAATGAAACTGTTGGAGTGCCTGCTTGAGAGTACCAAAGACGGAATTGTCTGAGATCCATCCCGCTAGCACTTTCCATAGCTTTGACAAAATCCTCACATGTAACTGCTTGTCCATCATGACGTTCAAAATAAAGATCCATACCATCACGGAAAGCTGATGCACCGATAAGGGTATGCATCATGCGAATAACTTCAGCTCCCTTATTATAAACGGTTGCCGTATAAAAGTTATTGATCTCTACATATTTCTCAGGGCGTACTGGATGCGCTAGTGGGCTTCCGTCTTCTGGAAATTGAGAAAACCTGAGAGCCTTAACATCTTCGATCCGTTTTAAAGAGCGAGACCCTAAGTCAGCAGAAAACTCCTGATCCCGAAATACTGTCAGCCCTTCCTTAAGGCTTAACTGGAACCAATCCCGGCACGTAACCCTGTTCCCAGTCCAATTATGAAAATACTCGTGCCCGATAACACCTTCAACATGCCCAAAATCAGCGTCTGTAGCTGTATACTGATCAGCAAGCACATATTTTGTATTGAAGATGTTTAGTCCCTTATTTTCCATCGCCCCCATATTAAAATCAGACACCGCAACGATGTTGTAGATATTGAGGTCATACTCAAGGCCGTATACGTCTTCATCCCACTTCATAGAGCGTTGAAGTGCCCCCATAGCATATTCGCTACGTTCCATATCCTCCGGGCGTACGTAAATGTTCAGTTCAATTTCGTTACCGCTCTTTGTAACAAAAGAGCTCTTCCGTTCTGCCAAATCGCCAGCGACTAACGCAAATAGATAACTCGGTTTTGGATGAGGATCATGCCATTCAGCAAAATGGCGCCCATTCTCAAGATCACCGTTTTCACTTCTATTACCGTTCGCTAGTAGAACTGGATACCGGGCTTTATCTGCTTCTATTCGCACATCGTAGCTCGCGAGCACATCTGGCCTGTCGAGAAAATAAGTAATATGTCTAAAGCCTTCAGCCTCACACTGAGTACAGAAGTTACCCCCGGAATAATAAAGGCCGTCAAGGCGTGTATTTTCTTTTGGCTTTAGTTTTGTTTTTACGGTGAGTTCGAATACTTCAGGTAAACCATGAATAACGAGAGAAGTATCTGTAAGGGTATATTCATTTGGAGAAAGCTGGCGCCCATCAAGCTCTATTGTTAGGAGCTCCATATATTGGCCGCCATCAAGTGTTAGCGTAGTTTCGCTTGGTATTGTTTTTCGAAACACCGATTTCGCTGTCACTATTGCGCTATCCTCAAACAGCTCAAATAACAGCGAAATTTTTTCAATTGAAAAAGTTGGTGCAGAATAATCCTTCAAAAAAATCTCTTTTTTTGAAGCAGGTGATACCAAGCTTGCGTCCAAGTTACCCTCTCTTGCGGCGATTTTTCGTATTTTCAACAGCATAGTCCAAAGGAAGCGCTGTTGTATATTTAATACGTTCCATCGCGAAGGAAGAACTCACGTCAGTAAGTTGAACTTTCTTGATCAGACTTTTATAAAATACGTCATAGGCTGCCATATCTGGCACAACTACACGCATCAAATAATCGATTTCACCGCTCATGCGGTATAGTTCAACAACCTCAGGGAAGTCACAAACCATCTCCGCAAATTCGTCTAGCCATTCAAAATTATGCTCATTTGTGCGAATAGCTACAAAAACATCAAGAGGAACATTAACTTTGTTACGGTCAACCAGAGCAACGCGGCGTGTGATATAACCTTCCTGCTCTAAAATCTGGATACGACGCCAACAAGGTGTTGTAGAAAGACCTACAGCTTCAGCAATCTCTGCTGTGCTCATAGTTGCATCTTTTTGCAACAAATTTAGTATCTTGCGATCAATTTCATCCATAAAACACCTCAACTTCGGCTTGTCAGCCGGTACTGGAAACAGATAGCTGTTTTTAATATAATAATCCTTCACAGCTTCGCAAGAAGCCATGAAGGAACTTCATTTAAGCTATTTTTCGCCTTTGATCAAAAGGTTATCGAAAGATAGTTTACCTGCACCAAGTAATGCAATTGGAAGAAGAGCTGCAAACCATGTTGCGTGATCCGCAAACATACCTGGATATACAAGTATTTGGATAAAGAGCGTCATTCCTAAAAGACCAAATGCACCTAGACGAGCACCAATACCAAACAAAATCATTAACGGCAAAAATGTCTCTGCATAAAGTGCAAGCTGTCCCATAAATTCTGGGTCAATATAATCAATACCATACTCATCTTCAAACAATGATGTAGTACTGTCATTGATAGAGAAAAACGCGCTTACATGATCACCAAAAGTTGGTTCAAACTGCTGCTGGAATTTTTCAGCAACACCAGCGTCAGGAAATAGTTCAGAAGCGGTATCTACAATATCTGAAACATAGTATGTTTCTTCTTCGTCCAAGTTTTCCTGAATAGCCGCTACAACACTGTCATCCAGTGAAGCACCTTTTAGCGCCTCGATTACCTGATCAACCTCAAGCTCTGGATCGGTATCAATTGCAGCTGCTTTTGTACGGCCAGACTGATAAAAAATCTTTGCAGCCCATGCACGTAAAAACAACAGGAAATAATCTTGTGTAGAAAAACGATTGCCAAATTCTGTTAACTTGGCAAACAAAGATCTAATTTGTTCCACTTTCTTTGACCTTTCATGGCTCGCTAGCGAGCACAACTCCTTTAAGTGTCAAAGCATCTAACCCTACCATAGAAGCATTAACAGTCACATCTTCGAGATCATTCTTAAGATTTTGAAGTAAAGCCCTCTCTTCCGTAGTCAGCGGATATAGCTTTATTTCACCACCATCAAGAACAACACATACAGTCTGTCCACCTTGTTCTAAATGAACAGCCTCCGGCATTAACTGCCCCTGCCCAACCATCCACAGGTTTAAAAGCGGATAATCACTTTCAATAATCCTGACATGAGGGTTAAGCGTTAATTTATCTGCAACAGCAGAAACAGGGCTTACATACTGTAAGCGATGTATAGCCCATTCGATACGGATGATATCTGCTATATAGACAACATCTTCCGCATGCTCATAGTTTTCAAAAAAATCAGCAAATTCAGAGCCATACTCGTCCAAAGCAGCTTCTCTGGGCGGATGTGCACGAATAAACTGTTTAATCGCTTCCCTCAGGAAAGCCTCCCCCACAAAATTTTCTGCTAGAGGGAAAACAGCCTGAAGGTTATCAGCAAGCGTTAGCAGAAAGTTATTCTGATAAACTTGCAAACGTTGCTCTGGAGCAATTGCCCCGTCATTAACAATCGCAGGAAGAATGCCGGTTGAGGCATCACCCTGCTGAATAGCCAATCTGAAATTTTTCTGCAGTTCCTCAAGCATAGCGAGCAAGCTCCTGCTCCCCAGCTTGACGTTCCAAAATAGATTTTGCTTTTTCTGCCTCTGTCATCAACACCTGAAAGCTAGGGATATTGCTATCCCATTCAACAAGTGTCGGCACAGCGCCCGCTTCTGCAGTGACGCGGCGATAAATATCCCAAACGTCATCACACACAATACTGCCGTGATCATCAATAAGCAGAGGTGTTCCTTCTACATCACGAATTGCATGACCTGCTAAATGAATTTCCTTTACTTTATCAAGAGGGAAATCATCTAGATAGCTATCCGTATTCCAGTGCATGTTAGTACCTGAAACATAAACATTATTTACATCAAGTAACAAACCACAGTCCGTTTTTTCAGCAATAGTTGCTAAAAATTCAGGCTCAGGTATTTCACTTTGTTCAAATGCTAAATAAGCAGAAGGATTTTCTACCAAAATCTGTCGACCTAAAGCCTGCTGCATAGTATCGATATTTTTTATAACAATCTGCAAACTTTCTTTATTCAAAGGAAGTGGCAACAGATCGCTAAGATAATACCCATCATGAACAGACCAAGCCAGATGCTCAGACACTAAAGCTGGATTATAACGCTCAACAAGCGCACTAAACCGTTTCAAATGATCTGCATCCAAACCTTGTGCTGATCCAAGAGACATGCCTACACCGTGAATAGAGAGGGCATAATTCTCCAGGATAGCTTCAAGGTACCGATGGTGAGCACCACCATCAGACATATAGTTTTCAGCATGCACTTCAAAGAAAGCCAAATCTGGTTGAGAATGTAGTACATCCTCAAAATGTTGGCTTTTCAAGCTCACGCCAACAGGCAAATTGCTGCTGGATAGTAAGTGAATGGGCTGTTTAACCATAATATATAACCACTACCCAGCAACTAATTCAGCTTAGGCTTTTTTTGGCTTCTTAGTGCTGCCAGCGATACGCTTACATAGGCCTTTAGTTACATAGATCCACTCTTCTGGGTGGTTATCAACTTTTGCCTGACCTGCACAGCTGTGTGTAGAAGTACCGCAATCGTTCATGCCTTTAGCAACGATGCCGTAGCACTTCTCTTTTTTAGCTTTCTTATCTGCAGCAACAGCAGAAGTAGAAGCAGCCGCCATTGCGAAAGCTACAACACCAGTAGTAGCAACAGCCGTTTTAGCAATACGATTGATTTTCATCGTTCATTTCCTTCAATAAGTTGCGTAAACCTAAGCGATATCCTGCGTCGCTTACGCCCAATATATTGCCTCTTTTTCGCGAAAATAAAAATAATATAACCTTCACGAGTTAGTGAGGCTAATGTTAACCATAAGAAAAACAGAAAACGCAAGCATTTCCGGGGCTTGTAGGCAATATTAGATTTTATCTACCGGAAAAATCACTACGATATTCACGCATAAATGTCTGAAGTTTCTCAACGCTCGCGATTTGGCTAGCAATAGCACCAAGCTCTCTACCACTAAGTTCCTGGTCATTTGTCAACAATTCGAAAGCATTGGCAAAATCACCGCTACGCATCTGATTGCCATATCGGCGGCGCATCTCAATAAGCCCTGCCCGGTCATCCATGAAAGTCATACCAATAGTGAGTCTGATCAAATTCAGACGTTGAAGACTGTTAAGTGCCTGATTCCTGCGCCAGCCGTCTCCAAGAATACGCTGTACCGTATTAATCAGTTTCGGCCATTCTTTACTACCCCAGAAAATATCAGTGCGCAGAACCTCTGCATCAGCACTACTATCATCTTCCAGCATCACTTCTGCTTCTTCATAACGCCCCTGTTCTACAAGAGCCCGTGCTTCAACATGCCTGCGGTTTGCAACAATATCATTGGGTAATCTAGGTTCCCGGGTTGCCCGCAAAATCTCGATAGCCTGCTCTGGCCTCGAATCCATAATATAGATTTTAGCTAACTGGGCAGCGATTTGCGCTCGTGCGGCACCTTCCGCACGCTGAGACACCTGATATTCAAGAAGAGTTGCGGCATTATCTAAAAGATCAACAGAAACCATTCGCGCAGCTAATCGCCGCACCATGAAGTCACCTTCAGCCCCAAGTGGTGTAAGGTCTTGAAACTGATAAAACAGACTAATGGCGGCAACCGGTGTCATTTCATCTGCACCGTTATTTACATATAGATCTTTAAACACCTGTCCCATACGGAGCAGCATTTTCAGCTCACTCGCCTCTTCCGGATAGTATGAAACCCCCGCACGAAGCGCAGAAAGGCCCGCTGTATATTGCTTTGTAGCAAAATAATATTCGGCTAGGTCATTCAAAAGCTTAATTTCAAACTTATCTCCGCGCCAAGCATAACGAAGGCGTTCTAGTTGATCGATAGCATCTGTATAATTAAGGTCTCCGTTCCGAAGCCCATACCGAATACGTGCGTACCTAGCCCTAGCTGAAATCCAACGGTTTGAAGCACCTGTTAGTTCATCATACTGGGCAAATGCTGTATCGAAATCGCCTTGCATTTCTGAAATACGGGCCGCTTGGAACAATGTTTCAAGCAACTGATCTTCGTTAAGATCAACACCATTCAAAAGCGCTAATTCTTGTTGAGCGAGCTCAATGTCTCCAGTTTCAACAGCTGCCCTTACAGCAGCGAGAGATATTTCCGCACGGTCCTCGGTATCATATGTACCCATTACGTCTTTACCGCGACGGTAATGCTCCAACGCCTTTTCGTAATGGCCCTTCTGTTCTTCAACGAGTAACAGCCAAAGCTCAGCATCCTGTTCAGCTTCTAATTCTCTTGCGGAAAGATCAGCGAGAGCAGCATCCAATCTACCTTGCTTGAAATTAGCCACACCTCGAACTGCGAGGAATTCCGTATTTTGAGACAGTAACGGGTCTTCTTCTAGCATCCGCTCAAGAATACCGAGTGCCTCAGCGGCCCGGCCATGGGCCAAATAATAACGAGCTAACTTCCAGCGAACTTCGTTGCGATCATCTAACTGACGCAGCGAAAGTTCATACAATAAACGAGTTTTATTTTTCCGGTATTCCCAAGAAGGGCCAATGCGCCAATTGGCGAAATCAATCAATCGCGCGAAGCCCGTCTGTAAATCACTACCGATCCCTGTGGCTCGAGAAAGCCTTGAAGAAGAAAGAAAATCATTTCCAGAAGAACTAATAGCAACACCATCAGTGAAACGCTCAACATTTACAAAGTCTGTCAGTGGCGTGATTACAATACCTTGCGCGGTTTCAGCGAGCTCAGCTGATGCATAACTAAAGTCCTGCGCTAATCCACTGCCCTGCCGTGCCAAAGGCATCACCACAAAATAATCGCCAATGTCTGGATCTTCTACTTCAATTTTGCGTCCTACATCAGATGCAGCAACAAAAATCTGCTGACCGTTGGCACCTTCATTACGGCGTTCTGGCGTAATTGGAAAACGGGGCTTTGCCGGTGTATCTTTCAAGTAAATAATCCACCGTCGGGCATCCTTTTCCACCACATAATTCTGATTGGTTCTAACAGACATCCTAAGAACTAGTGCATCAAGATGTTCTAGCTGCTCAACCGTATGAATTCGATCAGAAACCAATGTACCAGCATCAATCATACCTTTTGGATCAAAAGCATATGTTTGATCAAACACGATCCAAAGATACTCACCGCGTTCAAATACGGCTGCTGCAGCGTCTATCGGCCAATTGAAGGAAAGCGAAATACCATTCTCAACCTCGGCAACACCAACATCTACTGCTTCCTGATCAGGATTGGTTACTTCAGGCAAACCCAAAAGTCTGATAGGTCCCCTTTGTTCCTGCCTACTAACCGTACTAATGTCGGTCGTGCTTCCAAGATCGTCATCTTCAGGCACGGCATTGTCTGCCGGTACACCTTCACCACCATCGTTTTCTACATCTTCTTCAATAGGTTCACTATTTTCATCTGCAGCTGCTGCAGCAGGAGGTGGAGTAAAAGCGCCAGAATCAACAAAAGCCGGTAGAGAAGCAGTTTCTTCACCACCATAAACATCAACAATCAAGAAATTCCCAGACCGAAAATCTCGTGGTGACACACCGGGTAACACATCAAAATCAATAAGTGTTCTGCCCCCAATGTAGCTAACCCTTGGATTGCCAATTTGTCTAAGATTTGCCGCACCAAAAGCACTAAAATCAGGGGTAAAAACACTATCGAGTGTAATTCTTAAAACCTTGTCATTAACCGCAATTGAATATGTTGCATCTCCAGGTATATCGACTGCAATTCGGGCATGATTTGCTAACTGCCCACTTTGGAAAGTAATTGTTGGGCCACTTACCTGCGCAGTAACAGCAGGCGCAAACGAAGCGGGTACTGCAAAAATTGCAGTAGTGAGTGCTGTTGTTACACACAGCTTTTTCACCCACTTAGAAGAGGTCATATGGTCCCTTACTCGTTTCTTCAGCTCGAATGACAATATCAACTCGCTCGGAGTTTGCCAACTCTTTGCGATAACTCAGGTTTTTTCGTGTATCAGCATAGCCAAGTACAGTAATAGGCTTACGATACCCATACTCTGTCAAGGCACCTGCGACGATCCGAGCTCTAGCCATAGACAGTTCCCAATTTGATCGGAATTTCCCTGAACTAACCGGTACAGCATCAGTATGCCCTGCAACACGAATACTATTCCGAATTTGCACCAAGGTGCCAGCTAAGGCACGCAGGCTTCTCTCTGCGTCAGGCACCAGCTCAACATCTTTGCGCTTGAAGAACATTTCAGCTGGAAAAGACACCAACACCTCTTCACCACGCCGGATAACCTTCGTCCCTTCGAATCCCGGGTATCTCTCAAGCATCTGCTCCATCGATTCCCTTAGATAGGTCAAATTCAAACCCAGGGCTGGATTTCTCTGGAGTTCCTTAGCTGTTTCATTTGGCGTTACCCGACTTACATTGCGCTCAGGATTAAACTGTCTTGCCATGGAATCTATCACATTTTGCCATGTCTCCTGGCGCACGCTGCTCACAGAAAACATAAGTACAAAAAATGTTAAGAGTAGAGATAGAAGGTCGGCAAATGTTACCATCCAAGAAGCGCTTGATACTTCATCTTGTACGTTCTTTTTCATGGAGCTTCACTCCCATTTTCAAAACGTACTGGCGGAACATTCCTGAATGCTGCCAATATCTTACCTTCAGGTATCTGTATGAAGCCAGTATGAAACATACCATCAGGTACGCCCTGAAGTTTCATAAAACGAGCAATAGCACCAGCTCTTCTGACCGCGAATTCCTGACTACGGGTTAAATTTCGTGACACCAGCCCTTCGCCAGATCCAAACATAAAAGCGACATTCCGTGTTTCATTGTTTTCACGGTTCAAAACAAGCTTTGCTACTCGGTCCAGGAATGGCTCCATATCAGGACGAATTCTAAAAGAACCTTTTTCGAAAAAGCTATCAGCTGGTAATTCCACCTCATACACTAATCCTTTATTGATAGAGAATTTGCCGTTAACATCAAATTCTCCACCAAAGGAACGGCTTAATTCAATCAGAAGTGGGTCATTTTCAGGCTTTACCTCATCATTCGGCAGTGTTGTTTGTTCACCAGGCTGGCGGCTTTGATCATCGCTTTCCTTGGAAAACGCAGCATTCACACCTTTCATGACTTCCTGCGCTTTCGATGTTTTCTGCTCAGAAACAGCATTAAGCATTATGAAAAAAGCCAGCAAAATCATATACAAGGCAACAAAAAGCCCCATGGTAGTATCCGTACCAAAGAGCCTTTTCGTATGCTGATCTTCGTTAAACATCTAGGAAGCGCCGTGCACCTTAGTCAAAACTAGCAAGAAGGGCGTCAATTTCATCCTGAGTATTGCCTTCACCTTCAAGCTGAGGACCGTGAAGAAGATCTGTATCATTCACTGCCACCCCTTCAGCGTCAGTTTCAATCTCATCTTCTGGTTCGGCAATATAATCATCGCCGATGGCATCAGCGAGTGAGTTAAGGCGTGTTTCAAGCTCAACCAACGTACGATTTACCTTAGTAATTCGTTGTCCAGTGATGTCTTGGAAACTAGAAGCCTGGAATAGATTTATAGACAGTTCAGAGAGTTTTTCTGACTGCTCTCCTTCAGTATCTTCAGACATTTTCTCTAACTGTTCAGCCGCATCCATAATAGTATTTGCAGCTTCATCTGTTGCCGTCACTACAGCATCCAACTGAACGTTAGCGTCAGGAATATCTCGATTAGATAAAGACTTTGCTTGAACACCGAAGAGTTCATCTTTAGCCGCGCCTATAAAAAAGAGCAGTTCTCGAAGTTCTTCTGCCACCTGCCCTAGTTCGTTGTCGTGGTGACTACCTTTAACAAGAGATTCTACGACACTGGCAATATCAGAAACAGGTACGTTATCGCCCAAATCCTGCTTAAGTGCCGCCGTTCGTTCTTCCAAACTAATCGTATTTGCCTGATTTAACATTTCATACTCCGTGCCTGCTAGGTGCAGGTTATTGTTATTGATTTAGCGGCTGCAAATCAGAGATATCTGGCGGGGCAGCACGTGTCGCCAATTCTGTCGTTAACCTCGAAGCCTTTGCCGCGGTCATTTTCCCCATAAGTGCGGCAACTTTAGGCGCCTTCATTCGCGTAACCAGATCAACCTGAGTTTGGAGGCTAAGCTGTTCGAAACGAGGCGCAGCATCTTTCGGCTTCATTTTTTCATACACATCAACGATGGCTTTCAATTTTTCATTTTCACGCTCATCGTAAATGCGAAGCTGTTCTTTGATGCTTTTTTCAAGAAGCTCAAGCTGCGTAATTTTCTTTTCAATGCGCTGTTCGGTGGAAGACAACAATTGCTCTTGCAGTTCCAGTTGTTTTTCACGCTGTTCCAGCTCAAGACGACGTTGCCGAAGCTGTGTCAGAAGCTTTTCCTCTTCATTAGCCCTTAACCCAACAATCTTAGGCATCTGTGGCGCAGGCTGGGCCTGTTCAGCAGCTGGTTTTTGATCTTCCTGAGGTTGATTATCGTTCTGTTCAGTTTCCTGAGCGGCCTGAACTGGTGCACCTAACAATTCTACGCCCGTGTATATATCCACTGCCCGCATGGTTAGCGCCACAGCTGCACAACCGATCAGCATTGGAAATAATCTAACACGGCTTAATGAAACACCACTCATTGCCTTATCCTCATCTATCCCTTAGCGCGCCTCACGAAGCGCCGCTAAAATTTCTTCCTGCTGCTTTTTACTCGCGCTTGTTTCAGCAGGAGCTTGCTGTTTTTTTGCGGCAGAAGCGCCAGAAAGACCGCGCTCAATCCGATCTGCTAAATTGTTACCGGCCTCAGTTATCATGCCAAGCTCATCCGCAATAGCAGAGGCTTTTTTACCCTCGATTTGAAGCCTACCTTCGATCTCCGTAGCAGATGTCTTCAAATTAGCTACACTCCTCTGAGCATCCACCACTGCAGTATTCAGCTGATCAACCAGTGCACGTAATTCTGCCTGACCAGATTTAATAGTTCCTAAACGTCGGTAAACAATTGTGCATACAACGATCACAGAAACTAGAAGAACGGCTAAAATGCCATCAACAATCAGTGTTGATATCTCTGTCACACCAAAGCCCTCTATTCTATTTCCAGATTCTGCAAACGTTCAGCCTGCTGACGAACCTGCACCGCAACATGCTGCCCTGAACGGCCAATGGCACCGCTCAACATGGCAACTTCACCACATTTTAGCACAACATCATCTTTAGGTGTCTTATTAAATACGATGGTTTGGCCGACTTCCATATTCATCACTTCACGAAGCGACATGCTGGTTTCATCCATAATCGCACGAAGTTCCACATTTGCGCGCCATAACTCTGTCGCCAAGTGTGTTTCCCAGATGGTATCTCGCCCAAACTTCTCCCCCATAAAGCGCTGTAGAAGAAGCTCACGAACTGGTTCAAGCGTAGCGTATGGGAATAGAATTTCGCAGCGGCCACCACGATCTTCCATATCAACACGCAGTTTGATCAGAACCGCTGCGTTAGGCGGTCGCGCAATTGTTGCGAACCTTGGATTTGTCTCCAACCTATCGAAGGTGAAGTTAACTGGGCTAAGTGGCTCAAACGCACCACACATATCCCTAAGGATCACAGAAATCATCCGCTCAACGAGGGTTTGCTCGATCGTTGTATAAGGACGTCCTTCAATTCGCATTGCAGCGGTACCACGACGGCCACCAAGAAGCACGTCCACAATGGAATAGATCAAGCTGGAATCAATGGTCATCAGGCCATAGTTATCCCACTCTTCCGCACGAAATACCGCTAACATAGCTGGTAAAGGAATAGAGTTCAGATAATCACCAAAACGAACCGATGTAATATTATCAAGGGAAACTTCGATATTGTCTGACGTGAAGTTCCGAAGAGAAGTAGACATCATACGGACCATACGGTCAAAGATGATATCAAGCATTGGCAAGCGTTCGTAGGAAACCAGCGCACTGTTAATAAGTGCGTGGATGCCCGTCATCTCACCATCGGCACCATCACCGTCAAAGCCTAGAAGGCTATCGATTTCATCCTGATCAAGTACCCGGCCAGGTGAAGGGCCACTACCATCGTCGTCTTCGGCATCACCGTCGCCGTCACCACCAGCCATGGCCTCCCATTCGGCGGCCATTTCATCCTGATCGACTTCTTCTTCATCATCGCCGCCAGCCATAGCTGCCCACTCGGCTGCTACCGCTTCATCATCAATTGGTTCGTCATCTTCAGCCATACATAACCCTCAAGCAGCGCCAACACGCCAACTTATTACCCCTGAATCAGAAACTCTTGAAAGAGCACATCTTTAACACGCGTAGGAGCAACCGCCTGATTAATTCTCATCAATAATTCTTCTTTGAGCCTGAACACGCCAGCAGCCCCTTCAAGGTCACTTGGACGCAACTCTCTCATATAAGTGTTAAACTCATCTAAAATGCGTGGAAGCTTCACTTCAAGGTCAGCTCTGTAGCTTTCCCGGTCAATTTCCAAAGAAATTTGAGTTTTAAGAAAACTAGTGCCCTCTCCGCCTGTATTCAAATTATACAATTGAGGCGGTAATTCATAAAACAACAGGGCCAGCTCTTCCTGCGGCTTATCTTGCTCAAGCTGTTCGGCGTCACGCTTATCTGCAGCTTCTTGTGCTAGTTGTTCCAGTTCAGCATCATCAGCTGGCTCATCCGCAACGTCATCATCACTGCCCAAAAGGGACATCACAATAAATCCGACAGCAAGCAACACTACAGCCCCACCACCAAGCATGATGATTTTCTTGCCGCTAAACTTCTTCTTTTCCAAACCTTCAACTAGCTCTGCTTCACCTAAGGTTTCTTCTGCCTGATTGTCGTCTGCCATTTGAGCCTCTCATACAAAAGCAAAATACTTTTACCGTATTCTCCCAACTTTATCTTGAATTACACATAGTTAACAACCCGTGAAGGTAAAAAAACTTATTCGTGAAACTCCTTACACATTTTTTGCCCGCTAGCAGGCAATTTTTGTGGGTACTTTTTACTCCTCACGCTCAAACCTTTTTCAAAAATCATAACTAAGTAATTGATTTATAATGATTTCGTAAACTGGCATGCTTCCTGCTAGTTAATGGGCCAAACAATAAATTCTGTGACAAACAGTAAAAACTGTGACTACAGGAGAGAAAAATGGATACGGCTTTATTCGTAGGCATGGCCCATAGAGAGGCCCTCAAAAGAAGAATGGATGTTGTTGCACACAACATCGCTAACATGTCTACCACCGCCTTTAACAAGGAGCGTGTGGTATTTCGTCAGTTGTTGATTGACGCACCTGGTGCAGATGCAACAAAAGGCGGCAAGATTTCCTATGTGCAGGATCACGGCATTGTCCGTAACCTGGATATTGGCACACCTATTCCTTCAAATAATCCTCTTGATGTATTTATTAATGGTCGCGGGTACCTATCCGTTCAGGGTAGCGACGGAGAGACCGTCTATACACGCAATGGCCGGATGACGATTGATATTGACCGCAACTTAGCACTTCTTTCTGGAGAAAAAGTGCTCGATGAAAATGGCCAAACGATCGATTTTGATGAAGATGATGTGAATATTACCATTGCCGATGATGGCACCATTTCCACAAATAATGGCGAAAAAGGTAAAATCACCATTGTTCAATTCCAAAACGAACAAGCCATGAAACGTCGCGGCGCATCACTTTATGAAACTGATCAAACACCGATTGAACCTGAAAACGTTACGGATGTTATGATCAAAAGCAAAGCCTATGAAAGCTCCAACGTGAACGCCGTTGAATCCATGGTTGAGATGATTGACGTCCTTCGCGCTTATCAAAAAGCCGACAAAACCAGCAACGATTATCAAGAGATGCGTGAAGACGCCCTCAGAAGATTGGCACGCGTTCAATAACGCCAATCATAGTTGAGGAAAGGAAAGACCAATGAAAGCACTTAGTACAGCAGCAACAGGCATGTTAGCGCAGCAACTGAACATTGATGTTGTTTCAAACAATATTGCTAACCTGAACACCACTGGCTTCAAGCGCCAGCGCGCTGAATTTCAGGATCTACTCTACCAGAATATTGAACGTGTTGGTGCCAACTCTTCAAACGCAGGCACAGTTGTTCCGAGCGGTATTCAAGTAGGTGTCGGTGTTCGCACGGCAGGTGTTTACAGGATTACAGATCAGGGTGCTCTCCAAAATACTGGCAACATCTATGATATAGCCATTAACGGCAAAGGCTTTTTCCAGATCCAGCTTCCTGACAACACTGAATCTTATACACGCGCAGGGTCATTCCAGATCGACAACCAGGGCCGTTTGGTAACACCACAAGGTTACCCCGTTCAGCCAGGCATCAACATCCCTCAGGGCGCTGTTGATGTGACAATAAACGAACAAGGTGAAGTATTTGCCATTCAGGATGGACAGGTAGCCCCTACACAGATTGGACAGCTTGATCTTGCGATCTTCCCGAACGAGGTTGGCCTTGAAGCGATCGGTAACAACATGTTCCTCGAATCTCAGGCGTCAGGTGCACCAATCATCTCCAACCCGGGTGAGATCGGATACGGTACGGTTGTTCAAGGCTTCCTTGAAAACGCTAACGTGAATGCAGTGAATGAGATTACAGCAATGATCTCCGCACAGCGCGCTTACGAGCTAAATTCCAAGGTAATCCAGACAGCCGATGAGATGCTTTCTGCTGCCAATAACCTTCGTTAATAGGAGGCACTGATGCGGTTCCATAAGAATATAAGTAACTTCCTACTTAGCTCAGCACTTATCGCGGCAGCCACAACAGCCACGTGGGCAGCTGACCTTCAAGAGCGATTAGTTGTAGATGAGGGAGTTATTCGCCTTTCTGATATCTTCACAGATACAGGTATTCACGGTGATGAAATTATTATGGAGGCCCCTGCTCCGGGCAAACGCACACAGCTAAGCAATTACCAGCTCACCAAGCTTGCAGAAAAATATGAACTTGACTGGAACCGCCCAGCTTATCTGAAACGCATCTACATTGAGCGAGGAGGCATCCCTTTTAAAGGTAAAGACTTACAACAACTGGTAATGAACGAAATTCGAAACCAAGGGGTTGAAAGTGAACTTAATGTAAGAATTCATGGTCGCGTAAGAGGTATGTACCTGCCAACGGATGCCACATTTGATGATGTGTATTTCGAAGAGTTCGAGATCAACGATCAACGTACCCGTTTTACAGCAAACATGATTTTGCCAACTGGCACAAAAGAACGCTCTGAACTCAGGATTTCTGGCGCGATTGAAGAAGTGCGCCTTATCCCAATGTTGAACAGTGTCGTTGGCCCAGGTGAAATCATTACCGCCGACCACATCAGCTGGGTTCGTTACCCCGTGAAACGGATTAACAGAAATACAATCCAATCCAGTAAAGAACTTATTGGCCATACTGTTCGTCGAGCACAGCAATCCGGCAAAGCCCTGATTAAAAATGACATTCGAGTGCCAGTAACAGTGGCACGAGGTTCAACGGTTACCATGCAGATCAGAGCTGGAAAAATGCTCCTTACTGCCGAAGGCCGTGCACTGGAAGAAGGCGGCAAAGGGGATGTGATCCGCGTCATGAATGAAAAATCCCACACCAGTGTGAATGCAAAAATCATCCATGCCGGATTAGTAGAAGTTCAATCAAACAGCACAAAGCTTGTTGCATCTCGCTAGGAGAATAAAAATGCTAAAGAATACCTTAAAGAAAACCGGGTTGCTTATTGCGGTTATTTCTCTGGCAGCATGTAGCGCAGGTGAGCGAATTGCCAATATTGGTAAAGCGCCAGATTTAACGCCAATTAAAGATATAAAGGCCCCTCCAGCACAGCGTTCTATCAGCCTACCAATGCCTGATACAAGAACCACCCGACCAAATGCGAACTCGCTATGGCGGACTGGCGCCAAAGCCTTCTTTAAAGACCAACGTGCATCAAATATTGGCGATATTCTAACAGTTAACATCGCCATTGCGGACAATGCCCAGATTGGCAACACAACAACGCGTGCCCGTACAACTGAGGAAGGCGCTGGCCTAACCAATTTCCTTGGTTTTGAACAACAAATTCGTAATGTACTACACGGATCTGCACCAACCACGGGAACGGATAACCGACCAACTGTTAACCCTGCAACTCTTATAAACGCTGATTCATCAACATCTTATAACGGCACTGGCTCTGTTAACCGCAGCGAAGCGATTAACTTAACTCTTGCCGCTATCGTAACTGACGTTCTTCCAAACGGTAATTTGGTAATTCAGGCACGTCAGGAAGTACGCGTAAACTTTGAGAAACGTGAAATGCTGCTAGCTGGCATCATCCGGCCGGAAGACATTTCGTCCAGCAACCAGATTTCGCATACTCAAATTGCTGAAGCCCGTATCTCTTACGGAGGTAAAGGCCAAATTACCGATGTACAGCAACCGCGCTATGGCCAACAGCTGTACGACATAGTTTTCCCATTCTAATCAAACAAGGAGGTTCGTAAGGAACAGTTACATTTATCGAATAAAAGCCAACTTTATAGCCGGTCCATTGGATCGGCTTTTTTTCTATTCCTACATGACAAGCATAAAAAAAGGGAGCAAAAGCTCCCGTTTTTCTACTCTGTAAAAATCGCCTAATCGTCGCGATGAACTTTTTCTGCCCTTTCATGCGCCTCTTGCGCCTCAAGGGTCATAGTTGCAATCGGACGGGCATCCAGACGACGAAGACTGATTGGATCACCAGTTACTTCACAGTAACCATATTCACCCTCTTCGATCCGGCGAAGCGCAGAATCAATTTTTGATACCAGCTTCCGCTGACGATCTCTTGTGCGCAGCTCAACTGACCAATCAGTTTCAGATGAAGCACGATCAGCTATATCTGGCTCACGCAAATTATCTTGCTGTAAATTTTGCAAAGTTTCTGCAGAATCCCGAAGAAGATCGTCCTTCCACTCATTTAATTTACGACGGAAGTAAGCGAGCTGGCGCTCATTCATAAACTCTTCGTCCTGAGATGGAATATAATCTTCTGGCAATTCTATCATTGTCATTGTTTCGGACATTGTCACTCCCCAACAAACACTCAAACAAAGCCCTTGCCGTTAATTCCCCCAAAGGCTCCGACGTCTATATAATGATTTCAACGGCTCGGCACAAGACGTAATAAAATTGTCAATTTTAAGGAGAAGTTTTTAAAGAAAATTTAAGGTGCAAATAGTTGTATTTACACACCAAATTTAGCAAGTTCCACTTCAGCACGCAATTCAATCTCAGCAAGAATTTCATTGAGACGGCTATCGTCAGTGCTGTTTTTGTGATTCCTTGCCATGTCAGCAAGGCTTCTAAGATTAGGCATAGAAATCGCTCCCAGAAGAATCCCTTTTCTAACCTCATCCAGAAGATCGAGCATCTCTTCTGCACGAGCTAAACCTTTAGAACGACCATTCGTACTATCGGGCACCCCTTGCAATGCCAGGAGGGAATCTAAAGACGCAATAGGACCGGAGCCGCTAACCGACGCCGTTTGTGAAGATGTTTCAGTATCTGAAATTTCCGCACTAAAGCTAGCGCCAGATGACCTGCCTTTTGAAGCAGTCTTCTTAATGCCGCTGGATTGAATCTGTCCTGGACCTGAAATTTTCATACTCTAAATTTAATCCCTAGAAGCTATAGAGGCAACTATTGCTACAACGGCTCGGCAACAAATTCCACTTTCTTCCTCAGTTTCGCATGAAAGCCCATAATTTTCAATCAGTTAAAGCCAAATAAAAACTGGCACAAATATAGCATTAATCATTGCAAACATGGAAACAGGCAAAAATGCCGACCAAATGCGGATGAAATGCAATGAAAAAGACAATGCGATTCTTGAAAGCAGCAGCAAGCGCTATTCTTCTCACAGTTCTGGCGATCCCAGCAACTGCAGCGCCTTCTCGCATCAAGGATATTGTTTCCATTGAAGGTATCCGGGAAAACCAATTGGTTGGATATGGCTTGGTGGTAGGCCTTAACGGCACAGGTGATACACTTCGTAACTCACCTTTTACCGAACAGAGTTTAACCGCAATGCTTGAACGCCTTGGCGTTAACGCTAAAGGCACAAACATGCGAGCGGAAAATGTTGCCGCAGTTATGATTACCGCAGAATTACCTGCCTTCGCTCGTAACGGTACACGCATTGATGTGAATGTAAGTTCACTAGGTGATGCATCTGATCTTAAAGGTGGAACGCTAGTCGCAACCGCCCTACTCGCTGCTGATGGTAATGTTTATGCTATGGCACAAGGCGCAGTAGCTGTGGCCGGTTTTAACGTTCAAGGTGAAGCAGCATCTGTTGTACAAGGTGTTCCAACAAATGGCCGCATCGCTAACGGTGCTATCGTTGAGCGCGAAATTGATTTTGAAATGTCTGATCTGAAATCAGTGAAACTCTCACTGCACAATCCTGATCTTACAACCGCACGCCGTATTGCAGCAGCTATCAACAACCACCTTCAGGTTGGTATTGCCCGCCCATTAGATCCATCAACTGTACTTTTGGACCGTCCGATCGGCTTCCGTCTTACGACTGTTGATCTTCTTACAAATATTGAAAACCTGACAGTTGAGCCTGAACAACGTGCTCGTGTTCTTATTGATGAACGTACTGGTATTATTGTAATCGGTTCTGAGGTTCGCATTAATCCATTAGCGATTGCTCAGGGTAACCTGACTATCAGTATCACTGAAGAACCTCAGGTATCTCAGCCTGGCGCATTTGCAGAAGGCGGTACAACAGAAACTGTTCCGCGTACTGGTATTGAAGTAACTGAATCTGGGACAGAAAAGTTAACCCTGCTTCCACCTACAGTAACTCTTAAAGAATTAGTGGATGGCCTGAATGCTCTTGGTGTTGGTCCTCGCGATATGATTTCAATCCTGCAGGCGATTAAAGCCGCCGGTGCGATGCAAGCTGATATTGAGGTGATGTAATGCAAGTTCAAGCCTTTGATATTGGTCAGACCCAAGCTCAGATATTTGGCGCTCAATCTAAAGCAGCGACGGATAAGCTAAATGCGCTGGCGAACAGCGTTCCTGCAAACGAAAAGCAACTACGTAAAACAGCAGAAGATTTTGAAGCTGTCTTTCTTGGGCAAATGCTAAAGCCGATGTTTGAGACCATTGAGTCAGATGGCTTCTTTAGCGGAGGCCATGCAGAAGAAGTTTACCGCGGTATGATGGTTGAAGAAGTAGGTAAATCTATTTCAAAAGCTGGCGGTGTCGGTATTGCTGAATCGGTTTATCAAGAACTATTAAAACTACAGCAGGTGTAAGTATGCCTCTTGATACTATGCCAATGGAACCAAAAGCCGAAGCCGGCACTCCTATGCTCACAGGGCATGGGGCCAAACTAGTAAAAATCACCATTGCACTAACTGACCTAATCAAACAGGAAACTGAGCTACTAAAGCAGCGCCTAGCACGCGAAGCTCAAAAGCTTCACGGTCAAAAAAACCGATTAATGGCTGAGTACCGAGAAACTCTCAATCATCTTCAGGTGAATGAAAAATTACTTGGCCCTAAAAATTCGCCAGCACGCCAGTATATCCGGAAAATCACTGATAAATTCAGGGAAGTTCTTCGAGATCATGCACGAATTGTCCTCAGGCTGAAATCCGTTGCTGAAGGCATTATCAAAAGTGTTGGCGAGGAAGTTGTTAAGAAAAACAGACCTGTTGTCGGATACGGCAAAAATGCCGCATTTAAAACGCCTGCACAAATGCAGCCCACCTCCTTGCAGCTTAACCAGGTAATTTAATGGTTGTCCCCCCCATAACTGTTGAACAAGTTGTTCAACAGTTTTTGGATAACACCAATAAACCAGCGCCTAATTTACCTCAGCAACCGCAGCCCCCCCGCTCCTTTGGTGAAGAAGTCATGCGTCATATGAGTGGTGGTAGCAGTGGCTCTGTAACAGCCCAACAAAATTTTATCATCTCTCAATCCAGCAGGCCACAGTCCTTCATACCATTCACTGGAGACGGTTCTGCTATGGGCACTTCTGGTAGCTCAACTCCTGCACGTAAACCAAACAAACACAAAAAAGCGACTGCCGCTTATTCTTCTGCGCCTCAAGGGTTCACTAGTAAAAAATAATCTTGTGAAATGGGTTATTATTGCAGGTCAAACAAGCACCCACTCGGCACAAAGTGCATTTTTTTCCAGAAAACAAAATTAAAACAGAATGAATCTTTTTCCTGATTTTATAGGCATATTTTTCAAAGATTATATTTTTTTCATATATATCAACAACTTAATGTAAAATAAAAGTTGGCACACCCTTTGCTTATTAATGATCGAAAGCCGAGAACGGCATGTAGAAACGTCATGAATAAGGAGAGGTTAAATGGCCTTTTCAATTAATGTAAACGCTGGTGCACTAAGCGCCCTTCGTAATCTTTCAGACACAAATAATGAGCTGAATACAACACAGACACGTATTAACACTGGTCTGGAAGTTTCTTCCGCCAGAGACAATGCAGCGGTTTTCTCTATCGCGCAAAAGTTGCGAGGCGATCTGCGTGGCCTAAGTGCTGTAGACCAATCTTTAGACCGCGGTATTTCAGCAACCGACGTAGCGTTAGCTGCAGCCACAGCGATTTCTGACCTTCTTCTAGAACTCAAGGAAAAAGCTGTAGCCGCCTCTGACCAAGGCCTTGACACATCAAGCCGTAACGCTCTTGCAGAGGACTTTCAGGCTCTTAGGGACCAAATTACTTCTATTACAGCTAACGCTGAATTTAATGGTACAAACCTTATTGATAGTGGCTCAGATGCCATCGTCGCTATTACCAATTCTGATGCTACTCAAACTCTTTCAGTAGCGCACGAAAACCTAACACTAGGTTCTTCCAATATCGTTATCACAGCAACACAAGGCATCTCCACGCAAACGACTGCCGCTGACGCTGTAACAGATATTAACCAAGCTATTGATAACCTAAACGCTGTTCTTACTCGCCTAGGCTCAGGTGCAACTGCTCTTGAACAAAGCCGCGACTTTAATGCACGTCTTTCTGATGTAATTGAAGTTGGTATCGGTAACTTGGTTGATGCGGATCTAGCGACTGAAAGTGCTAATTTGCAGGCCCTACAGGTACGCCAGCAGCTTGGTATTCAGGCGCTATCGATCGCCAACCAGTCTCCTCAGCAGATTCTATCCCTATTCCAGGGGTAAGAAACACCTACTTCATGACGTTTTCCTTAAGCACCTCAGTCAAAAATTGGCTGAGGTGTTTTTGTTATCAACATATTTTAAGAAATATTTTGCAAATTAACGCTATTAGCTCATCAATACTTCATTCAGAGCTTCCACAACTCTCTTGATGTCAGCTTCTTCCATTTGGGGGAACAATGGCAGGCTTAAACTCTTTGAGTAATATTCTTCGCCACCCGGCAGATTTTGCACACCATATTTTTTGCGATAATATGGCTGAGATGAAACAGGGATATAATGTACTTGTGTACCAATCCCCATACCTGAAAGCTTCTTCATCATAGTTGCTCTAGATACGCCAACAGCTTCAAAATCAATTTGCACAGCATAAAGATGCCAAGCCGACAAGCAATCTCCTGACTTCCGGTTAGACTTGATCAGGTTTCCTAAAGGCTTCAAAGCATCATCATAACATAATGCTAGTTTGCGGCGCTTTCCTACAAAACTGTCTAACTTCTTCAACTGTGAAAGCCCCAAAGCACACTGCATATCAGTTGCGCGGTAATTGTAACCGAGCTGATGCATTTCATAATACCAAGGATTAGCCTGCCCCGATGTATCCATAGCCATTTCATCATGAAGAAAACTCTCTTCATTGCGGTGCATATCGTGGCTGCGCATCAACCGCATTTTTTCTGCAGCTTCAGGATCATTGGTGGTGACAACACCCCCCTCTCCCATTGCAATTGATTTTACAGGGTGCAGCGAATAACATCCGAAATCTTCAAACTGCCCATCCCCCGGTTTTCCACCGCCGATATATTCTGCCCCCAAAGCGTGACAGCAGTCTGTTATAACTTTTATGCCGAGCTTTTTAGCATAAGTGTTAATTTCAGCCATTTGTTCCGAATGCCCAGTGAGATGTACTGGCATTACAGCCTTCACGGAACCATTTGCATCTGCAATAGCATCCTTGAAATTATCAAGCGTCATTAGTCCTGTTTCAGGGTTAACATCGGCAAAAGCTACTTGGGCGCCAACCATTTCAACCACATTCGCTGTAGACAGAAATGTAATTGCAGGCACAACAACAACATCTCCAGGTCCAATTCCAGCAACGATAACGGCAAGATGCAAAGCTGTTGTACCATTTGACACAACAACAGCTTCCTTAACACCGATATGAGAGGCAAATGCCTTTTCGAATTCAGCAGCTTTTGGACCTGCAGTCAGCAGGCCATTTCTCATAACATCGACAACTGCTTCGATATCATCTTCTTCGATAGTATGCCGTCCATAAGGAAGGAAATTAGCGGCCATTCTTTTTACCCATCAGGCGAGAGTGTTTTAAGGATATTCCTTAATTCTTCAACACTTAACCACGTATCGTTTTTATCACTGGAGTATTCAAACCCTTCAGGCATTGCGGGATGCCCCTCATCAGCAAAACTATCACGATCCCAAAAGTTCCATTCAGGTTCAATAATATAGCGATCACCATAATCAACGGTATTTGGCGCATTATGTTCAGTAATCATAATTTCATGGAGTTTTTCACCAGGACGAATACCAACATGTTTCATTGGTATTCCTGGTGCCATCGCCTCAATGAGATCGGGCAACCGCATCGATGGAATTTTAGGCACGAATATTTCGCCCCCACGCATTATGTGTGCACATGACAGGGTAAAAGAAACCGCCTGTTCCAACGTTACCCAAAAACGTGTCATGCGTTCATCAGTAACCGGAAGTTCTGTTGCACCATCCTTAATCAAATCTCTAAAGAATGGGATTACACTCCCCCTAGACCCAAGGACATTGCCGTACCGGACCACCGAAAACCGTGTCCCTGTTCCTGAAGCCAAAGCATTGGCTGCGACAAATATTTTATCAGAAGCAAGTTTACTGGCTCCGTATAAATTGATTGGGTTCACGGCCTTGTCCGTAGAAAGAGCCACCACTTTTTTCACACCAGCTTCAATCGATGCCTGTACAATGTTTTCTGCACCGATGACATTGGTTCTAATGCATTCGAATGGATTATACTCTGCCAAAGGAACTTGTTTTTGAGCAGCAGCGTGAATAACCAAATCCACTCCACGCAAAGCCATCTTCAAGCGGTCTCTATCTCTAACATCTCCGATAAAGAAACGAACACGCTTTCTATGTTCTTCTGGTAGGCTGTTTTGAGTTACAAAATGATTATATTCGCCACGAGCAAAAATTATTACCCTCCGAGGGGTATAATCTGTAAGTAACCGGTTGAGCAGCATGGTACCAAATGACCCTGTCCCACCTGTAATAAGAATAGATTTATTGTTCAGATCCAGCCCGGAGCAATCAAAATCGGTCAGCGCCACAGTCGCTTCTCCCCAAAATCACTTTTCATGCCATCAGCCTAGCACTTGTAAGGGAAGCTTAAAAGCCTTCTTTTTATAGAGGCTTACTGTGTTTTTTGAGTGAAATAGAATAGGTGTAATTTAGAGGCGAAACATACGAGGTAATATCTCCTGCACCTCTGGTAGATGTTTCATCACTTTCATGAGCACTCAACATAACTCTTACAAAATAATTACTCGCTACCTCTTGCGCATGTACCATCCCAAGAGCGGCAATATCTGACCGCCTGCATTCAAGTGTCATCGCCTTAGTGGCATCCCCTAATTCTATGACACCATCAGTCATACCAAGGGCTGAAGAAGAAGAAACCAACCGAGATACTGATTTACCTTGTTCTATAGGGAAACTTATAGGGAACTTCTCTCGCTTATCCCCACCATTTGCAACTTCGTAATATAGCGTTTCTCTATCAAACGCCTCAGGAACCAGTGTTATATTCCCCAAACGGAGACTTCCTTCTACTTGATCCAACCATTCAGCATCATAAAACACTTCCAATCTGGAACTATTTGCATCAAGAACGAGGCGCTTGAATAACGGCCCCCACCGTGTTTGTACCGTACCTTCGATCACCAACAAACCGTCCGAACCATATATTTCTGGCTCAAGATTGCTTAGATCGGTGACCTTATGACTATTTCCGGGTTCACACACCATATGGCCGCTATAAAAATCGGCTCCAAAAGAGATATCATCGTAATAACCATGCGCTAAAGTCCCGATAAGCGAGTTTGCGGCAGGTGCCCCGCCTTCAGAACCTGCATAATCACCAAATCCAAATGCCTGAATTGCCATACCACGATATAGATTCAGAACCAGATGCAGGTCTCCGCATTCTACCGTTAGAAACCTGCGATCACGAGAAACTCTATAGATATCCTGAATATGCCCCTGTTTTAAAACAGCCCTATTCGCTTTGATTTCTGGTAGTTTTTTAAGAAGGTTATCCCAACGTTCTTCAGTGATATGGGTACGAAAATCACTGGCCCAAATACCGCATAATTCACGCCAATCTCTGGCTGTACCTTCTTCATTGTTTTTAAGCTTTTCAAACTGCCGCCAACAATGGGTGTTCAATTGCAAATCTGCGCGCCCGGTCACTCCCCAACGGGTGATATTATATTTACGTTGTTTCTTTACGGGAACTGGAACTGCTGGTGTTTCAAGCCTGATACTGGTTTCAGCGTTATCCAGCAAAGAGAGAGCTTTCGAAGGTAAAACAATTTCCATTTCATTTTGCGCCTCCAAGGTTTTGAAAAGCATTTCTATACGAGCATGCTCAACTGCACCCGAAAGCTTACTTTCAGCTTCAAACCTACCTGGCCGATAATCAAACACTTCACCATCACTGGTATACAGGGGAAATGCCTGCACACCTTTTGCCAGCTGAAGATTGATAAATTCCAGATATTCATCAGCTTCTATCTCACCATGCGCATAGCGTTGAAACTTCTGAAAAGAAATAGCATCAGACCATAAAACAGGCAGCAGAACATTATCCTGACCTTCAAGCATGGCCGGACGGTGCATAATAGAGGCTGGCCATTCCGGGTGATGGCTTGCGGGTTCTGCCCAATCCATCATAACTGCCTTAAAGCCAGCTTCTTTATAAAGAGGTAATATTCCAGATGAATATGCCTGTTCATTCACCAAGGCTATTTCAGGCGTAACACCTAATATTTCTTGATAATCTTCAAGGCCCAGTTTCAGGTTCCACCTTGTTACTTCCGCAGGCACAAGGGGAGCAATCATTTGGGTGAAACCACTACCAATGAGTTCCGCCTTACCTTCGTTCAGCAATTGCTTAAAGGTGGCAATCCACGTCGGGTCGACACTCAAAATAGCTTGTAGTGTATAACTTGTTGCCTCAATACCAATTGGTATTCCATTTTCAGCGAGCTTGAGTAAAGGCCAATAGCATTTCTGAATAACCGTATAGTGATCTTTTTCCTCAATAGACGAGAAAGCCAAGTTCAGATGAAATGCTGTATAAAAATATGGGCTGCTCATATAGCTGGATAAGCCGTTATTGTTTCTGAATAATCGGATTAAACTCTAATAACGCGTTTTCCGCATTTTTAACAGCTTCAGAATATGAAGCACCGGTTGCTTGTACCATAGCAATAGAAGCCGCTGCGTTTTGTGGCCTGCTAATATAATCTCCGGGTTTCGCCCATGTTTCGAAAGCCAATACATTTTCAAGGGCTCTAATTTTAGCAGGATCAACGAAACTCTCCAGAACTCCTTCATCTACTAAACACCAGCGCGTACTGACGGGTTGATTAGAGATCGCGCACCAATCTGCCGGGTTCAATTCTTCACCCAAAGCTGTTCTGGCCGCAGCTTCAACTAAATACACTCCAGTTGAAAACGGAATTTGATGAGTACAAAAATAGCCGCCCGATAACCTTGCCGCTAATTCAATAATATAAGGCTCCCCATCATGAACAACGATATCGCCTTTCACAATACCATTTTCCACTCCTAAACTCGCAGCTGCTTGAGAAACCAACGCCTCTATTTTTACAGTTACTTCCTCAGGTAGCGAAGAAGGCATAGTACCACCATTTTCCACGATAAATGGATGGTATTTTTCAAGAAACTCATAGCTTCTGTCAGATAACGCAGGAGTAATAGCCTGACCTTTAATAACGATAGATTCAGTACTAACCTGAGGCCCTTCTATGTACCTCTCCGCCATAACCCTGCCCGACGGCGAGTTGTCTCTAGCGTTTTCATATGCCCACTGAGTACTGCCATTAGCATCAAGAACA
This sequence comes from Kordiimonas sp. SCSIO 12603, assembly GCF_024398035.1. Lineage (NCBI taxonomy): Bacteria > Pseudomonadati > Pseudomonadota > Alphaproteobacteria > Kordiimonadales > Kordiimonadaceae > Kordiimonas > Kordiimonas sp. SCSIO 12603. The sequence goes on from NZ_CP073748.1 coordinate 2,643,248, forward strand.
GAAACTCCTTTAGAGCCCCTGCTATCAACTGGTTTGACAACCAGTTTACCCCACTCATTTCTCAAAGAAGAAAGAGCCTCATCATTAGCAATCAACTGATAATCAGGTACAGAAACACCATCTGCAACAAACTTATCCTTCATCGCAAGCTTATCAACAGCACGCCTTGCAGTCTCAAGAGAATTTCCTGGTAAATTCAGTTTATCTGCAATAACAGAAACAATATGTGGAACATCACAAGCTAAACACATTACTCCGCTAATTGGTTTTTTAGCATGATAAGCCACTATAGCAGGCAAACATTTCTCAATATGATAGACGCTCGCAAGGATACGATCTTCCGCATATTTAAAGCCGGGAGCATTTTCATCCATATCACAAACAACAAGATGAAAGCCCTTTTGCCTCAAGGCTTTCAAACCTTCTGCTGCTTGTCGACTACCGCCTAAAACCAATAATCTTTGATCTCCTGACATAGATCTAATTCTTCGCAACCGAATTCTAATCTAAATCAACGCGGGCAATGGCTTCTTCAACAGCAAGAGCGCGATTAAGCGTCTTCCCAACGAGGTTTCGATACTCAAGCCCGGTAAAGAACTCCCCTGAGTCTTTAAGAGGCTGCTTACACACCAAATCTTCTGCTGATATCACATGCCCTTTTTCCAGAGCAACTGCCGCTCTAACGGCTACATGGTAGTTTGTTCGTGCAGCCATTTCAGCTTCAAGTACATCGCCAGAAACACCGGAAGCTGCTGCGATGCGTTTTGCGGCCATTGAAAGTTCAGCAAACTCATGTGGCTCAAGTGAAATACCGTGATCAAGCCCTGGCATAGAGCGATTCAGTGTAAAATGACGTTCCACTACGCATGCCCCTTTTGCAATTGCAGCCATTGAAACAATAGTACCCACTTCATGACCAGAGAAACCAACAGGAAGATTATAGCGCTGCTTAAGCACATCAATAGTATCAAGCTTCACTTGATTATCAGGTGTTGGGTATGAACTTACACAGTGGAACAACAATAACGGATTTTTATCGAGGATACGAACAGCCTGATCTCTCTCCTCCCATGAGGTTCCCCCAACACTCAGCATAACTGGACGGCCTGTCGCAGCAACGGCTTCGAGGAGCGGCCCATTTGTAAGGCTGTGAGAAGCAATTTTAATGACAGGCATATCAAGCGCTTCAGCAAGTTGTAATCCTGGAATATCAAAGATAGAAGCGAACCAGATCATTCCTAAATCATTCGCATGATCCCTTAGGGCCTTATGTTCGTCGAGTGTTAGCTCAAGCTTCTCTCGTACATGTCGTTGCGTACGTCCAAGAGTTGGGCATTTTTCAAACGGAGCATCTAGAAAATCTGCCACTGCAAGGGCATCTGGTGTACGTTTTTGGAATTTAACCATAGTGGCCCCGCTCTCAGCAGCGGCATCTATCATGCGATGGCCAAGCTCAACACTACCATTATGGTTAAGCCCAATTTCTGCAATCATCTGTGCAGGAAGGCCATCACCAATTTCCGTATTGTTAATCGTAATACGTTTCATATTTTTCATTATTCTGTCCGCTTTTTTTCTAACCATTTGCTGAAACGGTCCATAATAAATTCCGGACCTGGAGGGTTTGGTGCGCCTATAGTTCCATTATCAATTGGTATAATATTCAACCATGGTGCTTTCACTGGTATTTCCGGTGTCTGTTGCTCACCTGTGGTTTCAAAACAGCGGTTATCCAGAACATACCATGTTAAATTCTCGATAGGCATCATTGCCGTTGCCGCGAGCCCCATCAGAGCGTTACCGTCTCCATCAACAACAACTATATGCAAATCTGGCCGAGACATCGCGAGGCCAATACCAACACTCAGCGCTTCTCCCATGGCATGAAGCATATAAAAATTATTTTCCTGATCGGCGACATGAGCAGCTTCTCTGGCGGTTAATCCATTTGAAAAAACAAAAGCAGCTTCAGGGTGTTTTTTAACCAGATTAGTAATCGCATCAGCCCGTTTCATCAATATTCCCCCGATGGAACAAAACTGCGCACGTCTTATTTTGTTCGAAAGCTAAATCGGCAGCCGCGTCTAAAGCGCCAAGCCCTTGTTTCCCGTAATCAAATGCTGGCATGTCAATCGCTTTAAGAAATTCAGAGGTTTTGTCACCCCAATGCTGATGTTGAATTTCTTCCCAATCAAGTTCACCTCGATTAGAAATCAAAAGAACAAGCCCATTGTTATAGAGATACTGAAGGCCAAAAAGCCCGTCCACAAGGAACCCAAGGCCAGAGTTTTGGATAAAAATACAAGGTCGGGCGCCTCCCAACCTAGCACCAAACCCCATTGCAAGCGCATGGTTTTCCCTCATGGCCAAAACCGTGTTATCAAGCCGTTTGTATAGAGGCTTAAAAACACTATCCGGCACACCGGAATACCAATCAAAAAGCGTATTCATCCTGTCAACTAAATCACCAACAGGGGCTATTTCTGGAAAGTAGTGCCGCCCATTTTCATGAATAACCAATTCATCTGTATTCATCATTTTAACCGTTAAAATCTGTCCCTAGAACTGAATGGATTATCCTATTCAAATCAGATGCCAAAAAAGGCTTTGGGTTCACATTAGGCAAGCCTTTATCCTGTTGTACTCTAGCTACTAAATCCTCAAACGAGAATTTATCCATACTATATTCGGTTACTACTTCAGGAATATTTAAGCCACCAAGCCACTCCGCAATGAAGGCAACAGCTGCTTTATCGCTTTCATACCCTCTACCACTCATGGCATGTGCCAATTCTTTAACGCTGCCACCATAGGCATCAACATTAAAGCGCAAAACATATGGTGTAATGATTGCATTCAATAACCCATGTGGCAATTCGCATATCTGGGATACAGCCACAGACACTGTATGTATCATACCTGTACGCCAATTTGATATAGCTTGCCCGGCAAGAAGCGAAGCATAGGCTAAATTTTCCCGGTCCTTGAGACTAGCTTTATTTTCTAAAGCTTTTGGCAAAGAACGATAAATCAAATTCATTCCTTGTTTAGCCATGTTTCTCGCAATTTCAGTAGCGTGCGTGCCTGTCGCCGCTTCAAACAAATGAACCCAAGCATCGAGAGCCGTTGCTAATGTTTGATCATTTGGCAAAGATACAGTCAAACTAGGCTGAACGATAGCAAGCGCCGGGCTGATATTATCGTGTGCCAACGTAAATTTACGCTTAGTTTCATCATTGGTAATAACCGTATATGGTGTTACTTCACTTCCACTTCCCGAAGTTGTCGGAATTGCAATAATATTTAATGCTCTATTCGGGATAAGCTCAGGATTGAATTCAAAATCGATTATCTTTCCTGAGTAATCAGCAAGCAACGCAATCGCTTTAGCTGTATCCATCACACTTCCACCGCCTATGGCAATAACGGTATCCACATTAGAATGCCTTACATATGTATCTGCTAAATCATCCACATGGCCACTTGAAGGTTCAGCAAGTACAGGCGGAGCAATTTGAACGGATATATCTTTTGCCTCTAGATCAGCCTTAATTTGGTGAACAATACCGCCTTCCTTTTGTGAATGCCCACCAGAAACTATCACAACAGAGCGTATGTTAACGTTCTTCATTGAAAGAACAATGTCCTCGCTGCCAAATACAACGGGAGTTTTCAGGGAAAAATCAGCCATTTTCAGAATATTTCATTCATCGTTTAGTGAGAGATTGAGAGCAACGGTATACATGATGCGATATTAATGCAATTGAATTACTATAGAATTCCCAGCACTACAGTTAGCCCCAATTCATAGTGATACAGACGATACTTCTTGAAACCACAACAGTTTTTTAACATCTTGGCATGGATATTGATTATTAGAATGTAAATTTAATCTACGCTCTCATGAGCTAAAATATTCAAGGATTTAAGATGACAGAAAACGCAGTCGATCCGTGCATGGTTTGTAAATCCACCAACTTTGATACTATGAAAAGTGTAAAATGGATCATCACTGGCTTAGGCCCACAGGACGTTCATTTTGGCGTTTGTAAAGATTGTGGCCATATCCAGCAAAATCCGCTGCCATCTATGGAAACTATTGAAGCTTTCTATCTTGAATATTCCAACTATTTTGTACTTGATGAAAACTATACTCCCCCACCCAAAGCACAACTATTTACTACTAAGCATATGCTTTCTTCCGCAAATCGACTAATGCCGAATAAAGGCAAGCTGTACGAAATTGGCTGCGGTTCCGGTATTCACCTGCACTATTTCAAACAAGACGGCTGGGACGTTGCAGGTTGTGAGCCATCTAGAGATACTGGGGCGCAAGCGCAAAAGCTTTTAGGTGATTGTATTTCATTAGGTTTCGCACACGAATGCTTAACTGGGCAGGAAAAATATGATGTAATTTTATTGAGCGGAGTACTGGAACATGTTCCTGCACCTCACGATTTAATAAAAATTGCCTACGACCACTTGAAAGATGATGGGTTGTTTATTTGCCAGGTACCATGCGCCAGACAACCCCATCTCTTCTGCCCCGGCTGGTTGGCCCTTGAACATCTTTCGTATTTCTCAACAGAGATATTGACACGAGTACTAGAGGAAAATGGTTTCCAGGCTCAGGAAGTTATTCTTGATGATACGCTTTCCGCTTACCCAAGCATATCGGCTGCCTGCAGAAAGGCAGACCTTTATTCTGGTCCACAGCCGAAGCATCACAATATGTACTCGATGAATAAACAGATGATTGAAGATCACCTGAGCATTGATCAACAACACTGGTCAGCTGTTGAAAGTCGTTTCCAACATATTGACGAAGCCTATATTTGGGCCGCAGGTGTTCACACAGCACAGCTTTTCTCCGAAACAAACATTCTGGAAAAGATAACCATCAAAAATGTTATAGATAGCAGCCCTTTGAAAGTTGGCCACAAACAAGGTCCTTATGAAATTTTAAGTAAAGATCAATTCGCAAGCAACTATAACGGCGAATATGTCATCATCTCCTCTCATCATTTTGAGCTGGAGATTGCGGCAGGCTTAAAAGAGATGGGAATTTCAGAAGACAAAATCATTCTCTTATATAATTAAGAGCTCGCCTTCAAAAGCATACTAATTTGATGAGCAAATCTCTCTGGAGCTTTGCTCATTTTGGTTGAATAGTTGATAAAACACTCACTCATTTCAGTGTTAGCCGACATGAAAGAAACAGCATTCACGGCCTCCTCAACTGAAGGATAGAATGTTTCAGGCATATGTGTTTTGAGATAGGTTTGCTCTTCATTAGTCGCCGCACCGATAACATCGAAACCTACTGTATTTACACCAGCTTTAATCGCTTCAAAGAAGCTCACTCCATATTGGCAAAGAACCATATCACTTGCTGATATCAATTGAGGGATATTCACCGGGGCTTTCAATATCTTAAAAACTGAGTTGTCTACTGCAGGCACAGATGGTGGTTGAGCATAACTTCCTTGCACCCACTGAATTTCAAATGTGTCACCAATCTTTCCAACAAGCAATTCAGGAAGCCATGCACTCAGCTTCGCAGGATCACTTCCTCCTGTAAGAACTAAGAGTTTCTTAACGCCACCTTCACGTTTCATCTTCGGGAAGGTGCGTAGTAAATATGTATCCCAACCATATGAAATGGCATCTGCATTATTTTTCTGGCGGTCTTTAGGCAGGTAAAAAGAAGGAACCCAGTTATGATCAAACATATCTTCATAGTTCTTGCCAAAATCAACACCTACCAAAGGTTTCAATAGGCTTTTAGCTTTTAACAACTCAGCTAGATCATCACTTAAACTTTTAAGATCAAAGATACAAAGATCAGCTGCTTCCGATGTATTCAAAACTACTGAGCTAGATAACCGTTGAACCCAAAGATGATCAATCAAATCCAAATCATCAAATTCAACTGGGTCTCCCTGAATAATCAATCGCACTTTCGCACTTAATCGATCCTGTAAAATGGTAGCCGCAGCCATCATACGCGACAGATGCCCTAATCCGGCATCTTTCCCAGCTTCCGCATAAATACTAATGGACGGAGATTTATCTTCTACACCTTTTTGTCGAACAAAACCGTTCATAGCTCGTAGATCGCCATCCTTGGATAACTGTTCAATCACCCATTTCAGGTCAACAATATCCTGCCCACGATCAAGAGAACTCCATCTAGAGTATACTTCTCGCATGAATCTGTAATCAGTTGGTGTATCTACTGAAATTCTATGCTGAATACTGCTGTATATCTCATCCTCATCAACATAGGCGATCTGCTGGGGTGCAACTTTACCAAGGCTATGATACACAGCACCAATATGCTCTCGCTCAAAGGGCAACTCAGCACAAGCAACCATTTGATCCCAGAAGGAACGACGATAAACATCAAACCCCTCATGGATATATTTTTGCTCAGGCGGCAAGGGAGAAAGCTGAACTAAATCAACAGAGTGTTTGTTCTTTATGGCTTTCAGTTTATTATTAATGGTTTCTGGCTCTATCAGCGGACAATCACCACAAACATAGAGCAACACATCAGCGTCAGCTTTTTGAACCACAGCATCTATACGTCCAACAAGATCATCCACATCGCCAGTGTGCGCATAACAATCAACGCCACTAGACAAAGCCCATTCTTTTAGAGGGATATTATAATCGTCTGCGGTTGTTGCGATAATGATATCATCAATCAATTCAACCTGTTGCAATCTCTTTACAATATGGCTGATCATTGGCTCGCCAGCCAATGACAACAAGTGTTTTCGGGGCAATCGTGAAGAATTTAACCGAGCACCAATAACTGCGATTATTTTTTCAGCCATTCTTGCCTGACCTCTATTAAAGGGCGTAGCCCATCACTGGGATCAGCCCGCCAGGGCCGGTCACCTATCTCAGCGGCGGTTGGCTTCTTTTGGCCGTCTCCATCTGCAGCCTGTAGACGTTTGCGCCCATCGATTACGGCTTTCATCTCGTGAGGCAACCAGCAATGTCCGGCTTTATACTCTGCTCCTTGTTCATCCAAATCTAGATGAAATTCAATAGCTGTGGCTTCATATCTATCTATAGCACGATTAACAATCGCACTATCGCGGCTATGATCGGACCACCCCACAGGAAGCCCTGTTGCCTCGCGAATAGTTTCAATCGCTGCAAGATTACAGCTATCCGCTGGGGCCGGATACCCAGAAACACAGTGCAATAATGTTAAATGTGTTCCCCCGGCCTTTTGAAAAACTTCAACGGCATGTGAGATCTCGCTTAAGTCTGCCATCCCTGTTGATAAAATAAGCGGCTTGCCAGTTCTCGCACACTCTGAAATCAAATCATCCCACAACAATTCGTATGAGGCTATTTTGTAGAAATCGACATATGGCTCCAGAATGCCCACGGCATCCAGAAAAAAAGGCGTGCAGGAAAACTGGATGCCGCATTGCGTGCTAACACTCTTCAATTCAGGCAAGAATTCTTCGGGTAACTCCCACTCAACACGCTTTCGGTGCTCCTCACTTCGTTCCAAAATTTCGGAGGCAAAAAGTTGATCAATCTTAAACAATTGAAATTTAACCGCCTGGCAGCCCATTTCAGCAGAAGCTTGGATGAACTTGCGTGCTCTATCTATTGATTTAGCGTGATTACTGGATACTTCAGAAATAAACAATGGCAGTGCAGACATTACTTAAGCCCTAACTTATGCTGAATAACGCCAGATGTCTTTTCCACAATCTTGTACCAATCTTCGCCTTTCTCAGCGACAACAGTATGCCCTGCCCGAACAAACGGTACTTTCCCACCTTCATTACCAAATAACCACCATGGTTCAGAAGTTGACATAATCAAGGTTTCAGTTCCTAGGGCCATTGCAAACATCGCGGGTGCAGATACACATGACAACACGAGATCACAATTCGCCATAATACCTAAGTTCGCTTCTATATCCTTTTTCAGATCAACACCTTCAAGGTTATGTACCTTGATACCAAAACGGTCCTCAAATTCCTGTAATTCGTCAGAACACTCATCATATTGAAGATTGACGAAATCCACTTGATCTTTAAACGCTTCGAATGGTCTAAAATGTTTAACGGAGCTGTAGATATAGCTTCGTGTAAGACTCTTGTTACCACTACGCCAAGCGAAACCAATTTTTGGCTTATCACTTATTTCATCAAGTTTTTCTTTAAATTTTTTCTTTAATTCAGGACACACAATCAAGTTATCTTCACCAGAAAACTTAACGTCTTCAGGTTTTTTCCAGAAAAACTTGGGAGCGCTGGCGAGTGGGATTGCGTAGTCTACATCCAACTCTCCATCTTTGATCATTTGTTGCGCCTTCGGGAAACTACGGTATCTATATCCTTGGCGAATGACATCCGACAGAGGGCTAACAATCGCCTCAGGATATGATCGTTCGTAAATACTGGTTAAACGAGGCTCACAGCCAATAACTAACTGTCCAGCTTCTTTTTCCAGTGAACGGAAGAAGTTACCCCACATGACTTCATCGCCAATTCCCTGCTCGGCTAAGAGAAGTACTTTTTTACCTTTTAGAGGCTGGCCATCCCAGATCGGTAGTTTATGTGTATATATCTGAGATTGATTATGGTGCCGTGAAGTATCCATACGATACTCATAGTGCTCCCAAGCCTCTTCTAATTTACCTAGGAAAAAGTATAGCACACTGAGCCCCAGGCGTGGCTCTGGCGACTTAGGATTTAATTCAATGGACTTTAAATCTGCCTCAACAGCCAAATCCCACTCGCCCATCTGCGTATAACTCATGGCAAGATTGCTATAAATCTTAAAATCATTCGGGCTTAAACGTATCGCCTCTTTAAAAAAGACCACACTCTCTTCGGCACCGTCTCTAGCTCTTACTTGGGTCGCAAGCACATTCCACAGATCAGAGTTTTCCGGAAATACAGGAATAATACCCTGCAGCATCTGGATACTTTCATCATAGCGCTCCTCAGCTGAATATGCCGTTGCCAAATTTACATAATGGCGTGCCTCTCTAGGCTGCATGCTAATCAGAATATTTCCTATTTTAACAGCAACATCATAAATACGCATATTAAGTGCGAGATTCATAATAACAGACACAATGTCCGGTGTTGGTGCATGAAACTTAAGGGCGCGTTCAATAACCAATATCGCTTTATCGCGCACACCAACAGAATTCAGGCAGTGCGCCAGAACCGTCAATAAATCCAGATCGTTAGGTAAATATTCCCAAGCTTCTAAAAAATACGGCAGAGCTTTATCAAAGCTATCTTTTTCAACCAGCCTACGTCCTTTATTCAAGGATTTTTGTAACTCTTTTACCTGCTTACCTGTCAGTGATTTTTGCGGATTATTGTGAAATTCCAAATCGGAAGATATACCATTTACAACTGATGACACATCTCTACCGTCCAACAGATCAGGCACTTGCAACCCATCAGCCGCGAGCGGATCATCAGGCAATTTGACCGCCTCCTCGGTTATAATGATCTCATCCATGAGAGCTTCATCATTTTTCACAGGCTGCATATTTTGTCTCCCTACCCGGTACAAATTACCAGCTAACCAGGTATTTTCTCCCAAACTTCGGCGGTTTGGTCACTATATTTGTATCTATCGAAGATTACTGCAAAGCAAATGCCAAGAAAATACTAGCATTTTCAAATCATATTTCCTTATGATATAAAGACTTAGTTTACTTTATTCTGATTTATTGGAATTCTAACGGGCAGAATTAGCTCCGGGGAGGCATGTATGGCACTGAAGCTGTCGTTAAAACCAGACGAAAAACTCGTCATAAATGGCGCAGTTATTGCTAATGCAGATAGACGCACAACATTGATTGTCCATAACAAGGCATCAATACTGCGGGAAAAAGATATTATGCAGGAGGATGAAGTAGACACACCGGCACGCCGTATCTACTTCCCTATCATGCTTATGTATATGGATCAGCAGAAGACTGATACTTATTACGAAGAATTTATGAAGAGAATGACAGAGTTCATGGCAGTAATAACCACCCCTGAAGCTATCAATCTCTGTGTTAAGATTAGCAAAGATGTGATGGAAAAGAACTTCTATCGCGCTTTAATGAACTGTAAAAAGCTGCTAGCTTTTGAAACAAGCAGATTGAATATGCAGGAATAAGAACCTGCGTTAGCAAACGAGTTCCGATGTAGTATGTCATATCAAGCTTATAAAACAGCGCAAAACACGACAGAGTCAGCGAGTCAAACCGAGTACAGGCTTCTTGCGCAGGTTACTAATGCCCTTATGACAGCTAAAGATAAAGAATACAGCGGCGTCCAACTCGTAGAAGCTCTTGATTGGAACAGGAGAGTTTGGTCAGTTTTCGCTGCAGATTGTGGCGCTAAAGGCAACCAGCTCCCTCATCAACTACGCGCCAATATTATCTCGCTTTCTATCTGGGTTTCAAAACATTCTTCCAAAGTCATGCGCAAACAAGCCAAGCTGGATGATTTGATCAACATAAACCGCACGATTATGGAAGGCTTGGCGGATCAAGCTAAACTTCAAGCTAAAGCCAACGCCGGCGCATCAGCCCCCACCAGCATTAATTCTACACTTTAACTCACTAGTAGGCACTTTTTTCCATTCAATGGGAAAATTATACCTTAAACACTCTAATAACAACCACTCAAGCTAGGTAATTTTTACCTAGTCAATTTTACATTAAACAAAAAGTTTAACCATATCAGACACTTAACAGAAGCGCGAAAAGACAACCATATGGCATAATTTATGCATCTAATGGTTTGGCAGCAAAATGCAGCCAAGGACAAAATGTCCGCCAAAACTCTCAGAATGGAGATGAAAAATGGCGTTTTCTGTAAACACCAATGCAGGTGCCTTTGCCGCCCTGCAAAATTTGAATCAGACTCAATCAGAGCTGAGAACTACTCAAACACAGATTAATACTGGCCTACGGGTCGCCTCCGCTAAAGACGATGCTGCGACTTTTGCAATCGCACAAACTCTGCGCGGCGAGGTTTCAGGCCTTCAGGCAGTATCTTCTTCTCTTGACCGTGCACAATCCACACTAGATGTGGCAATCGCGGCAGGGGAAGCTGTGTCTGATCTATTAATCGAACTTAAAGAAAAAGCGGTTGCTGCGAAAGACTCCGGTCTCGACACATCAAGCCGAAATTCTTTGAACGATGACTTTAAGCAACTTCGCGATCAGATTACATCTATCGTGCAAAATGCTGAATTCAACGGCACTAACGTAGTAAATGCCGGTGGAGATGCTGTTGTCGCAATTACAAACGACACAGGCAGCAACACCATTACCATTGCTGCGCAAGACCTTTCTCTTTCGAGCACTAACGTCACAATTACCTCTTCGCAGGAAATTAGTACAGCTACGCTTGCAGCTGATGCAGTGACAAAAATCGAAGCCTCAATTGCGAATGTGAACACTTCACTTTCAGCTTTGGGTTCAGGCTCTAGTCGAATTGAACTTCAACAGAACTTTGTGAATTCTCTTTCTGACTCGATTGAAGTCGGCATCGGTAACCTTGTTGACGCCGATCTTGCAGAGACAAGTGCTAACTTGCAATCACTTCAGGTACGACAACAGCTCGGCCTGCAAGCGCTTTCGATTGCAAATCAGGCCCCATCAACAGTTCTAGGATTGTTCCGATAAACAATTCTTTAACGAACAAAGTAGAGAGCCCTACGGGGCTCTTTTTTTTATGGTATTTACTTCCTCTACGGCAACTATTTCCGGCACTTTTTACCGCTTCTCACTCAACGGGTGACCCAGCACTAAAATAAACCATACATTTCAATAAGTTAAGACTGGCACATCAATTGCCATTAGGTGAGGCAGAGCAAAAGGCTCACGAAATTCTCAAAAGGAGACACCCAATGGCTTTTTCAGTAAACACAAATGCCTCTGCATTATCAGCACTTCAAAACCTGAATGGCACTAATGCAAGGTTGAGTACTATTCAGACTCAAATTAACACAGGACTTAATGTGTCTAGCGCAAAAGACAATTCAGCAGTATATGCCATCGCGCAATCATTGCGCGCTGAAAATGCTGGTCTGTCTGCCGCTAGCGCCTCTATTGATCGCGCACTATCTACTATTGATGTAGCGATCGCAGCAGGCGAAGCTGTTTCTGATCTGTTGATCGAACTGAAAGAAAAAGCTGTTGCAGCCAAAGATGCTGGCCTCGACACTGCAAGTCGCGCGTCTCTGAACAACGACTTCATTCAACTACGTGATCAAATTACATCGATCGTAAACAACGCTGAATTTAACGGCACCAATGCCGTTGAAAACAACGGTGACCCGATCATTGCGATCACAAATGACGATGGCTCCAGCCAAATTAGCGTAGCACCTCAAAACCTATCGCTATCTGGCTCCAACGTTGCTCTTACAGTAGCTCAAGAGATCAACACAGCTGCACTTGCGTCCGCTGCTGTTGATAACATTGAAAGCTCCATTCAAAATGTGAACTCTGTTCTTTCTAATCTTGGCTCTAATGCAAATCGCCTAGAGCTACAGAAAAACTTTGTTTCACAACTGTCAGACACAATTGAAATTGGTATCGGTAACTTAGTTGATGCCGATCTTGCTGAATCTTCTGCTGAACTGCAGTCATTGCAGGTGCAGCAGCAGCTTGGTCTGCAGGCGCTTTCAATCGCCAACCAGGCTCCACAGTCTGTACTAAGCCTATTCCAGTAAAATACTGGCCCACCGAGCGGGTTCGCCCGCTCGGTACACCTGCGCAAAAAATACCTACCCTGGCGGCATATTTTTCCATACCCTGCAAAAAATACCTACCCCAACCAGATATTACCGAAAGGTTAATATTGATATTTATCATTACAAATCAAATACATAACTGAAAAACATCTGCAATACAAAACGGCCTAATAATTGCATTGATCATTTTCGAGGTGAAACCTCACCAGCAAAATGCTGGAAATTCATAATCTCAGAATGGAGATGAAAAATGGCGTTTTCCGTCAATACTAACGCAGGTGCTTTTGCTGCCCTGCAAAATTTGAATCAGACTCAATCAGAGCTGAGAACAACTCAAACACAGATTAATACTGGCCTTCGGGTAAGTTCTGCTAAAGATGATGCGGCGACTTTCGCTATCGCGCAAACCCTGCGTGGTGAAGTTTCAGGTCTTCAGGCGGTATCTTCCTCTCTGGACCGCGCTCAGTCTACTTTGGACGTTGCGATCGCAGCCGGTGAAGCGGTATCTGATCTATTGATTGAACTAAAAGAAAAAGCGGTTGCTGCGAAAGACTCCGGTCTCGATACATCAAGCCGTAACTCTCTGAACGATGACTTCCAACAGCTTCGTGACCAGATTACATCAATTGTACAGAATGCGGAATTCAACGGCACAAATGTTGTTGAAAACGGCGGCGATGCAGTTGTTGCAATTACAAACGACACAGGCAGTAACACCATTACAATTGCGGCACAGGATCTTTCCCTTGGTGGCGCAAACGTAACAATTGGTTCTGCACAGTCTATCGGCACGCAAGATGCAGCCTCTGTAGCAGTTGCTAACATCGAAAGCTCAATTCAAAATGTAAACACAGCTCTATCCGCACTTGGCTCAGGCTCAAGCCGGATTGAGTTGCAGCAAACATTCGTGAATCAGCTTTCAGATGCGATTGAAGTTGGTATTGGTAACCTTGTTGATGCAGATCTTGCTGAAACAAGTGCTAACCTGCAATCACTTCAGGTACGACAACAGCTGGGCCTTCAGGCGCTTTCGATTGCCAACCAGGCTCCATCGACAGTACTTGGTCTATTCAGGTAATCCAATTTAAATTGAGTAACACTAGTAAAGGCCCTGCGGGGCCTTTTTCTATGGAAAAAATTTCCTGCCATCTAGGCACTTTTTGCACCACCCGGCACTTTTTTCCCACCTGACCGTTAATTAAAATTTTATCAAAATTATCTACAACTAATTGAAATATAATAATTTTATATCATTTTCTAAAGTTGGCACAACAAATGCTAGTTTGTCCTCGAAGCAAAAGGCTTCCCCCAGCAAAAAGCTAGGGCAACATATTCTCAGAATGGAGATACAAAATGGCGTTTTCCGTAAACACCAATGCAGGTGCGTTTGCTGCACTGCAAAACCTTAATCAGACTCAATCAGAGCTGAACACTACTCAAACACAGATTAACACTGGTCTTCGCGTAAGTTCTGCGAAAGATGACGCTGCGACTTTCGCCATTGCACAAACACTGCGCGGTGAAGTTTCCGGTCTTCAGGCCGTATCAGCCTCTCTTGACCGTGCCCAATCATCCCTTGACGTAGCGATTGCAGCTGGTGAAGCTGTATCCGATCTTCTCATCGAACTGAAAGAGAAAGCTGTTGCAGCCAAGGATAACGGCCTTGATACTGCAAGCCGTACATCACTGAATGACGACTTCCAGCAGCTTCGTGATCAGATTACCTCTATCGTACAAAACGCTGAATTTAACGGCACAAATGCAGTTGAAAACGGCGGTGATGCAATTATTGCTATTACCAATGACACAGGCAGTAACACCATTACCATTGGCGCTCAGGATCTATCTCTAGGCGGTGCGAACGTAACAATTGGTTCTGCACAATCTATCGGCACTCAAGATGCCGCTTCTGTAGCAGTTGCCAACATCGAAAGCTCAATCCAGAATGTAAACACAGCCCTTTCTGCTCTTGGTTCCGGCGCGAACCGTGTTGAACTTCAGCAGAATTTTGTGAACTCACTTTCTGATTCAATTGAAGTTGGTATTGGTAACCTTGTTGATGCGGATCTCGCTGAAACAAGTGCGAACCTACAGTCACTTCAGGTACGTCAGCAGCTTGGCCTACAGGCGCTTTCAATCGCTAACCAGGCTCCACAGTCTGTACTATCACTCTTCCGATAGTCTTTAAATCCAGCAAAATCAAAGGCCCTTTGGGGCCTTTTCATAGAACAAGTAATCTGCTTATCCAGCTTAAGCTCTGTTTTCTTTTTGCTTCTTTCTTACTGCCTTCAAAAGCGGTCAAAAAAGAACGAAAAAAAACAAAACGCTGGCAAAGTTATAGACATTTTTTATGTACATAACTGCACATTACCTGTAATATAAAAGATGAAGCAAAAGGCTTCCCCCGGCAAAAAGCCAGGGTCACATATTCTCAGAATGGAGAAACAAAATGGCGTTTTCAGTAAACACCAATGCAGGTGCTTTTGCTGCCCTGCAAAACCTTAATCAGACTCAATCAGAGCTGAACACTACCCAGACACAAATTAATACTGGCCTTCGCGTAAGTTCTGCGAAAGATGATGCAGCGACTTTCGCTATTGCACAAACTCTACGCGGCGAAGTTTCTGGCCTTCAGGCGGTATCTTCGTCTCTGGACCGCGCCCAATCATCTCTTGATGTTGCGATTGCGGCTGGGGAAGCTGTATCTGATCTTCTCATTGAACTTAAAGAGAAAGCGGTTGCCGCTAAGGATAACGGCCTTGACACTGCAAGCCGTACATCTCTGAACGATGATTTTGAACAGCTTCGTGATCAGATCACATCGATTGTACAGAACGCTGAATTTAACGGCACAAATGCGGTTCAAAACAATGGTGACGCAATTATTGCCATCACCAACGATACAGGCAGCAACACAATTACAATTGCTGCGCAAGACTTGTCTCTAGCAGGTACAAATGTAGCCATTACCGCCACACAGGATATCTCTACGCAAGATCTTGCATCTGCTGCTGTTGCTGATATTGAATCCTCTATCGAAAATGTAAACACAGCTCTTTCTGCTCTTGGTTCCGGCGCGAACCGTGTTGAACTTCAGCAGAATTTTGTGAACTCGCTTTCTGATTCAATTGAAGTTGGTATTGGTAACCTTGTTGATGCAGACCTCGCTGAAACAAGTGCGAACCTACAGTCACTTCAGGTACGTCAGCAGCTTGGTCTACAGGCGCTTTCAATCGCCAATCAGGCTCCACAGTCGGTGCTATCACTCTTCCGATAGAAAGCAATTAGCCAAAATATATGAGAGCCTTTCGAGGCTCTCCTTTTTAGGAATTTTTTTCCTAGCTAATGCACTTAGTAGGCAACTATGTGCTAATAAGGCAATTATTGCCTAGTTTTATTTTAGACCTAGTAATTGGAAAACATCAATTAAACCATAAGATTCAAAGCTTTATTTACCGACATTTTAATCAGCACTTTGGCTCATCTTTTGCATAGTATTAGGTGGACAAAAAGTCCTGCAGGCAAAATGCCTGACATAATACTCCAAAAAGGAGAAGCAAAATGGCTTTTTCGGTAAATACCAATGCAGGCGCTTTTGCAGCCCTGCAGAACTTGAATCAGACTTCGTCTGAATTGACGACGACGCAAAACCGGATTAACACTGGTTTACGCGTTAGCTCGTCCAAGGATGATGCAGCAACATTCGCTATCGCACAAACATTGCGTGGCGAAGTAGCTGGTCTTTCAGCGGTATCTGCCTCGCTCGATCGTGCACAATCCACTTTGGATGTTGCAATTGCGGCCGGTGAAGCAGTATCGGACCTCCTAATTGAGCTCAAAGAAAAAGCGGTTGCTGCAAAAGACTCTGGTCTTGATACAGCAAGCCGTAGTTCTTTGAATGATGATTTCGAGCAACTACGTGATCAAATTACCTCTATTGTACAGAACGCTGAATTTAACGGCACCAATGCTGTTGAAAACAACGGTGATGCAATTGTTGCTATTACAAGCGATGACGGCGGTAATACCATTACGGTTGCAGCTCAGAACTTGTCACTTTCAGGCTCCAATGTCGCACTAACGTCGTCGCAAGATATCTCTACACAGGCTCTTGCTTCTGCGGCGGTAACGGACATTGAAAACTCAATCGCAAACGTTAACACTTCGCTTTCTCAACTTGGTTCCGGTGCGGCTCGTATCGAACTCCAAAAAGAGTTTGTGAACCAGCTATCAGATACCATTGAAGTCGGTATCGGTAACTTGGTGGATGCAGACCTTGCAAGTGAATCTGCAAACCTGCAGGCCTTGCAGGTAAGACAACAGCTTGGTTTACAAGCCTTGTCGATCGCAAATCAGGCACCATCAACGGTTCTTGGTCTATTCCGATAGAACTACTGAGACTATGGCTGAACCGGTTCGCCGGTTCACCGCTCAAAGAGTTAGCAGTTTAATAATCGATGGAGATTGAAGCGAAAGGGAATTTCGCACGGAGTAAGAACAATGGCAGAGATTAGCAACATAAATGCAAGAGTTCAGGTTCCTGAACCTAGACAGACAAATGCTTCCCGGGTTGCCCCGCAGGATAACAATAGCTCTGTACTTGCAACAGATCAGGCGCCCTCTACCAACGAAGTAACCGCAAACACAATTGTAAGCGTGGACTTCACAGGAGAACAAGGTAGCCCTCTCGAACAAGCTGCTCGAGCAATTGAAGAAATTATTCCAGAGGAACAGACCACTAACACTCGTTTGCGCATTGACAGAGACGAAGAAACTGGACGTTTTATCTACAAAAACATCGACACCGACACAGGTGAAGTTGTTAGCCAGTTTCCGTTAGAGTCTATCTTGGAAATTGTTTCCCAATTCAGAGAGCCTGAGGGATTGATCCTAGACGACGAAGCTTAGTGCCACACCAGATAGAACTGGTACTAAGCTTATATAAATTGCCGTGACCGGTTATGGCCTAAGCATATGCTTCGGTTATACGGTCTTTTTGTGTTTGTATAATGTATCACAAGTGATTTTATAGGTTGGACTTTATGCCCCTCTGCACTATCTCATCTTTCTAATTAAAGTTTGTTTAACAGGAGATACGTCCGATGAAATTTACGGGCACTGATCAGTATGTCGCTACCGAAGACCTGAAAGTAGCAGTGAACGCAGCTGCCACACTGCGTCGCCCTCTTCTTATTAAGGGCGAACCCGGCACAGGCAAAACAGTGCTTGCAAATGAAGTTGCAGAAGCTTTTGGTATGGAACTGATTGAATGGCATATCAAATCCACTACCAAAGCCCAGCAAGGCCTTTATGAATATGATGCAGTTTCTCGCCTGCGAGATAGCCAACTTGGTGATGAAAAAGTAAAAGACATCAAAAATTACATTAAAAAAGGCAAACTCTGGGAAGCATTTGAGCGTGACAAAACGCCTGTGCTGCTAATTGATGAAATTGATAAAGCAGATATTGAATTCCCGAATGATCTTCTTCTTGAGCTAGATCGCATGGAATTTCATGTTTATGAAACTGGCGAAACCATCAAGGCGAAAAACCGGCCTATTGTTATCATCACGTCAAACAATGAAAAAGAACTACCCGATGCTTTTCTGCGCCGCTGTTTCTTCCACTTCATCAAGTTTCCCGAGCCTGAAACCATGAAAGATATCATTCAGGTACACTATCCTGATATCCAGCAGGCTCTTGTTAAGGAAGCACTCAGTGTTTTCTTTGATCTCAGAGAAGTTCCTGGCCTCAAGAAAAAGCCTTCAACAAGTGAACTCCTTGATTGGCTAAAGCTCCTAATGGCAGAAGAACTCCCGCTTGAGGTCCTCAAATCCAAAGACCCGAACAAACTGATACCACCGCTGCATGGCGCTCTACTGAAAAACGAGCAGGATGTTCATCTATTTGAACGTCTAGCCTTCATGAACCGCCGCCAAAACGGATAAAGCATGTTTGTTAAGTTCTTCTACGCACTCAAAGAAAGCGGCTTACCTGTCAGCATCAAGGAATATCTTACCTTGATGGAAGCCTTAAAGGCAGGCTGCTCAAATTACAGTGTGGATGACTTCTATTATCTTTCCCGATCCGTTTTTGTGAAAGACGAAACCAAACTGGATAAATTTGATCGTGTCTTTGGCAAAACTTTCGAAGGCATTGAATTTATCGCTGACGATGAAACCGCTGAAATTCCAGAAGAATGGCTCAAAAAAATGGCTGAGCTATATCTGACACCGGAAGAGATGGAAGAAATTCAATCTCTTGGTGATTGGGATGAGATTATGGAAACTCTCAAGAAACGGCTTGAGGAGCAGGAAAAACGCCATCAAGGCGGTAATAAATGGATTGGTACTGCAGGCAAAAGCCCCTTTGGTGCTTACGGCTATAACCCTGAAGGTGTGCGTATTGGTCAGAAAGAAGGCCGGCACGGAAAAGCGCTCAAAGTGTGGGATAAACGGGAATATAAAAACCTTGATGATAGCGTTGAGTTAGGCACACGAAACATCAAAGTAGCCCTCAAAAAACTACGACAGTTTGCAAGACAAGGCGAAGCCAGCGAGCTTGATCTAGATGGGACTATCAGGTCCACAGCTCATAATGGTTTTCTGGATATTAAAATGGTCCCAGAACGCCATAACGCCGTTAAGGTTCTTATCTTTTTTGATGTTGGCGGTTCTATGGACCCATATATCAAATTATGTGAAGAACTATTTTCCGCAGCCCGCACTGAATTTAAACACCTAGAATTCTTCTACTTCCATAACTGTCTCTATGAGCGAGTATGGAAGGATAACGTCCGCAGGCATAATGAAACCACACCAACCATGGATGTTCTGCATAAATACCCACATGACTATAAGATCATATTCGTGGGGGATGCATCTATGAGCCCATATGAAATCACCTACCCTGGCGGTTCAGTTGAGCATTGGAATGAAGAAGCAGGCGATGTTTGGATGAAACGGGTTACCAATATCTACCAAAAAGCTGTGTGGTTAAACCCAGTACCTGAAGAACACTGGCAATACAGCCAATCCATTCAACTACTTAAAGAATTGATGGATAACCGTATGTACCCACTGAACTTAGGCGGCATTGACCAGGCAGTGAAAGCTTTAAGATAAAAAAAAGAGAGGCATTTCGCCTCTCTTTTCCTTGAAACTAATCTATCTGCTAAATTAGTTGATATTTTGCGCAACCACGCGAATTGTATCTGAATTCTGTGCAATTTGTTGGCTAGTTACGTAGCCTTGGCGAAGGAATTTTTCGGCCTGTTCATCAGATGTTGCATAGCTTAACTGTAGAACAAACGTCAGCTTATCCTGGTTATATGATGCAGGAAGATCCGGGAAATCTACCTTTCTCAAGACTTTTCTAGCCGCAGCGCGAATGCCCATATCACTTGGCTTCTTAACTCTGATTGCATCAACAACATCGCCGTCACGGTCGATTGTTACCTGATAAAGAGCAAGGCCAGCACCTGAGCCTGTAGCTGAATAAAGAGTTGGCGCATTCATTACTGTGTTCACAGCTTCACCAGCTTCTTGCGCCCAATCTTTAAGCCCGTTCGAACCGCTATCGCCTGCCTGCGCTGCCACCGCAGCAAAAGGTAGTGAACAAGCCAATGCCAATTTCAAAAATGTCTTATTCGATTTCATAGTGTTTCTCCTCGCTATCATAGCCACTTGTATCTGTCGTAATTTATTTTAAGTGCAGTTTTCTGCTGTATTGAACATAATCACTCAGATAAGGATTTTAAGGGCCAATGCGACGAATGGGTGGAAATTCAGGCTGTATAGATAAACCCTAAACGTGCGTTTATAACGATATGGTCAAAATCGAAACAAGACCTTCATAAAAGCTCCTTAGAAGAAGCATGAACAACCTTATTGCAGGCACTCTCAAGCTGTGTCATAGGTCTAAATTAAACAATAAAGAGTATAGAGGGGAGCAATCATGCGCGTTAAATCGCTTCTTATAGCATCAGCTTTATCAAGCAGCCTGCTAATCACATCTGCATCAATAGCACAGGAAGTAACTAAAGATCATATTGGGACTACTCAATCCTGGCTTGAGCAAGGGGAAAAAGCAATCGCTGATCGTCTCGCCCAAAAACCAAACACAAACCGTGCGAAAAACGTTATTCTGTTTGTAGGTGATGGCATGGGTATTTCCACACTCACTGCCGGTCGTATTCTAGAAGGTCAATTGAACGGACAACCTGGCGAGGAAAACTATTTAAGCTTCGAACGCTTCCCGAATACCGCCCTTGTAAAAACATATAATGTAAATGCTCAGGTAGCAGATTCAGCTGGGACAGCCTCAGCACTGAATACCGGTACCAAAACTGAAATTGGTGTCATTAACACCGCTCCCAATCACCCGAATGGTATCTGCAAAGGCATGGAAAAAGATGCCCCTAAAACGCTGGCTTACTTCGCCGAACAAGCTGGCATGAGCACAGGTATTGTGAGCACAGCACGCCTCACACACGCAACGCCAGCGGCCGTTTTCGCTATTAGCCCAAGCCGGGGCTGGGAAAATGATACTGAACTTACCGAAGAAGCCATTGAGAACAAATGCACAGACATCGCGAGCCAGATTACGACAGACCTAGGCGGTAATGGTCTTGAAGTAGCCCTTGGTGGAGGTGCTCGCAATTTCCTTCCTTCTTCAGAAGGAGGTAAACGTGAAGATGGCCGCAATATAGTTACAGAATGGCAAAATAAATTCGAAAAATCAGCGTATGTAACAAACCGAGCAGAACTTCAGGCGACAGATATTTCTGGCATCGACCATCTTTTTGGTTTGTTCAGCAGCTCGCATATGTCTTTCACTCTTGAAGAAGTTCAAAATGAGCCAACTTTGGCAGAAATGACAGAAACAGCCATTAAAATGCTATCCAAGAATGACAATGGCTATTATCTCATGATTGAAGCTGGTCGCATTGACCACGGTCATCATGGCGGTAATGCTAACGCAGCGCTGAATGATACTGTTGCTCTTTCATCAGCCGTTAAAAAAGCGTTAGAACTTGTAGATACAGAAGAAACGCTCATTCTGGTAACTGCTGATCACAGCCACACATTTACCATGGCGGGTTACCCAAAGCGGGGTAATCCTATACTCGGACTCGTGTCTGGCCCTGGTCAGAAGGACGGTGAATATACGATGGCTAAGGATGGTAAGCCATACACAACAGTTGGATACCAAAATGGCCCGGGCGCTATTGAGGGCGAACGCGCGCATCTTACAAATGAAGATACGCATCACCCTGAGTTCCAGCAGCAAGCCGCAATTCCTCTTTGGTCAGAGACCCATGGCGGGGAAGACGTCGCTCTTTTTGGAATAGGCCCTTGGTCCCATCTGGTAAAAGGTACAATGGAGCAGAACGTAGTATTCCATATTATGAACCATGCACTAGGGCTGAAAGATCGCACCCAAAATTAGAAACGAAAAAGCCCCGCTTTTAGCGGGGCTTTCCATTGCAACCATTAACTCAAAACGAAAATCTTAGTTTACTGATTCAAGCTGGCTCTTGAGTGTTGTCAGAACTGCACCAGCACCAACAGCCCCTTCTCTATCTGCGGAATAAATCAACGCTAGAGAGAAAGTCATTTGATCAGCTTTATAGCTCTCCGGTAAAGCAGGATAATCTGTAGAAGCTACCAGATTAGTTGCAACGGCATTTAGTCCCTGTTCTTCAGATTTCCCTTTTTGCACATATGAAACCAGATCACCAGAACGGTCCACAGTAACGTTAAACTGAACAACGCTGCTTTTATCTACATCACTATCCAATCTTGATGGCAAAAGCGCAGATTGAACAATCACACTAGCTTCTCGTGTCCATTCTTTCATTGTATCAGGGGTATCTGCTGATGCAGTTTGAGACAGCATCGAAGCCGTCATCGCAGCAGCTACTACCGGAATAGCCTTCCAATTCTTCTTCATTTCTCATCCTCATTGTCGCGGCCTTATGTGACTATTATTTTTTATGTCACGGCTATCTTTAGAATGTAGATATAAGAAGAATTTTAGGAATTAAAACGGTCAACTGTAGAAATTTTGCGACCAAAAGATAAACTTTAAAACTTTAGTTTACAAAACAAGCCTACACCCAGCTATATAGACCTGTGTTTGTTACAAAGTTCTATGCAGTTTGTTGATACTTCTCGATAGCTTCATTCAAGCTATCAGTAAGCTTCTTACCAATTTCACCACCGTCACCGCTTACACGGCCTTTAATAACGGCACGCATGGCATCGAGGTGGCTCTTCACCAACTCAATCTGATTATCGGTAATCTCACCTGAACGCTTCACAGTGAAACCATAAAGGCTATCAGCGAAAGAAGTTATAAGCGGATACCCAAAGGTGCCACCTTGCCCCTTCATATCATGGGCGATATGATTGATTTCTTCAAAGCAATCATGGCGCATTTCTGGGCTATCTACACAGCGGCCATGCTGTTCTTGTAATTTAACAACAAGACCAGACACCCAATCAGGGTAATCTTCAGACATCTTGGTAAGCGCTTGCTCAGCGGCTTCTAGCGCTTCTCTGGATATACCAGTGTTTCCAGGAGCCAAACCCGCGGTTTTTTCCTTCAAACGGTTTTGAAAACGATAAAAACGGACAATAACTGGTTTATTACTAGCCACGGATAATCTCCACGCCTTCGCTCTTATCTTTCAACACACGCCTCTCAACGCCACCAGGAACATCACCCTTCATTCGCCTGCGATCTGGACCAAAGTAATCCTTTGTATGAACAAACTGCCTCGGCCGTTCAATAATCGACATAAGCTTTTCGCCAATACCGTTAATTGTGAAAGGCTTTGCGAGCATTTCAGTAACGCCCATTTCCCGCGCCTGAAGTACACGTTCAGGCTCAGTATAACTGGTAATCATTACAAATGGAGTAAACCTATCAGGGCTATCTTTATGACGGCGTACCCAGCGAAGAAACATCATGCCATCAATCGGATGCATATCCCAATTAGAGATAATTAAATCAATCTGCTGAACACCAATTTTCATTGGCTCATTTTTCACGCGTTGGAGAAAATGGATAGCATCGCCACCATGTTCAACGGCGAATACGTTACCAACACCAAGTACTTTCAGTGAATTCACCAACAAAGACCGAATAAAAGGACTGTCTTCAGCCAGAAGAACATTCACTCGGTCAAAATCATAGTCGCTCATATACCCATCGCCCTGCTATAATAGGCTAATTCTATTAGATTATTGAAACTACTACCTTAAAGCAGGCTATAGCGTCAAACAATACGGTTGATTTTATATAAGCAAACCGTCTTCATCTTTGGGAAGTTCCGCGATATAGGCGAGCAATTCTTCCATCCGTACATTCAAACAAGCACACACGCCGCTAGAGATTTCTTCTGTTAGCATACTGTTTTCCATAAGTTCCGCGCGTTCTGATGCTCTTGCAAGGCGCCATGCCCCAATACCTCTTGCAGCTCCTTTAAGTTTATGAGCGAGCGCTGACCAATCATCAACAGAAGCTTGTGACAGTTCCTCTAGATACCCTGGGGCATTCTGAACGAAAATATCCAGAACCTGTTTTTCAAAAAAGGGATCGCCGCTGGTAAATGCTTTCAGGTGATCACGGTCGAAAACAACATCTTCATCCCAATTAGATTCCTGCACTCTGCACACCCCGTTTTACCGCTTCTCGTCCTGTTTTCGTGAGCTTGCAAACAAGCCAATTCGTTTTAACAGGATTCCTACGCCATTCTTTACACCAACCATTTTTAAGGCAAGATCGAATCGTTTGTTCATTGATTCGTTGACCATCCCGATCAAACAAAGGGAGCTTACCTCCTGGCTCATTAACGCCACGGAGAAGATAACGCAATTGCGTTGCACTCGGTTTTTTCTCAGAAACAGACGCCATTTCCCGCCTTTCGTTCCAGCAAATATAGCAAAATCCCATATTTTTGCCACAGGAATAGCTATTATCATTCTTGTCATTATAAACTTGTGGTGCATTCCTCTGAAAATGTCGTAACAATTATGACAAGCATATGAATAGGGTGGCCAAGGGGGCGACATGTCGAAAGCTGAACTTGATTTTCCAAACGTAACAAAAACTGAAGGCGAGCCTCTGCCGCCCTCAGAGCCGCAAAAAGGGAAATCTCGAAACATCAGGCGACTGGCCCCGGTAATCATTGCAGCTTCACTAAGCCTTATCTGGTCAACGCTTACAGTTTATTTTCTTGTTACATCGCAACATACTTTTGCTGACATCTCGGTCACAACACTTGCTACCCTTATCGCAGGATACGCCACACCAGTAGCAATTTTCTGGCTCGTTGCTTTAGCTTTCCAGCGTACAGACCCTCTTCTAGAGCGCCGTCTAGCTATGGCGCAAAATCTGGATAAAGCTTTGTCTCCCGTTGAAATGGCTGAACAACGTATAAAATCTTTAAACAAAAACCTACGGAAAGAACTTGAAAGCATCGATGCTGTCGCAGATCTGGCTGCTGACCGCATTGAAAACCTCGAAAATCGTTTTCAGGAACAAATCAGCAATCTATTTTCCGCAACAGCCGATACCGAAGCCCGCACCACAAGCATTCGAGATACGCTTGCTAGAGAACGAGAAGCCATTGGCACGACTACACAAGATGTCGAAGAGCGGTTTACACGCCTTGAGGAACTAGTCACATCAATTGCCGCCAGCCTTGATAATGCGGGGCACACATTCGCCTCAACAGCCGACAGCGCCAGAGACCGTATTGATGAAAGCCTTGATAACATCAGTTCCATGGCAGAAAATTTTGAAGCACGACTTGATAAGGCAACAGAAACAGTAACTGAACGCGCCAGCCAAGTTCAGGATATAGCAGAAAACGTTGAACTCCGTCTTCACACAGCAACAGAAAGTGCACTCGCAGGCATGGAACGTTTCCGGCATGATGTGGAAGGCCTGGAAGGACGCTCAGCAGAGCTTTCAGAACATATGAAAACTCAAGGAACTGTTCTTCATGATCTTGCTGAGTTAGCTGCTGCAGAGTCTGCTAAAATTGAAGAAAGCCTGCGTACACATGTAGGTGAAGTACGCTTGGCCGCTACAGAAGCACTTGAGCGCACAAGTGATGTAAGTGACTTATTCTCCGACAAAGCAACAGCTATGTCTGAACAGGTTATCGAAACTGTAGAAAATGCAAAACAACTTCTTGAAGAAGCCGGTCAATCGCTCGAAGCGCACTGTCAATCTGCCCTTTCAACAAGTGAACGTGTAAACGAACAAACACTTGAAACCACAAAAGCAACTGGTGAAGCCGTGCTGGAGCATGCGGCTAAAGCAGATGATATTTTAATAAGCGGTCTCGAACGTGCCAAAACCGCCCTTGAAAACACTATGGCTGCCATATCTGATCATTCCAACTCCGCCGTTCAGGAAGCCGAAGATACAGCCACACGCACGCTTCAACATATCAGACAGCTTCGCGCAGGTGTTGAAGAACAAATAGCTGAACTCGCACAGGCAAGCCAAAATGCATATGAACTTTCAAACGATGCAGCGGGCAAAATTTCTGAAAAAACTGCAGAACTGAGACAGGAATCTGAAGATACAGTTCAGGAGCTTACATCCGTACGTGCGCAAATGGATGTTCAAAGCGATCTTATCGGTGAAGTTCTCAATGAAACCCGTATGAAACTTGCCCGTCTTGAAGATGATCTTTCAAGTCAGCGTGACGCCTTGAGCAGCGCATCAAATGAAGCGGCTGAAAAGGTAATCGAAGCCGCAGAGCGATTTGCAACCAACAGCCTTAATCTCCAGAACACTGCTTCCGTTGTTGAAGAACAACTCAGCAGTAAATCGGGGGAACTCGTTTCACTGATTGACCGTGTGGGTGATACATCTGCACAAACTTCTGAACGGTTAGAAAAAGCTGTTGGTGAACTAAGTGAACAAACCACTGGCCTTCGGGAAGAATTAACAGATTCAGGTGGTGCGCTTGGGCAAGCCGCAGAAGCTTTTGCCGGTGAGCGCCACCGCATCAAGGAAGAAACCGAGAGTGTTATCAGTGAACTGAACCGAGCCTCCGATAACATGGGTACGGAAGTAACGCGTTTTACTGACAGTTCCATGGAAGCTGCAAATCGCCTCGATGCTGCCAGCCAAGTACTGATGGACCAGACACAGCGTGCACAAGACCAGATGCATAAATCTGTTGATGAAACTAGGTCTGAACTCTCTCAAACCATGGATGAAATCGGCAACAAAGCAACTGAGCGTATCACATACCTGCAAGAAGAGATGCAGGCCACCCTTGCCCGTGTTCTTTCTGAGTATCAAGAAACCGCTGATCAAGCAGAAAAAGAAAGCGCTCTACTAGCTATGCGTCTTGGTAATGAAGCAGAGAAAATCAACCAAACAACTGAGCAGTTTATCTCTAAAACTGAAGAGATTGAAAAACGTATTGCTTCAGCCACAAAGAATGATTTCGCACGTACCTCTGCTCTCTTGATGGAAAGCCTTCAATCTAATTCAATCGAAATTAATAAAGCTCTGTCTGACGACCTCCCAGATACTGTTTGGGAGGACTATCTTGCTGGCGATAAATCCGTCTTTATCCGCCGGACACTTAAGGTTGGCAGTCGAAAGAGCCGCAAAATTATCGGTGAAAAATTTGCATCAGATCCAGAATTCCGTGAAGCAGTTAGCCGCTACTGTCGGGATTTCGAAGGCATGATGGAACGAGCAATGATGGGCGACAAAGGCAGTGCCATGTCTGTCACTTTGATTTCAAGTGACATGGGCAAGCTCTATGTGCTTCTTGGGCAAGCACTGAAGAAATTTAGTTAAGATTACGCGGCGGGGGCCGCAAGGGGAGGAACATGGGTATCAAACGTTCACTGGCCACTGGTTTGGCCATTTCTGCCGTTATGCTGGTTGCAGCATGTGGTAGCAACGAACAGGCTACTGAAAAGGAAACACAAGAAAGTAAACCTGTGAACTGGCGCATGACCAGTACCTATCCTTCTACACTCCTGCAAATTGGCACTATGGGTAAAAAAATCACCGAAGAAGTAGATAAAATCTCTGGTGGATCCATGAAGTTTGAGTTTTTTGAGCCTGGTGTTCTTGCCCCACCCTTCGAAACATTTGATGCTGTGAGCTACGGCGCTGTGGAAGCTGGTTGGTCTACCCCCGGATACTGGGCAGGCAAAGAACCTGCACTTCAACTTTTTGCTTCTGTACCCTTTGGCCCTTCTGCCCCAGAATATCTCGCATGGTTCGATTATGGTGGTGGCCGCGAACTGTTTGAAGAGATCTACCATAAGCACAACATCCACAGCATTATCTGCGGCATGACCCCGCCAGAAGCTTCAGGCTGGTTTAAAAAAGAAATGAAAACTATTGAAGACTTCAAAGGTCTGAAAATTCGTTTCTTCGGCTTGGGCGGTAAAGTTCTTCAGGAAGTAGGTGCTGCCCCACAGCTCATCGCAGGGGGAGAGATCTATCAAGCGCTCGAGTTAGGCACCATTGATGCTACTGAATATGCCATGCCTGCAGTTGATCTGAAGATGGGCTTCTATGAAGTAGCAAAGCATTATTATTTTCCCGGCTGGCATCAGCAGTCCACCTTCTTCGAGCTGATGATCAATCTGGACAAATGGAACAGCCTATCTGAAACACAGAAGTATCAGATTACCACGGCATGCGCGGCTAACGTACGGTACGGTGTTTCTGAAGGTGAAGCCCTGCAGCCTGATGCTATAGCAAAACTTGAAGCCGAAGGTGTGCAAATCCACACATGGCCACCAGAAATTCTAGCAGAACTAAAAGCAGCCTGGGACAAGGTCTCCACTGAGCTTGCAGCAGACGATGAGAACTTCGCCCGGGCTTGGGAAAGCCTGCAAACCTTCCGAGCCAAATATAAAGGCTGGGCTGATCGTGGTTACCTGAAGGATTAAGTCTGTGCAGTCTCTGTATTCGCTTTCAAAAAAGCTGGAGAGCATCAGCACAGCTGTGGGACGCCTATCCGTTTGGCTGATCCTTGTTTTGATGCTTGTTATCGTTACAGACGTAACTCTCCGCCACTGGTTTGTAATTGGCTCCACTAAATTGCAGGAACTTGAATGGCATTTGCACGGCGCTTTGTTTCTTCTATGCCTAGGCTGGGCCTATACCAAAAACGCCCATGTGCGTATTGAGCTTCTTTCTGAAAAACTCAACCCTAAAGCTGGCGCAGTAGTAGAAGCTCTCGGCTGTCTCCTGTTCCTATTGCCGTATACTTTTGCCGTGATCAGTTTCGGTATCGATTATGTGAGCTACAGTATTGAATATAATGAAGCTTCTGCCTCAGCCACCGGCCTGCCCAACCGCTGGATTATCAAATCCGTGATCATTGTTGGCTTTGGTTTTCTTGTAATTGCTGCTTTTGCACGTTTGCTGGAAAGTATTGTTTTCCTATTCGGAGATAAAACGCTCGCGGACCAAACATTCTTCGCGACCGATCATGCACAGAAGGGAGAAAGCTGATGGAGGCCTTCATCGACTTCCTACCCTTCCTGATGTTCCTGGTATTAATGCCTCTTTTGTTTTCAGGTTTTCCTGTAGCCTTTGTACTTGGTGGTGTTGGCCTTGGTTTCTGGTTACTGGCCGTGGCGCTCGGCATTGAAAATTCAAACAGCTTCTTCCTTGTGGTCAGCCGCATCTTTGGAGGTGTTGTCAGCAAGTTAGTGCTTGTGGCAATCCCAATGTTCATCTTTATGGGAACCATGCTGGAGCGTAGCGGTGTTGCCAAAGACCTGCTCCATACGCTCCAACTGATGACAAGACGTGTGCCTGGCGGACTTGCACTTTCAGTAACTATCCTTGGCGTTATTCTCGCGGCAACAACAGGCATTATCGGCGCAAGCGTAGTGATGATGACCCTGCTCGCGCTGCCAGTGATGCTGGAGCGCGGCTATCATTCACCACTGGCGACAGGTACTATTGCTGCATCAGGTACGCTTGGTATCCTTCTGCCACCATCTATTATGCTTGTGGTAATGGCGGACCTTTTGTCTACGTCCGCTGGTAGCCTCTTTATGGCGGCGATCGGCCCAAGCCTTCTGCTCGCTCTGCTATATTTGCTCTATATTTTCATTACCACATGGCGCAATCCATCACTTGCGCCGCCTCTCGAGGTAACTGAAAATACAGAAAAACTATCTATCATGATGGTGATCCGCAGCTTTGCGCCTCCCGTGCTACTTATTATTGCTGTGCTTGGTTCTATCTTCGGCGGTTTTGCGACCCCAACAGAAGCGAGCGGTGTTGGCGCCTTAGGTGCGCTTTTACTTGCTGCCTTCAAGGGTAAACTAAATATCAACATGCTACAGGATGTTATGGAACGTTCTGCGCTGACTACGGCTATGCTATTTGGCCTTTTTGTTGGAGCTACTGCCTTTTCATACGTATTTGCGCTCCTTGGCGGTCATGAAGCTATTATTCATTTAATGGAAAGCACAGGCACGGGACCATGGGCTATCCTCACCCTCTTGATGATTGTTGTATTTATCTTGGGCTTCTTCTTTGACTGGATCGAGATCACCTTGATCATTTTGCCTGTATTTGCCCCAGTCATTGCCAAGCTAGATTTCGGCGCTCATCTCTTTGATCCAAGCCTAACGGTGCACTGGTTCGCAATCCTGATGGCAGTGAACCTGCAAACAAGTTTCCTTACGCCTCCATTTGGCTTTGCTCTGTTCTATATGAAAGGCGCAGCGCCAAAAAGCGTGAAACTGGCACATATATACAAGGGCATTGTGCCGTTCGTGCTACTACAGCTTCTTGGGCTTGTACTCTTACTCATCTGGCCAGAAATTGCTTTGTGGCTGCCATCTGTCAGCAAATAACAGCCGGCCTGAGAGCTATACTCTCAGGCTTCAAAATATTCCCAGACAGGAAGGGCCAGATAAGCCGCAGCAAAGCCAATAAACCAAACAGCAATTGAAGCCCACCATAGCCTAACATTCCAGAGATGCGCCTTTTCACATTGCTCTGCCAATCTTTGGTCTGCAGGGCATACTCTACCACTGCGGAACAAGAACCAACCACTGAACGCCAGCAAAAGCGCTGAGCCAGTAAACATCCAGATCTTATGCTGAGCAAGCTCAACAAGAAATGGAAATGTTGCAAACATGGAGGCGGAAACCGCCCCCATACCCAGTGTTACAAGTAAAATAGGCAGCGCACAGCATATCAGTGTCGATGATGAGCTAAAGAGGATAAGCCACCCCCATCTGCCCTGCTCCAACCTACTGGGTGTATCACCAACCCTCATTTATCGGCATCCTTCTTCATCGCCTTACTATGCTCCGAAGAACAACTGTTTGATTTCTTGAACTCTCGGTAGGTAAAACCCTTTTTACGGAAAAGCTTCCGTAGCTGCTCTTCCGTCAATTCTAAATCTTCAACACCACACACTGAAATAATACCAGTTTCAAGATTTGCAGTTACAGAACGCACACCCTCAATTTTCTTCAATGCTTTTTCTGATGTAGCCACACAGAAAGGGCATGTAATACCGTCTACTTTGATATCATATTGCACATCTTCAGCTATCGCAGGGACGAAGGTTCCAGCCACTAAAAGGCCTAATGCTGTGATAGTATTTTTCATTGTCTTTTCCTTTTAGAAGTTGAAACGCATGCCAGCAAAGAGGGAATAATCCGCCTCCAGAAGCGCGCCATTTGTGTCATTGATAAGTGGAATTTTAATACCCAGATCGGCAACCCAGCGCCGCGCGGTATATTGTAAACCCGGAGTAATCGAGACCTGTGTACCGCCAGAGTTCACATCATCAATTCCACCAAACTGGTTCTGCTCACTATAGGTAACGTTCGCTTCCAGTACGCCAAAGAAAAATCCTTTGGTTGATGTGGTAATTTCAGAAGGTAATAAGCGTTTTTGATAAGATGCATCAAAACTAATGCTGTTACCTCTATCAAAACCACCATGTTCACCATTTACGTTCCAGCGTATTTGCGCATCAAAGTTTCCTTTGATGGATGCAGAGGTAAGGATCAGTCCTCCGAAATAATCGGTGGACCCATCACCTGTTTCGCCTTCTTCTCCAGAAGGCACGCGAATACCTGCAAAAGGCGAGATACGAAATGTTCTTCCTTGCCCATCTAATCTGAGCAACTCAAACCGGGCAAAAAGCTCTGCATCCCCGATACCAAAATCATTCTGCTGATTAGAAGAAAGCTCCCTATCAATATACCGAGTTGGCAATATACCAAATACAGCAAGACGAGGTGTAATCCCGTATCCCGCAACGGACTGAACAGTATAACTTGTAACGCTTTCGTCGACTTGTGCGCCGTCGCTAGATTGCTTATTAATGATCAACAAACTACGCAAAAGTAATTCATCTTCACTTAGAGGCAGTGCGGTATTGAAGGTTATTGGTGAAGCAGAAACATCGCCTGCCATTATACAAAAAGCAGTAGCTGTTACCGCTTTTAAAACTATCATTTTCATTGGTTTAATCGCTTGATTGTTAAGATAAAACTGGGCCCAAGTGGCCAACGGTTACCTTCAAGCGTTCGGTGGTGGTGAAGACAGGCCCGGTAACGTGCCTTCAAGGAAGTATTCCTGAATATCAATATGCTCCGAAATCACTATGGCTTCAGGCGCGACCTGGTAGCTTAAAACCAATGCCGTATTCAGATGCATTTTGGACTGACAACAATCGAGACATGATTGTCCATTGAAACCACAATCATTGGGGCACTCCTTCATGTCATCCATCTCAGAGTTTCCCATATACATGGTGGCCATTTCCATTACCGTACAGCAAGATTGGTTAAGGCGTAAATCCGCCGCAGCACTAGCTTGGGCAAAAACAGCCCACAACAAAATGCATAAACCAATTTTCTTTAAGTACGTCATAAAACCAGATAGACACACAGCCTTCCGTGGAGCAACGATAAAACCTCAGCCTGACACACTCGTGAAACTCCGTGAACCATCAAGAAAAAAGGCGCCCAAAAGCGCCTTCCATTATTCAACATAAAGATTTTAACGTTTAACCAACGTGATTATCAGCTTGCACGCCGTGAAGCTTACCAATCAGATAATCAAGGTTATCTGTGTCAATTTCGTCTTCCACCGCGGTTAGAACCCGTTCAATCATCAACTGTTTGAACATATCCTGATCATCACCAGCTGTTTCCAGCATCTCATCAAACAAATCAAGTGCTGAACGAGCTACCAACAATAACTGAGGAGGCATTTTTGCAGCCTCGAACAAACGTTGAAGCCCCATACCTCCCTTATCGTGTACAAGTTTATATGCATTCACCACTGGGATATTCACGCGCTTAGCAAGTGCAACTTCGAAGAAGGTGACATCACCCATGACAAGCGCTCGCAACATAAGTGTTGGTGTAAGGCGACCATTCGCATGAAGCTGGTCCACCAAAGCCTGTACGGTGTTTTCGTCACCGTCTAGTAGTGAAACTGTTGCTTTCTCTCGGCTTTCAAGAAGCAGATCGCTTGCCATGCCGGGCGATACTTCATGGTGCGTAAGAATATGGTCTTTAAGTTGCTCTGACACGAGAGTAACCAACCGCTCAGCTACAGCAACTGGTAGTTCCTGACGGTTAGCCATTGGCCCCTGCACCAGTTCGCTATCCCCGTGTTTATCCAAGACTTTGCCAAAGGTAGCATCACTGATAGCTGCACTATTATTGCCCACAAGTGCCGCAACTGCTTCTTCGCTACCCTCTTCTGCAATAACATCAGATAAATTCTCTGAAACATCATCTCGGCCAGCAACTGCCTTCTGAACATCAGAGCCACGTGTTTTAACAAGTTCTATTAAATCGGCATCTGTAAGAACTACCGAGCTTTCAATCAGCGGCATCGCCACTTCATCAACATCTTTGGCAAGTGCACTCGCAACATCATGAGGAACTTCGGGGTTTTCTTTCAGGCTTTCAGATAAGGCCTGCCTTACCCTTACTTCCGCATCCTTAAGCATATGACGGAAAATACTTTCCGCAATTTCACGTTCTTTATCGGATAAGGAATCGGCACTAAAAGTGGAAGCAACTTTAGAAGCCGCGACAGCTCTGTTTTCGCCACTTGGATCCTGCAGAAGTTTTGCAACATCAGCACTAGATAGGGTTGTTTTCTCAGCCAAGGTAAAATCTCACAATTAGTCTCACCTTCCTACGCTAGGAGAAACTGGTTAATCGGTCGTTAAAAATCTTCCAGCATTTTAGCTGTTTGATCAAGTTTTCTGGAGCATACCACATGTTTCCATTGAGGATTTCACTTTTTATGGCTAGCATGCGTGGAATTTTGACCAGAGTGGGGGCAAGCTCTGGCTAAAGAAAACGATAATCATTCAGCTAGTTTTGCTGATAAAACAAGAACTTGGGGAGTCTCCATGAAACGCCTTCTGGCTGTATTGGCCTCTGTGTGCTTCGCCACGCAAGCCGCTCTTGCACAAGATTCTGGGAAAACTTTCTCAGATATGATCAATGATTTCATGACACCTATTAGTAAAGCTATTTCTTCGGTCGTATTTTATGCCGTTGACATGAGCTGGCTATATGATGGTGCTCCGGCACTGCCGCTTATCGTAGTATGGCTGCTTGGTGGTGGTATTTTCTTCACATTTTATATGGGTTTCCCAAACATTCGCGGCTTCAAACAGTCCATGCGTATTGTCAAGGGTACATATGATGACCCTGAAGACCCGGGCGAAGTAACTCACTTCCAAGCGCTATCTGCTGCGGTTTCCGGTACGGTAGGCCTCGGTAACATCGCAGGGGTTGCTCTTGCAATTTCAGTGGGGGGTGCAGGCGCTACCTTCTGGATGATTATTGCAGGCCTCTTCGGCATGACATCAAAATTTGTGGAATGTACACTCGGTGTTAAATACCGTGAGATCGATGAAAATGGTGTGGTTTCTGGCGGCCCTATGCATTACCTGAGTAAAGGTCTCGCTAACATGGGTTTGGCTGGCCTTGGTAAAGTACTTGCTGTAGCTGCTGCGATGATTTGTATCGGCGGTGCTTTCGGTGCTGGCGCTATTTTCCAAGTAAACCAGTCTGCAATGCAGTTCACCAACGAAGTATCAGCGCTTACAGGCGGCACGGAGAGCTTCTTCTACGGCAAGGGTTGGATTTTCGGTATTATCTTTGCGTCTGTCGTAGGCCTTGTGATTATCGGCGGTATTAAAAAGATTACACACGTAACCGAGTTCCTAGTACCTATTATGGCGATTGTCTATGTCAGCGCCTCGATGATTATTATCTTCAGTAACATTTCGATGTTACCAGATGCTCTTAGCCAAATCTTCATTGGTGCATTTACAGCTGAAGGTGTTCAGGGCGGCATCCTAGGCGTGCTTATTCAAGGTTTACGCCGTGCATCATTCTCTAACGAAGCTGGTCTTGGTTCCGCATCTATTGCACATGCTGCTGCGAAAACAAAAGAACCAGTGGCGGAAGGTCTTGTTGCCCTTCTTGAGCCGTTTATTGATACAGTGGTGATCTGTACGATTACAGCACTTGTAATCATCATCACAGGCTCTGTTGATGCATCGGCTTCAGGCAATGCGGCAGGTATTGCATTGACATCAAAAGCATTTGCTTCTGTGATTGATTGGTTCCCATATGTTCTGACTGTAGCCGTTATTATGTTTGCATTCTCAACATCCATTACATGGTTCTATTACGGACAACGTTCTTTCTTGTGGTTAGTTGGTGACAAACCAATGGCTGACTTACTGTTCAAGATCGCTTACCTGAGTGCACTTATTGTCGGTTCCGCAATGTCACTTGGAGCAGTAGTGGATATTGCCGATGCACTTCTACTGGCAATGGGTGTTCCAAACATTCTTGGCCTCTTCCTTCTTCGTAAGGAAGTAAAAGGTATGCTGACTGATTATTTCGCCCGTGTTAAGTCAGGTGAAATCAGACCATACGAAGGCTAATACCGCAGGAACCTGCCGTTGACTATAAAAGTTGATTGCAAATTGTTCATGCTACATTAAGTATAGAAAACCATGATATGGCGGGCTCAGGCCCGCCAATTTGTTTAGAAGGACTATAAGTTTTATGCCGATGCTGTTGAAAGTTTGTACGCTTGCGCTGATGACGACATTTTCAGGAACAGTCGTAAACGCGGTTGATGCAACAGATACTAGCCTTTCAAGCCTTGGTGATGCGGCAAAAGGCAAGCGTGTCTTTAATCGTTGCAAAGCTTGTCATAACCTTACACCAGCTAAGCGTACACGACTTGGCCCTAACCTGGACGAGCTATTTGGCCGTAAAGCAGGTTCGGCTGAAAATTATAAATATTCAAAAGCCATGCTGGATACAGATATTGTGTGGACGGAAAGCACAATCAATGAATGGCTAACCAAACCAAATGCCTTCTTGCCGGGTAATAAAATGGCCTTCGCAGGCATTCGTAAAGAGCAAGATCGCAAAGATTTGATAGCCTTTTTACGACAGTCCACAGCAAAAACAGAATAATACTCGGGAAAGAGTGAGGATACTATGATGAAGAAATTGATTGCCGCATGTGTGCTTTTCCTGTTTGCACCTCTAAATATTGTTGCTGCCCAAGACAAGGCGGTAGATGATCCAAAAGGTGCTATTGAATTCATCGAAAGACTATCTTCTGAAACAGTTGCTGTTTGGAGCGACGCGAAGATGAATGAGATGGAACGTGATACAGCGTTCAAAGCTATCTTTGCGGAAGCAACAGATATCAACCTTCTTGCCCGCGGCATGCTTGGTCGTCATTACCGCTCCCTAACCTCGGATCAGCGTACACAATATATGGCTGCAATGCGGGATTATATTCTGGCTGAATTCGACAGCAACATGTCTGAAATCGGCTTCAAAAACCTTGATGTAGTAGGCACCAAGCCAGCATCCGGTAAGCGTGGCCACCTCTACGTACGCACAGAAATTCTGCGTGACGAAGGCGCAGCTATCCTTGCTAACTGGCGTGTCCGCAAGAAAAACGGTCAGTTCCATATTGTTAACCTGGAATTTGAAGGTATCAATCTGATGATCACAAACCGCGACGTGTTTTCATCAAAGATTAAACGCGACGGTATTGATGGGTTAATTGCATGGCTACACAGGCGCGCGGCTGAAGCGGCAGCTGAAGCCGAAGCAGCTTCAGCTTCTTAATCACACAGCCTCGACTGTAAGGTCGAGGCGCATGCTCCCAGCGGTGTTAAACAAAGCCGCTTCCAAAAGCTTTAAATCTTCATCAGCAATATTCACTGCAAAACGGGTTCTATAATCAGCGCCATGATTTGTTGAAATACGGCGACTGTTCATCCGAACAATATTGGCGCCGTGATTGACGAGCACTTCACTGATCCGCGCAACAAGGCCCGGCCTATCACCTCCAGTGATTTCCACCGTATGGCTAACTGTCCCCCTGTCATCTCTCATTAACTCAAACGGAAACGCACAAGCAGTGATTCTCGCACCCTTAAGTAAATCTAGGGCAGCAAGACCTTCTTCAAGTTCCCTAGCCTCTGTAGCGCCTTCAAGTTCTGCCACACACGAAAATTCAAACCCTTCACCCAGCACAGCAAAGGCAGAATCCGCCAAATTTGCCCCAGTATCAAATAGATAACTGGTAACAGCGGAAACAATTCCAACCCTGTCTTTACCCATGATTGTTAGCAATACGGCATTAGATTGCGAGCCAGTCATACAAGTCTCCTGAGAAAAAGGTGGTGTTTTCAAATAAGTTTGATAAATAATCGCCGCGCACACAATCACATTTTAATATGGAAAGAGACTATGGCGGACGAACAGCTTCTTCATCTTGTTTTTGGCGGTCAGGTAAAAAACCCGCAAGAGCTTACTTTCGCAGATATCCAAAAGCTTGATATCGTAGGCATCTATCCTTCGTATCAGGAAGCCGAAGCGGCTTGGCGTAGTGTTAGCCAGGCAAATGTGGATGACGCTATGACCAAATACGTTATTGTTCACTTGCACAAGCTTCTACAGCCTAGCGAATAAGATACAAAAAAAGCCTCAAGCATCATGCGCTTGGGGCTTTTTCTTTAAGGATACACAAGATTAGTTAGCAATCTTGCGCCCCGAAAAATAGCTATTGATGCCTGCCTCAATAGCTGCACCGCTTTTATCGTACGCACCAACGCGGCCATACATTACCCGCGAAGCTTCTTCCCGCGTTGAAGGAACGAGCCTGTTCAGCTCTAATTTTACAAGTCTTGTCAGACCATCATGATTTACTAACTGGTTCATATAACCACCTACATTTTCTAAATTCACATTTGTCATACTGAATTTTTAACAGCTGCTTGCTGCAGTGCCATGTAGGTTTCATGACAAAAAAAATACAGTAGCAAAGGCTTTACTTCGCTACTGTATCAATTATTTCGGCCTTTAGCCCTTCAACTTAGCAACCTAGGCATTCACGTTTTCTTCAAGTATCGAGAGCGGTACGGCGCCATTTGCAAGCACAACCGAATGGAAACCACGCCAATCAAATTTATCGCCAAGCTCTGCTCTGGCTTTCTCACGCAGTTCCATGATTTTAAGCTTGCCAACCATATAGGCAGTCGCCTGGCCTGGCATAACTATGTAGCGTTCAATTGCTGCAATGTTATCACCGAGAGGATTTGGTGTATTATCACTCAGATACTGAATTGCCTGCTCACGTGTCCATTTCTTATGGTGAAGGCCTGTATCTACCACCAAACGACACGCGCGCCACAGTTCCATCGCCAGGCGTCCAAAATCAGAGTATGGATCAGCATAAAAGCCCATGTCCTTACCCAGTTCTTCGGTATATAAACCCCATCCTTCAGAGAAAGCAGTGAAACGCGCTGTACGCTGGAAGAGCGGTACACCATCAAGCTCCTGCGAAATTGCAATCTGGAAGTGGTGCCCAGGAATACCTTCATGATAGGCAAGTGCTTCAAGCTGATATGTTGGCATCAGGCGCGTATCACGGAGGTTCGCATAGAAAATACCTGGGCGTGAACCATCAGGTGCTGAGCGTTGATAAAAAGCCTTACCGGCGGAATTTTCACGGAATTTTTCTACCGCACGTACTTCCATCGGTGCTTTAGGCATCAGATCAAAATACTCAGGCACCTTAGTGCGCATTGCATCAACATATTCGTTGGCTTTTGCGATATATTCTTCTTTGCCTGCGTCTGTATTTTCATAATAAAAACGAGGGTCATCACGCGTAAAGGCAAAGAAGTCCTGCAAGCTGCCTTCAAACTCCACCTGCTTCATGATCTCTTTCATAGCACCGTGGATACGTTCAACATTATCGAGACCTAGTTGATGAATTTCATCCGCAGACATATCAGTCGTAGTGTTATTCTTCAGCGCTTGCGCATAGAAAGCTTCACCGTCCGGGAACTTCCAGGCACCATCATCAGTAGTCGCTATCCCCTGTTCACGCTTTAATTCAGCAATCAACATATCATAGCCACTTTTAAAACCACCAAGCAGGGCAGCGGTCGCAGCTTCAACAAGTTCTGCCTCTTCACCATCAGGCAAGTTCAAAGTTCCAACTTTGCGCTTAAAGTTCGCGAGGATAATACCATCCTCACCTTCTTCAAATGGCGCGCCCTTAAAGAGATTTTCAGAAGCTGTAATAACGTACGGGTAAACGAACTGGGGTGCCATCACCCCCATATCAGCACGTACCTTCATATCCGCAGCTACTTGCCCAAGGAATGTTTCAACCCGCTCAAGACGCTTAACATAAGCTTCAGCATCAGCTTTATTGGAAACGCTGTGAACAGTCATCAAATGTGATGGTACTGTAGTTTGCCACCCGAACATCTGGTTTACCGGATATCCGTGATGACGCCATTGATGGTTTGCAAGGAAACGTTCTGCAGTAATTTCAAAAATACGGTAAGATAGCTGTGTCTTTGCATCCAGCGCATTAAAGTCAAACGTTCTAAGGGCAGCTAACTGCTCCTTATAAAGAGCCAGCATCTTTTCAGCGGCAGCATCTGTCACTTCCGGCCACTTATCATTGTTTGATTTATCACCTAAACGTTCTGCCTGAAGCGGGTTTAGAGCAAGGCGCTCTGCCATAGCTTCATCGAAAAACTCCATAATCGCGGCATTCTGATTTACTTCAGACATCTCCGGCGCGGCTTGAGTCGTTTCATTTTTGTTTGTTTGGTTACCTGCATCACAGGCTGCAAGAGCAAGCACAAGTGCAATAGTTGAGATAGATTTTTGTATCATTTGTAATCCCCTGACCTCTAGCGAACTTTCAAAAGTTCAGCCCCTATCAAATATTTATCTGCCTTCCTTAAGAGTTTGCCAACCCCTTTAGCGCTATTGTGATGCACTAGAGCGCTCAGTGGTTATCTTGACAAAACTGTCAGTGGTGATTATTTGACGCGTGAGTAAAGGAGTTTTCCATGCAAGAACCGTTAAATATTACAAAAGATCCTATATTCACGATTGGCCAGGTGGTGAAACACCGGGTGTTCTCGTTTCGTGGTGTAATATTTGATGTGGATCCAGAGTTTTCTAATTCTGAGGAATGGTGGGAATCTATCCCTGCGGAAATTCGTCCGGCGAAAGATCAACCTTTCTACCATATTTTCGCTGAAAACGAGGAAACAAGCTATGAGGCTTATGTTTCTCAACAAAATTTGCTTGCGGACGATTCAGATGAACCGGTTAACCACCCGGATGTAAGTGAGTTGTTTGGTAACCTTGTTGAAGGTAAATACGAACTGGGATCATTCCCACACCACTAAATCTCTGCAGTGATTTAGATACAAAAAAAGCGGCGCCTCACACGCCGCTTTTTGTTTTGGCAAATACTGTTTTGTGCTTACGCAACAAACATTGCCAGAAAAGCTACAACAGCCAAGATAGCTACGGTCGCACGGACACCGATTTTCAGAAAACCCGTATATGTATCTTCCTGATCTTTGATTTCCATTTTTCCCACTCCAGGAGTTAGAATTATTTTTTTCTAACTAATATATAGCGAAACAAAGTTTCGCCGCCAAGTGTTAATGCGCCAAGCATTCGATTAACATTGCAGGGTCAATATTTCCTCCACTGATCACACAAACAGTGGTTTTATCCTTCGCATCCAGCTTACCCGCCAGCACCGCAGCGAGAGAAACCACACCACCCGGTTCCCCCACGATTTTAAGTGTTCGAGCTGCATAACCAACGGCAGCCTTAGCTTCGTCATCAGTAACCGTTAGCCCTTTAATACCAAGACTTTTCAAAA
This sequence comes from Kordiimonas sp. SCSIO 12603, assembly GCF_024398035.1. Lineage (NCBI taxonomy): Bacteria > Pseudomonadati > Pseudomonadota > Alphaproteobacteria > Kordiimonadales > Kordiimonadaceae > Kordiimonas > Kordiimonas sp. SCSIO 12603. The sequence continues at coordinate 2,684,294 of NZ_CP073748.1, forward strand.
CAGGAAAAGTCAGGCTTCCAGCACTTGGCGTGAGGAGCGCATCACATATAGAACGCGCACCAAAATCAACCGTTTGAATCTCGCCACTTTCAAGGGACCGCATAACATCATCAAATTCATTTGGCTCAACTGCATATCCATCAAGGCTGGGGAAAGCCTTATAAAGAGATGTGAATGTACCTGAGCACAAACCGCCGCCACCACAATTCACTAGCACTTGATCCGGTGTAGTCCCTAGTGCTTTCAGGTCTTCAGCAATTTCAAGCCCAACAGTCCCCTGCCCAGCCATGATGTATTCATTGTTATACGGAGGTACGATAACTGCACCACTATCCCCTGCTACACGTTTAGCAACTTCTTCGCGATCCTCATTATACCGATCATAGAATACCACCTCAGCGCCATACCCTCGCGTGCCGTCCACCTTCAATTGTGGTGCATCTGCAGGCATAATAATCGTTGCCTTGATACCCAGCATTTGTGCTGCACGAGCAATACCTTGAGCGTGGTTACCACTGGAGAACGCAAGCACACCCGCCGCTTTCTCATCATCAGATAACCTTGAGAGACGATTATAAGCGCCGCGAAACTTAAAAGAACCCGTATGCTGCAGGTTTTCACACTTCAGAAATACACGCCCACCAACACGTTCATTAAGTAGCGGACTTTCAATAAGAGGTGTCCTGACAGCAACACCTTTAAGTTGCTCCGCAGCATTCTGAACCATATCGTAAGAAAACATACCGGTTTATCTTTCTTTTTTCTTTTTACGTTCCTGCCACCAGCGACCAAGCTTAACTTCCTGCTTGCGGCGGAAACGGCGAACAAAAGGGAAATCAACGGAGAGGATAATCAACCCCACAGGGATCATCCAGAAGCCAAGTACAGGTAAAAACCCTAGAAACCCGCCGAGGATACATAATACCCCAACTATTATCCTGCCAATTCGGGAAGCTGGCATAATCTTATTAACTGCGTCTTTAACCATAAGGTGTGAACTTTTCTTATCGTTTAAATATATTCACTGCTGTCCCTATGGCAGATAAGGTCTCTCGCACCGATTGCCAACCAGAATTTTTACCATTCACAGAATTTGACAATGTTTCAAATCGATCACTTTCTCCCGTTACTGCCTCAGCAATCAATTCAGCAACTACGTGGGCTGATGCAATGCCTTGCCCTTCATATGCATGGGCAAAAAGAATATTGTCACTCACTCTCCCTAACTGAGGGAAAGGCTGCGTTCCAGCTCCATAATAACCACCCCATTCAAACTCTACCTTCACACCTGACAGATCGGGAAAATAATGAGCAAGTTTTGGTTGAAGATGCTCTCTAATACTGGATGGATGAGAACCTGCCACCATATCTCCTCCTGCAAAAAGAAGGCGATTGTCGGCACTCTTTGATATGATTTCCGTATTATCGCCGCAGAAAGAAAGTGAAGAAGCATATTTAAAAATATCAGGCACTCGGCCTTCGCCAAGCTGTTCAGTTGCTATTACATACCGGCCTACGGCCTTAACGGATTTCCCAAGCTCTGGTACCAGATCTCCAAGGTAAGCATTTCCGGCGAGAATAACCTTGTCAGCGGTTACACGGCCATAACCGGTATCAACTACAAGTTTTTCACCGCGGTCGATGTGCTGTACCCGTGCATCTTCGAATATTTTTACACCCTGGTTTTCGGCAGCCCGGGCTTCTCCCCTGATCAAGTTCATAGGATGACAGCTAAACCAGTTTTTATGGGCATACCCGGCAACAGCGGTTTGAATACCGCCTGCCTGTGCAATCATATCCTCACCTAACAATTCCGCATGGTTATGAAGGCCATGCCTTGCCATCACCTCGATAGATTGCTGTAATTGCTCAACGTGTTTGTCTGACTGATACAGCTCAACAACTCCGCCTTGCGGCGCACATTCTATGCCGTACTTGCGGATAGTATCTTTGACATAATTCAAACCTTCACGACCAAGCGCCCATACGGCTGGAGCAACATCTTCCCAAAATTCACTATATTTAGGGTAATCAAGTGCTGCAGGGCCATATGTACCCTGTATTATGCCAACACTACGCCCACTTGCCCCCCAACCAATATAATTTTGCTCTACAAGGACAACATTCTTACCCCGTTCCGCTAAAGCTAGTGCAGTGGCAACACCGGTGAAACCACCACCAATAACACACACTTCAGCGCGAACATTGCCTTCTAGCCTTCTAAAGACATCAAGATCATTACATGTCGCAGTGAAATAGCTATGTGGTAGCTGATCTTCATGAATGCTGTCGCGAACGCGCATAAACCTACCTGAATTAAATCCCTGACATGCAGAGATACTTCATTTCAATATAATCTTCGATACCGTACTTTGAGCCTTCACGACCAAGGCCGGACTGTTTAACCCCACCAAACGGCGCAACCTCTGTTGAAAGAATGCCCGTGTTGATACCCACCATACCATATTCAAGCGCCTCCGCCACTCTCCAAACGCGAGAGAGATTATTGGCATAAAAGTATGAGGCTAGACCAAATTCCGTATCATTGGCTTGAGCAATAACATCTGCTTCATCATCAAATTTAAAGATTGGCGCCAGTGGGCCAAAAGTTTCTTCTCTGGCTACCTTCATTTCTCTGGTTACACCACGAAGAATTGTTGGTTCAAAAAAAGTACGGCCTGAAGCATGCCGTCTGCCACCCAATACAACTTCAGCGCCCTTGGAGACAGCATCTTCAATATGCTCTTCAACCTTTTCAACGGCGCTTTCACTGATGAGTGGTCCTTGTACGACACCAGCTTCCATACCGTTACCTACTTTCATTTCAGCAACAGCTTTAGTGTATTTTTCAAGGAACTCCTCATATACGCCAGATTGTACATAAATGCGGTTTGCACACACACAGGTTTGGCCGCTATTTCGGTATTTGGAAGCAATTGCACCGTCAATCGCTGCATCTATATCTGCGTCATCAAACACAATGAATGGTGCATTCCCACCAAGTTCCAGCGATACCTTTTTAATATCATCAGCACATTGGCGCATCAGAATACGGCCAACACCAGTTGAGCCCGTAAAGGTAATTTTACGCACTGTTTGATTTTCACAGAGCTCGGCACCAATCGCTCGTGCGTCCGTACCTGTTACCACACTCATGATACCTTTCGGCAATCCAGCCTCTTCACCGAGCACCGCTAGAGCAAGTGCTGAAAGCGGTGTTTCTGAAGCAGGTTTCACAACAACGCCACATCCAACGGCAAGCGCAGGGCCTACTTTACGGGTAATCATAGCGTTCGGGAAATTCCAGGGGGTGATGGCACCCACAACGCCGATTGGCTGCTTCAGCACCACAATACGACTGTTAGCGTTATGCTGAGGGATAACATCCCCATACACACGCTTACCTTCTTCGGCGAACCATTCAATAAAACTGGCACCGTAAGCAATTTCGCCTGTCGCTTCGGCAAGGGGTTTACCCATTTCTGCTGTCAGTATTTGCGCCAGGTCAGCTTGATTTGCCATGATGAGCTCATACCAGCGGCGAAGAATAGCTGCGCGTTCTTTTGCTGTTCGTGCGGCCCAGCCCTTCATTGCTTCTTCTGCGGCATCAATTGCAGATTTTGTTTCTTCTCTGCCAAGGCTAGGAAGAGTAGCAAGCTTTTCCCCCGTCGCAGGATTGAACACATCAAAGGTATCCGGTGAAGAAACCCATTCACCGCCAATATAAGCTTCATTTTTCAGAAGGTTGGTGTTGCGCAGTTCCATTTCTGGCTCCCCCGAGTAGCTGGCACAATTAACTTGTTGTAATTGGTGCCAGATTTTAAGAAGTCAGACAATGGAGAAGTGTTAAAAGAGCCAAACAACACCGAAGAAAGAAGAAAATTGTACACGCTCACCAACTTCACTGCGAGTGATTGTGCTGTCCGCTGCACTATTTTTAAGATCAGACAGGCGCACGGTACCTTTGATAAGCCAGTTTTTCCCTAGTCGTTGTTCAACAGCGGCTTCAGCATACAGTTCGTATATACCGGCTTTCGCACGGAACGGTTCGAAAAGAACACTATCTTCCTCAACACCAAAAAACACCTGATTAAATTTCTGGGAACCCCAGTTCGCGCCCACAATAGGAGTAACCCTCAAACCTGAATTCAGCTCGAAAGTGTATCCCATTTCGGCTTCGATATTGGAACCACGGTGTGCACCGCTTACTCCCCAATAGGCTTCTGCACTTAGGAACAATTTATAAAATGAGGTCCCTGCGAAAGCACCTAATTCAAATGTATCCAGTGTTTCGCCAGAATTAATATCAGCAACCAGATCATTAGCGCGCCCCAAATTCCAACGAGCAATAGGCCCAGCCCTTAAAAAGCGGCTTTTATAGAGCGCAACACCTGCTCTGTCGCCTTCGATAAAAACCGTATCATTCCAGGTTACATTAATATCTAATGTTGCTTGAACATCATATCTGCTTGAGCCGATAAACTGCGGAGCCAGACCAAGACCAAAACCGATCTGCCCACCCCAACGATCTTTTTTTCGTTCCGTTTCCAGTTCAACAGATTCTATGTAATTAGGTTTACCAATAGTGGTAGATGCTGTCTGCCCATAAGCAGATGTACTCAAGAAAACCAAAACCACCAGCACACAAACGTGCCACAGGGTTGATCTTACCGGCTCCATACAGCTTCCCTCTCACCTTGAACTGATGCACCCAATTTATAGTGCACTTCATATCCTAAGTGATCGGAAAGTGGTTTTCCATCAAGAAGTTCGGTAAAATTCCGAGTAATATAAATTGGCTTCATGCCAATCCCTGCCCCATCATAATAGAACTGCTTATCATTGGTTTTATAGAGAATTTCTTCAACCCGCGTTTCTGCACTCAGCGCACAGTCCATAGTGCCACGTACACAGATTTCAGCAGAGTCTTCTGCCTTAATCGCATTTCGGAAATATTCATAACGTGGTGTATATTTCGTATTAAAATCGCCCGCAATAATCTGGGAGTTTCCCTGATCGGTCTTTTCAAGGAACCACTGCAAAGTTTCCACTTGCGCCTTATGTGCCTTTGTCTTTGTTTTTGTTGGCGCCACCGCTGCACGGTGAGAATTGAAGTGGGAATTAATAACATCCACAGGGCTATCAACACCGGGTACTTTAACCCTAGCCAACAAGATTGATTTGTTCGAGAGGCAATCAAAACCCGCACACATATCTGAATCAAAGGCTTTGTGTGTTGCTTCTATAATCGGGAAATCAGAAAGAATATAAAGGCCGCTTCCCAACAACTTCTGAGGGTCAGAAAAGCTTGTATAGGTTTTCCGTGTGTTCGTTGACCAATGACTTTTACCGCGCTTTGAAGTATCCTTCCGCCCCGGTCCTTTAAGCACATATTTGTAGCCAGTGTTTTCTGCAATGATTGATACATCGCTCACGAAGGCTTCTTGAAGCAATACAATATGGGGTTGAGTACCTTCTTCCCGGCGTTCACGTAAAATCTCCGCAATCCGCTCAAAATATGGCTCTTTGCCGCCCCTCAGCATATTCGGCAAACCCTGAACGTTATAAGACAAGACACGAAGTGAACGAACATGTGCATCTTCAACAACAGCTTGCGGAGCTATTGGATCAGCAACATCACTCGCTGCTGCCTCTCCAGAAATAAATGCCAAAAGGCCTGCAAAAATAAATGGTTTCATAACTCTACCTATTAAACTGCATATCTTAATAAACAGAAAATTTGGACCCTAAATGACAGTTACATGGCAGAAATAAGACAGTCATCATCAAATTCGTAAACCGCTCACACAAAGAGCAAAACCACACTAACGCAAAACTAATGTATATAATAAAGAGTGTTAAGGCGTAACCCAGGCAGTGGTCCTACAGGTATTAAAACTGATAACTACACCAAGCCATCAACCTGCGCTGTCATCAAAATTTCATATTCCAACTGATCATTACTGTATGAACATTTTCATAACATTCACGCCAACAATCTATACTATGTTGCATTTAGAATAAATGCTGGAAATCTTGGATAATACTGATCCAAAACTTACCTACCAGGTATATCAATTGAGAGCCTAATAACAATCTTGCTCCGTAATCCGGAAGCTCCCAAGCGCACCCACGCAAAGCCTTATTAAATTAATACTGCAACAATTTTATCTAAATCTCACTGATAAAAGAGAATTATTTTGCAAGATTATGAAGCCGCGAAAGTGAGAGGTGCTGCCCTTCTCCACCATTTTCACCCACCTTCAATGTACAGGAGTGCATCAAAATTCAGTAAAATTCTTCTTGACTCAAATGCGAGAATCACTCCATATGGTCGCAGAGGCAGATAGGGGTCGACTTCGGAAATAGCCGTGGATGTTGTTGATCGTAAGAGAGCTTCTATAGCTTTCATTACTCTCCACTGCTTCTGCCATAAGTAGATATTCTACTCGGGTGCAGGAACCCTCGATTGGATTGCAGTCATTTCTGCACCCACACTTTATATACTTTTTTATAATTTCTATTTCCACTCTAACTCGCTATTTGCGAGTTTTTTTATTGACATCACCGCTATTTAGTTCTTTATATGTCCGCGTAAGGGGGTGACTGCACCCGCTTCGGTAACAAATCATTATTATAAGGATTTAAATAATGGCTAATGAAAGATTTGGTACTAGCGGAAACGACGTTTTTGAGGGTACTGAAAACAACGATCTGCTTACTGGTGCTGCAGGCGATGACAGCCTTGTTGGTGCAGGCGGTAACGATACACTCAGAGGCGACGAAGGTAATGACACGCTAGACGGCGGCGCTGGCAATGACCTAGTTAACGGTGGTGACGGTAACGACGAAGTTACTCTAGGCGACGGTGACGATACATTCTTCGCTGGCCCAACAGACACAGGTGCTGATACTGTAGATGGCGGTAACGGCGACGATACAATTTTCACAAGCGCAGGCGACGACGTTGTAACTGGTGGTGACGGTAACGACGAAATCGGTACAGGCGAAGGTGACGACAACATCGATGCTGGCGCTGGTAATGATGCGGCGTTCGCAGGTGCAGGCGATGACGTTCTAACTGGTGGTGCTGGTAACGATACACTTGGTGTTGGTACTGGTAACGATGAAGTTGATGCTGGTGAAGGCGATGACATCGTATTCGCAAACACTGGTGACGACACTGTAGAAGGCGGCGCTGGCGACGACACACTATTCGGTGGTGCTGGTGACGACGTTGTAAACGGTGGCGAAGGTAACGATGAGCTATTCGCTGGCGCTGGCGACGACACACTAACTGGTGGCGCTGGTGATGACTTCTACGGTCTTGGTACTGGCGAAGGTTCAAACACAATCGTTCTTTCTGGTGAGTTTGGTGACGACACAGTTGCTAACTTCGGTGAAGGCGATCAGCTTGTTATTGAAGGCCTAACATTCGGTGACGGTCAGCTTGTAACAGGTCTTACAGACATTTCTGACTTTGCTACAGCAAACGACGATGGTGTACTTCTTACTTTCGACCAAGGTACAGTACAGCTAAACGGTGCTAGCCTTGACGACCTATCTGCTGCTAGCTTCGTTACATCTGCTGCTGGTACAGTTGGTACAATCACAGACGCTAACGGCTTCTTCGATTCTGCGACTGCAAATGGTCAGGTAGTAGAAGATGCATCTGTTGGTACAGTTGTTGGTCTAACAGCAAGCGCTACACACAGCGACGGCAACGACATTACATACAGCCTTTCTGACGATGCTGGCGGCCTGTTCGCTATTAACGCAGAAACTGGTGTTGTAACTGTAGCTGGTGGTCTAGACTTCGAAACAGCAACTAGCCACACTATTGAAGTAACAGCTACTGCAAACGGTGGTGCTACATCTACTCAATCGTTCACAATTAACGTGACAAACGATAGCGCTAACCTAAGCGACACAGATGGTACTAACGACCGTGCTGATAATCCAGCTACAGATGCTAATGAAGCAAGAGACGGTGCAGTAACAGAAGGCGCAAGCTTTGGTACAACAGTTGGTATTACAGCGGACTTCCGTGAAGGTACAACTGACGTTGCAGGCGTAACTTACTCACTATCTGACGATGCTGGTGGTCGCTTCACAATCAACCCATCAACTGGTGTTGTTTCTGTTGCAAGTACTATCAACTTCGACGAAGGCGCAAGCCACACAATCACTGTAGTTGGTACAGCTCCAGATGGTCGTACAGAATCTGAAGAGTTCACAATCACAGTTGCTGATGATGGTGATCGTCTTGTTGATACTGACGCTACTGGTGACGTTTCTAACAACACTGAAACAGACGAAGATGAGACAAGAAACGGTGTAATCGGTGAAAACGATGCATTCGGTTCAACAGTTGGTATTGATGCAAACTACATTGATAACTCTGGCTCAATCACAGGCGCTACATACAGCCTGTCTGATAGCGCTGGTGGTCTATTCACTATCGATACAGTAACTGGTGTTGTTCGTCTTGCTGGTGATGTTGACGCTCTTGATAGCGACGATGTAACTCACAGCATTACTGTTGTAGCTACTGCGCCAGACGGCCGTACAGCTGAAGCAACATACACTATTGACGTAACAGACGATGGTGATCGTATCATCGATGCTGACGCTACTGGTAACGTTGCAGAAAACACAGCTACTACAGCAATTGAACTAAGAAACGGTTCTGTTGATGAGAACGCTACTTCTGGTACAGTTGGTATTACAGCTGATTATGTTGATGGTACTGGTGGTGCTACTAACCAGATTACTCCAGCAACATACTCTCTAACTAACAGTGCTGGTGGTCGTTTCACTATCGACTCTACAACAGGTGTTGTGTCTGTTGCTTCTGGTGCAAACATTGACTTTGAAACAGATCAAACACACACAATTACTGTTCGTGCTACTACAACAGACGGTCGTTCTGCTACTCAGGACTACATCATTCAGGTTAACAACCTTAATGACAACACACGTAGCGCAATCACTGACTCTAACTCTGCTGCTAACACAATCAGCGAAGCTGCTACAGCAGGTACAGTTGTTGGTCTGACAGCAAGTGCAACTGACGGTGACGGCGGTCTTGAGTACAGCCTAACTGACAATGCTGGTGGTCGCTTCACTATCGACGAAGATACAGGTGTTGTAACAGTTGCAAACGGTGCAGTGTTTGACTTCGCTAGCGCGACATCTCACACAATTACTGTACAGGTTGAAGATGCTGCTGGTGAAACATCAGTTCAGAACTTCTCAATTGCTGTAACAGACTCTGCTTCTGTTGGTGCTGCTGTAGGCGATAACTTCGTTGGCACAGGCAACAGTGAAGTGTTCGACGGTCGCGGCGGTGACGATACAATCAACGGCGGCGCTGGTGACGATACACTAAGCGGTGGTGCTGATGTTGATATCATCAACGGTGGTAACGGCGATGACGTTATCAACGGCGGTGACGGTGCCGAAGCGGTAGTTACTGGCGGTAACGGCGATGACGTTATCAACGGTGACGGCGGTAACGATACGCTACAAGGCGATGCTGGTAACGACGCTCTAAACGGCGGTACTGGTGATGACTCTCTAGTTGGTGGTTCTGGTAACGATACGCTAACTGGTGGTGCTGGTAACGATGTCCTTAATGGTGGCGGGAACGACGATACATTCGTATTCTCTGGTTCTTCAAACTTCGGTAACGACACTGTTGAAGACTTCGTATCTGGTACAGACCAGCTATCACTACAAGGTCTAACGGTTACTAACGCGACAACAGGTCTTGTTACAGAAATTACCGCTTCTAACTTCGCAACTCTAGCAGGTGCAAGTAACGGTTCTTTCGTAGCTGGTGACCTAATCCGCATCAGTGGTGGTAATACAACAATCATCACAGACCAAGGTCAGATCGTTCTAACAGGTACAGGCCTGAATGCTGCTACAGACCTAGTATTCGGTTAATCCTGATACGAAAAACAAATTTAAAGGGGCCTCACGGCCCCTTTTTTTATGCCTGATGTATATGCCTATCTGTCATCGGTAGATTGATCTATAGAAGTATCTAAACCTTCATATAATAGATCGATCGCCATAGCCCTCTGGACGCCTGCAAATACTCAGGCTTAACACTCTCCACACCGAACAACCTGCTTAAAGCAATGCCAGGACCAGGACCACATCCTGGTACGTTTTGTCCCCTGCCCCTCAAGCTCAATTTAGCCAAAGCCACAAGGGCTATTATTTCCAATATGATAAAAAACGAAGTGTAAGAGATAGGCTGGTAACTCTTTCATATGCATAGGCATGAGGGATTGATTTCGCAGCTCGAGGGCCATCAGCGCTCTGCATTGGAGCTTCAACGCTAAAGTGCTTCAAAAACATAAGTGAGGTAAATAGATAAAAGCAGATAACAAAAAAGCACCGTGCCAGAAGGCAACGGTGCTTTTTGTTTTTAACTGGTGATCCCTACGGGACTCGAACCCGTGTTTCCGCCGTGAAAGGGCAGCGTCCTAGGCCACTAGACGAAGGGACCTTACCAGTATATTCAAACTTAAGACCATTGCTTGGTGATCCCTACGGGACTCGAACCCGTGTTTCCGCCGTGAAAGGGCAGCGTCCTAGGCCACTAGACGAAGGGACCATTCAAGCAATCAGGTCAAAGACTTTGGTGATCCCTACGGGACTCGAACCCGTGTTTCCGCCGTGAAAGGGCAGCGTCCTAGGCCACTAGACGAAGGGACCAAAAGTCTGTCTGACGGGGGGTTAGATACTCACCCAGCCCGCCGCGGTCAACCACTTTTTTACATATTTCTTAAACAGGGCCAATTATTGCAACGTCATCAAGCATGAATTCAGCTTTGGGTGTTCCTCCCCAGGTATCTTTCTTAAGCTTTCCAGCTATATGAAACCGCCTGCCAGTGCCAGTTTGAAGCATTTCGCCCATGGGTTCATCCGCCATACGGAAGGCCATAGCCTTAATTGACTTTCCGTCCCGTGATTTAAAGATACAGCGCAGGTGATTTTGCCCAACACGGTCCGCTTTTATGAGATCGACCTCGGGAATCACAAACCTAGGGCCAGGATTACCTGCACCAAATGGCCCCACCTGTTCAATTTGATCAATCAAATCCGGTGTCGCACCGCTAAGCGCGATAACACCATCAATCTTTAAGGAACGATTCTGCTTCGCCAGCTCCACCTGTTTACGCAAGTGGTCCCGTAGAAACTCTGAAAACTCATCGAGCTGGCCTTTGGCAATGCTGAGCCCAGCAGCCATTGCGTGCCCGCCGCCTTTAATCAGCAACCCTTGTTGTACGGCCTCGATAACAGCGGCTCCCAGATCAACACCAGAAATCGAACGAGCGGAGCCTTTACCTTCGTCACCTTCGAAACCAATCACCAGCGTTGGCAGGCCGTATTTATCTTTAAGCCGACTGGCTACAATGCCAATCACCCCAGCATGCCAACCATCACCAGCCGCAATCACCACTGTATCCGAGCTACCAGTTATGCCGACGCTTTCTTCTACCTGTGTTAAGGCTGCTTCCAGTACTTCAGCTTCTATATGACGCCGTTCTTCATTATATTTATCCAGTCGCTCAGCAATCTGGACCGCTTCAGCCGGGCTATCAGATGTTAAAAGCTTAGCCCCCAAATGAGATTCACCCACACGGCCACCAGCATTCACCCTAGGCCCCAATACAAAGCCTGCATGATATGCATTAGGCGCTTCGCTCACACGGCCAACATCTGCAAGAGCAGTGATACCTGCATTACGGCGCTGGGCCATAATTTTCAGACCTTGCTTTACAAAAGCCCTATTCGCGCCTGTAAGGGGTACTACATCCGCAACTGTACCAAGCGCGACCAAATCCAGCAGAAGACGCAAGTCGGGCGCTCTACGGCCTTCAGAATAGTATCCAGCATCACGTAGCAGTCTGTTAATTTCCACAACAAGCAGAAAAGCAACCCCCACCGCTGCTAATTGCCCCTGCCCGCTTTCATCATCAAGCCTGTTTGGGTTAATCGCGGCAACCGCCTCAGGTAAGTCCGCTTCCGCTTTGTGGTGATCTACGATAATCACTTCAAGCCCTGCGTCTTTTGCAGCCCTCAGAGGGTCATAAGAAAGAATTCCGCAGTCCACGGTAATGACAACATCAACTCCGGCCTTCCTGAGGCCTAAGAGAGCATTTGTGTTGGGACCATACCCCTCCGTCATACGGTCAGGGATATAAATGCGCACCTTGGCACCAATTGTGGTGAGAAAACGGTATAAAACCGCGCTTGAAGTTGCCCCGTCCACATCATAATCGCCAAAGATGGCAATTTCTTCGCTTTGCTCTAATGCTCGAACAATACGGCGTGCGCCTTTTTCCATATCCAGCAAGCTCGACGGATCAGGCATACATTCTTTAAGGGAGGGATTATAAAAAGTCGAAGCATCTTCAATGGAAATACCACGCGCTGAAATAAGCTGGCCCACAATAGGCGGTACACCAAGCCTGTCAGCAATTGCTTCTGCTTCCCGATTTACAAAGGAGCGCTGTTCCCACATTTGCCCCAAAGCAGAACGGCGCACCCCCAAAAGAGGGTCCGCCGCCATATCTTGTTCAACTGTAGACGCCAAAGCGCCAATCCTTATTTCTTGCCGTGAAGCGTGTGCACGCGGCGGATTGTTTTTGTTTTAGAACGCATTGTGATGGTTTCAGTTGTGATGCCTTCTGGTGTGTAGTGAACACCTTCAAGCATGGAACCATCTGTAACACCGGTTGCGGCAAAGATAACATCGCCCGGTGCCATTTCCATCATGCTGTATTTACGGTCGAGGTCTTCGATACCCCATTTTTTCGCACGAGCGCGTTCGTCATCATTGCGGAACAACAAACGACCCTGCATCTGACCACCTGTACAGCGAAGCGCTGCAGATGCCAGAACGCCTTCTGGAGCACCACCAGAACCCATATACATATCAATACCAGTTTTCGGGTCAGTTGTTGCGATAACACCAGCAACATCACCATCACCAATAAGGATAACTGGGCAACCCAGCTCACGCAGCTCAGCAATAAGCTCAGCATGGCGTGGGCGATCCAGCACACACACAGTTACATGGTGTATGGGCTTGCCTTTAGCTTCAGCAACAGCTTTCACGTTTTCTGTTGGTGATTTATCTAGATCGATCACGCCTTCAGGAAGACCGCCACCGACGGCAATTTTATCCATATACACATCAGGGGCGTTCAGAAGGCCGCCATCAACGGATACAGCAAGAACTGCTAGAGAGTTTGGGCCAGCCTTTGCACAGATTGTTGTCCCTTCAAGCGGGTCAAGCGCGATATCCACTTTCGGGCCACCAGAACCCACTTTTTCACCAATATACAGCATTGGTGCTTCATCGCGTTCACCTTCACCAATTACAACAGTTCCGTCGATTGGCAGTTCATTGAACGCAAGGCGCATCGCCTCAACCGCAGCAGCGTCAGCCGCTTTTTCATCACCGTGGCCGGTAAGACGGCTTGCAGCAATTGCAGCTGCTTCCGTCACACGTACCATTTCCAGTACAAACAGGCGGCTTAGGTTCTCTTCTGATGACATGTATCACGCTCCCACATCAGGCTTCAATTCGTAGCATTGTGGGGGTCTCTAGCACACATTCAAGATTTGTGAAATGGTTGAGTGTTTTTGCAATACAGGCTTCAACAGTCTCATGCGTAGTAAGAACGATATAAACACCGCCCTCATCGCATTTTCCGCGTTGTAGCATGCTCTTAATAGAAACATTATTTTCGGCAAGTACCGATGTGATATCTGCCATCACACCAGGGCGATCCTCCACGCGGAGCCGGATATAATATGTACCTAAGTGTTTTTCTGCAGGAATCGCAGGAAGTTCCTGTAGGTCGGCAACTGGGATACCGAGCGGTGCGTATGTATTACCGCGAGCAATATCAATTATGTCCGCTACAACAGATGACGCTGTAGGTCCTTCGCCGGCTCCTGCGCCTTCATAAACAGTCTGTCCCACGAAATCACCATTGATAACCACTGCATTGATCGCATCCATCACTTTTGCAAGCGGCGCAGAAAGAGAAACCATTGCCGGATGAACACGTGTTTCAATACCATCATCGGTGCGACGCGCCACACCAAGCAATTTGATTCGGTAACCAAGCTCTTTGGCGTAATCGATATCAACTGGTGCAATATTTCGAATGCCCTCTGTTGGCAAATTATCCATATCCGGTGCCGTACCAAACGCGAGCGCTGCTAGAATTGCTGTCTTATGGGCCGTATCAATACCGTCGATATCAAAGGTTGGATCCGCTTCCGCGTAGCCAAGGCGCTGCGCATCTTCCAGCACTTCAGCAAAACCAAGACCTTCGCGCTCCATACGCGTGAGAATATAATTACATGTACCGTTCAAGATACCGTAAAGGCCCGATACATCATTCCCGACAAGTCCCTCAGCGAGCGCTTTAATAACAGGAATACCACCAGCAACAGCAGCTTCATAACGAAGCGAGGCACCACTTTCTTCAGCAAGGCTAGCCAGTTCTTTACCGTGACATGCAATCAACGCTTTATTAGCCGTTACAAAGCTTTTACCGCGAGAAAGTGTTTCCTTTGCAAGAGCGTAGGCCGGACCATCGCTGCCACCGATAAGTTCGATGATAAGATCAACATCATCTCGGCTTGCCAGCTCAACTGGATTATCGCACCAAGCATAAGGCGTTAGATCAACGCCACGTTCGCGACCTCTGTCTCTCGCAGAAACAGCAGAAATTTCAATCGTTCGTCCACCCCGTGCGGCTAACATGGCATTATGGGTTTCCATAATTTTGATAACCCCAACACCAACTGTACCCAGACCAGCTATGCCTACCTTAAGAGGCTCCTTAGATGATGAACTCATTGAACTTTCCAATTTTACTTTGATTTACTGTTGTTACGTTTTCGCCATGCCTCAAGGTGCATGTCTTTATCTGTCATAAATTTCTTGATATTTCGGATAGCCTGCCGAATGCGTTGCTCGTTTTCCACAAGGCCAATACGCACATAACCTTCACCATATTCACCAAAACCAACGCCTGGTGATACGGCCACTTTTGCATGTTGCATCAATAATTTAGCAAATTCCATCGAACCCATCTCTATAAAGTCGTCAGGAAGCGGTGCCCAGGCAAACATGGTCGCCTTTGGGCTCGGCACATCCCAACCTGCTGCTGCTAAACCTGAGATCAATGTATCTCGGCGGGCTTTATAGATTTGACGATATTCTTCAACACAATCCTGCGGGCCGTTCAGTGCGGCAACGGCTGCCACCTGGATAGGTGTGAAAGCACCATAATCCAGATAGCTTTTCACACGAGTAAGTGCCTCAATCAGCTTCTTATTACCCGCCGCAAAACCTACGCGCCAACCAGCCATCGAATATGTTTTCGACAAACTTGTAAATTCAACCGCAATATCCTTAGCGCCTTCCACCTGTAGAATGGACGGCGGAGGATTATCATCATCAAAATAGATTTCTGAATAGGCTAAATCGGAAAGTATCCAGATCCCTTTCTCTTTACAGAAATCAACAACTTCCTTGTAGAAATCTAAATCAACAACTTCAGCCGTTGGATTTGAAGGATAACATAGAATAACAGCACTTGGTGTAGGTACACTGTGCTGAACTGCATGTTTGAGTTCTGTCATAAAATCCAGATCTGGCCCAAGCGGCATATGGCGGATAGAAGCACCAGCAATCATAAATCCGTATGGGTGGATTGGATAACTTGGATTTGGCGAAAGAATCACATCTCCCGGTGCAGTAATCGCCTGAGCAAGGTTCGCGAGCCCCTCTTTCGAGCCTAGTGTTACAATATTTTCGCTATCAGGATCGATATCAACACCAAATCGGCGTTTATAATATGCTGCGTGAGCTTTTCTTAAGCCGGGGATACCTTTGGACATTGAATAACGGTGTGTAGATTTATCATCCACCGTTTCCTTAAGTTTTTCCACGATATGTTGAGGGGTTGGCAAATCGGGATTTCCCATCCCAAGATCAATAATATCCTCACCACGGGCTCGAGCCTCTGCTTTCATTGCATTAATTTCTGCAAACAAATAAGGCGGCAAGCGGCGGGTACGATAAAATTCTTCTTTAGTCATGGTGCACTCAATTAACATTGTAGCCCTAAGGCAAATTCAGGATTACTTCCTACGTGTTCTCTCTAAGCTATGCAAACTCAAAGAGCAACGATAGGAATGATTTTATTTATTTTTTGAAATTATATTACCTTATCTGATCCAAAGATACAGATACACTGCACCTGTTAAGCAGGCAGTAATACTAGTTTTTGAGAAATTACTTAGCCGCGCGCAAGGCGGCATCGGCGATTGCAAGCGCGGCTTCAACCTGCTGCATAATTGCCATATCGAAATCAGACCGCACTTCCTGAACCGCACTCTTTGACTGCTGGCGCAGCGTTGCAAGCTTATAGGCAGTGTCCATACGAGCTTTTTGAATGTTTGCTAACTGCATTTCCGCTTTAACAAGTTCATTACGAACACTTTCAACAGCCTGCACATCACCAATCTTGCTGGTAATCGAATCAATACGCTGCATGTTAAAGGTATATTGCTCAGTAAGCTCAACAAGACGTTCCTGAAGATGTTCTTCAGATGCAGAGCATTCAGATTTAGCTGCTTTACGCTCCGCCGCTAAACGGTTTGATTCGGAAAGAACAAAGCTTGTTGTATCAAACAAAACATCTTGATCTTGAGACGCAGTAAGGGAAGTTCCCGCTGTGAACAGCAGGCTGGACGCGATAGCAATTTTACCAATCGTGCGCACGGTATTTCCCCATGTGAGTGCGTTTACAACCTGATAATGCTACACAATTACATAAATTACAAGCGACAATTACATACTAAACTAATTACTTAGAAAATAAAAAGCGCCCCAATAGAGCGCTTTTTAAAAATTGATGCCAAGAACTTATTTATCTTTGTTCTTTTGCTTCTGTTTCCGCTTTTCTTTTTCAGCGAGTTCTTTCTCTAGTCGTGCTCGGGTCTTTGCTAATTCTTTTTCCGCCTGCTTGATAGCTTTCAATTGATGCTTTTCAATATCCTCAAGCTCACGCTCAGCATCCTTTAGAGCACGAAGGCGAATTGCCCTAATCTCACCGTCAGTTTGAATATCAAGTTCAATATCAAGCTCTTCAAGTGCTTCTGCCAATTCTTCACGCGCTTCATTGATATCTTCAATCACCTCAATACGCATTTCAGAAAGATCACCTTCCTGCTCATGCAAATCGCTCAAAGCTTCATGGAGAGCTTCTGTATGTGCGCGTTCAATTTCAATACGGTGACGACTTGTGAAAACGTTCTGCACATGCTCTTCAACCATCGCTTCCTTCGCAGTCATCAATCCCTCAAGGGCCTGCTCAAGTGCCTCGCGTTCAGCTTTGCTTTTAGTTTTCTCAAGGCGTTTCTCAACCTTGGCAATAGACTTTTCAAGCTTTTCAAGTGCTTCTTTCTTTTCCTGCGGGTTACTTACCCAGCGGCGCACTTGAATGTTTGGCGATTTCCGTTCAACCACCACATGAATATCACTGTCCGTATCTACGACAACCGGACGCCCAGTCTGGATGATTTTAATGGTCTTTTTATGCTTGGCTTTTTTTTCAGCCTTTTCCTCTTTGACCTTTTTATTATCATCATCACCGTAATAGATACCAGCTGCTCCTGCTGTTGATGCAAGAGCAAAGGCAGACACTGTCAAGCCTGCGATCAAACCAGCTTTTCGTGTAAAATTCTTAACCACTTCAAACCTCCATATGCTGTCAAACCGCTGCCTCGCTTATTTCGTTATTCAGCATCACGGCTTTGTGAATTTACCTTGCACCCACGCAAAAAAATATCACACTGAATAGCGACAAACAGTGTGATACTTGCGGTAAATAGCCATTTAACAGGCTTTTATCAGCTAACAGCCAATAAAAGTGCAGCTACACGCCTATCTTCCATTCGTAGAACATTAAACGTACGAGCGGCAGCGCCAGTATCCATCAGTTCGTATGGATACCCTTTTTCCTCAAGATATTTTCGCAGAGTAGCGGGGAGCAGGTTCATTCGCTCCCCCGTTCCTATAAGAATAAATTCTGGTTTATTCGGTGCAGCAAGAACTGAAGCAAAATCATCTTCCGCCAGATCAAGCAAGGATGTTGCTGTTACAGGATGAAAACCATCCTCGAGCACAACCACACTGCCTGCCACCTTAACGCCTTGTAAGCGGAAGCCGCCATCTCCATAACCATCTACAAGGAGAAGGTCTTCCTCTCCTTGTAGTTCCATATGAACACCACCGGATTGAAACTTATCAACCACGCCTTTTCCTTTAACTAGAATTGTTCAAATGGGCTTGGACGAGATTTATCTACCGTTGGGTCATTATCATCATCGTCATGGATCAACGTTTCGCTACGCACTTTAAGGAATACCAGCATTGGTGAAGCTACGAATACAGAGCTGTATGTACCTACAAACACACCCCAGATCATCGCTGCAGTGAAACCACTGATGGATGGCCCACCGAAGAAGAACAGAGCAAACAATGCAAGAAGTGTTGTCACACTTGTCATGATCGTACGCGCCAGTGTTTGGTTGAGCGACATATCAATAACATCTTCAAGTTCTCTCTTGCGGAACTTACGAATATTCTCACGCACGCGGTCATAAACCACAACTGTATCGTTCAAGCTGTAACCAACAATAGTTAGAAGCGCTGCGATAATAGAAAGGTTAAATTCAAGCTGTGTGATAGAGAAGAAACCAATTGTCAGCAATACGTCGTGAACAAGCGCAATTACAGCACCAAGGCCAAACTGCCATTCAAAGCGGAACCAGATGTAAATCAAAACCATAAGAACAGCGATCGTTACCGCGATCGTGCCTTTTTGTTTCAATTCACCCGAAACACTTGGGCCGATAACATCAGCTTCACCCATCTTAAGCGTTGGGATCTCTTTTGAAAGTGTATCACGTACAAGGTTCAACGCATTATTTTGCGCTTCAGAACCGCCTGGCTGGCGAACAATACTGATCATTGCATCTGTTGGATCACCAAATTCCTTTACCTTGATATCACCAAGGCCAAGGCTAGACAGCGTTGAACGAATCTTTGGAATATCCGCATTACCTTCTTGGGATTGAACCAGCAGGTCGACGCCACCCTGGAAATCAATTCCGTAGTTCAGGCCACGTATGAAAAATAGTAATGCAGAAGCAAGGATCATTACCATTGAGAAGGCGAGTGCAACCTTACGCATTCCCAGAAATTTAATGTTCGTGTTATCTGGAACGAGACGTAAATTCATCAGTCCCCTCCTTAAATTGGCAATCTGGCTGGGCGCGCGCGCTTAAGCCAGAGCGATAGAATAAAGCGAGTAAGAACAATCGCTGTAAACATGGATGTAAGAATACCTACAGCCAGTGTTACCGCGAAGCCTTGCACAGGCCCTGAACCGAGAAGGTAAAGAACCGCAGCCGCAATAAACGTGGTGATGTTTGCATCAATGATAGTAGAGAACGCTTGACCATACCCCTGCTCCATGGATTGGAAAGGGTTCTTGCCCATAGTTTGTTCTTCCCGGATACGCTCGAACACAAGCACGTTCGCATCCACCGCCATACCAATTGTCAGTACAATACCTGCAATACCAGGCAACGTAAGTGTTGCCTGAAATAGGCTAAGTGCACCCATAATAAGGATAAGGTTAGTGATCAGCGCCACATTAGCTGCAAGACCAAAGCGGCCATAACTCACGACCATGTAAACGATAACTGCAATGAAACCAATCATAGAAGCAAGCTTACCGGCAGCAACACCATCAGCACCAATATCAGCACCGACAGTCTTCTGCCGCTCCACCTGCAATTTCACAGGCAGTGCACCGGATTTCAGAAGCGTCGCTAATTCTTGAGCAGCAGTAATATCACCCATATTGGTAATTTGGCCAGAACCACCCAGAATTGGGCTTACAATGCGTGGAGCACTAATTACCAAGTCATCAAGCACAATTGCAAAAGGACGACCAATGTTATCCTGCGTGTGCTTGGCGAAACGTTTTGAACCAGATGTATTAAAAGCAAATGAAACTGCAGGCTGGCCACGATCATCAAATGCTGGAGCTGCATTGGTAAGATCATCACCAGCGACAATTTCGCGCTCAAACACTACGATAGAGCCGCCATCTTTCATCGGCAAAATCTTCTGATTTGATCGAATACGTCCAGCTTCAATATCTGTAGCAGAAATATTTGTCGCCACATCATGGAAGGACAGTTTGGCTGTTTTACCAACAAGATCAATAATCGCTTTAGGATCATCAGCTCCCGGTACTTCAAGGATAATACGGTTATTACCTTGTGGCTTCAGGGTGATCTCCTTTACACCTTCAGGGTCAACACGCTTGCGAATTACCTCTATAGAGCGTGCGATTGCGTCACGCTGCTGTGCAATAACACCTTGCTCGGTAAGTGTAAGACGGAAAGAAGCACCATTATTTTCCATGGTTACTTCTTGAACGCCACCACCAAGAGGGCTGGTACCAATTTGCGCTTGTGTAAGTGGGCGTAGTTTCTGTTTTGCCAGTTCGATCATATCATCGTTAGCAACATCAAAAACCACTGAGTTATTATTGGTTTTAATCCGACGGAAGGAAAGTCCTCGCTCGGCAGAACGAACCGCACGCACTTCATCAGCAAGCTTTGTAAGCCTTGCTTTCACAACATCTTCGGTCTTCGCTTCAAAAAGAATATAAACCCCGCCTCTTAGATCAAGGCCAAGGCTTAGTGCTTTCGAGGGCATATAGTCTGGCAAGCTTGCTCGCTGCTCTTCCGAAAGAAAGTTCGGAACAGAGGTAAGAATGCCCAGGAATACTACAGCCAAAATCATCAGCACTTTCCATTTTGGAAAGTTTAGCATGACGTGTCCCCTAAATACTTCAAGCCCGGTACTAGACCGGGCTTGGTAACTTCAATTACTTGCTGTCAGTTTTCACTGGCTCGTTTTTGCTGCGCACTTCTGTAAGCGTGCTTTTCACAACACGCACGCGCACATCATTTGCCAGTTCAACTTCAATTTCATTCTCATCTTTTACTTTAGTAACCTTACCAATAAGACCACCAGCAGTTACTACTGTATCACCACGAGAAACATTGTTCACCATTTCACGGTGATCTTTCATTTTCTTGTTCTGCGGGCGCAGAATAAGGAACCAGAACACAACTACGATCAGAACAAGTGGAAGCATTGTATCAAACAAGCTTGGTTGCGGTGCAGCTTGTGCAATAACCGGCAAAGAAAACATATGGTTAAACCTCTTCTAAAGGGAAACTAGCGCCCCGATATAAATCTCATGGCGGGACTATAGCTTTCTCAGGCTTAAATGCAACAGCAGCCTCGCTTAAAAGCAGTTCCCGTGGTATGTCCTGAACCCTAAATGGTAAACGGGAAAAGGTGATACAAGTGGCAACATTCTCGAAAGATTCTGATGAAGCACTTATCCATGCTGTAACTGCACTTGCTGAAGCAATCTCAAAACAATCTTCGCCTTCAATTGTCTTTCCAGAACAATCTGATGCTCAAGCATTTGTTTTTTCACCAGAAACCAATAACTTGCGAGCAGTAAAAAACATCGCCGCACCAAGGTTGGATCTTTTACTTGGTATTGACCGCACAAAGAACACTCTCCTTGAAAATTCACAGCGATTTGCAAAAGGTTTTAGCGCAAATAACGCACTATTGTGGGGTGCGCGAGGTATGGGAAAAAGCACTCTCATCAAAGCCATTCATAATCACCTAGTTCAGGAATTTGGAAAAGAGGCACCATCTCTTGTTGAAATTCATAGAGAAGATATTTCAGAACTTCCTGAACTTATGAATGTGCTTCGTGCGTCAAACCGTACCTTCATTCTTTTCTGCGATGATCTATCCTTCAATCGACCGGACCGGGATTTCAAGGCTCTTAAATCAGTCCTCGAAGGAGGGCTTGAAGGCAGGCCAGATAACGTGATTTTCTATGCCTCTTCTAACCGACGTCACCTTCTGCCTCGTCAAATGGCTGATCAAGAAAGCGCTATCGGTATTCACCCTAACGAATCTATGGATGAAACCATCGCCCTTTCAGATCGATTTGGCCTGTGGTTAGGTTTTCACGCGGCAGATCAGACAGACTATCTAGCCATTATCGAAGGCTATATCGCAGAATTTCAGCTAAACCCAAGGCATGACTGGAAACATGATGCGCTCGAGTGGGCAAAAACTCGGGGCAACCGGTCAGGCAGAACTGCTTGGCAATATGTAAATAATCTCGCCGGTGAATTGGAACAGAAAATCAAATTCTGATCTAACTTGAAAGATGCCGTAGCGGATCAAGTGCTCGGCGGCCTTTTCTGATTTCAAAATGAAGCTGTGGGCTTGCAACACCGCCTGTTGAACCGACACGGGCTACAACTTGACCTTTTTTCACTCGCTGGCCCTGACGCACAAGAATACGTTCATTATGCGCATATGCTGTAACCCAGCCTTCAGCATGCTTCACTAAAAGAAGGTTTCCATAACCTTCAAGCGCATTAGATGCATAAACCACCACTCCAGCTTCAGCGGCTTTCACTGGTGTACCAGCCTTTGCAAGAATATTAATACCGTCATTGTGAAGCCCTCCTTCACGAGGACCAAAGCGAGAGGCTATTTTGCCAGTTACGGGCCAAACGAAGCCAGAACTTGTTCTTGGCGGCGGTGTTGGTATCGCAACCGAACGACCTCTCGGGCGAGGTTTAGGTTTTGTTGTTATCACAGGAGTACTAGAAGCTACCTGTGTTGAGCCAGCAGTTGCCCCGCCTGGAAGCTTCAGTTTTTGCCCTACACTCAATGTGTATGGTTTACGAATACTGTTCACTCGCATCAATGAGGACACAGTCACCCCATACCGCCGCGAAATACTGTAGCCCGTTTCCCCTCTTTTCACCACATGCACGCGGGCACTTGGCACTTGCAAGCGCTGTCCAACCGCGAGTGCATAAGGCGCACGCAATCGGTTTGCGGTAATCAAGGAACGTACCGGCACCCCAGTACGGCGAGAAATAGCATAAAGCGTATCGCCTTTACGCACAGTAATGGTACCAGCAGAAGCCTGTACTAAAGGTGTGGGAGTTGATCTTGGTCGAGATGAGCTAGCTGTCTGCCTACGTGGTGCAGTTTGAACGGTTTTCTTGCCGCTATGCGCTCTACGCGGGTTCCATTTAGGATCCGGGAGAGGAAGCGGTGCGTGACGGATATTATAAACAGGTTTAACTGCAGCAGGATCAAACGTATTCCCAGAAGAACACGCTGAAACCACCAAAGCGGAGATAACCGCCAATACTGTGCCTGTTTGGAACTTTTTCACAAATCCTCCACCCTTGTCATAAGCAGAATAACCATATCTGCTCATAAGGGCAACAGGGAGAAACCCCTGTTATGTGAAGCTTTTTTCAAGCGCTGGCGCGATTGCTTTACGTGCCTTGTGATGAGTAAGATCAAGATGAAGCGGTGTAACAGAAATCCATTTCTCACGCACACTCTTGATATCAGTTTCATGTCCCGGAAGACCAACTTCACGGCCAAGGCCAAACCAGAAATATTTAAAGCCACGCGGATCAACACGCTCTTCGATGTTATTCCCAATCATCTCACGTCGGCCCTGCTCTGTTACACGTACACCTTCAATTTCCTCAGGTGGAAACGCTGGAAAATTCACGTTCATCAACACATCTTCAGGCCAGTCGACGCTTATCAGGTCACGGATAACATCCGGTGCAAACTTCTCAGCTGTTTCCCATTTGGTCGTTTGGTTCGGACGAATACATAAACTCAGCGCAATTGAAGGAATAGCGGCGAGCGTACCTTCCATTGCTACAGATACAGTCCCTGAATAAGTAACGTCTTCAGCAAGGTTTCCTCCCCGGTTAATACCGGAGAGGATAAGTGTTGGCAGATTATCAGCCATAATATGATTTACGGCCATCATCACACAGTCAGTCGGCGTACCGCTTACCGCAAAACGCTTTTCGCCGGCCTGACGCACACGGATTGGCTTTGTAAGGGTAAGTGAATGCCCTGCGCCTGATTGTTCGCTCTCAGGCGCTACAATCCATACATCGTCGCTCAGTTGGCGTGCAATCTTCTCAAGAATTGCAATACCCGGCGCGTTGATGCCGTCGTCATTTGAAATCAGGACACGCTGCGTGGAAATGGCCATGGCTTTATGCTCCGATCACATCAACGCCGCCCATGTACGAGCGAAGAGCTTCAGGAACACGGATTGTACCGTCCGCCTGCTGATAGTTTTCAATCACTGCAATCAGCGTACGTCCAACCGCAAGGCCTGAACCATTCAGCGTATGAACAAACGTGGTTTTCTTTTCACCTTTCGGACGACAACGCATTTTCATGCGGCGTGCCTGGAAATCACCCATAACACTACAGCTTGAAATTTCTCGGTAACGGCCCTGTCCCGGAAGATATACTTCCAGATCATATGTACGGCGCGCACCAAAGCCAATATCGCCTGTGCAAAGTTTAACAACACGGTATGGCAGGTGAAGGCGCTTCAACACTTCTTCTGCACAGCCTGTCATACGCTCAAGCTCTTCATCGCTTTGCTCAGGCGTTGTTACAGAAACCATTTCCACCTTTGCGAACTGGTGTTGACGGATCATGCCGCGTGTATCACGGCCCGCAGAACCAGCTTCCGCTCGGAAACACTGGCTAAGTGCTGTAAAGCGAAGCGGCAATGTTGCTTCATCAAGAATTTCACCAGAATGAAGGTTCGTTAGCGTTACCTCAGATGTTGGGATTAACCAATGATCTGTGGTCGTTTTAAAGGCATCTTCACCAAACTTCGGGAGCTGGCCGGTACCGTAGAGTGCGCTATCACGCACCATTACAGGTGTTACCATTTCTTCATAACCGTGCTCATTCACGTGCAGATCAATCATAAACTGGCCGATAGCACGCTCAAGGCGGGCAAGACCACCTTTCAACACTACAAAACGAGAGCCAGAAAGCTTCGCCGCACGTTCAAAGTCCATCATGCCCAGTGCTTCGCCAATATCGAAATGCTCTTTCGCATCAAAGTCGAATGCAGCAGGCTTACCCCACGCGCGAACTTCTTCATTATCTTCTTCATCATCGCCATCTGGAATATCGTCATAAACCATATTCGGCAGGCTCATTAGAAGATTATTAAGTTCAGCACCAAGCGCACGCTCTTTTTCTTCAAGATCAGCGAGCTTGGTTTTAAGTTCTGCAACTTCCGCCATCAGCGCTTGAGCTTCTTCCTCATTACCCTGCCCTTTGGCTTTACCAATAAGTTTTGATGCTTCATTGCGGCGGGCCTGTGCAGTTTGCGCTTCTGTCGCCAGCGAACGGTGATCCGAGTCCAGCTTCAGAATTTCAGCGGAGCGCGCTTCCTCACCACGGCGAGCAAGAGCAGCATCAAAGGCTTCTGGATTTTCACGAATGAACTTCAGATCAAACATTTTGGGATATCCCGTAGTTAATTTATGGCAAGAATGCCGTGATATTAGGTATTTTCAGCTTCTTCCTGTTCGCGTTTCTTTTCAGTCATCGCGATAAGAAGAATAGAAAGCTCATATAATAGCAGGATAGGAATGCCAAGTGCGATTTGGCTAATTGGGTCTGGCGGCGTTAAAAAAGCAGCAACAAGGAAGGTGCCAACGACTGTATATGCACGTTTTTCCCGAAGCCCTTGAGCTGTAACAATACCTGCACGTCCCATTAAGGTAAGAGCGACTGGCAGCAAGAATGCTACACCAAAGCCGAATATCATTTTCATGATAAGCGCGAGATATTCATCTACCTTCGCTTCCGCCGCAATCGCAATACCGCCGTTTGTTGCAGTTTGTTCAAAGCTCAACAAAAATTCCCAGGCAAACGGTATCACAACGAAATAGGCAAGCGACCCGCCCATTGCGAAAAGAACAGGTGTCGCCACCAGAAACGGTAGGAAAGCACGTTTTTCATTACTGTATAAACCCGGCGCTACAAACTTCCATATCTGGAGTGCAAGAAGTGGGAATGTCACGATAAAGGCTGCGTACAGAGCAACCTTTAGATTAACCACAAAACCTTCCAGAAGGCCTGTGAAAATCATCCGTGCACCTTCTTTACCTTCAGTCGCGACAACATAAGGGCGTGCTAAAATCTGAAAAATCTCTTCTGAAAAGAAAAGTGCAATACCAAAGGTAATAATCATCCCGATGAGCACCTTAATCAGACGACTACGAAGTTCTGTCAGATGTGAAAGAAGCGGTGCACGGCTCGCATCGATTTCAGTATCATCATCAATAATATCTGGTTTAGCAGCATCGCCATCAAATTTATCAGGGGTCATCATGCTTTATCCCCTTCATCTGATGGCTTTTTTTCTGCCTCTTCTGTCGCATCCGCAATCCCCTGAGCTTCACGCTCACGGTTAGCCATAATATGCTCAGTGATTTCCTCCGGGCTCATACCCGGGCGGAGACCTTCCTCCTTGCGGAGATCATTAAACGGATCCGCTTCACGCTCAGCTTCCGCAGCCAAGGTTTCGATACCATCACGAAACTCTGCCGTCAGCTCTCGTCCTTTACGAACGATGCCGCCAACAGCTCTCAGAAGTTTAGGCAGCTCTTTAGGCCCGACAACAATAAGCGCCAGTACCCCAACAATGAATATTTCCATTGCACCAATTTCAGGTATCATGGAATAGTTCCGCCTTTAAAAGGTTAGCTTTCAGACTTTTCTTTAATGTCTGTATTAACCTTTGTTGCTTCGCCTTCAATTGTTTTATCTTCAACTGACTTTGGCTCAGCAGCCTCTTCCTCTGCACCTTCTTTCAGCCCCTTACGGAAGCTCGTGATGCCTTTGGCAACATCACCCATCAGGCCAGAGATTTTACCACGCCCGAAAAGAAGAAGCGCCAATAGAACTACTAATGCAATTTGCCATGGTCCAGGCATAGTCTCACTCTCCATAAGCCGGAAATTCCGGTCATTTTATCACTAAAGCAACAGCCCCAGTTGCGTTGTTTCATTTGTAGGTTCTTCAACAGCCACATTTTCTTCACTAGCGGAAGGTGCTGCTTGAAGTTCCTCTTCTACTATTTCTTCATCCTGAAGATCACGTTCCTGCCGGATCTTTTCAGCGGCCTCGCGTTCAGATTTTGCGATTGCTTCCTCTAGATCAATTTGGTTGTCATCTTCTTCATCTTCAGTGCTCTTACCCGGCTCAGGTATGCCGCCCATCTTATCAAGAGCAACATCTACTGTATCCAGAAGGCCTGCCGCCTTAAGTTCTTTAAGCCCAGGTAAATCTTTAATAGATTCAATACCAAAGTGAATAAGAAATTCATCTGTTGTACCGTATGTTACCGGTCTACCCGGTGTTTTACGGCGCCCCATAAGTTTCACCCAACCCGCTTCTATAAGAACATCCAGTGTTCCTTTAGATATGGTAACACCGCGAATATCTTCAATCTCTGCTCTGGTCACTGGTTGGTGATATGCAATGATTGAAAGTGTTTCCACTGCAGCTCGTGACAGCTTGCGAGGTTCATCCACTTCCTTGCGCAGAAGAAAAGACAGATCGCTCGCTGTACGGAACATATATTTATCAGCCACAAGCACGAGGTTTACGCCGCGCGTGCTGTATTCTTCGATGAGAGCCTCAATATGGGCGTCTACTTCAACACCTTCTGGCATACGCTCCGCAATATCACTGGGCGACAACGGCTGTTCGCTTGCGAACAGGATCGCTTCCACCATTCTGCGATGTTCCATTTGCCTATCTGTCGTCTCAGTCATTCGTTGCAGTATCCCTGGTCGGGTCATCCTCATCCCGGTGTCTTAAATATATTGGTCCAAACGCTTCCATCTGGCGCAAATCAGCCTGACCCTGCCGCGCTAACTCTAGGCTTGCTGCGAACATGCTGGCAAGTGCAGACTTACGCAGTCTTTGATCTTTCAATTCTTCCGGAAGAAAAGTTGAAAGCGTTGACCATGTAAATGCAGTGCCAATCAGGTCTGAAAGGCGTTCGATCGCGTCTTCTAGCGCAAAAACAGGTCTGCGCTCAATTTTTATTTCGGTAACGGTGTGTTTTTGTCGATTATCCGCATAAGCACGAAGAAGTTCATAGAGCGTCACATCATACGCTCCATTCTTCATCAGCTTTAGACCTTCAGGAGCCCCTCGGCGGAAAACGTCCCTACCCATACGGTCACGTCCCATAATCTGGGCACCCACCTCACGCATGGCCTCAAGCCTTTGCAGACGAAGTTGTAGGCGGAAAGCAAGCTCTTCCGCACTTGGTTCTTCATCATTTTCTTCTTTTGGAAGTAGTAGGCGAGATTTCAGATAAGCAAGCCACGCAGCCATAACTAAATAATCGGCAGCCAACTCAAGCTTCAATCGCCTTGCGGCTGAAACAAACTCAAGGAACTGTTCCACCAGCTCAAGAATTGAAATTTGAGCCAGATCAACTTTTTGAGCGCGCGCAAGTGTAAGAAGTACATCTAGAGGGCCTTCAAAGCCCTCCATATGCAGTACAAGCTGGTTTGGATCACCCTCAGCGGTATCAATCCGCTCCTGTACCGGGCTATCCTCTTCAAACACTTCAACCATTAAACACCCACGAGTGACGCAACAAAATTCATCATAAAGAAAGCAGGATACACGATTACCATTGGTAATAGGAAGAATATCCCAAGCAGGATGAAAAACCCATATGGCTCAAGCGCTCTGAATTTCTGCGCAGCTTCATACGGCAGGTAATGTTCCAGCACTTTACCACCATCCAAGCCCGGCAAAGGAATAAGCCCAATGATGAAGAAGAAGGAAGAGAGCATTACACCCGCTTGTGCTGTTTGCGGCAGCCAATCTTGCGGTGTGAACCCGAAACTACCGCTGAAACGCCAAATATATGCCCAGAAAATAATCATCGCGAGCAAAGATGCTGGGCCAGAGATAGCAACATAGAGAAGGCCCTTATTGATATCTTTGAAGTTGCCCGGGTTAATCTGAATTGGCTTCGCCATTCCAAAAAGGATCGGTAGCTGTAGCACAACAAAAGCTACAACAGGTACCACGCCTGTCCAGATGGGGTCAGCATGAACCAGTGGGTTGGCGGATAGCCTACCGCTTTGTTCAACACTCCAATCGCCCATTTTGTGTGCAACATATCCTCTGAGCGCCTCACGCCATGTAACAGCAAGCAAAAACGGCAATGCCATAATGCTTACTTCGTAAAGCTTTTGATTCAGATCAAACACTTAATCAACTTTCTAAAACTTCGACATTAATTCTTCAAGACGACGCTTCACGTCGCCTCGGTCAATCATTGGTGCCTGTTCAACATCACGTACCAGATTGGCAATACGCTTTTCCAACCCAGCATCAATCCCGTGGCATACAGACGCGACCTCTTCCATCTCAGCCATATCGCCATTGCAGTGAAGAAGCAGATCACATCCCGCATCCAGCGCTTCTTTTGACCGTTCCGCAAAGCTGCCAGACAAAGCTTTCATAGAGAGATCATCTGTCATCAAAAGCCCAGAAAAGCCCATTTTCATACGAATAGTACGCGCAATAACCTGCCGAGAAAGCGTGGCAGGCTTTTCACTATCAAGAGCGCTGTACACAATATGTGCTGTCATCGCGAAGGGTGCGTCTTTAAGTGCCTTAAACGGAGCAAAATCCGTTTCTTCCAGTTCTTCAACAGATGCATCGACGACAGGAAGCTTCAGATGGCTGTCAACCATAGCTCGACCATGGCCTGGGATATGCTTCACAACAGGCAACACACCACCCTCTTGAAGAGCATCAACAGTGATTCTGCCGAGTGCTGCAACAAGGTTTGGATCACCTGAGAAAGCGCGATCACCGATAATAGCATCTGCTTCTTTTTGACGAACATCCAGAAGGGGCAAACAATTTACATTCACACCAACCTTACGGAGATCATCCGCCATAAGGCGACAATTCAAGCGTAATGCACTAGCTGCCAGAGTTGGATCTTTAAGCGCCATTTCACCGAAAACACCCATTGGTGGGTATTTACGCCAGTGTGGTTCTGTCATTCGCTGAACACGGCCACCTTCCTGATCGATCAGAACAGGCACCTTATGGCGACCTACAGAACGTTTCAAATCAGAAGTGAGCCTACTAAGCTGCGCTTTATCCTCAACATTTCGTGCAAAAAGAATAAACCCAGCAGGTTTATTCTTTTGGAAGAAAGCGAATTCAGCTTCTGTTAGTTCAGGGCCAGAACACCCAAATATAATCGGCTTCATACGACAGGCCTACGGGGTAACCACGATACAGGCCTGTTGCCCTGCTCTCAATGCTAAACAAGTTTGATCCGCTTCAGCACGATTATCAAACGGACCAACACGAAGACGATAAAGTGTACGACCACCAGTATCCACAGATTCGTATATGGAAGATTTCTCTTTTAAATATTCGTAAAACTTACCCCGGATACCAACCCATGCCCGTTTTGCACTAGGCTCTGAACCATAAGCGCCAAGCTGGATACGGAATTTACCTTCCATAATATCAACTGGCTTCTCTTCAACTTGAGCAGGTGTTTCGCTTGTCGTCACCTCAGGCTTAGGTTCTTCTTTCACTGGTGCTGGAGTTGATGCTTCCACCTTCGGCTGCTCTGCGGCTGCAGGCGTTTTATCACCCGTTACAGCAGCGACGATATCGCCAACCGGGTCTTCCGGTAGTTCCTCAACAGGTTTTTCAGGTTGTGCGCCCAGTTCCACGCTTTGTCGCGGTTTTGCACCATCAACCTGATTGAACACCTCTTTATCCTGATGTGCTACCTGCATTCCACCAACATCTGCTGGCTTTTCCTTAAATGCCGTTTCAGGTGCAGCAACATGCTTAGCCGGCTCTGAAGAGGCACTATCGTAAAGATACCAGATAACAGAAGCAAACAGAGCAATTGTAACAACCGCGCCAACACCTGTTGCGATCCAAAGCTTTTTGGACCCCATCACTGATGCCGTCTGTTCCTCTTCATCTTCAGGAACCGGCTGCAACCACGGCGGAATATCTTTTTGCCCGCCTAACCCTGTTTGCTCTTCATCATTCATCTTAGCGCATTTCCTCTACAGGCGTTACACCCAGCACTTCCAAACCGCTTGCAATAACAAGAGCTACACTGCGAATAAGCGCAAGACGTGCTTTTGTCATTTCTTCATCACCATCAATGATGAAGCGAAGGGACGGATTATCATTACCTTTATTCCAAAAAGTATGGAACTCAGAAGCAAGATCATAAAGGAAAAAGGCAATTCTGTGTGGCTCATGCGCTTCAGCAGCAGCTTCAACCATACGAGGCCACGCAGCACACTGCTGAATCATCGCGATCTCACTTTCATGAGAGAGTTTTGACACATCAGCTCCAGCGAGTGCTTCATCAGACGCATCCAGATCAGCAAAAGCAACCTGTGCTTTACCGATTACAGAACAGATACGCGCATGCGCATACTGCACATAAAATACCGGGTTATCCTTTGATTGCTCAGTTACCTTAGCAAAATCAAAATCAAGCGGTGCATCGTTCTTACGTGTAAGCATGATGAAACGAGTTACATCACGACCTACTTCATCAACCACATCACGCATGGTAATGAAATTACCGGACCGTTTTGACATCTTGAACGGTTCACCATCACGGAACAGGCGCACAAGCTGACAAAGCTTCACATCAAGATCGCCATCTTCCGCAAGGCCCTTAACCGCTGCCTGCATACGCTTCACGTAACCACCATGGTCAGCGCCCCAAACATTAATCATGTTTTTAAAGCCGCGCTGATATTTATCATAGTGGTAAGCGATGTCCGCGCCAAAGTAGGTATAATCACCGTTTGATTTCTGCAGTGCACGATCAACGTCATCACCAAAATCAGTCGCTCGGAACAAAGTTTGTTCACGGGCTTCCCAATCGTCAGGCTTTTTGCCTTTTGGTGGCTCAAGAACACCTTCATAGATATGGCCACGCTCGCGCAAATCAGCGATCACTTCATCAATACGGCCTGATTTATGAAGCGTTTTCTCAGAGAAGAATACTTCATGCTCAACACCAAGAACCTTAAGATCTTCCCGGATCAAGTCCATCATTGCGTCTGTCGCTTCATCACGGATGGTTTCGATCCATTCGCTTTCATCAGCATCAAGCCATTTATCGCCGTATTTTTCCTTAAGCATTTCACCAACAGGGATCAAATATTCACCTGGGTAAAGGCCTTCAGGAATAGCACCAATATCACGGCCATGAGCTTCGCAGTAGCGCAGGTAAGATGAACGAGCGAGCACATCGATTTGTCCGCCTGCATCATTAATCAAATATTCTTTGCTAACTTTAAAGCCTGCTTTTGACAGAAGGTTAGAAAGCGCATCACCAAACACAGCACCGCGTGTATGGCCCACATGCAGTGGTCCAGTTGGGTTTGCAGAAACATATTCCACGTTCACTGGCTCACCAGCACCCATTTCGCTTGAACCAAACGCCTTACCATCTTTAAGGATGGTCAGAACCTGATTTTGCCAGAATGAAGACGCAAGGCGAAGGTTGATAAAACCTGGGCCCGCAATTTCAACAGCATCAACATCGTTCAGGCCTTCAAGCCTCGGTGCCAGCAGCTCTGCAATATCGCGCGGCTTACGCTTCGCCTGCTTTGAAAGCACGAGGGCTGCGTTTGTTGCAATATCACCGTGGCTCGCATCCCGTGGCGGCTCTACAGCGATATTTTTAGTATCTAGTGTTTCAGGGAGATCGCCCGCCGCACTAAGGGCTGCAAGCTCAGTATCAATAATTCCCCGAAAGTGGGTAAAAACATTCATAGCGTTACTCTTGAAAGATCGAATAGTTTCGCGTGCTCGCGGAAAGCAAAACGGTCTGTCATACCGCCGATAAAATCGGCTACCACACGGGCAGTTTCAGCAGACATCGGCTCACCGGCACGTTCGCTCCATTCGGTTGGCAAACATTCTGGCTCGGAGATATACAGATCAAATAGATCTTTCACCACCCTTTTTGCCTTACTTGCCATACGATTTACCAAATAGTGGCGGTACATTTTTTCAAACAGGAAGGTTTTCAGCTCTTTTACAGCGATGCCCATGTTTTTACCAAAGGCAATAGTTGGCTGACCAGCATTCCTGATATCATCCGGGCTTTGCGGGTCCAGGGCCTTGATTCTACGCGTACTTTCCACCATCAAATCGCCAACCATTCGGCTGATCATACGGCGAACAAGTTCGTGAATCAGAATATCACGCGGCGCGTTTGGATAGGTAAGCATCACTTCATCAATGATTTGCGCTACAATTGGAATATTCTTGAGCTCATCAAATTCGATAAGGCCTGCGCGCAAACCATCATCCAAATCATGGCTTGAATAAGCGATATCATCAGCAATTGCAGCAACCTGTGCTTCACCTGATGCATATGTGTGCAATTCCAGATCAAACTCAGGCAAGAATTCCTTAAAACCAAAAGGTAGTTCCTTTGGTGGGTTCTTATGATCAATTGGGCCATCTACAAGTGGGCCGTTATGCTTAGCCAGACCTTCTAGCGCTTCCCATGTAAGGTTCAGGCCGTCAAACTGAGCATAGCGATGCTCAAGCTTTGTAAGCTGACGCAAAGACTGTGCATTATGATCAAAACCGTCATGATCTTTCATACATTCATTGAGAACCTGTTCACCAATATGCCCGAAAGGCGGATGACCAAGATCATGTGCTAGCGCAAGTGCCTCGCCAAGATCCTCGTTCAAATGCAAGGAACGACAAACAGAGCGTGCAATCTGCGCTACTTCAAGCGAATGTGTAAGGCGCGTACGGAAATGGTCACCTTCATGGTAAACAAATACCTGTGTTTTGTGCTTCAAGCGCCGGAAACTTGAAGAATGAATCACTCTATCCCTATCGCGTTGATAACAGCTTCGGGACGGCACTTCAGGTTCTTTACACAAGCGACCTCGGCTTTGGGAAGGTATACATGCATATGGTGCAAGCGTTTCTTCATAATTAACCAAGGTATCGGTCATTAGTGTCTCCCTGAATCTATAAATTTTTGCTTATTGCAATAAGTTTTTCAGCACAGTATCCGCCCACATAAAAATGAGCAATAGCTAACGCCTAACTCACCGCAGGAAAATTGTATACAATTCGTTAACAATGTCGTTGCTCGTTAATATTTTATTAACTATACTATAAAAATGATTAGTAACTGTTTTACATATGACGCTCTCGCTAGCGCAGTAAATGTGGATTTTCAAAAACGCATTTTAGCGCACTGGGAAGATATTCGACAGAGCAGGAAGTTCCCTTCAAAACAGGATTTCCGACCACAGAATTTCTCACGTTATCTTCCACAGTTAGCGATTGTATCCTTCGATGATACCAACTTCTCAGATCGCCTGATTGGATCAACAGTGATCGAAATGCTGGGATATGCCATGGGTGCCCAGTATCAGGAAGACACGCGCCTGGGCTACAACAGCCAGGCTTTGCGGCATGTGTTAGAGACATCAAAAAAAGAAGCGCAGCCGCTTTATTTTACTGGCGAACTTTCGGAAAATTCCATTTCGCCTGTTGAGTTTTGTGCACTGGCACTTCCTTTTAGCTTAAAAAGTGACAAAGACGAATTCGATACAATCATTCTAGCTTTCGAATTCCAGAAGAAATCCCTCCTGCACACACTTAAGCAAGCATAATCATACTTTTTTTGTCATGTAATTTGATTATTAAGCTTCATATGCTTACATATGGCTTGAATACTTCATTATTTGACGTTGGCAGAGTATCATGACCGAACAAGCAACTCCTGTTTCAATTAGCGAAAACGCAGCTAAACGCGTTGCCGCTCTTATTGAGCAACAAGGAAACCCAAACCTGAAATTACGCCTTTCTGTATCTGGTGGAGGGTGTAGCGGTTTCCAATACGGTTTTGAATTTGATGAAGAACAGAAATCTGATGATATCGTTGTGGAGCGTGATGGTGTAACCATGCTTGTTGATGGTATGTCCCTGCTCTATCTAATGGGTTCAGAAGTAGATTTTGTTGAAGACCTTGTTGGTGCATCATTTCAAGTGGTGAACCCTAATGCTACAGCGAATTGTGGCTGCGGCTCATCCTTCTCCATTTAAATCAAGGACCACATCTGTGAAAATTGCTACCTTTAACATCAACGGCGTTAAAGCACGCCTTCCTCGTGTTCTTGAATGGCTTGAAGAATTTAATCCTGATGTTGCCTGCCTACAGGAAATCAAAAGCATAGATGAAAACTTTCCGCGTCTTGAATTTGAAGAAAAAGGCTGGAATGTAGAAACCCATGGGCAGAAGTCCTTTAATGGTGTTGCAATCCTTTCAAAACACCCGATTGAAGATATCATGCGTCGTCTGCCCGATCTTGACGGTAGTGAGTGCGAAGAAGATGAGCAAGCGCGCTATATTGAAGCCACGGTTAAAGGTGTGCGTGTAGCCTCTATTTACCTTCCAAACGGTAATCCACGTCCCGGCCCGAAGTTTGATTATAAGCTCAGCTGGATGGATCGTCTTATCAAACGCGCAGAATACCTGAGAACACTTGAAATTCCTGTTGTTCTTGCTGGCGATTATAATGT
This sequence comes from Kordiimonas sp. SCSIO 12603, assembly GCF_024398035.1. Classification (NCBI taxonomy): domain Bacteria; kingdom Pseudomonadati; phylum Pseudomonadota; class Alphaproteobacteria; order Kordiimonadales; family Kordiimonadaceae; genus Kordiimonas; species Kordiimonas sp. SCSIO 12603. The sequence goes on from NZ_CP073748.1 coordinate 2,720,019, forward strand.
AATTCCATTTGATGAAGACTGCCACAACCCCGCTGCATGGACAGAAGATGCTCTAACCCAACCGGAAAGCCGGGCACGCCTGCGTACGCTATGGAATATGGGATACACAGACTCTATCCGCCAGATCACACCTCGCGGACCAATGTATAGCTACTGGGATTTCCAGCGAGGCGCATGGCAAAAAGACCACGGCATCAGAATTGATCACCTGCTTCTATCACCACAGGCTGCTGATATTCTGAAAGATGCCAAGGTGGACCGCATACCACGTGGTAAAGAAAAACCAAGCGACCACACGCCTGTTTGGGTAGAACTAGATATCGCTTAAGAAATATGATGCCTAAGCATTAAGCCTCAGGCGTCAACAGTTTCGTATTTCTGACCTTCACGATTATTCTGCGGCTGACCAAGCTCTGCTTGGCTCGGTGTTACATACTCATCGATGTTTACGATCCGGTTCTTTGAATCTACGTGCACTGCACGGGATACACGGCCAGGAAGATCTTTGGCAGGAACAAACTCATACCCCATAATGATAGCTAGATCCCCCTTGGAAAACTGATGTGCAGCTGCCCCATTTAGACAAATCACACCAGAACCTTCGGTACCTTCGATCACATAAGTGGTAATACGCTCGCCGTTAGTGATATTCACTACATCTACTGCAGTGTTCGGCAAAAGTCCCGACGCACGCAGTAAAATTGGATCAACAGTGATTGAACCAATATAGTCAAGCTCAGCACCCGTGATTGTTACACGGTGAAGTTTGCCGTACATAAACTGCCTAAGGGCACCATCAAAAACTAGATTACTCACGCTATGAGTTCCTCTGCCAATACACATGCATCATCACACATGGCGCGATATGGCGTGATTAAGGGTGAAGGTCAAGGAAAAGAGAAAAATATTCATACTCTTTAGAATGCAGGCAATAAAAAAGCCGGGAAAATCCCGGCTTTTTAGGTTGTTTATCTAATAAAGTTAAGATTGATCATCTTCAGCATCAGCTTCCATCACAGGAGCAGCACTTTCAGCTTGATCGTTTTCCATAAGGCAATAGCTAAAACGAATGCCATGCGCAGCAGGAACAGCAAAACTCACGAAGATACCCAACACCAATTGCACGATCCAAACAAGAGACAGAAGACCTGCATAATTCATCAAGATTGTTGGAACGAGAATGATGGAATAAATCAGGATAAGTACAATAGCAAAATCAATCGTGTGCGGATGATTAAGCGCTTCCTTATCTTCTCCTAGCGCAGTATTCGTCAGATTTGATGATACCAGAGAATAAATCACACAGCTGATAATAACTTGTACTATCGAGAAAACACCACTGCCTTGCGCCGCATTGGGATCATTTATATCAACCAAGCCAACAGTGGAGAACACAAACATAGCCACAAAAGAAGCAATCGCGATAATAACACCGACAAGCAAAAATTTAATCATGTTCACAACAGCAGCGACAATCGCCTGCCCAACACTTTCAAAAGCAATGCGGTCTACACCAAGAGCAGCGAGCCTCACCCAGCGGTTAAACACGTGTGCAAAAAATATCGTCATCGCCAGAACAGCAATGAGAAGAGGGAAAGCAATTGCACCTATGGCATCAATATCACTAGCTAACAGCTTTTCGTTAAGTTCTTGCAGACCAGCCTGATCAATACCGCCAACAAGCATCAGCACAACAAAAACCGCTACCGCAACAATAAAGCCAGCGATCATCCAGCCAATACTTTTCAACACTTCCATTGGATATGCCAGCGGCAATCCTACAGCTTTCTTAAATACATCAATTGTTGGAAAATTATTTTCCACGGCATGCTCCCCAGCCAAATTAATAGTTGGCTAACGCTACAAGAGGATTGTCCGTGTTTAAAGCTTTAATTGAAGCAATCTATGGTAGCTTCCTTACAGCCCCCATACTAGCCGATGTTGTAAGTGCTGCATACGCCTTAAGCGCAGTGGTTACCTTACGTGTACGCACTTCAGCAGGTTGCCATGCTGTCTTACCTTTAGCTTCCATCTCAGCTCTGCGTTTGTTTAACTCTTCATCAGAAACACGCATATTGATGCTTCGGTTAGGAATATCAATTTCTATGACATCACCTTCTTCAACCAAGCCAATGGCACCACCTTCCGCAGCTTCAGGGCTTACATGCCCGATGGAAAGACCACTGGTTCCACCAGAAAAGCGGCCATCAGTAAGTAGCGCACATTCTTTTCCAAGCCCCATAGATTTCAGGTAACTGGTTGGATAGAGCATTTCCTGCATACCCGGTCCGCCACGTGGGCCTTCATAACGAATAATAACCACATCACCAGCAACAATCTGGTTATCGAGAATAGCATCTACAGCACTATCCTGACTTTCGAAAATCCTAGCACGGCCAGTAAATTTGAAAATACTTTCATCCACACCTGCTGTTTTCACAACACAGCCATCTTCTGCGATATTACCAAACAGAACTGCAAGGCCGCCATCCTGCGTATAGGCATGCTCCTTAGCGCGGATACAGCCATCCGTACGGTCTAAATCTAGTGCCTCATATCTTTTGTTCTGACTGAAGGCTATTTGTGTTGGCACCCCACCTGGCGCTGCCTTAAAGAAATGATGAAGGTCGGCATCATCACTGCGCACAACATCACAGCGATCAATAGCCTCACCAATCGAAGATGAGTGAACTGTTGGGCAATCACGATTGATCAAGCCAGCACGCTCAAGTTCACCAAGAATACCAAATACACCACCTGCCCTGTGTACATCTTGTATATGGTATTTGTTGGTTGCTGGTGCGACCTTACAAAGGTTCGGCACGACGCGGGACATTCGGTCGATATCACTTACGGTAAAATCAACTTCACCTTCTTGGGCTGCAGCCAACAAATGAAGTACCGTATTCGTAGAACCACCCATAGCGATATCGAGTGCAATAGCATTTTCAAATGCACTAAAATTAGCAATAGAGCGCGGTAACACGCTTTCATCACCTTCTTCATAACGCTTGCGGCAGAGATCAACGATCAATCTACCTGCTGTAAGGAAAAGCTCTTTCCTGTCCACGTGTGTCGCAAGCGTTGTTCCGTTACCCGGCAAGGAAAGTCCAAGAGCTTCTGTAAGACAGTTCATACTATTTGCAGTAAACATACCGCTGCAGGAACCACATGTGGGGCATGCGGACCGCTCAACCAGATCAACTTGCTCGTCAGATACATCAGGCTGCGCGGCCTGCACCATGGCGTCTACCAGATCAAGCTTGTGAGTTTCGCCGTCATAGTCCGCTTCGCCTGCTTCCATCGGTCCACCAGATACAAACACCGCAGGGATATTCAGCCTAAGAGCCGCCATTAACATACCGGGCGTAATTTTATCGCAGTTGGAAATACATACGAGCGCATCAGCACAGTGAGCATTCGCCATATATTCCACGCTATCTGCGATAATCTCACGGCTTGGCAGGCTATAGAGCATACCGTCATGGCCCATGGCGATGCCGTCATCCACTGCAATAGTATTAAATTCTTTTGCTACACCGCCCGCGGCTTCAATTTCTCTGGCAACCAGTTGCCCCATATCTTTCAGGTGTACGTGCCCCGGTACAAACTGCGTAAAACTGTTGGCGACAGCGATGATAGGCTTCTTAAAATCCCCATCTTTCATGCCTGTAGCGCGCCACAAAGCACGAGCGCCAGCCATATTCCGGCCATGGGTGGATGTTCGGGAACGATATTTCGCCATGATTAGCTCCAGATAACACAAAACTCTGACAGATTTGGGCCGAGATTAGCGTCAGCAACAGCTATTGTCGATAATTTTAATGAAGAAAATATATTATTTTTTGAAATAATATTTCAAGAATAACCAGATTGTGACCTCCTCTTCATAAAGCCTTCTGATAGTCTTCCGTGAAACTCAGTTAGGGGGAATGATCCATGAAGAAATTAGCGCTGCTATTAGCCGCACTTGGCATAACACACACTGTGCAAGCAGAAGACATAACAGTATGCCATATTGCCAATGCTGGCTTTTATGTGGAATCCGGCGGTATTGGTGTACTCATCGATGCCGTCATGCAGCGAGATGCCTATAACGGCCAATTTGCACTGCCAAGCGCAAGCACGCTTAAAGATATCACTGAAGGCAATAATCGCTTTTCAAATGTAAAGCTAGCTGTTGCCACCCATATTCACGCTGATCACTTCGATGCGGCAGCCAGCGTTCAACACATGAAACAGAACCCTATGGTTCGCTATTTGCTAACACCAAAGTCTTTTGACGCACTTTCTCCCGCAGGCGCTGGCGAGGAAATATCTCACGCAGCAGCGGTACGTCACGCAACCGATACGCCAGTAACCATTAAGCAAAACGGCCTTACCGTTGAAGTGTATCAGGTTGACCACGGCGAGAGAGCCCCAACAAATTTTGGCTATAAAATCACCTTCCCATCCGGCAAAAGCGTATTTCACACAGGGGATATCACTGCCAGCCTTGAAAGCCTGAAAAAACACGGGCTTGATAAAACCGAAGTAGATGTGCTCCTCATCCCATTTTGGTATCTGCTACAGAACAGCGCCAATGTGCCAGAAGCATGGAATGCAGGTACTATTGTGCCAACACACTTCATGACCAAAGAACAGGAATGGATGGCACAATATGGCGGCATGGAAGGCGTGAAAAAACTAGCGCAAAACGCTTTCCCAGAAAAAAGCACACTTATTGATCAAGAAATGCAGTGTAAAAGCTTCTAAAGCTTACTCACGAAGGGCAGAACGTTCAGGGTCTTCTGCCTTCAATTCTTCCAGGCGTTTATTCACATGCTTAATAAACGCCTCGCTGCCCTCAGAACGCCAGCAAACAATAGCATCGCTGTTTTCTTCCAGAAGATAAGTGGGGTCATAGCTGAAAATTTCAGCGTCATCTGGGTGCCCATCTACATACAGTTCCACATCAAAATCAAAAGCTACAATAGCAGAAACTCTGTTTTGCTTTAGGAGGGAGAAAGCCTGCTCCAGTTTTGCGACAGGCAGGATAGTAATATCTTTGTCGCGAAAGCGTTTGTAAAATAATTCCGATGTACCAGCACCAAAATCAATAGCAACCGTTTTGCCGCGAAGTTGCTCCAGATCACGTACAATCATTTCACCAGAACGGGTATAAACACGAATAGCCACTCGGTTTACGGCATCTGAAAGAAGGATTTCATCCGCAGGCATACCCAGTTGTTCATAAGTTTCAGGGTCTTTTGAACCAACAAAAAGGCAATCTGCCTCTCCCGCTAAAAACCTTCTTTGCGCGCGACGCATTGGCATACGCATAAGCGAATATGAGGGGTATTCCCCAACCAGCGTATCAAAAAGTTGATCATAAGGGCCAGGTTGCTGCGAATGGAACAGGCGCGGAATTTCGGTGCCAAAGACCGTAAGGTCATCATCTACGCCGACAGCGCTGACAGATGACGAAGTCATAATCAAAGATATAGCAATTATAAACTTCATATACATTGGCCAATACTAAAGTATCTCGACATCCCAATGAAGAGCATCACTATCAACAAGGGTAGTTGAGTTCAACATAATCCTCACTCATCTGTTCAAGATTTCGTGTAGTTCTCCAGTTTCCTTTAAAAGAGCTACTTTCTGGTTAAAGTGTTTTACGAAAGCTTCTGTTTTTGGGCTGCGCCAGCACGCCATCACATCCTCGCTTTCTGAAGCGAAGAAATCTGGGTCATGCTGGTATTTAGCAACATCAGGCAAATGACGGCTCAGTTCTTTAATATCAAGCCCATAAGCAGCAACCGCCGCTACCCGCCCAAACTCAAGCATCTGAAATGCCTGCAGGTTCTTCTCTACCCTCAGTGTTTCAATATCCCTTGATGCAAAAACTCGGCTGAATTCCTCCAGCGAACTGACACCAGACGCATAGGCAACAGCTTTCCCGCGCAGATCTTCAATATCACCGATAGTTTCCACCCCGGGCAGTGTATAAAGCCGCAGCCTTATGGTTTTCAACGATGCAGAAATCAAAACCTCATCAAAAGGCAGGTTGCGGTAATGATAATATTCCGGATGATTAATACCAACGAATAGGCAGTCCGCCTTCCTGCCGTAAAACAACCGTCTGATCCGTAGAATAGGACCGCGCATTACCGAAACATTATTCTGCCCCTCAAGAATACGCTCCAGCACAACATCATAAGCACCGGAACTCTGTTCATCGAGCAAACCTTCAATATTGGTAATTGCAACGTTGACCTTCGTGTCATCGCTTGCCTTGGCATGAAAAGACAAAATAAAAACAAGAATAATGAGGCCAAACTTCATACAGAACCCAACAATACAGTTGTTTCTCGGCCCCCACGGCATCGCCACTATAACACAATGCCATAATATAGCAAAAAGGCGCCTGAATAAGTTCAGACGCCTTTGAAATCATTTATAATTAACTGGTTTTACCCCAAGCGAGTGAGAGCAGCACTTACCTTTTCAATCTGTGCTTCCAGGTCAGCGAGTTGCTCTTTGGCTTCAGCCACCACATGCTCTGGCGCTTTAGCGATGAACTTCTCATTACCGAGACGGCCCTTAAGCCCCCCTGCTTCCTTGTTCAGCTTCTCAAGGTTCTTGCCAAGACGCGCTTTCTCTGCATCCAGATCCATCAAATCAGCAAGCGGCAGATAAACTGTTGCTTCATCAACAACAAGCTGGGCTGCGCCTTTACTTTCCGCTTCTGCAACAACTTCTGTTTTCTCAAGGCGTGCAAGGCGGCAGATCATATCCTGCCAATCGCCAAGGCGTGTCGCAGTGGTATCAGACGCACCAACAACAAGTGCTGTTGCTTTGGCACCCGCTGGTACATTCATTTCCGCGCGCGTTGAACGTACTTCCTGAATGAACTTAATCGCCCAGTTCACTTCGTCAGCCGCAGCTGCATCAACATCTGTTACCGTCGGCCATGCAGCCTGAATCAGGTCGTATGCTCGGTCTTCCTTCGTTGCATGCCATAGTTCTTCAGTGATGAACGGCATGAACGGGTGCAGAAGCACTAGAATTTGATCGAGCGCCCAGCCAGCAACCTTGCGGGTTTCTTCTTTGGCTGCTTCATCATCGCCCCAGAATACAGGTTTGATAAGTTCTACATACCAATCACAGAAGGTACCCCATGCGAAGTGGTAAATCGCATCTGCTGCATCATTGAAACGGAAAGCATCAAAAGCGCCTGTAATCGCTGCCGTTGTTTTAGCAACTTCAGAGATAATCCATTTGTTCACCGCGTGGGTAGCAGCAGGCGCTTCAACACTATCAGAACCCGCAATACCGTTCATTTCGCAGAAACGAGAGGCATTCCAAAGCTTGGTACCAAAGTTGCGGTAGCCTTCAACACGTTTTTCCGAAAGCTTGATATCCCGGCCCTGAGCTTCCATTGCAATAAGCGTGAAGCGAAGCGCATCAGCACCGTATTTGTCCATGAACTCCAGCGGGTCAATCACATTACCCTTGGATTTAGACATCTTCGCGCCTTTTTCATCACGAACCAGTGCGTGGATATAAACGTTTTTGAACGGCACTTCTTCCATAAAGTGGATGCCAGACATCATCATGCGGGCAACCCAGAAGAAGATAATATCAAAACCAGTGATAAGCGTGGCATTTGGGTAATATTTCGCAAGCTCAGGCGTTTTCTCTTCGCCTGGGCCTTTCCAGCCCATGGTGCTGTATGGCCACATCGCAGAAGAGAACCATGTGTCAAGCACATCTTCTTCGCGGCGCAGCTTTACATCATCACCAAATTTGGCGCGCGCTTCCCGGTAAGCATCTTCCTCTGTTTCTTCAACAAAGATTGTGCCGTCCGGTGCATACCACGCAGGGATCTGGTGGCCCCACCATAGCTGGCGAGATACACACCAAGGCTGAATGTTGCGCATCCATTCATAGTATGTCTTCTCCCAATTTTTCGGGATGAAGTTTGTTTTACCCGTTTCAACGGCTTCAATCGCAGGCTTCGCGAGCGTCTCCGCATCAACATACCACTGGTCAGTAAGCCAAGGCTCAATCACCACGCCACCACGATCCCCATACGGCACCATATGCTTGTGTGGGATGATTTTCACAAGGAAACCAGCCGCTTCCATATCAGCAACAATAGCTTTGCGCGCTTCAAAGCGCTCCATGCCACGATATTTCTCAGGCGCATTTTCATTGATGTGCGCGTTTTCATCAAAGATGTTGATCATCTCAAGGTCGTGGCGTTTGCCGATTTCAAAGTCATTAAAATCATGCGCAGGTGTAACCTTGAGAGCACCGGTGCCCTGCTCTGGGTCCGCGTGCTCATCGCCAACAATACGAATAAGGCGGCCAACAAGCGGCAGTTTTACAAACTTGCCGATCAAATCTTTGAAACGCTCGTCTTCAGGGTGAACTGCAACAGCCGTATCACCAAGCATTGTCTCAGGGCGCGTGGTCGCAATTTCAATGAAACGGCCTTCTTCACCATCAATTGGATAATTGAAGTGCCAGAAGTTACCATCAACTTCTTTCTGCTCTACTTCCAGGTCAGAAATCGCTGTTTTAAGCTTCGGGTCCCAGTTTACAAGGCGCTGGGAGCGGTACAGCAAACCATCACGGTACAATTGAACGAACTTTTTGATAACAGCGGCTGAACGCTCTTCATCCATGGTGAAAGCTTCACGCGACCAATCACATGATGCACCGAGGCGGCGCAGCTGGCCCGTAATCGTGCCGCCGCTTTCTGCTTTCCATTTCCAAACACGCTCAAGGAATGCTTCACGGCCCATATCACGGCGATCAAGCCCTTCCGCATCCAACTGACGCTCAACAACCATTTGCGTTGCGATACCAGCGTGATCTGTACCCGGCTGCCATAGCACGTCTTTACCGCGCAGGCGCTCAAAGCGAATAAGGGCATCCTGAAGGCTGTTATCCAGCGCATGACCCATGTGCAAGCTGCCAGTCACATTCGGTGGCGGCATGACGATGACGTATGGCTCTGCATCCTGGCGTTGGCCGCATTTAAACGCGCCCGAAGTTTCCCAGTGTTCGTACCATTTACCTTCAATATCCGCAGGTGAATATGTTTTATCCAGCATCTCTTTAATCCGTTAATAATTGCCCCAAAAACAGATGGGGCCAAACAGAGCGCAACATGCACAAAAACGGCGGAAAACAAAAGCCCTGATTTTGTTTTTCTTCACTTTATGAAACACAGCAAAGAGAAAATCACACTCTTATCTCTAGCCATTATCGATCTGTGCAGAAATCCACGCATAGGTTTTTTCTAATCCGGCATATAGAGCCGCGTTAGGTTTCCAACCAAGTTTCTTCTCAATAAGGCGATTATCAGAGTTACGTCCCATAACACCAAGGGGGCCATCAATATGCTTTTTAGCCAATTTTTTACCGGCAATTTGTGAAACCATATCTACCAGCTGGTTGATAGAAACCATTTCATCAGAGCCAATATTTACAGGTCCTTCAAAGCCATCGTTCCTTAGAAGACGGACAGTTCCTTCAATACATTCATCAATAAAGAGGAAAGATCGCGTTTGAGAGCCATCCCCCCAAATCTCAATTTCACCACCATCTTTTGCAAGCGCAATCTTACGGCATATAGCAGCTGGCGCTTTTTCCTTGCCCCCTTGCCACGTGCCTTCTGGTCCAAAAATATTATGGTATCTGGCAACCCTGAACTGAGTACCATAATTCCGATTATAAGCTAGGTACAGTCGTTCACTAAATAACTTCTCCCAGCCATATTCACTATCAGGCGCCGCCGGGTAAACACTATCTTCAACACAGTTTGGGTTATCGGGGTCTTGCTGATTATAAGCCGGATAAACACATGCAGACGAAGAATAGAAAACACGCTCAATATCGCGCTTGCGGCATGCATCGGCAATATTCAAGTTAATCGCTGCAGAGTTATGCATGATATCTGCATCATGCTCACCTGTGAAGATATATCCAGCGCCGCCCATATCTGCAGCAAGTTGATAAACTTCATCGAAATTACGATCGACGGCCAAACGACAAACGCTTTGTTCACGCAAATCACCAACAACAAAATCATCCGCGGATGTACCACCAAATTCAGGTAACTTAAGATCTACACCACGAACCCAAAACCCCTCAGATTTCAGGCGCTTTACGAGATGGCTACCAATAAAACCACCCGCACCGCAGACTAATGCCGTTTTTGCCATTTTTTCCTCAAATAAAATACGTTCAAGAGAGTATAAAATATGTATAAAATGCAATTTATGGCTTTTCCTGCCCCCTGTCATCCATATATGGAAGGGAAAATAGCTATTTCCCGCAAAGTAAAATTAGACACCATTCGCGATCTCGGCCTTGATTATCATTTTTGATATGATATAACATATTATGTCAAAAATAAATATGCTCACTCACGCCATCATATTAGTTGCTTTATTAGCTTTTAGCCCAATGGCAAAAGCACAAGCACCGATAATCAAAATTCCTTATAATTTGGAAAATAACCGCATAAAGTTGTTTTTATACTCTCAGGGGCATGAACTCAGCCTCATGCTTGATACGGGCGCAACTACATCTGTATTCTTCCAAAGTCCTGCCTTTGAAACAATAGCAGCTTCAGAAGGCCCTACAGTGAATTTCCCTGCTTTTTCTGAAAGCTATAAAACGCGCAAACTACCCTCTGTAAACCTGACTTACAAGGATTTTACCCTCAGACTCAATAAAGCTGTTTTATTGCCTAAAGACGAGAAGATAAGCAGCCAGCTATCGCTTGGCTATGACGGCATTTTAGGGCAAGAGGTCTTCATGAATTATGCCATAATGGTCAATACGGACACTCAGCATATCTCCTTATATCCACCAGGGACCGATTTCTCTTCCACATTAGACGTAAAACACTCGCTTAAAATGGTCGGTAGTTACCCTCATATAACCTTCTCCAGCCAATTACCATGGGAACAAGGGAAAACCAGAAAAACGTTCCTCATAGACACAGGGTATCCCGGATCAATTGTCGTCTGGAATAAAAGAGAGTTCAGAAATGCCGCACAGAATTTGAACCTGACAAAATTCAAGAAAAGGAATGTCGGGATTGTTGCTTATGCCAATTTTCGCTTCGCTGACCACCACTTCACACATACCCCTGTTTTCCTAAGCGCTAATCCCCCACAACAAAAAAGCGGTAATTTAGGCCTAATAGGTGCGACTTTGCTCAATCATTTTAACTATGTACTTGATTTTCAGGCTAGCCTACTGTGGACAGATCATACGAATGAAACCCAGCAGGCCAAATATATTGATGGAACGATATATCCCCCAAATAACGAAACCTATGTCATAAAGAAGTATTACATAAAAAAAAGAAATTTACCCCACAGGTCATTAGGCCGAGGAGCAAATTAATTCTAACAACATTCTATATATAGTTTACACAACTACACATTTCGTTGAATTGAGCTAACACGCATAAAATGTTACTATATTGGTATGGTTAGCTGTTCTTACATTCGGTCTGCTATCTTCTTTGTCCTAGTTACTCTACTATTCGCGACAACTATTTCCGCTCAAGCTAGTAACACCCCTATATCAAACACTCGCATCATCACAGACCACAACCGAACGCTGGTACCCTTAACTGTTGATAATGTGGAATTAGTATTTTTACTTGATACAGGGGCATCTACATCCCTCATATTTAAAAATGAACAAACAGACAAACTAACCAACATCACTCATAAAACAGACGTTTTGGTAAAGTTTCCAGCCTTTAGAACAACATCAACAGCCACCAGAATTTCTGAATTGTCCTTCACAACAGGCGATAACTTTTCCTTTATTCTTCACGATATCCTCTTTCTTGAAGACCCCGCCCTCCTTGGGCAAGCATCAAAGTCCTTTGACGGCATTATTGGCCGTGAGTTCTTCAGGAAATTTGTCATTGAAGTTGATCCCTTATCCAAACAATTAACGTTACACGATACCAATGTTAATCTAGCAAGAGATTACCCCTTGGCTCACCGGCTCACGTCCCCTGAAAAATCACCTCATATTATTCTGGCATCTAAATTTCCTTGGGAAAAATTCCCTACCAGAAAACGCCTCTTGCTCGATACAGGCTACCCTGGAGGCATGGTTATCTGGAGTAAAAAACATTTCAGGAATGTAACCACCAAAACTGAACGAGATAAATTGGGAGATGATAATTCAGGTGTTTTCATCAGGCTGGACATTCAGTTTAATCGCCTGCTTTTTAGGCAGATACCGATATTCTTCAGCAACTCTTCTTCCCCAACCCAATCTAAAACAGATGGCTTGTTAGGTGCTGGTTTGCTTATTCAATACAAACATGTTTATGATTTTAATCGTAAAAAACTGCTCTTAAAACCACTGATAGCTGAAAATGGGAAACCACCAGCTATGAGTTTAGCAGGCATTTACACACCGAATAATGAAAACTTCATTACAAAAGACTATAGACCAGATGTGCCTGCCCAACCGCGCATCATCATCAATGCAGATTCAACGTTTGCGTATCAATGATATTATTTACGGCGCGCGATTCGAGCTACTTCACGCTCAACGGCATCCTGCACAATTGACGGCAAGTTTTCATCTAACCACCCCTGAAGCATTGGCTTCAGCATAGAGCGCACGAGAGCCTCAAGCGTATTATCTGCACCGTCATAACCAGCCACCATCATCTCTGTCAGATGAGAGAAACTCTCAGCAGCTCTTGTTTCAATCGGAGGTGAAACAATCGGTGAAACAACAGGTTCCTGAGCAAAATCAGTGAGTTCGAAAACATCTTCTTCTGGCTCTGGCACAGGTTCTGGTTCTGGCGCAAGCTCGAGAACAGGTTCTGGTTCAGGAACAGGCTCTGGCTCAGGAGCAGGCTCCGGCTCTGGTTCAGGAACGGGTTCCGGCTCTGGAACAGGTTCTGGTTCTGGCTCCGGTTCAGGAGCGGGTTCCGGCTCTGGTTCAGGAACAGGTTCCCGCTCTGGAACAGGCTCTGGCTCAGCAACTGCTTCACCATCATCTTCAGGGGCAACTCCCCCCTCTTCTTCAGACTCATCAGAAATGATCCGGCGAATGGACGCCAGAATTTCTTCCATAGTTGGTTCGTCTTCAGATGCTGAATCGCTCATAGAATAGCCAGTGTTTAATATTCCCTATAAAACAGGTACCGTTAAGAAAAGCCCCTGTCAATAATTCTTAAACAATCAAAAGCAGTTAAGTATCGCTTACTCAGCAGAGATTAACATGATTGCCACAAAAAAAGGAGGCTAAAAGCCTCCTTTTTCGCTGTTTCTTTATGAAACAGGGATTTTTATTTCGCGTCAGTGCTAAAACCAATGAACTTGTTAGCGCCAACCTTATCATAGTAACGCTGTTCATCATAAACGCTTACGCCAAGACCAAGATCTCTAGCTGTAAGTCGACCTGTTGCAGCAATCAGGTTGTAGGCAGCAACAAATTCGTCACGCTGCGCACGAACGTAAGATACGCGTGAATTCAGAAGTTCTTGCTCAGCATTCAGTACATCAAGTGTAGTACGAGAGCCAACAAACGCTTCTTGGCGTACACCCTCAAGGGCAATTTCGTTCGCACGAACAGAAGCTTGTGTAGACTTGATTTGCCCCGTTGCTGCACGGTACTGATCCCATGCTACAAACACATTTTCTTGTGCCACACGCTCAGCCTGGCGGATTTCAAGCATACGCTGACTGCGTACTTGCTTTGCCTGACGAATTTGCGAATGGCGCTGACCGCCCGCATAAATAGGCACACGCACGTTTACTGTAACCTGAGTTGAATCGCCCACTGCAGGGAAAACAATATCAGGACCAAGTGACTGAATACCTTCAGAACGGTTATACGATGCTCGCACATCAACAGTAGGCAGCAAGCTACCTTTTGCGCGGTTCAAAGAATATTTTGCGGCTTTTTCGTTATGTACAGCAGCCTTCACGCCAGGGCTAAGCTCCATAGCCAGCTCAATAGCATCATCAAGTGAAGAAGGCAGAGCTGGTTTTTGCTCTGGTGTTTCCAAACCAGTAGGCTGGCTACCAACAACACGCTGATATTGCGCACGGCTTGCCGCTAATGTTGCCTCAGCAGACAAAAGCTGTGATCTAGCATTTTCTAGGCGAGCTTCTGATTGCGCAACGTCTGTACGCGTTACTTCGCCAACACGGAAACGATCCTGAGATGCCTGTAACTGACGCTGAAGCACCTGAACGTTGTTTTCGTTCAGCTCAACAACTGCATTGTCACGCACAACATTCATATATGCTGTAACGGCATCAAGCAGCACTTGCTGTTCAACGTTTTGCAACTGCGCACGACCAGCTTTCACACCAGCTTTGGCTTGTTGCACAGCATTTCTATCTTGAAAACCTCGGAAAAGGTTCTGATCAAGGCTTAGGCTGTAGCTGTCGTTATTGATATCAATTGAACGTTCAGGAATTTGCTGTCCATCGCTGCCCACGTCACCAATAATGTCAGAGATCCGGTTCCCTCGCTGGAAACTTCCATCAGCATTAATAGTCGGTAAAAAACCCGCTTTTGCCTGCGACACACCTTCGTCGGTAGCACGAAGAGCAGCACGCTGGGCCATAAGTTGTGGGTTTGATGAATAAGCTGCAGCCAACGCCTCTTTAAGAGTATCTGCGGAAGCCGCATAAGAACCTGTTAGCACTGTGGCCACAGCCATCAGTGAAACAATCCCTCTCTTCATAATATTCTCCTCAATTCCTCGCTGTATTTATTATTATCCAGTATTAACCTGGGATTTATATTAGTGATAGTTTTTTACTATCTGCAACAGTCCTTATTTGCCCCTATCACAAATAATGGGAAATTGCTCTAAAAAACAAAACCTTCGGCTTTTTCAAACCCTGGAATTGCTTCTACATTCGCATCAAACAAGTTCTTCGCTTCCAGTTCATCACCTTTATTCGTAATGATATGGGCGCGACCAACACCTGCTTCAACCTTTACACAAAGAAGACGGCCATTTTCTTTCAGTTGCTTAACAAGCGCTTCTGGAACTTCGTCAACTGCGCCTTCAATGAAAATCACATCAAAGGGTCCTTGTTTTGCAACACCTTCTTTCATGTCACCGTTTACAACAGCTACATTCATAATATCTGCATCAGAAAGTTTTGTTTCGGCAGCTTTTGCAAACGCCTCATCACCTTCTAGCGCAACTACTGCATCCGCAAGACCAGCAATCACGGCTGACGAATAACCGGTTACAGGGCCGATATCGAGCACAAGATCTGTATCTTTAACATCAGCGGCTACCAGCAAGCGGGCAAATATTGTTGGCTCCATAATGAAACGGCCATCCGCCACTTCAAGATCTTCATCAACATAGGCAATAGAACGCTTCGCCTTCGGCACAAAATTCTCTTTTGGCACGGCGCGGATCGCTGCAATAATGCGCTCATCATTCACTTCGTTCGGGCGAAGCTGACAATCAATCATGCTATTACGGGCGGTTTCAAAATCGCTCACGGTGTTCACCTTCATTCAAAATTCGGCATATTCAGAGGCTTTATATATAGCCTCGCCGCAAGAAACAATGTGATTTTGTCACAAGTTTCCAAGATTTTCATATATTGCGCTCAAGCACATACGTGAAACTGCTATGCGTTCCTTCGTGCTATAGCTGCGATAAACCGTATCCACCAACTAGTTCTTTCAATCACACGCCCACCTGACTGATACATGTTCGATACAATTTAATACTAAATTCGGTTAGGCATCTTGCCCCGTAAAAGCTAGGTAAACCCTCGGAAAGCAGGGAAAGCCTATTTCCAAAAAATACTTAAAATCCATACATAATTAATCAGGCTCATGCGGAGATATTCCATGACAAAACTTAAAAAAGTTTTCTCAGGTGTTTTTTTATTAGCTGCAGCAAGCACTGCTGCCAGCGCAGAAGATAGCAACGAAAAATTCTTTAACGGCTTATACCTTGGTGGTGATGTAGGTATTACCGACAATGGTGATCTATACTATGGCGGCTCGCTCGGTTACCGCGTGCAAACTCAAAATGACTACGTATTTGGTGTGGTTGGTACCTATGGCGCCTTAGATATTTCCGAAGATTATATTCTTACGGGATTCCCTCCCATCAATGTTGCCGCCGATGATATCTGGTCCGTACAGGGTCAAATCGGCAAGGTTTTTGGTACTGATAAAACCGATCTCATCTATATTGGTGGCGGTTATACTAAAGCTTCGGCTACAGGTACCTTCCTCCCGCCCGTAACACTCCCATCCATTTCTGGCAGTTCTTCAGGGTATGTAGCGTCCCTTGGCTACGAAAAAGCCCTTAGCCCTTCCCTGTCAGTTAAACTTGAAGCCAATTATGTAAACCTCGGTGAACGTGCAACCATCGACGGTAATTCTATAGACACAGGCACCAAGTTAGATGCTGGTGTGTTTCGGGCGGGTTTCAATTTCAACTTCTAAAACATTAGTGGCCTCACTTTATGGTGGGGCCAAATCTCCAAGGTGAGCCTGATGGGAAGATAAAGAAGTGCACAAAAATTAATTTACGCACTTGACCTGTTCCCCGGTTTCTTAGTAGAAGCTCTCCACGCTGAAGACGGAAGCCATAGAGCTTTTATCTTAAACAGCTAAAGCCACATGAGGCGCGATGGCGGAGTGGCGACGCAGCGGATTGCAAATCCGTGTACACGAGTTCGATTCTCGTTCGCGCCTCCATTTTTCTTACAAGCTGTGAAACTTGTTATCCCCCATATCATATTGATTTACCTAAGCTCTTTCATGCTTTCAACAAATACCAATATGGTTGAATGCATTATCACGATATTAGCCGGTAATAAAAAACAGCGGCACATAAGTACCGCTGTTCTTATCTTCTTAATCTATAGCGCTACGTTCTTTTAGCCACCAAGCTTAGTTGGATAAGCTGGTGCAGTACGCTGTTTGATAGGCTTGTATGTTTCAAGTTCCTTAAGCAGCTCTTCGACACCACGCTTCAGCTGCGTATCTTCACCGCGGTTCACGGCTACAGGATCGAGCGTTACATCAATGTCCGGTGCAGTACCTTCATTCTCAATCGCCCATTCCCCATCGGGGTTGAAGAAACG
Organism: Kordiimonas sp. SCSIO 12603; assembly: GCF_024398035.1. Taxonomy (NCBI): domain Bacteria; kingdom Pseudomonadati; phylum Pseudomonadota; class Alphaproteobacteria; order Kordiimonadales; family Kordiimonadaceae; genus Kordiimonas; species Kordiimonas sp. SCSIO 12603. Next base: position 2,737,157 of record NZ_CP073748.1, read on the forward strand.
GAAGTTTGGTACCACGATAAAACCACCATCAATCAAACCACGGTTAGCAGCAATACCGATTAGACCACCCCAAGTGGTTTTACCAATCAGCTTACCTAGCCCCATGCGCTTAAAGCTATATGGTAGGAAGTCACCACCAGAACCTGCGTCTTGGTCGATCAACATCACTTTAGGCCCGTACATTGCGCCACCCGGTGTATCATAGATCAAACCTGCACGATCCTTCCAGCTTGCAAGATATTGGCGCGCCAGAACATCAGTGATGTAGTTAGCAGCCTGACCACCACCATTTTGGCGTTCATCAAGTAGCATGCCTTCTTTGTCAATCTGCGGGAAGAACATCCGGTTGAAGTAGGTGTAACCACCGCCTGCAGTGTTAGGCATATAAACATAACCGAGGCGACCATTTGAAAGTTCATCTACTTTCTTACGGTTGCCTTCAACCCATGCCCAGTGACGAATTTGCGCAGTGTTACGCGTAGGCACAACAGTCACAGTTTTCGCATTGTCAGCATTGCCGTCGCTGGATACAAGCAAACGAACCTGCTTACCAACAGCATTTTCAAGAAGGCTGAAGATATTGGTCTTTGCGTCAAGCTCAACACCATTAACCGCGTGAATAGTATCGCCCTCTTTCACACCAATACCAGGAGCCGCAAGCGGCGCATCAAGGAACGGGTTCCAGTTTTCACCATCAAAGATAGTATCTACAATGGTGCGGCCATCCACATTGCGCAGGTTGGCACCCAAAAGCCCGACAGGTACGGTTTGCTCTCTGTGAACATCACCACCGCCCGTACGGTTATGGCCAACCTGAAGCTCAGCAATCATTTCAACGAGCAGACGGTTCAGATCCGCCCGGCGTCCAACATGAGGTAGCAGTTTCTTATAGCGTGCAGAAACCGCATCCCAATCCAAACCATGGCTATTCGGATCATAGAAATACTGACGTTCCAAACGCACAGTTTCATCAAAGATTTGCTCCCATTCCTCACGTGGATTGAGGCGTATCTTCACGTCTGAAGTATTAAGCGGCTTGGTCTTCACTTTAGCACCGGCCTTACCCGTGTGAAGCTGACCGCGCGTGGTCATAGCAAGCAGCGTTTTACCGTCATGGCTGAGATCAAAACCCTGCACGCCGTCCATTGCTTTAGACGCTTTCTTTGATTTAAAATCAAAGCGAACCAAGCTGGCACCGCGCTCAGCACGGCCATTAGTGCCAATAGCTGTTCCCGGCTGAACTGCATCCAGATAATAGAGGCTACCGTCTGCCGCAGCAGCAAGGTTGTAGTATGACTTCTCAGCAACTGGCAGTGCGATAATGCGGTCTGACAAACCATCAAAATCTATACCGGATTTTTTCTTCTTTTTGTCAGCGTCTTTTTTCTCTGCTTTATCGTCCTCGGACTTCTCAGCTTTATCTTCTTTTTCTGCCTCGTCAGATTTGTCTTCCTTCACTTTCTCTTCATCAGATTTTGGAAGAAGCGGCGACTTACCGTCAGCATTTAGAACTGCAGCATACACGCCCATACGCAGAGGTCGTTCCTGCGTTGACATATCAAGCCCCAAGCTTCTGCTTGGACCAGCATTTGTAGACAGTGTGAAGAACAGATGTTTACCGTCATGAGAGAAAGCGACATCGCCTGTATATCCCATACCGTCGGTAACACGCGCTTTTTCACCAGTCTCGAAATCATGAATATAGATATCGACCATACCAGCCGGTGTTACCTTGGTATAAGCCATATAGCGACCATCTTTAGTCATGCTATAATTTGCACCGTTACGGTAATTATCAGTATCGATCTTAGTCCGCTCGCCAGACTCTACATCGATTGCCCAGATATTCAGCATATGATCACGGTAGATAATGTGGCTGCCTTCACCGCCCCACATTTCAAGGTAATAATCATTGCTGTCATCACCCAGATCCAGTGAGCGAGTTTCACCTTCGCCATCCTGGCTGGCGATGACCAATACCTGTTTACCGCTTTCATCGCTTGTATAGGCTATCTCACCACCTTTTGGAGACCACAAAGCATCACGCTCGCGCGCACCCGAAGTTCCTGTGATGTTACGTGTTGATCCGTCTTTAAGTGGAACGGTGAAAATTTCACCGCGCGCGGAAACCAAAGCACGCTTGCCAGTTGGTGAAAGGCTTGCGCCTTCAAGGCCTCGCATTGCGTTTACCCAGCGCACGCGTGTCTCAACAAGATCAGGGTTAATATCAACGCTGATTGATGTGGTCTTACCTTTAGTTGAAACAGTCTTTAACTGGCCGCCAGCGTTATAAATTAGTGTATCACCGTGAACATCCAGATCAAGGATATCCCATGTATCTTCTTTTGATACCTGGCTTACTGTACCGGAGCCAGTATCGTATTTATGGATATTACGAACACCTGTCCGGTCTGAGAGGAAATAAACGTCGCCACCTGCCCATACTGGGTTTGTATCACCAGCACGTACATGCGGCACTTCAGTGTAACTATCGCCATTCGGCTTCATAATCCAGATAGGAGGCGTACTACCGCCTCTGTGGTTACGCCAACCGCTAGATCCTCTGTGTGCTACGTTATAAGGCTGGTACGCTAGTGTTTCACCATCACCGGCCCAACTAGCTGCCATCACAACGGCATCCATTACCTTAGTTGGCAAGCCACCATCCACAGATACTTCCCAAGCTTGAGCACTACGGCCACTTGTCATTTCCCTGCGGCTGGTAAACAGAATACGTTTCCCGTCCGGAGACCAATCCTGAACAACATCTGCGCCAGGATGCCAGGTCAGGCGCTTTGGTGCGCCGCCTGATGTACTAACAACATATACATCTGCGTTGCCATCACGGTCACTTGTAAAAGCAATCCATTTGCCGTCAGGTGAAAAATGTGGTGCAGATTCGTTGGCCAAGTGTGTGGTAATCTGACGAGGATTATTACCCTTGCGGTCTGCAATCCAAAGATCGCCTGCATAAGTAAAAGCAATATGCTTCTTTGAAATAGCAGGGTTCTCTATCATCAGAGTATCTGCAGTTACTTGTGGTGCAACAATCGCTCCTGCCAGCATTGTACTGGCGACCAGCGCCTTTTTCAGCGTGTTGAATTTTAACATAAATGGTTCCCCCTCACTGAACTCTAAATATTGAAGTGGGCGTATCAAACTTAGTAATAGCCCCCCTGTCAACTACAGACCCACCCGCCTTATAACTATAGTTCAATGCACCGTAAGGTGTAACTTTACCAGCTTTGGGGAATAAGGCAGCACTATGCATACCCCCATCAAAGATTTAACAGTGAGTGAGCCAAGGAAGAGAACACCCTTTTACGTGGTTTTGGACGGTATAGATGATACTGCCTGCACCAGTATTTAGGTATTTCACCAAATACTGCTAATTTGTATTGAACTTCAATCCTGTAGAAATATTCAGACAAGAGCCTATAATATGCTCCTTGTACTGATTACCTACCGAAAGATATCCAAATGGCACTAAGCGAAGGCCAGAAGAAACGGAAAGCAAAAAAAGCGGTGAAAGGCGTTAAATCTCGCCCTACAGCGCGCCAGGCACGCGCGCGTCTAAAAGCGAACAGCGTTTCAAAATCCCGACAAAGTGAACACGGTGGCCGCGCGCATAGAAGACGGAATGACTAAATCACTTTAATTTACTATCTCGCTCCCTCACTACTCGGCGAATATATAAAAACTCATACACAGCAAATATCAAAATAATCAACGTCACACCAATAACGACAGCCAGATCGTAAAAACCGTTTAAACGCCATTCCCAATAAATATTTCTTAGTGTTGGCCCCCAAATAATCGCCAATACCAACACAATACCGATTGTCACTATATGAACGATAAATTCTTTCACAAATTCCCCCATTAATATCCAATATTTTGAACCTATAGCATACCAAGAGCAACGAACACCCGAGAGTTCCCTTAATGCCAAACATGTGTATTTCTGCGGGGTTCAGGGAAATGTTACAAGATTTCCGGAAAAAAATGCATTTTTGACTTGGCAGCAGATTTTTTTTGAGTATAAAAGCCTCCACACAGCGACGGGCAACCGCTGCTGTTGAAAGATGATCCGCCTTAGCTCAGTTGGTAGAGCAAATGACTGTTAATCATTGGGTCGCTGGTTCGAGCCCAGCAGGCGGAGCCAAATTTCAGGGCTTGGGATTAATTTCCCGAGCCCACTTTAAAAACTAAATCGATGATCCGCCTTAGCTCAGTTGGTAGAGCAAATGACTGTTAATCATTGGGTCGCTGGTTCGAGCCCAGCAGGCGGAGCCAATATCAGAAAGCTGCGATTTATTTCGCGGCTTTCGTTGTTTTTAAGCCCCTATCCTACCGCAAACCGTTTTTTATATTCCCCTGGTGTAAGCCCAACGATTTTCTGAAACAGTTTCCTGAAGGCGCTTGGGTCTTCATATCCCACCTTCCAGGCGATCTGGTTAAATGGCAATACAGACTGCTCAAGAAACCCGCGTGCTTTGTTCACCCGCAAAAGCTGGATATACGCAGTTGGTTTGTGTGTAGTAGCCTTATGAAAACGGCGCAAAAATGTACGCTCCCCAAGCTCTGCCATATCAGCTAGTGTTTTCACGGAAAAAGTTTCCTTATAATGAGCCTGCAACCAATGCTGTACTTTCAGCACAGCTGAATCGCCGTGATCAAATCGTGGCATAAAGCCACTATAATAGCGCTGTTCTCGGCCTGATGGATCAACAAGGAAGAACTTGGCAACTTCCAGCATAACAGCAGCCCCCATAAACTGCTCAATCAACCTTAGTCCAAGATCAACCCACGCCATCACGCCGCCTGCCGTGATTATCTCACCATCCTCAACCAGCAATTTCTCAATTTGCAGATCTACATCAGGATGTGCCTTCAAAAACTCTTCTCTGAGAATCCAGTGGGTAGTGGCTCTTCGGCCTTTCAGTAACCCTGCCTCCGCCAATACAAAAGCCCCTGCACAAATGGAACTGATAAGCGCTCCCCCCTTATGCTGAGCTCTAATCCAGTCATTCTGTATATCCATCGGTGTATTGGCAGCATCTTCGGACAATCGCGGCGGCACAATAAGCGCTGATAACTGACTTGGGGCTTGCCCTTCAGATATATAACCGCACTTCAACTCACCTGTTTCCAAATTGACAAGCCAGTGGCAGACCTGAAACTTCCGTTTTGTATCCGGCATTTGTTCTAAAACAATATTGTTAGCGGCGCCGAACAAGTCAGTAAGCCCATACAGAGAAGAAAGCTGGGAACCTGGATAATTCAACAACCCAATCGGGATAATGTCTACGTCAGAACTAATTGTCACTTTTAAACCTTATAAAGTCAAAAACGCCAATTTCGACTGTGCGCTCATTCATATACTCTGTCCAGAACAAAGCAGCCTTATGGAGAGAAAAAATGACAGAAAAAGAAAAACAGGCAGTACTTGATGCCGTACAAATCGCCAGCGAAAAATGGAAAAATGCATTCAACAGCGGTAATGCAGCTAGTTGTGCCGCAGCTTACGAAGAAAATGCAATCATGAATGCCAAACCTTTCGGCACCTTCAAAGGCCGATCTGAAATTCAGGCTTTCTGGGAAAAGCTAATCGCAGACGGCTTTTCTGACGTTGAATATATTGAGCCCGAACTTGAAGTACGTGATGCATCATCCGCTGTCCTAAAGTCTGGCTGGCGTATGAACAATGCACATGGCGTTATAACCAATGAATTATGGGTGATTCAAAATGATGGCACAGCCCTTCTTCGAGAAGATGATTTTGAAGCACAGGGTTAACAACAAAATGGCCTTTACCAAGTGTAAAGGCCCAAATACGCGCCAAAAGTGCAACAGTGTGTAACAATTAGGCACCAAAATCACAGTTTCCGCTTGTTTGTGCCCCATTTCTTAGCTACTCAGACACTTGTATTTGTTAGTTTTCCTAAAAATTTGAATGTGAGATTTGGCTATGCGCAAAATCCTGCTGCCTTTGCTGGCTTCCACAATGAGCATTTCAGCTTTTGCTGAAGAAGATAACCACTTTTATGCAGGTGTAGAATTTGGTATTTCCACCGCGCTTAAAAGTAACCTAACAGGTGAAGACCTTACTCTCCGTGCAGACAAGCACTGGGGTCGTAACGGTGGTCTGTTTATCGGTAAAAAAATCGATAAAACACGGTTCGAGTTCGAATATATGATCCGCAGCAATACTGTGGACTCATTTGTGGTTGAAGATTCTAATCTTCCTGCCTTCCCTGAGCGTCGTCAGCTGAATGGTGCTGGCCGCCAGAAAACATCAAGCCTCATGGTTAATGCATGGCGCACTTTTGCAACGTGGCATAAATGGGACTTAGACGCAGGCTTCGGTTTCGGTGTGGCTAGAACTCGCCTGGATAATATTCGCCAAGGCGCTAATAATTTTGTTGATGGTAGCGACTGGGCTCCAGCTGTTCAGGCAATGGTTCAAGCTTCTTACCCTATGGGTAAAGGTGCGAACTTCTCACTTGGTTACCGCCTATTCCGCGCGTTTAAAGCAGAATATGACACACCAAACGGTGAATTTTCGCACCGTGCTCGCAGCAATGAATTCTTTGCTCGCCTTAGCTGGAAGTTTGGTAGTAGCTCATCCGCGCCAAGAACAAAGCCCGCAACTGCAGCTCCTGTAGCACAGCCGGCTGCACCTGCTCCAACACCAGTTGAAACTAAGCCCGTTACACAAGTACCAGAAAAGCCGCTGACAGCACCAAAACCTGCTGAACTACCGCTTCCTGGTCCATATATTGTTTACTTTGATTTCGATAAATCAAACGTATCAGCACGCGGCATGAGCACAATCTCGGAAGCAGCCGAAGCTTTCCGTAACTTTAAAGCTGTAGAGATCAAAACAACAGGTAAAGCAGACCGCGCAGGTAATTCAGCATATAATGTGAAGCTTGCTGAACGCCGCACAGCAGCTGTTCGCGCAGCTCTTATCCGTGAGGGTGTACCTGCGAATAAGATTGACGTTCGTTCAACAGGCGAAAACGAACCACGTGTACCAACTGCTGACGGTGTGCGTGAGCAGGAAAACCGTGTTGTAGTGATCGTACTTGTTCGCTAAGCCGCAACAACCAATCATTTTTGAAAAGGGATAGCCAAGCTATCCCTTTTTTTATGCCTTCCCGACAAACTGCTTTAGCAGGCCTTTCAATCAAATCCATGTGTATTTATTTGTAATCGCTGCGGGTTTAGTCTTGCGAAATATTGCAATTACGTTAACCCTAGCGATCTGATTTTTCGGGGAAGGGACAAAAATGTTAAAAACTTGGTTCGAAATCACGCTCTGGAAGCGAATCTTAGGTGCTCTCGTACTTGGTGCGGTTGTTGGTAGCATCTGGGGTGAAGGTGCAGGCAGCATTCGCTGGATTGGTGATGTTTTCATCAACCTTATCCGCATGATTGTTGTACCACTGGTGTTCGTTACACTGGTATCCGGCCTTATCGCCATGGGTGACCCTAAGAAACTAGGCTCACTAGGCTTTAAAACGCTGGCGCTTTATATCGGCACCACCGCTTTTGCGATTGTTATTGGCCTAACAATGGCAACGATTATTGAACCAGGCACAGGTGTTAGCTTCGCAGGCGCTGAACCACGTGAGATTCAAGCAGCACAGTCCCTTCAGGAACGCCTGATTGGTATTATCCCTCAAAACCCGGTAGCAGCGCTTGCCAGCGGCAATATGCTTTCCATCATCTTCTTCGCTATCTTCTTTGGCGCCGCACTTCTGATGGTTGGCGAAAAAGGTAAACCTATTGCCAGCATTATTGATGCAGGCTCAGAGGTAATGCTGAAGATGACCCACATGGTAATGGAAGTAGCACCCTTTGGTGTATTTGCCCTTATCTCTTTCGTGGTCGGCAATGGCGGTATTAGCCAACTTCTAAACGTGCTGCCCCTTGTTGGCGCTTTTATAGCGGGATGCGCTTTACATCTGATTATTACCCACGGCGGCTTAATGAAGTTTGTGCTCAAACTTTCACCAGTGAAATTCTTCAAAGGCGCTGTTGATGCACAAATGGTTGCTTTTTCAACTTCATCCAGCTCTGCCACTCTTCCAGTAACCATGAGTGTTGCTGAAAACAACATGGGTATTAAGCCGCCTGTTGCTTCTTCAGTGCTACCACTTGGTTCCACTATCAATATGGATGGTACTGCGCTTTATGTTGGTATTGTTGCTGTATTTGCAGCGCAGGCGCTGGGGATCAGCCTCGGGCTAACTGAATATGCGCTTATCGCACTCACCACAACGCTTGTATCTATTGGTACAGCGGCTGTACCTTCTGCATCCCTCTTCCTGCTTGCAGCTGTGATGGATGTAATCGGTGTAGACGGCGCGCAAACTGCTATCATCGTTGGTTTCCTATTCCCCTTTGACCGCCCGCTCGATATGATGCGGACAGTTGTAAACGTAACAGGTGACTTGTCTGTATCCACCGCTGTAGCGAAATGGGAAGGCGAGTTTGACGAAGAAGCCTTTAACGCAGACAACGTAGAATAAGCTTAATCTAGCAAAACTGCGGTTTTTGGTTTAAAAGTTCGGCGCTGGGTGCTATAGGCACCCGGCGTTTTTATTGGCTAAGAGCCAATTCCAGAGAATTTACGAGTATAAGATGTCGACGAAGAAAAAAGCTGTAGTTCTGCTTTCCGGCGGGCTTGATAGCGCAACGGTTGTTGCAATCGCAAAAGATCAAGGGTTTGATGTACATGCCCTTTCCTTCAGTTATGGCCAGCGTCATAGCGTGGAATTAACTGCGGCTGATAATGTAGCAAAGCATCTGGGTGTGGTGGAACATAAAACCGCCAATCTTGATCTGCGCACCTTCGGTGGCAGTGCTCTCACAGATGATATCGATGTGCCGAAAGACCGCGAAGAAGAAACCATGGAAGAAGATATCCCGGTAACATACGTGCCGGCCCGTAATACCATCTTCTTGTCCTTCGCCCTTGCATACGCGGAAGTGGTTGGTGCCAAAGATATCTTCATCGGCGTAAACGCGCTTGATTACAGTGGGTATCCTGATTGCCGCCCGGAATATATTGAAGCGTACCAAACCATGGCGCGCCTTGCGACTAAAGCCGGCGTAACGGAAGAGGAACAACTTCATATCCGTACCCCGCTCCTTGAAATGAGCAAAGCAGATATCGTAACTGTCGGCACCAAGCTAGGTGTAGATTATGCCATGACCATCAGTTGTTATGACCCGAACGACAAAGGCGAAGCCTGCGGCCACTGTGACAGCTGCATCTTACGCAAAAAAGGCTTCCGCGAGGCGGAGCTGGACGACCCAACCCGCTATCAGGCATAATTTCCATATGGTCTATACAGTCAAAGAAATGTTTTACACCCTGCAAGGGGAAGGCGCACAAGCAGGCAAGCCCGCTGTGTTCTGTCGTTTCGCTGGCTGTAATCTGTGGACAGGGCTTGAACGTGACCGCCCAAAAGCCATCTGCCAATTCTGCGATACGGATTTCGTAGGCACAGACGGTGAAGGCGGCGGTAAATTCAAAACACCAGAAGAGCTCGCCCAAGCTGTGCTTAACGCGTGGACAGGGGACAAGAGCGGTACACCACTTGTGGTTTGCACTGGCGGTGAACCCCTCCTCCAGCTTGATAAGCCGCTTGTGGATGCTTTCCATACGCTTGGTATTGAGATTGCGGTAGAGAGCAACGGCACCGTTGAACCGCCCGAAGGCATCGATTGGCTTTGTATCAGTCCTAAAATTGGCTCGGAGCTTATTGTAACCAAGGGTCAGGAACTTAAACTGGTTTACCCACAGGATGGCGGGGAGCCAGAGCAGTTCGAGCATATGGAATTCGAAAACTTCTTCCTGCAGCCTATGGATAGCCCTGAGCAGATGGAAAACACAGCCCGCGCTGTGGATTACTGTAAAGCTCACCCCAAGTGGCGCTTAAGTGTGCAGAGCCACAAATATATCAATATCCCTTAAATTACCTATGCCAATCGCCCTCAATGGCTTCCTTGATGTAATTCACCACCAAATCAGGGGCTTCCATAGGAATAAAGTGGGATAAATCAGTTAAATGCACATCTCGCCCAGTTTGAAAAGCATCTGATAGCTTGGACCATGTGGGAGACACTGAAAACGAAAGTGGGTTACCAAACAAACCAGCGGTACGGGCGCGCAGTATAGTTGCCGGGGCTTTTACTCGCCCAAGCGCATTATGAATTACTTTCCCATTATGGTTCAAATAGATCTGCACTTCATGCAGAGGAGAACAAGCAAGTTTATAAACGCCTTTTTCATCAGGACCTAACAGAGCGTGTGCGCAGTAATCTTTAAGAACTCTGTCTTCCCAGTATTTAAAGGGTGCGCGCTTTTTATAGCGCTGATACATGGATTCTGAGCTGTCCCATTCTGTACGCCTACGGCTGACAGGGTGTTTCTCTGGCTTCATGAAACCGTTCGCTAATCCCAGTATTTTATACATAGTCCGCGACATGATAACTGGATCAAGCAGAACAAGCTCCTTCACTCGTTCTGGCATATCAGCGGCAGCCACTGTCGCTAAATATCCACCAATAGAGTGGCCACTAAGTACGGCATTCTTTATATCCAGTTTTTCCAATACGCCCTTGATATCGTCAGCCATTGTCGGCCAATCAACCTTGCCTTCCTTTGAGCTTTCACCATGAAAACGGAGATCAACCACATAAATATGCTGGTCTGGAAGTTGCTCAGCAACATAATCCCAACAGCGGCTGTGAAAGCCGGTAGCGTGCAAAAGAACAACAGGATCGCCCTCGCCCTGCCATTCCCAAACATTCAGGCGTGCTCCATCCACATCAACAAAATGCTGAACTGGCCCGTTTCTCATTCATGTCTCTCCCCAAAGAAAAAGGCAACCAGCGGTGCCGATTGCCTATAATCAATTAGACTGATCTTTATAATTTCAAGCCTCTAACCACGGCCACGATATGTAGGTACACCTTGCTCTGGCACCCAAACATCTTCTGGTGCTTTACCTGTCTGGTAGAAAACATCAATTGGAATACCGCCACGTGGGTACCAATATCCGCCGAAGCGCAACCATTTCGGTTTCATTTCTTCCACAAGGCGCTCTGCAATACCTACCGTACAATCTTCGTGAAAAGCGGCGTGATTACGGAAAGACTGCAGGAAAAGCTTCAAAGATTTGCTTTCAACCAGTTTTTCATCCGGCACATAATCAAGAACCAAGTGGGCAAAATCCGGTTGGCCTGTCACCGGGCAAAGGCTTGTGAATTCAGGGCATGTAAAACGCACCAGATAGTTCGTGCCTTTACGTGGGTTTTCTACATACTCAAGAACCGCTTCTTCAGGGTTTTGCGGCGCGGCACCTTGCTTTCCAAGTTGATCGAGGCCTTCGTAAATACTCTTGCTCATTTTCATTCCTGTAATCTGAAAACATTCTTAGGCACAGCCTATGCGCCTAGTTTTTCCTTGTGTCAAAACAATTCTCTAATCCACGCCTCACTTGAATAAATTTGGTATCGCCCCCATCTATAGAGAAAGATAATTGCTCATACTTAAGCAATTTTAACATTTTTGTTCAGCCTTTATTAAGGCAAACCCTGTAGGGTGATAGATAACAGTTACAAACTGTGGTGCTCGAGAGATGAAAGAAAAGAGGTTTAGAACGAACTGATAAGGAGACAGAAGATGGAAAACACAGAGACAAAAACAGCAAGATTTGCCCCGGGAACAATCATTATCCACAAGAAATATGGATACCGTGGTCTTATTTTCGATGTAGATGCCGTCTATAGCCAATCTCCTGAATGGTACGAAACCAACGTTCCAACCACCACACCAAAAGACCGTCCATGGTATCATGTGTTGGTGGATGGTGAGCCTCACACCACATATGTTGCAGAAGAAAACCTCCTGCATTTTGATGACGCAGAAGAATTTGAACATCCGCTCCTAAGCGTGCTGTTCAGGGTTAATCGGCAAGGCGATATGGCCAGCCGAATGATCATTAACTAGTTTCCTCGTTGCTCAAGTGAGCTATGATACCTGGCACCCTTCGGGGTGCCTTTTTTTATGCATTTTGTCGCATTGCATCTAGCGTGAGTTCCCTTAAAAAGAACAGATCATATATTGAGGGAGAGATGAAATGCTTCAATCACCATTAGTTTCCACTGATTGGCTATCAGAGAAGCTGGATGACCAGAACATTGTTATCCTTGACGCATCATGGCACATGCCTGCAACCAGCAGGAAAGCAGGCGAGGAATTCAAGCAACACCATATTCCCGGGGCTCGCTTCTTCGATATTGATGCTGTATGCGATGCATCTGAACCTTTCCCTCACACTGTCCCTACAGTAGATATTTTTGAACAAGCCGTAAGCGCCCTCGGTGTTACAAATGAAGATACAGTGGTGGTGTATGACGACAGTGATGTAAAATCATCTGGCCGTGTTTGGTGGCTCTTCCGCTTGATGGGTCACACACAGGTTTATGTACTGAATGGCGGCCTGAAAAAATGGTTGGCTGACGGAAAGCCAATCTCAACTGACACAAGCAGCTATACTCCATCGTCTTACAAAGCTTCTTTCCAGCCCACGCTCTTTAAATCCAAAGAAGATATGCTAGCGATCTCAAATACAAAATCAGCACAGATTGTGGACGCACGCGGCGCAAGTCGTTTTTATGGCTGTGAAGCAGAACCACGTCCCGGTCTGCGTGCTGGCCACATCCCGGGTTCGCTGAATTTACCTTTCTCAGAGCTTTACAGAGAAGACGGCACGATAAAATCTAAACAGCAACTTACAGATATTCTTGCCGATCGCGCTATTGACCTCAACAGCCCTATTGTCACAAGCTGCGGCTCTGGTGTTACAGCCTGTAATCTGGCTCTTGCGTTTGCAGAGCTAGGCAAATGGGATACGGCAATTTATGATGGTTCCTGGACCGAATGGGGCAGCCTTCATGATTTTCCGATAGAGACAGAATAACCGAGTAATTTATGACAAAAGAAAAAACAGAAACCAAATTAGTAACCTCGGGCCGAAAAAAGGAGTGGACCCACGGCGTGGTAAATCCGCCAATTTACCGCGCATCTACCTGTCTTTTTGAAACATATGCTGAAATGCGCGAACGCTGCGCTGATCCTTCTGCGCGCCACCTGTTTTATGCACGCAAAGGGACACCAACCCAGTGGGCGCTTGCTGAGGCAATGACAGAGCTTGAAGGCGGCGAAGGCACTATGCTGTATCCAAGTGGTATTGCAGCGGTTACAGGCGCCATTATGGCACTTGTTAAACCCGGTGATCATATTCTCATCACTGATAGCGCTTATGATCCAACACGCTCATTTGCGAACGGATACCTGAAACACATTGGTGTTGAAACTACTTATTACGATCCGCTTCTGGGTTCTGACATCGAAACACTGTTTAAAGAAAACACGACGCTTATCGTTACTGAAACACCGGGTTCGCTTACATTTGAGGTGCAGGACTTGCCTGCGATCTGTGAAGCGGCAAAAAAAATCGGCGCTTATGTTATTACTGATAACACATGGGCAACACCGCTGCTTCTTAACCCGCTTGAACTGGGGGCTGATATTTCAGTCCATGCCTGCACCAAATATATCTGCGGCCATTCAGACGTAATGATGGGCAGCGCCACAGCAAACAAACGCACCTTTAAAAAGCTTCAGCAAACCGCATATCAGATGGGCCAGACAGTATCTCCTGATGATGCTGCTCTAACACTCCGCGGTTTACGTACTCTTGGAGTGCGCATGAAAGAACATGAAGAAAATGCACTGAAGATTGCCAATTGGATTAAAGACCACCCGATGGTCGGAGAAGTGCTTCATCCAGCCTTCGAAAACTGCCCAGGCCATGAGATTTGGGCGCGCGATTTTGCTGGTTCCTGCGGCTTGTTCTCGATCGTGCTCAAAGAAGGCAGTTATGAAGATACAGCTGCCATGGTCGACGAAATGAAATATTTCAAAATGGGCTTCAGCTGGGGTGGTTATGAAAGCTTGATCTTGCCAAGCAATCCAGCCACATGCCGCACAGCAACACCTTGGAAAGCAAACGGCCCGCTCCTGCGTCTTCATATCGGACTTGAAAATACCGATGACTTGATAGAAGACTTACAGGCAGGACTAGAAAGATATAGCAAGCATTTAGGGCGTTGATGCTCAACCAGACCGAAATTGATGCATTATTCTTGAGTTTAAGGGTAGCTTTATGGGCCATTGCCCTTGGGCTACCTTTAGCTGTTTTTACCGCTTACCGTATGGCCCGCTCAGACTTTCGCGGAAAATTCCTTCTGGATAGTATGCTTCACATCCCGCTTGTTGTTCCCCCAGTGGTGATTGGCTTCCTTCTGCTAATCGCTTTCTCACATAACAGTAGTTTTGGTGCTTGGCTGAACAGCGTTGGTTTAAACCCATCCTTTCAGTGGCAAGGAGCAGCAATTGCAAGCGGCATTATGGCTTTCCCACTTATGGTCCGCAGTATTCGGCAAGCCTTTGAAGCTGAACCAAAAGAGTATGAAGAGGTAGCACAAACACTAGGCCTTCCCTCATACACCATTTTCCGGCGTATCAGCCTGCCACATGCCCTACCCGGCATTCTTTCGGGATCGGTTTTAGGGTTTGCACGTGCGATAGGTGAATTTGGCGCAACCATTACCTTTGTTGCGAATATTCCAGGCCTTACTCAAACACTGCCGTTGGCGCTCTTTCAGGCGGCACAAACACCGGGCGGCGAAGAAATTGCAGCACGTTTTGCATTACTTTGCCTGATACCAGCTATTGGCAGCCTGATCATTTCAGAATGGTTATCTCGTCGGCATAAGCTGAGGAGCCAGTCATGAGCCTATCCGTCAATCTGAAATGGCAGTTGGGGGCTACAGAAGGCCATGCCTCATTTGAAGTTCAAAGCGGCATTACTGTTCTTATGGGCAAATCTGGCGCTGGGAAAACATCCCTTGCACGCACTATATGCGGGTTGGAAAAGGCTAACGGTCATATCAAGCTTCAAGGGCACGATGTATCGAACCTGCCCCCTGAAGAACGTTCTATTGGGCTCGTTATGCAAAAACCTGCCCTCTTTCCTACTATGTCAGTCGAAGATAATATTCGGCTATCAGCGCAGCTAAAGCAAAAGGATATAGACCAACTTATTGAACTGGCTGATATCAAGCATCTTCTCAAACGCCCCCCCCAGAACCTATCGGGCGGAGAATCCAAACGGGTCGCACTTGTTAGAGCAATCGCCGCAGATCCTAAATTTCTAATTCTAGATGAGCCACTTACCGGCCTCGATACATCTCGTCGTAATGCTATGCTCCGGCTGATTAGGGAAATAAACCGGAAGCATCAAATACCTATGCTACTGATAACCCATCAGCTGGAAGAAATGATTGCGGTTGCAGATAATGCCATTCTTATGGATGCTGGTAGACCACTTCTTTCTGGTTCATTAACTGACATACTAAACGCTTCGGAAACATATGAAGTTCTGGGTCTTAACAGCACTCTTTCTATTATTACTGCCAGCGCGGCACACCGCGAAGATGGATTGCTAGCTGCCGAGATTGGCGGACAAACTATCTGGGTAAAAGATGAAGGGGAAAAAGAAAACAGCACTCTCACACTGCGTATTCTTGCCAATGATGTTGCACTGGCTACATCGCCCGCGGAAAACACCAGTATTCAAAATATCCTTGAAGCCGAGATTACAGAGATAATTCAAACGCCCAAATCAGTAAACGTGCAATGCCGCATTCAAGGCAGTAGTGAGCATATCACCAGCCAAATCACCGAACGCGCCTATAGGAACTTAACGCTTCGCACAGGCCAAAAAATTTATCTATTAATAAAAGCCGTAGCCATTAAAGACGTACACAACAACTAGAAACGTCGGCGGAAACTGAACTGAAGTAGTTTATTCTTTTGTTCAGGATCAACACCAAGCCCTACCCGATTATCACGGTCGCTGTTCACTTGAAGATATTCAGTGAGCAACTGGTTCTTCGCATCAATTCTCCAGGAAAAAGCTACTGTGTAGGCATCGCCATTCTCAAAGTTATTATCGACCTGAATAAATGAATTATCGTCATTATCGAACCAGTCATAACGTGCTGAAAGCCTGAATGGCCCGAAGGTTTTGCTGAGAAGTGCAAAAGCCGCCTTAAAATCTACATCCACATAACGCCGATCGCCCTCAGCAATCACGCCCATTTCCGTTGAGCCACGCATATATTGGCTGATAAACTTGATATCAGAAGGTAGGTTGGCTTCAGCATATACATTTAAGAAGCGGGTATCCCACGCATATTGTTCACCATTAAAGGCTTCAGGGTTACCCCGGTTATCATAATAAAAGGCACCAAGCTGTAAATTGCGGCCATATGAATAATCCAGCGCAGCATAGAAACCCGGTTTGTTATCAAGCTCTCGGATCGGGTTTACATAAGCTGCCTGCCTTAGGAACGAGTCCTCGGTCCCGATAGAAGGAATGGGGGCTAGTGGTACCGTGGAAAAGGCTCCCACTTTTGCATCATGTAACGCCCATCCACGAAAAGCTAAAAGAGAGCCTGCAGGGTCGTTAAATCCGAAAATTGCTCCGGAAAGTGAGACTTTATGATTTTCCGTTTTATATGTAGCGCGTGCCTCAAGCCCAAGTGCTCGGATCTCTTCCCCTACCCAGGCATTAATCGCTGAAGGCGTGATCGTATACGGCGTTGTCCAAGCCGTTGAGATATTTTCCCGCGAGATATGAGGGAAAAATAGTCCTGCTTTATATTCAAAAGACCAGGCAGAAGAAGGTACCGGTTTGTAAGTGACAAATGCTTCAACCAAATCGACAGGCTTATCCTGCTCGCTATCAAACTTGAGATGCGCAAAAGCCTTCCATCCCCACGCAATATCAGCTTTTGCCAATACAGATATCTCAGAAAGTCTTAACTGAGTATTCGCGCTCCCGTCCTCAGAAGCACCGTAGCGGGTTTTCCCCAGCCCACCGTTAAAGAAATCTTCTTCACCAGCAAAAGCATGGGTCAGGCGAAAATCAGCTAAACCCGAGATATCAAGAAAACTGTCTTGTGCGGCCACAGGAAAAGAAAACAAAGTACCTATGGTCAATAAACTCAATACACGCACCATAATATACCTTACTTAAATTTATATTCGTTCAGGAAACTCTCTAAATCACGTGCAGGAAGCGGTCTGCTAATGAAATATCCCTGCAGTGTATCACAGCCATATTCACTTAACATATCGACAGATTGTTGATCTTCTACACCCTCTGCAGTCACCTTAAGTCCAAGGTTATGACCAAGTTCAATTGTTGAACGAACAAGGATTCTATCTTCCTCATTTTCCGCCAGCTTCAATACAAAAGATTTATCAATCTTAATCTCGCTTACTGGCAGTTTTTTCAGGTAGCTTAGAGAACTATAACCGGTACCATAATCATCAATCGACAATGTAAGCCCCATCGCGCTCAGCATGTTCAGAACCTCAAGAGCGCGAGACATATCATGCATCACCGCGCTTTCTGTTACCTCGAGCTTCAGGTTTTCTGGCGGAACTTTATATTCCCTAAGCAGCAGCAAAATTTGCCCCGGAAGGTTCAAGTTCATCAAATCACTGGTAGATAGGTTCACAGCGATAGAAATATTGTGCCCCATTGCATGCCATTTTGCACACTGTGAAATAGCCTCCCGCAATCCCCATTCACTTACATGCCTTACATCACCCGTACGCTCAGCAAACGGGATGAAATCGTCCGGTGGTACAAATCCACGTGTTTTACTGTTCCAGCGCACAAGGGCTTCAACGGAGGTAATTTTACCTTCAGCGAGATCAAGTTTTGGCTGATACGCGAAAGATACTTCGCCAGTATTAAGTGCCTCTCGCAGATCACTCATAAGGGATAGGTTTTGCGCATAAGACGTGCCTGTATCCTGCACATACCAAGCATACCCTTTTGGAGATACCCGGCCTTGATCGAGCGCTGAGTTAGCGTGCTGCATAAGGTGCATAGCGTCTTTGCCGTCATCAGGGAATTTTGCTAAACCCATTTTGATGCTGGCATCCACTGCTACATCAGCAATTTCAAACGGCGTCATAAAGGAATTAATAGCTAACGAGGCAACAACCTCAGCTCCCGCTGCATCCTCAAGAATAAACGCGAAAGATTCTGTGCTAAGGCGCGCTACTTTGGCGTTTGACACCTGTTGTAAGCGCTCGCCAATACCAGATAGCAAATCATTTACATGATCATGGTTCAGTACAGTTCTTAGTTCAAGCAGTTGCTGCACCTCAGCAATAACCAACGCAAATTGCTTCTTTTTTTCAACTGTTTCAATCAGATCTTTTTCAAAGTTATTCCGGTTTGGAAGTCCCGTCTCAGGATCATGAAAAGCTTGAAAACGGATGCGGTCCTGCCTCTCACGTACGGCTTCCACCATGTGGTTAAAGCTTTTCGTAAGATCTGAGATTTCATCGTCTTTTGTTGGAGCAGCAACCTCGTGGAATTCGCCCTGAGCAATACGGTTGGTAGCGCTCGCCAGTTCACGCAGAGGTTTGGTAACACCGCGCGAGATCACCATACTTCCACCAAAAAGGAAAACGAGACCGATCGCCAGAATACCAAGAAGTGTTATCGCAAAATCAGCATAACTGCGTATTTCTTTATCAATCGAATAATAAAGCAGCGTGGAAACTTCATTGCCCTGTGTGGCTGAGCCCTGAAGCTCCATCAACCAGAACATATAATCGTCACCGAGATATGGTGCCCGGAAAACGGCTCCCATAGAATTCAAAATACCGGTATCTAAAAACTGCGCCAATGCACCTTCATCGGAAGAAGAAGCCGCAAGTTTATAGCGGTCATTTTCCTTGTATAGAAACGCGATTTCAAGACCTTCAACAGATAGTTCTTTAATCTCTAGCGCTTCAACTTCATCCAGTTCGATACCGAGTGCAATCCAGGCCTGAAGGTCAGGCGCATAAACAGGCGCTAATACAACCTCGTAAAGACGCCCCTCGGCTTCCATAATAGAAGATGCTGTAGAAGCTGCCTCAGCAAGTTCTTTCAATTCCGCACTCAGGAAAGAGGCCTCCGTGAGCCTTTTCCCCTGCCTGCCAGCATATGTTACAATTTCACCATCAATGTCATATACCATTGAAAAATCAGCATCTACGCGGTTTCCAAAATTGGAAAGTGCTGATTTAACAGTTGGAATATCTTCACTAAGGATTGCTTCCTTAAAGCCAAAATCCTGAGATACTACCTGCACAAGGTCGGTAAGCTTCTCTACTCGCTCATCAACAATAGATTCAAAAACTCGTGCAGCAGAACTTAACTGGTCCTGCACCTGATCACCGACATTTTCATCCAAAGAAGAATAAAAGGCGACAATAATGATACTTTGAACCGCTAAAAACAGCGCAAGATAAACAATCGTTAATCTGGTCTGAAATTTAAACGATGGCATTAGTTATATTCTTCTTCCGATGGTGGATTTTGTTTTTTACGAACCGAACGCAACGCTAATTCAACAGCCTCAGAAGTATCTCCTTCAATCACTACCATCTTTGTAAAGACTGATTTTCGATCCTTTAAATCTGGGTGCCAGACTTCCATTTTATACTGACCTGCTGGCAGACCTTCGAAGCTCACCGTACCATTTGCTTTGGTTTTTTGGTAGATCGGTGCTTCCGTCACATAAACAAACGCCAGCATGTTATCGTGGATATTACAGCCCAAAGCCACAACCCCCGGATTATCGAACAAAATTTCTTTGGACTCGTCTTTACCGTATAGCTTCAGTTGAAAGCGCTTTGTTTTAGAAAAACTGTATACGTGATGGCGGAATTCATCCAGGTTCGGAAATGAAACCTTGGTGCCAGTTTGTACGGGAAGTACGAAAGGCGCAAATAACGTATTCCGTTGCTGCATTTCAGCGGCTTCAGGAGCAGCGAATTTAAAATCAGTTTCAAACTGAGGCGTTAAAGCAACCACCGCATGTTCAACAGATCTATTTTTCGCATCTTTCACGGTTAGTGCAATACTATCCGCATTCGCAACAGTTCCCGCCGAAAGAACGAGAAAAGCGCCCGTTGTAAAAGCTCTAAACAAATTCATCGCCCCAACTCCCAATCCACACAATGTGTTGCTACGTTAGTGGATTTTTCGGCAAAAATCCCAATCAATATTTAGTTATTCCTATGTGAATAATATTACCGAAGAGTAAAGATCAAAAAATCAAGCATAACAATCAGCTAGCGAAATCCCGTAGAACTTCCGTTGAATTGCGGAAACCCTTTTTTTGTGTGTAAGCTTTCCTCTTGAGTCCAACACATTTATCAGGGGGATAAAGATGTTTAAAAATATGCGCTACGCCATTGCTGGCCTTATGGCAACAACAGCTATCACAGCCCTTCCCGCACAAGCTATAGAAACAACTGAACCAGCACAAATTCGCTGGGACCTTACTGACCTTTATAAAACAGAGCGTGACTGGAATAAGGAACGTGAACAGTTGCTTATAGATATTGAAAAGCTTGCTCGTTTTAAAGGTAAACTGACAGAAAGTGCTAAAACGCTAGCTGATGCTTCCGATGAACTATCAGCCATTAACAAGCGCACAGCTCGTATGTTTATTTATGCATCTCTGGGCGGAGATGAAGATCTACGTAACGCAGAAGGCCAGGAAAAACTAAGCCTGGCACGTTCTGTCTTCGCGAAGCTTGGGCAAATTACGTCTTATATGTCACCGGAAATGCAGGCAGCTGGCTCAGAAACTCTGGAAAGATATATCAAAGAAGATAAGCGCCTTGAAAAACATGCCTTTAACATCAGAGACCTGATAAAACGAAAAGAGCATATTCTTGGCGACCAAGCTGAAGGCGTGCTCGCAAACGCTGGTGAAGTGCTTTCAGGGCCACAGCGGATTTACTCGCTTCTTACCACGGCCAGTATTCCGTGGCCAAAGGTAACTATGTCTGACGGCGAGACCGTAGACCTCAATCAATCCATGTACACTAAATACCGCGCGGTACAAAACCGGGAAGACCGCAAGAAAGTATTTGATGAATTCTGGAGCACATGGAAGCAGTATGAAGCAGCTCTCGGCCAAACCCTTGATACCTTGGTGCGCTCTCATATCTTCACAAGTAAATCTCGTAAATACCCTACATCGCTTGATGCAGCGGTTGCAGGTAGCAATGTGCCATCCGATGTGTACCGCGCACTTGTAAAGGCTGCGAACGAGAACCTACCGTCCATGCACCGCTACTTAAAACTGCGTCAGCGCATCATGGGCCTCGAAGACCTGCACTATTACGACATTTACCCGGAAGTAACCCAGCTCGAACGCGAATTCACGCTAGACGAAGCTAAAGCAATGACAAAAGCTTCCTTAAAGCCCTTTGGGGAAGAATATCTTAAAAAATTAGATGAAGGTTTTGCAGGTAACTGGATGCATGTTTATCCGCAACCGGGTAAGCGCTCAGGCGCGTATATGCAAGGCGCTGGTTATGACGAACACCCTTATGTTCTCTTGAACTATAATAGTGGTTTTGAAGATGTCTCCACCTTCTCTCATGAATGGGGCCATGCGGTGCATACTATGCTTGCCAAGGAAAACAATCCTTACGAAACATACAGCTATCCAATTTTCACAGCGGAACTTGCTTCAACAACAAATGAGGTTCTCTTGCAAGAACATATGTTGGCAAAAAACCTGAGCGATGCAGAGCGGCTTTATTATATCGATCGCGCACTCGAAAGTTATCGTGGTACTTTCTTCCGCCAAACCATGTTTGCTGAATTTGAACTGAAAATCCACGAACTTGCAGAGGCTGGCGAAGCCCTATCTGGCTCCAAGATGACAGAAGTGTACCTTGATCTTCTTAAAAAATATCATGGCCACGATGAAGGCGTTATGAATATTGATCCGCTTTATGCGATTGAGTGGGCTTATATCCCGCATTTCTATTATAATTTCTATGTGTATCAGTATGCGACAAGCATTTCAGGAGGCACCATGTTTGCCGAACGTATGCTAAGCGGTGACGAACAAGCAGATGATGACTATCTAAACGTACTCAAAGCTGGTGGCAGTAAATACCCACATGAAATGCTGAAAGATGCGGGTGTAGACCTTACTTCAAGTGCTCCATATGACGCACTCATCGCTCGTATGAACCGCCTGATGGATGAAGCTGAAGTTATTCTTAAGCGCATGGGGAAATAATCCCTGCGTCAGCTTGCAAACAAAAAAGGCCGGGGAAAACTCTCCGGCCTTTTCTGGTCTATACCTGAATAAACCTAGAACTTGGCTTTTACACCAAAACTGGCTGTCCAGTCATATTCTTCATACTGTGCAAGGAAATCTTGGCCGCCAGTACGGAATGCGGCCTGAAATGGGCGGTCATTCACGTTAGACATAGTGCCGTATAGCTTCACACCGTCATAGATTTCATAAGAAGCAGAGAAATCCCATTGTTTGTGATCCAGCACGTACCGGTCACCAAAACCTTCAGAGTCAACTTCGTCCAGATATTCATCGCGGTATGTAAGGGCGGCGCGAAGTGTTAGCGGGCCTTTTTCATAACCAAGAACAATATTGGCAATATTTTTGGAAGTACGCGGTAATGGTATTTCACGTACCTCTTCACCTGTATCAATAGTCGCATCACTATCAACATAAGTATAATTCAGGCCAAGGATAATACCGTCAAGCAAACCCGGAAGGAACGTAAGAGCCTGCTGATAGTTAAGTTCAATCCCTTTCACCGTTGCTTCATCACCATTGAACGGCTGAACAACTTCACTGAAATCAATACCATTGATAGTCACATCTTCAAGTGTACGATCTACAACGAAGTTTTTGATTTTCTTATAGAAAACACCTGCTGAAATGATGGAGTCGTTATTCGGATACCATTCAATACCGAAATCAAGGTTGTTACTGGTTAACGGCACAAGCGCTCCATTACCAATTGTACCTTCTGTCGTACGGTCAATCTCGCCATCTTCGAACTCGTCTTCAAACTCGATTTCACCTGTTGGAATAATATCATCAATGTTTGGACGCACAACGGACCGGAAGTATGCTGCACGCAGAAGTAAGTTTGGTTTCAATTCATATCGAACGTTTACACTTGGCAGCCAGTGGCCATAATCACGATCTGTATTTACGGGTGAAACTGATGTTACATCTTCCGTTTCTGGCTCCCCTTCATCATCAAGAACAGGATTACCATCAGCATCGCGAACAATTTCTTCACCAACCGTTACGAAATTACTGCTTGTTTTAAAGTCTGTGTATTCATAGCGAACACCACCGATAACGCGAAGCGCACCAACATCAATACGGCCAAGAATATATGAAGCATAGATATTCTCTTCCGCTTCATAATCTACAGCGTCTGAAGCAATCAAAGTATCTGCTTCATTGATTTCAAAAGTAGATACATTCGCTCGGAAATAATCTTCAACTGCTGCCGCATCAGGGCCAAAATCACCCACCGCAAAATCAGGTGGGAAATCAATATCAGTTCTAAAATCCGCAAGCGTTACATCGCCAAGATTTCCATCATAAACAATGGTGCTGTCATTACGTGACTTTTCACGCAGACGGGCTTTTGCCCCCCATTTAATCAGTACTGGGTTATCATTCCAGTAGAGATCTTTGGCGATATCAAGCTTGAACGCAATCTGCTCATCATCTGTAAAGTTGTTGCCAAACTCAATGGTATCAAGCTCATAAGCGGAAGCATCGCGAATACCGTCAAAATCAGCCTGATTAAGGAAAGCCGAATTAGGAAGAAGTCTGTTTCTGAAATTCACACCAGCATTAAAATCTTCACCTGCGAAATCGATATCAAAGCGGTTTGGCTCATTTTCTTCAGCTTTGGAGTATGAAGCAGAATATTCAATGCGCATGCTATCAAGACGCGTTTCACCGCCCGCCTGCACAGTCAGAATTTTCTGAGTTTCAACGCGGTTTCTAACATCACGGTCTGCTTCAATACCATTCTGGAACGCAACGCCATCGGCTGCATTTGTATTATCCAGATCGAACTCGCCTTCATCAAACTTCAACTCGACCCGACTACGGATTTCAGAATCTCTAAAGTTGGAATAAAGAGAACGGATATAAAGATCTGTGCTGTCTGTCGGTTTAAAATCAAGGTTTAAAGCAGCAGCGATACGGCGACGAGAAATCACATAATCACGGAACTCAAGCTCTTCCGGGATTAGTGCATCAATTGTTTGATCTTCATCATCTTCATTGATCCAGCCACCATCAACTTCAACATTGTCTGAGCCAAAATCACGATCGAAATAACTGAAAGAACCTGCAATTGCGAAACGATCACTGAACTTGTTTGCAATTGTTAGAGCCCCTTTAGGGCTAATATCATCCTGCTGGCGGTTATAACTGCCTTCAAGTTTTGCTTTCACGAACAAACCGTCACGATCAAAACCAGAAAGCGTTTTAATATCAACATTACCACCAATCGCATCACCATCTACGTCAGGTGTCAGGGACTTTGTAACCTCAACACTTTCAAGAATTTCAGATGGGAAGATATCCAAGGCTACCTGACGGTCACCACCTTCAGGGGAAGGAAGCCTTACACCACCAATCGAAGAAGAAGATAGGTTTGGATCAATACCCCGAATGATTACAAAGCGGCCCTCGCCCTGATCATTTGCTACAGATAGACCAACGATACGGCGCACCGCCTCTGATACGTTCTGGTCAGGAAAGTTACCCGCTGCATCAGCTGACAGGAAGTTTGCCACATTATCGGCCGAACGCTGTTTGGCAAGTGAACTATTCAGAGAACCACGAAGACCAGTTACAACGATAACTTCGTCAACACCTTCATTCGCACCATAAGCAATATCAAGCTTACCGCCATCTTCGGATACAGTAACCTTTCGTTCAATCGGATCTGTACCAATATAATTGATTACCAGCGTATATTCGCCTGCTGGAATATTACCGAAATAATATCCACCTTCAGCATTGGTCACTGTACGGCGATTAAGTTCCTTAATTTGCACAATAGCGCCTTCAAGTGCCACTGCGTTTTCACTATCGGAAATACGGCCTGAAAGGTCAGCCGCGTAAGCAGCACCAGACGCCAAAATAGCCACCGCACTTGCTGTAGTGAGTACAGCACGGCGCACATTCTTAAGTTTTGATGGAATAGACATTGTTTCTCTCTGAGCCATTTATAGTGGTGTTTACTATTGAATTATCTGGCCACTTAGAAACGCTGAGATTGTTACGCTTCAGTTACGAGTGAGTGAACTTTCCATGTAACAAAGAAAAAATTGAATATTCCTTTTATAAATCAATACCTTAGAACTATACTAACAAAAAAAGGAGCCACAAACGCAGCTCCCCTCATCGCCAATAAACAAGAAATATTACTAATCAAAGACGTAGTTTACAGAGGCTAAATCATTGAGAGAAAGACCTATCAGCAATACGCTATCCCCTCCACCGATATCAATCAATACACCACCAGATTGCTCGCTGGCTGCAGCTTGAACATCACCTGCTGATTGGAAATTGGTCGTTGCATTTGCAAGGTACAGCGTATCATCAGAAACATTGAAGTCTTCAACACGGTCGTCTCCATGACCGTCAGCAAACACAAACGTATCTGCGCCAGATCCCCCCGTGAAGGTATCATTACCGCTACCACCCCACAGAGTATCATCACCCGATCCGCCATCAACAGTATCGTTTCCACCGCCAGAGAAAAGATTATCAGCACCAGCCTGGCCAAAAATCACATCAGAGCCACCGCTACTATAGACAAGGTCATCGCCAGCACCCAAATCGATATAATCATTAGTCCCGCTATCACTACCATCATTCTGGCCACCAAAAACGCTATCATCACCACCAGCGGCATAAACGGTATCATCACCCTGACCACCACCGATCAGGTCAGCACCATCTGCTCCGTATATGGCATCTCCTCCATTTCCAGACCAAATGACATCACTTGCCGTACCTGTTGTTACCTGTTCACCATGATCAAATAGGCCATTATCAGTTACAGCACTATCGTCCCAACCACCTGCAACCAGCGTATCAGCGCCATCCCCACCGTAAAGCGTATCGGAGCCATCAGCTAAAGCACTGGTTGCTGAAGATACAAGTTGTTTTATTTCTCCATCATTGGCACTTCCACCAATAAGCAGATCATTTCCAGCGGCCCCAGCTACCGTATCGTTTCCACTGCCTCCAACAACAATGTCATCACCATCATCATCGGCTCCGGCCCATAACTGATCATTCCCCTCTCCGCCGAAGCTTTGGTCATCACCGGCACCGCCGCGCAGCACGTCATTACCTGCCCCGCCTTCCATACGGTCATCACCATCATTTCCAATCAAACGGTTCGCGGCATCGTTACCTTGAATAGTATCATCACCAGTTGCGCCAGTAGCGTTTTCTATGATGGTATCATCCGCTATATAGAGAGTATAACTATCTTCGAAGAAGCCAGTTCCCTCAGACCAATACTGAATATCAGTTCCTACATTACTCCAAGAGCCTGGGGCTAAATTAACATGCACTGCCTTAGCGCCTGTAACAGCCAAGGTATCCTTACCTCCATAATCCCATACAGTCTGCAGGTAGCGCTCAGCTGTATCAAAGGTATAAGTATCTGTACCAGCTGTTGTAACAGTATCCTTACCGTACAATTCCTGCAGCACCACAATATCATGATACATATATGTTTGCGGCCAGAGATCAGCCCATGTCGCTTCGCTGAAACGGGCGGATACCGTATAGCTCATTACAGTATATTCAACACCTTCCAGCTCAGAGGGCATCGTTGCACCACCAATGCCCCCCTCAAACGAATGACTAAGACCAAGCGCATGCCCAAGTTCATGTAAAATAGTATGTTCGAAGTCTACGTCAGTTTCTTTATGATTTTTAGAAATTAACCAGATGTCACCTGCCTGCACTGTATTGCCTGGCAAATAAGCCCAGCCAACAGCGCTTTCATCATCAATCCCAGACCAGGCTATCCTAAGTGTACCGGCTGTGGTTGCATCATCTTCTACCTGTGCAAAATCCAGGTTTGTGTACCGGCGCAGTTCTTCAAGTGCCTCAACGAATAGTCCTTGGGCATATGCAGAAAGTGTTGATACCCCACTAACAGGCTCTAAATCCTGCCCGTCTCGATAGCCGACAATATCATCCGAGGAATATACACTGTCAGGGCCGCCAAAGCTGTATGTGAGTGTCGTCGTACCATCTGCATTAGCCGAATATTTAATACCAGATATCAGCGCATCAATAGTCTGCGTACCAGTCGCTGCCGCAGATGATGTAGGTACGACATCATCAATCCCGCTTACTGTTGTACTTGCCTGATTAGCATCTTCGCTTCGAACTGGGCTAACTTTTCCGCTACAATTACAATTACATGTGCTGCTACCTACACACAAAACCGCCTCCTCTGAACTGAGCCTGAAAAAACGAGTTTATACCTCTAGCTGGTAAACAAAAAGTGTTATGTGTAATTTTAGTGAAATCACTGAATTAACAATCTTAGAAAGAGTGTAAAAACAAAACTGCAAGATATAGATTGTTTGGAAAATATAAATGGCGATCCCGCGAGGACTCGAACCCCGAACCTGCTGATTAGAAGTCAGCCGCTCTATCCAGTTGAGCTACGGGACCGCACATAGATATATGGCCGTCTGGCCAGCGGGCTGCACACTATCGTAACAGCCTGAAAAAGAAAATAGGTAAAATGCCTTACCTAAAAGTTTCTTTCCGCTGATAAGAAAAAAGGCATCCAACAAGGATACCTTCTTCTTCGACTGGGTTTTATTGGTCTTAAAAACTTTCCCGGAAGAAAGTGGTCGGGGAGACTGGATTCGAACCAGCGACCCCCTGTACCCAAAACAGGTGCGCTACCAGGCTGCGCCACTCCCCGGCGCTCGGTGTATCTATTCTTATCAGCCCACTTATGCAAGGGAAAAATAACAGGCTGAAGAAATTTTATCTGGAAACGAAAAAAGACATCCCGAAGGATGCCTTTTTATTCGTTGGGTTTTATTGGTCTTAAAAACTTTCTCTGAAGAAAGTGGTCGGGGAGACTGGATTCGAACCAGCGACCCCCTGTACCCAAAACAGGTGCGCTACCAGGCTGCGCCACTCCCCGGCGCTCGGTGTATCTAGGGTTATAGCCGTTCTGATGCAAGGGAAAAATTCAAAAATTATGAAAAAACCGAGCGCAGCCCGCAACCCCATGGTTTCCAAGGCTTTGAAAGCGTGTCATTGAAACCTTATACAAAAACAGGGAACAGAGTAATTCTGCTCCCCATCCGTTTTCACCCATACTGTAACAAATGAGTCGTAATTCTCTAATGCTTTCGTACATAACGCGCAAAGTTGGAAGGCGCCCCGCCACCCGGCAAGTTTACCTTCTGCACTACTTCCATCTCTGTTCCACCATTCACTAAAGTCCGGTAAGCCATCATGCGTTCCTGATCACGGTAAAAAGCTGAAGAATCCAGTGTATTCTCTGAAGTCGCTGTTACTGAAATAGCATCAGCCAGATCACCACCCGCGAATTTATATTGGTGCCCATCTGGTTTACAGCGGAAGCTATGTGCGTGTTGCTCGCCTTCGGTATCGACCCAGGCCATTTTAAACTCAAGCTCTTCCCCATTCTGGTGGATAGCGTAATAACCAGTTACTGGTGGCTCACCCTGCTCGTATTCGCAGCTGTCCGGGTCCAAAATCCACTCGCCAAGAAACCCTTGGTAAAGGGGCTTATCGCTCATGATACTTCCTTTTATAGAAATTCAAGATTTTCGCTGAAACGCCTTAAAGAGCGCACTAGCATCTGCCACCAGCTTATCCCCTACCCAGATGGAACCTGCAACAGAAAAGAGACCATCACCAGCAGAATGCGCAGTTGCGGTTCCTTCCACCCAGTCACCAAGCTTTGCCGGACCTAAAAAATCAGTCGTTAAACGCACAGTAACAAACGGTGGATCAGTTACCTCCATAACCGCAGTAGCGAGCATGATATCGGCAAATGTCATCAGCATACCGCCATGACACATTCCACCAGCATTTATGTGGCGCTCAGCAACACGAAATCCGCGCGACCAAACATCACCAGCACGTTTTTCAAACAGGGGCCCATTTTCCCAGGCAAAATTGGAATTGGATACAATTGGCCCATAACCCTCAGGCGGGTTAGCCGCAGCAATCATTTCATCTGTTGCAATGCGGCTTTTCATTAGTTCTTGAATGTTTTTGCGTTACCAAGGAAAGCATGACGAACAATATCGCCTGGCTTGATATTCAATTCTTCTGCGCGGCCCCCAGGAATTTCAAGCACAGCCTTGGCTTTACCTTCAGAGCTGTAGCGCGGCCCTTCATCAAGAGGCTTGGCGTTAGCCCGAATATTCAAAATCTCACCGGTTTTCTTCATGAAGATAATATCAAGCGGGATCAGCGTATTCCGCATCCAGAAACTTCTGTAATCTTCATTTGGAAAAATAAAGAGCATCCCGGCATCTGGTGCCAGATGTTCCCTATTCATCAGACCTTGTTGCCGCTGTGCGTTTGAAAGCGCCAATTCAACATGAAATTCATGTACGGAACCATCAGCACGTTCAATGATAAGTGGCGTGGTAAGCTTTTCTTGAGCATTGGCGGGCGCAACACTACCGACCAAAAACAAAAGCACACAGGCCATAAGCCTGCGTGCTATCTGTGTTAGTTTCAATTTATGCATCACCCGGAAGTGCTATCTGGGCAACCAGCGGCCCACGTTCTCCTGTACCAATACGAACCCTTACAGGCTGTGTTGGCTCAAGATCAGTTAAACCAGCTCTACGAAGCGTTTCTATGTGAACAAAGATATCTTGAGTACCCTCACCACGAGATACAAAACCATATCCTTTGGTTCTATTGAACCATTTCACTTCCACGTCTTCGAAATCCTCAGATACATCAACATCCATACCTGGGTGTGAAAAAGAAGACCTTCCCAAATCTTCTGGCGAAACTGCGGTAGATAAATCAAGAGAATGCACCAACACCGCCTGTCGGCCTCTATCTCTTGCTACAGCATTACAAACTACTGTTGTACCCTCAGGTACCGATCTCCGTCCCACTTCCCGTAGAACTGAAAAATGCAGCAGAACATCACCGTCATCATCATCTGCTACAATAAATCCGTACCCTTTTACAGCATCGAACCATTTAACTTTACCAGTAACCTTCTGGCCAAGTTCTTCGGGCCGTTCCTCTGGACACACGTCATTACGGCCGTCCATACCATTCCCCCCTTTAAGGAATATCAGTCGTTACTTGCCACCTGCCGTTACATACTTAACAACAGGTTAACAGAAGTATGCTACTGCCAAAAGAAAACGCCCGCAACAAATTTCGTCACGGGCGCGTGTAATCAACCTATTGATTGAATTTGGATTTTATCAGTGACCACCTTTAGAAGTTGTGTCTACCGTAGCGGAATGATGCTCAATCAGATGCGCATCATAGAGGTCTTGGGTTATTGGCTGAAGGAAATTCGCAACAGCAATGTAACCTACGATTGACATAACAATGGTGTAAGGCAGTGCCATGATAACCATCTTCATATAGCTCAGACGAATAAGTGGCGCGAGGGCTGAAGTTAGCAGGAACAGGAACGCAGCCTGACCATTAGGTGTTGCAACAGATGGAATGTTCGTGCCTGTGTTAATAGCCACAGCCATCAAATCAAACGTATCACGGTCAATAACACCATCTGCAAGAGCCTTTGTTGTTTCAGTTACGTAAACCGTTGCAACAAACACGTTATCCGAAATAGCAGACAAGACACCGTTAGCAATAAAGAGCGCGGTAATCTGTTCAGAAGCTGTTGGTAGGCTCAATACGAACTCTGTAACCGGTGCAAACAGCTGGTTATCACTGATCACACCAACGATAGAGAAGAATACAACAAGCAGTGCTGTAAACGGCAGAGCTTCCTCAAACGCGTGACCAATCTGGTGCTCTTCTGTAATACCGGTAAGGGCAGATGCAAGCACGATAACAGAAAGACCAACAAGGCCCGGGCTGATGTGGATAATAAGTGCTACTACAAGCCACAATGCCACAATACCTTGAACCATAAGAGCAGCTTTATCGCGCTTTGTGCGTCGCTCGCCCTCGTAGTTATCGTAATCAACAATAATATTCAGCACTTTTTCAGGAATCTTTGCGCCGTAACCGAACTTACCTGTCAACTCAAGAACCACACATGTTGCAAGGCCTGCAAAGAATACAGGAAGTGTTACAGGCACCATACGGAAGAAGAACTCATCAAATGCCCAACCAGCGCGCGCACCGATTAGAATGTTCTGCGGTTCACCCACCAATGTCATCACACCACCGAGTGCTGTACCAACAGCCGCATGCATCATAAGGCTGCGAAGGAAAGCACGGAACTGTTCAAGCTCATTCTCGTTCAACTTATCAAGCTGACCATCATCTGAGTGGTTATGGTCATGACCGAAGTCCTTACCAGATGCCACTTTATGGTAGATAGAATAGAAACCAACAGAAATGGAGATCACTACCGCTGTTACTGTAAGCGCATCAAGGAATGCTGAGAGGATAGCGGCCATAAAAGAGAAAATCATCGAAAGGATGACTTTGTTACGTACATTCACAAGGATTTTTGTGAATACAAACAGAAGCATATTCTTAAGGAAATAGATACCTGCCACCATAAATACCAGCAGCATGATTACTTCTAGATTGCTTTCAATTTCATGTACAACTGTACCCGGGGAGGTCATGCCAAGTGCCACAGCTTCAATCGCAAGAAGACCACCCGGCTGAAGTGGGTAACACTTAAGTGCCATTGCAAGTGTGAAAATGAACTCAAGAACAAGAGCCCAACCAGCAACATATGCACCAGCTGTATAATATAGAATTGGGTTTAGTATCAAAAAGCCAAGAATGGCCATTTTGTACCATTCAGCGGAATTTCCAAGGAAATTCCTTCCTGCAGGGTTCGCGAAAAGCGACATATTTTTTCCCTCTTAACTATTCTGCCCAGAAATGAACAATCTGCTGATTGATGCTTGTAAATGTCGGGGGGCGGCAAATCAAGGTAAACTGGTATTATAGTTTTTTGATGCCCTAAGCATTTCAGCAATAATGAAACACCACATATTGTATGTTGCTTTTACAAACAATATATTAACCACAGCCTACCCTAATGAGTGAAAGAGCCTATGTTCCATACACTTAAGATAGCCAACGAATGGCTTAAAACCAGTGATTTCATATGTTTAGCTGTTGTAACAAAGACCTGGGGCTCAGCACCAAGGCGGAAGGGGTCATTAATGATTATCCATCCGGAAGGTCATTTTGAAGGGTCTGTTTCCGGGGGTTGTGTTGAAGGCTCAGTGATTTCAGAAGCCCTGACACTTGACGGGGCTAACCATAAAAAACTTACGTATGCTGTTTCAAATAATGAGGCTTGGGAGGTAGGACTCGCATGTGGTGGCGAAATTGAAATCCAACTTTTTAAGATATCCTCGGAAAATTTACCTATTGTAGAAGCTTCCCTTCGAGCCATAGAGACACGCGCAATTATTGAGCTCACTCTTGATAAAAAAGGTAATGCACACCAAGCATTGCCTCCTTCAACCTCTGAAGGTCAGATACTTATTGATGCCGATAGCAACACAAAATTATTGATAGCCCCTCGCAACAGAATGCTTATCGTTGGCGCAGTTCATATAGCCCAGCATTTAGCCCCAATTGCTATTGCCTGCGATTATGAAGTGATAATCATTGATCCGCGAGCATCCTTTACTGAGAACCGAAACTTCAGCGGCGCTACTGTCGTCAACGACTGGCCTGATGAATATGTGAAAGCTAGCCCAATTGATCAAGCAACAGCAATTGTCACCTTAACCCATGATCCAAAGATTGATGATGCTATTCTCCGCCCCGCTCTTATCAGCAAAGCTTTTTACATTGGTGCGCTTGGTAGTAAGAAAACCCATGCATCACGATTGGAACGTATGAAAGGCTTTGGGTTTTCCCCTCATGCACTTGCGCGGATTAATGGCCCTATTGGGCTTAATATCGGAGCAACAAACCCTGCTGAAATTGCTGTCTCCATCATGGCTGAAGTAACTGACACCTTAAGGACAAACAGTGCAGTTTAAAGACATTGCTACACAAAAAGCCCTTGGTTGGCATTTAGCTCATAGCCTGAAAGTTGGTGAAAAGCGCATACCCAAAGGCCACCTATTAGATCAAAACACATTAGATCTCATCATATCAGCGGGTATTAGTAGCTTATGGGCTTATCAGTTTGAGGCTGGCGATATTAAAGAAGATGAAGCTGCCAGAACCGTCGCGGCTGCCATTTCCGGCAAGCATACTTACACGGAAAAGCCAACTAAAGGTCGTGCCAATATTTTTGCTGAATCGGATGGACTCTTGCAGGTTGGTCATGCCGTTGAAGTCTTGAATACAGCGAATAAAGATTTTGGCGTAGCGACGCTACCTACACTTAGCAGGGTTAAAAAAGGCCAATTAATCGCTACAGTAAAAACTATCCCCTATGCGGTGAGTGAAGCCGACCTAAAAATAGAGGACGCAGTTAAGGGCACACTTTTGGTCACCCCATTTGACAACTACAAAACAACACTTATTTGCTCCGACAATCGATTTACAAAGAAAAATCAAGCTGTTATTCGAAATCGCATACAGGAAACAAAGGGCACACTTTCGGGCACAGTGTCTGTGGACCACTCCATAAAATCAATTTCAGAAGCTATTCAAAAAGCAGCGGATAAAAATGATCTTATTTTGCTACTCGGTATTTCTGCCATTGCCGACATACGAGACGTTCTTCCCGCTGCAGTGGTTGATGCGGGCGGTGAAATTATACAGATTGGTATGCCCGTAGATCCCGGCAATCTGCTTATGCTCGCAAAAATCGGCGACACGCCGATTATTGGAATTCCAGGTTGCGCCAAATCCCCGGCACTTAATGGTTTCGACTTTGTTTTAGAACGTTTCGCGGCAGGCCTTCCGCTTGATACCAGCATGTTAAGCACTCAAGGCATTGGTGGGCTTTTAAAGGAAATCCATTCACGCCCGGAACCACGTACAGGCAAAAGCGAAACAACGGAGATTGCCGCCATTACATTAGCAGCGGGCAAATCCAGCAGGGCGGCATCCATCCACAAGTTACTAGCACAGATGAATAGTAAGCCAGTACTAGAACACACTCTCAAGCAAACTGCTGCGCTCAATAACATTAAAAGATACGCTGTTACTGGCTTTCGTTCACAGGAAACAACGCCTGTTATTGAAGGTCAAAATATAGAAGCCCTCTTTAATGCTGAGTTTGAAAGTGGCATGGCTTCCAGCATCCGCAAAGGCATCTCAGCTTTATCAGCCGACACATCGCTAACCTTTATTGTCCTCGGAGACATGCCCTTCGTCACCCCAGCCACCTACAACAAGCTTCTTCAAGCTGCAGAGCGAACACCTGAAGCAGAAATTTTCATCCCTACATTTAATGGCAAGCGCGGCAACCCTGTGCTCTGGCGCTCCTCAATGTTTGAAGAACTTAGCAAAATCAGTGGTGATAAAGGCGGGAGAGCTGTTTTCCAGCGGTATGAAAGCCTTGTATGCGAAGTAGACGTTTCTGATCCTGGTATCCTGATTGATCTTGATACACCTGAAGCCTTGGCTCAGTTTGGCATTACGGCAGTAGCTGAATAATTTCTTCTTCCGTGGCATCAAGAATACGCTGAACCATTTGATAAGGAAATCCCGCCCGCATCATAGCAGCCCTTTCCTTTTCAACCTTTTCTTCAGAGTATCGATCAGCACGCCTGAACGGCCCAAATCGCCTGCGCTTCGCGTAAGCCGCAGCAGCTGAAAGATCAATATCTACCTCCGGTTCATCCTGAATTGCTGCAAATAACTCTTGGATAATATCCTGAGGAACACCTTTATACCGAAGATCCTGCGAAATCACACGAAGTGGCTTCCCTTTTCTAAGCAAGCTTTCATATCTGCTTTTTGCATAAAGGGCATCGTCAACATAACCGTATTTCACACACTTCTGCGCAACATCAGCTATCCACCTCCTATGCTCAGAAGAAACCTCCTGCCCCTCTTCGAGGCGTCTGCGAACTTTCCGCTCTAGTACAGAACGTAGATTTGCCTCTGTACTTGAGAAGCGCCCCAAATAATGAAGCGCCGCTCGTTCCAGATAACCTTCAGATATCTTCTTGGGTTTCGCCACCTAAAGCGCCTCAATCATATTCAGGAAACGGTCTAGTTCTTCTTTACTATTATAATAATGCGGAGAAACCCGGATTGTGGTGTTAATCCCCCTAGCTCCAAGATCAAGCCTTGTATGCTCAATGGTTGATACTTGCACACCAACACCTTCTTCGTGGAATTTTGCTTTTACAGCCGCGGCATCATGCCCTTCCTTATTGAAGGTGATAATGGCCGCTGTCGCATCTTCCTGACATGTAGGAATAACCCCCTTTATATTGTAGAGGTTTTGACGCAAATAGGCCGCCCTATGCTGAATTTCCTCCGTGGCTTTTTCCAGCCCCAGTTCTAACAAGTAATCAATAGCTGCTCCAAAAGCGATCTGGTTCCCAATATTCCGCTCCCACGCCTCAAAGAGCGCTGTATCGCTACGAAACTCTATTTCCTGATCACCAATCCAAGCAGCAGATTTATTTGTGGCAATAACAGGTTCGATTCTATTGCGGGCTTTCTCATTCATATAAAGGAAACCCATTCCCCTAGGCCCACGAAGGAACTTGCGTGCAGTGCCCGTCGCCATATCACAGCCAACACTTTCAACCTTCACCGGCAACTGCCCAACAGATTGGCAAGTATCAACAAGATACAGAATATCTTTCGCTTTAGCGATTTTTCCAATCTCTTCAACAGGAAGTATCTGGCCGCTTGAGGACGGCACATGTGTAACGCTGATTAACTTGGTTTTATCATCAATCAGACCTTCCAATTGGTTAAGGTCTAACTGCCCATCAGATTTTGGGTAAGCAACTCGAACCTCAATACCACGCTGCTTGGCTCGGTGGAGGTAAGCCACATAGTTACTGCAGTATTCATTATAGGCGGTGATAATGTTATCACCTTCCTTCATCGGCACACTGTAAAAAGCCTTTGTCCATGCATCAACTGCACTACCCGTAATAGCGAAATCCTGAACAGAACCACCGATCAACTGAGACAGCGAATTATATACACCATCAATCACCGCTGACTGTTGCTCTTGCGCAACATATCCACCCATTCTGACTTCTTGGTCAAGATGCGACTGGATCGCATTAATCACAGGTTCAGGCATCAAAGCAGCCCCGCAATTGTCTAAATGCAGCCGTTTTGCAGCCCCCGGTGTTATTTCCCGCATTTTTTCTAGCTCTAACGAACTAAAGTTGGACAAAAAATCCGTCATTTTTTAGCCTTATTTTTTAAATAATGCATTCGAATTGACGCTTGTTAAGGCAGAATTTGCTTGCGTACTTGGGCCACAAAATGTAATTCCACCTTAATTAATAAGCGTAACATAGCTTGTGAATGAACAAGTTAAATAGGGTTGAAGCAAGCAAAATTTAGCCTTACTCTTCGCTTAGAGGATAAGTAATTGATATAGCCCGTTGCCCATTGCGGGCTATGGGTTGTTGTTTTAGTAAGCTCCGGCTAAAGTACTTGGCTGGGATAATAATATGGTTGAAGCCGACGCAATGACTGTAGTGACACCTACTCTTGATCCAAGCCTACCAAGGCGCTATTCGGATTTTGATACTCTTGTTGAAGCAATGGAGTATGCTGCCCAAGGTAAAAGAGGCGCAAATTTCTTCAATGCCAGAGGGGACTTGATCCAATCTGTAACTTGGACTGAACTACGTAACCGTGCCGAAACCATAGGTCGTAAACTGACCAAACTTGGTTTTGAAAAAGGTGACCGTATCGCACTGATTGCTGAAACGAGTGCAAACTTTGTCGCCTTCTTTATGGGTTGCCAATACGCCAGCGTTCTTCCTGTCCCTCTACCTCTACCAACTTCGTTCGGGGGTAAAGTGGGCTATGTGTCGCAGCTACGCATGCAAATGGAAAGCTGTGAAGCAAATGGCATTATGGCACCAGAATTCATGGGTGAGATGATCGCTGAGGCGACAGAAGGCATGAACATGGTCTTCTCTGGCGCTATGGATGATTATCTCGCGGTTGAAGGCGATGGTGAACTTCGCCTCCCGGTTAAAGAAGATTTAGCCTACCTTCAATATTCATCTGGCAGCACACGTTTCCCACACGGCGTATCCGTTACACACCAATCTCTTCTCGCTAATACTCATGGTATGGGCTTTCACGGTGTTAAATTAATTGATGAAGATCGCTGTGTATCATGGCTCCCGTTTTATCATGACATGGGACTTGTAGGCACGCTGCTAACGACAATTACTTGTCAGGTATCTGTGGACTTTATCCCAACAGAAGAATTTGCACGCCGCCCTCTGAGCTGGCTTCGCGTTATCAGCCAAAACAAAGGCACGCTTACATACAGCCCTACTTTCGGTTTCGATATCTGTGCACGCCGCGCTGCAATGCGCTCAAGTGCGATGGAAGGTCTTGACCTTTCAAGTGTGCGTGTTGCGGGTATCGGCGCAGAGATGATCCGCCCAGATGTTCTTAAACGTTTCCATGACACATTTGGCGAAATCGGCTTCTCTGAAAAAGCCTTCCTGCCAAGTTACGGCCTGGCGGAATGTACGCTCGGTGTAAGTTTTGGTAAAGTTGGCGTTGGTATCGAAGTTGATCTCGTTGAAGAAGCTTCACTAACCGGAGATCGCCACCTACTTGTAAACGGCAGCGAAGATAATCCGCGCATGCGCAAAGTTGTTAACTGCGGTACGCCTCTACCGGAATATGATATTGAAATCCGCAATGAAGACGACAACGTTCTTCCAGAAAACCATGTAGGACGTGTATTCCTCCGCGGTATTTCTGTAATGCGCGAGTATTTCAATGATCCTGAAACAACCCGTGCCGTGCTTAGCCCAGAAGGCTGGCTCGACACAGGCGATATGGGTTATATGAAAGACGGTGACATTTATATCGTTGGCCGCGCCAAAGATATGATCATTGTAAACGGTAAAAACCACTGGCCACAGGATATCGAGTGGGCTGCGGAGCAAATTGACGGTATTAAAACTGGTGATGTTGCAGCAATTTCCGTCCCTGGTGAAAATGCCGAAGAAGTACCGATGGTTTTAGTGCAATGCCGTATTTCCGATGTTGCTGAGCGCACAAAACTAATCGAAGATATTCGTAAGCAAATTCAGGCGTCAACTGGTGTTACAAGCTTGATTGAACTGGTATCACCACGAGCTCTACCGCGCACCTCGTCTGGTAAATTGAGCCGAACCAAAGCCCGAAACGCTTATCTTTCAGGAAACTTGCAAGCACTAGCTAGCTAACCAATATGACAGATCAGATCACAAATACTGCCGCTGGTAAGACAATTGCTCTAACCGGCGGCACTGGTTTTTTAGGCGGCCATGTTATTGATTGCCTTTTAAACGCCGGACATAACATCCGTGCCCTAACCCGCCGCTCACAGCCGGAGCGGGAAGGTATTATTTGGGTTGAAGGGTCTATGTCGGATACTGAAAGCCTAGAGAAACTTTGTGAAGGTGCAGATACACTCATTCATGTTGCAGGTCTTACCAAAGCGCTCAATCGGGATATCTTTTTCGATGTGAATGTAAAAGGCAGCAAGCTTGTTTTTGAAGCCGCAGCCAAAACAGGCGTTGACCATGTTATACATATTTCAAGCCTTGCTGCCCGTGAACCAAGGCTTTCCCATTATGGCGCCAGCAAAGCTGGAACAGAAATGCTGCTGACAGCACGTAAGTGGCCCTTCAGCTGGACGATAGTACGCCCACCAGCCATTTATGGCCCAGGTGACAAAGAAATCTTGAAACTTCTTAAAGCAACTAAACTCGGTGTGCTCCCTGCCCCAGGTAGCAGTAAAAATCGTGTTTCAATGATTCATGCACGTGATCTTGCTGAAGCAATCACCGCGATGTGCGATAAAAGCCATAGTGCTTCTATTGTTGAAATTGACGATGGTAAAACAGGCGGGTATCAGATTTCAGAAATTGCTGAAGCTGTGCCAAGCAATTCCGACAAGAAAACAAAAATTATCCCGCTTCCATTTTGGGTTTTAGGGTCGATTGGAGCCGTGAACGGCATTTTTGCTAGCCTTGTTAAGAAGCCAGCAATGCTTACACTCTCTACAGCCCGATACCTTTGCCATCCTGACTGGGTGGTAAGAGAAGGCAGACGTCCTAAACTTGCAAATTGGTCGCCAAAATTTAGCCTTAAAGCCGGATTAGAGGATACAATCGACTGGTATCGAAAAAACGGGCTTTTATGATTGGCAACTCCCCTCTATAAACAGGGGTAATTTAAAAATTCCACTAAAATAGGCGGTTAACATGGCAAAAGCCGAAACTCTTGAAACTATCTATGCCCTTATTACACCAATTAATAAAAAGGGCGTAAAGCTTGCACCTGAAGTAACATTCGCTGGTGATCTTGAGCTAGACAGCCTTACCGTGATGGATCTGGTTGCTGATATTGAAGATGAATTCGATATTATTCTTCCCCTCAACCTGTTACCTGATCTTGAAACAATTGAACACGTAGCAGACGCAGTTGAAAAGATTGTAAGCGAAGGCAATTAATCTATGGATTTGCTTGATAAGTTTGACGCAACGGTTGCGCTCCGTGAAAGCCTGCCTTTTGAAAAGGCTGACCCTTTCAAAGTAGTAATGGATGAAATCATTTCAGAAACTGAGGCGATTATTGCTGGCAGACACACTATTCTTGCTGGCACCAATAACTATATGGGCATGACCTTTAACGAAAGCTCTCTTGCGGCTGCAAAGCAGGCAATTGATGATTTCGGTACAGGAACAACAGGCTCACGCGTTCTAAACGGTACATACGGTAGCCACAAAGCCCTTGAGCAAACCATTGCTGACTTCTATGGCATGGACCACTGCATGGTGTTTTCAACTGGATATCAGGCGAACCTAGGCATGATCTCAGCTCTTGGCGGCAAAGATGATTTCATTATCATTGATGCTGATAGCCATGCATCCATCTATGATGGTTGTAAGATGAGCGATGCAACTATTGTACGCTTCAAGCATAATGATGTTGAAAACATGGAACGCCGCCTAAAGAGGCTCCCTAAAGACGCTGGCAAACTTATAGTAATAGAAGGCATTTATTCCATGCTTGGAGATGCCGCACCCGTTAAGGAACTGCTTGAAGTTGCTAAGAAATATGGCTGTATGACACTGGTTGATGAAGCACATTCCATGGGCTTCTCTGGTGAAAATGGCCGAGGTGTAGCAGAGGAACTTGGTGTAGAGCATTTGGTTGATTTCTACGTTGGCACCTTCTCTAAATCGGTTGGTACTGTTGGTGGCTTTGCCGTTTCTAACCACCCTAAATTTGATGTGCTACGCTTTGTGAGCCGTCCATATATTTTCACAGCAAGTCTGCCACCTAGTGTGGTTGCTTCTGCAACAGCTTCTATCGAGGCTATCAAACGCAGTGGAAACCGCCGCGCGCACCTGTGGGAAAACGCACGCCAGCTACACACCGGCCTGAAAACTGCTGGTTTCAAAATGTGTACAGAAAAAGCTGAAAGCCCAATTATTGCTGTACACCTTCCAGATCCAATGATGGGCACCAAATTCTGGGAACAACTGCTTCTTG
This sequence comes from Kordiimonas sp. SCSIO 12603, assembly GCF_024398035.1. Lineage (NCBI taxonomy): Bacteria > Pseudomonadati > Pseudomonadota > Alphaproteobacteria > Kordiimonadales > Kordiimonadaceae > Kordiimonas > Kordiimonas sp. SCSIO 12603. The sequence goes on from NZ_CP073748.1 coordinate 2,778,068, forward strand.
AAGGTGTTTATGTGAACATGGCTGCACCGCCTGCAACACCAGCAGGTATGTTCCTAATGCGTGTAAGCGTATGTGCACAACACACAAGTGAGCAGATTGATGAAATTATCAAACGCTTTAAAACAACAGCTGAAAAGGTTGGCCTTGAACTAGCAGTATAGAACTTAGTTCAATGAATAAAAAAAGGCGGTCCAATTTGGTACCGCTTTTTTTTAACTATTTAAATGCGCCCTTTTTCCTGAGGCTCCAAAAGAGAGAGACCCCCGCAATAATGGGCCATTTTCTCATCCAGTCTTTTATCTCTATTTCAACACCTGAATGACGACGGATTTTCCAGGCGAGATAATCAATACCGCCATCAAAAGTCATAGAAGCCTTTACAAGCCTCAAAAAGCTCACCCATTTACCGTTCCAGCGACGCATCATCCATTTAAAAGCTGGTTTAAATCGCCGCTCAGGCTGCTTCTGCAAAGGTGTAACCTCAGTGCTTATACCTAATGCTTCAAGAGCTACAGGAGTCAGGCGATCATAACGTTCCTGATCCAAAAGATAGATCTCCAGGCCTTTGCCACCTCGCTCTGATCGTAGTTCCGCCGCATAGGTAGCCTCAAAGGCTTCTACCCATAACTCACGGGATTCAATAACATGGGGCTTTAGATCAAGAATGTTACCCAGCATGGTTTTAACTGCTGTCGCGATATATTCATTAATTTCTGCAAATGCGAGGTCATCGCGAGCATTGAGCAAAAGGCAAGGCTGACAAAAACGCGCCCACACAGAAACATTCAAACATGATGTAGACACCCTGTATTTCAAATCCTCCATGGACAGCACCGCGTATTTAGAGCGCACTGTCATACCGTCTATCTCTGTTTCGTGATAAAAGACATTAGGTGGGATCATCTTATTGGCAGCGGCTAACCAACGTTTTTCATAGGCGTTACTGTAACTATCTACAATCACATAAAAATCGAGAATTTTATCCTCTATTTCTCCCGTACGCAGACATGATCCATAGAAGACCACACCGGTCACACAATCGCCGTAGCGCGTGGATATCTCTTTAGCCGCGATCTCTACCTCTCTAGGCACGGACCGGTCCCATTCGGCCCTGATAAAGCCAACTAGCTCATTATCACTCGAGTTCATGAATACCCTGCTATTTAATAGAAATAAAAGTAAGGGCTTTATCACCGCGCAATGTTACAGGAACACCAGCGGTCGGCTGATAAATTTCTCCATCCAGCGTAACAGGGTCAGTCCCCTCAAAACGAATTTCATTACTGTTACGTGTATGTGTCCCTGAAATACTTTTATTCTTAAAACCACCCGTGATCAGCGCTCTGAATGCCCGGAACAGGTTCCCTGCTCCCGGTTCGATCGCTGAAAATCTCAGTCCGCCATCCCCAACGGAACCATAAGGCTTCAACCCAAGAATTAAATTATCAAGCGTTGTCGCCAGTACAGCAGCATACTGTCCTGCCATACGTGCACTTCCTGGTACGATTATCTCCATCGGATCAGAAACAAGAAGATCTTTCTGTTTACCAATTCCGAATGCAGATCCAAGAAGCTTCATAAATGCCATAACATGTGCAAGGGAATTTGGCACTCCCATAGAATAGGCATTTTCTCGCGTCCAGAAAATCCCTTTTACAACACCAGCTGTACCAAAGAATGTACCAACCTTTGGTAATTCACCATCACCCATATCAAGCTCGATAAGATGTCTGCTTGTGATCGCATCCGCAATTTTGCCTTCGCTGGCAATCCTTAGGAGCTTGCGAAGCACCTTCGAAGGCTTTCCTTTAAAACCCAAATCTGCCGCTGTCATATTAGTTTTCCCACCTGGCAAAAATGCGATAGGCGGAACGACAGAAAAATGATTCTTATAAAGAATAGCAGAAAGCACAGCACCAATTGTTCCATCGCCGCCGTTGACAATGATCATTGCAGGATTGGCTTTAGCGAATAGCGACAACGCCTCATCGATAGTATCAATACCATTCAGTTCAAAATGAACAATGTTAGCACTTTCATTGATAACCTTGCGAATTTCGCCCATTCCGTTGGCATTTGTTGTGCTGAGAGGGTTGGAAATAATCGCTACAAGCGGAACAGTGGCACCACTTTGAATATTGGTTTTATCTAACTGCATTCTATCCCGCTCCAACAGGAATTAAGCACACAAAAAAGCCAAGGTGGCATTCACCTCAGCGTTACAATTTTATTTCAACGCGCCATATATAAGCAATCAGTTTAAATTTTTCAATATTAACGACGCCTAGCCTTACGGCGCTTCTCTTTCTTTTCGTCGTCACCGCCTAAGATATACTTCAATTTGACGGTAGTTTCCGTAACCCCAGCAGGCATATCCATGATTACTTCTTCAGCGTCCGGTGCACCTAGTCCCAGTTTCGGATTATTTGAAAATCCAAAACCTTCGGAAAGAAAATCGGCTTTGCCGTTAGCATTTTTATCATGCATCACCACAAGTGCATATTTTCCTGCACTAGGTAATTGAACACACATAGCCTGTTCACCAGCATCAATTACAGGTACATCCAAGCGCACCAGTTTCTTCCCCTTAGCGAGAAAATCATCCGGGTTAGAGCTGTATATCTGCGCACGCAGATTGCCTTCCTGCGTGCGAATATTTTCTACATTTACCAGAAGCGCTGCCCCACTATCGCCTGCTGCACATGAAGAAGCTACATCTTGCGCATAAACACCTCCAGATAGGAAATGCCCACCTAGCACCAGGGAAGAAATCAAAGCTGAACATACAAATTTCATTACAGTTACTCCGCGCTTCTGTTAATGCCTATCATTTCCTGCTGGAAGGTGGCAGAATTATGTCTCATATGCGCCGAAATAAAGTGTAAGACAACAAGCTTTTGCCATGTTCATAGTGTGGAAGTATATGAATTGTCACTTGAAACTAAGCTAGAACCAGTGTAGCGCCACATATATGATTAATAGAATTGACCGATATGTATTAAAGCAAGTTGCCATGCCTCTCATCTCTACGCTGGGTATCGCGGCACTCTTGCTTATCCTTGAGAAAATGCTGAGCCTGTTTGACTTTGTGGTGAATCAGGGCGGCCCCGCCAATATTGTATTCCGAATGCTCGCAAACCTTACCCCACACTATATGGGGCTTGCGCTACCTGTTGGTCTTCTTCTCGGTGTTACAATTGCATTCCGCAAGATTTCACTTTCAAGTGAATATGACGCGATCATCTCTTCTGGCACTGGTTTACCGCGTTTAATGCGCCCTTTGATGATGCTTGCCCTTTTGCTGGCGGTCATTAACACTATTCTCGTCGGCTGGGTTCAGCCGCATAGCCGATATACATATCGAGAACTGATTTTTGATCTCCGCAGTGGTGCCCTTGGTGCCAGTATCCGCGTGGGTGAATTCATTGAAGTTGGGGATGATATTACCCTACTCGTTGAAGAAAGCCACCAACAAGGTGCTGAACTTCGCGGTATCTTTATGGAACGTAAAGACGATAGAGGGAGCATAGCCGTAACAGCTGAAAGTGGCGGCTTTTTCGCGACAGAAGATAGCAATACAATTCTTTTACGTCTGTATAACGGTCGCTTAGTGGATCTGAACGAAAGCCAGAACAAACCAAGGGTGTTGAGCTTCGAACGGCAAGATTTAAAGATCAAACTCCCTTCCCGTGAAGCCTTCCGTGAACGCGGCGGTGAAGAACTTGAAATGACCATACCTGAATTGTTTGTGGAACGAGATAATCAGGAATGGTCGCTTGATGAACGCCGCGCTTTCAATGGTAATTTTCATTGGCGCCTTATGCACAGCATTACGTTTTTCATTATCCCATTTCTTGCGGTACCGATGGGGATTACCAATAAACGAACGGGCCGTGGTACCGGTATCGTGATTGGACTATCCCTTCTCATTGTTTACAACGAGTTTATGGAAGGTATGGAAACTGCTGTGAAAGGCGGAGCATCACCCTACGCTACTATATGGTTGTTGTTTGGTTTATTTACGTTTCTCAGTTTCTTCTTCTTCCGTATCTCAGCCTTCAAGGCAGGCGGTGAGCCTCTAGCTTATATTGATACATTCTGGGCATTTATCAGTAGGCCTATCAAACGGCTCGGTAAAAAGATCATGGGAGTTAGCGAATAATGGTATGGCGCACAATCAGGCGTACTATGGTGCCGTCTCGCACTCTCGCCCGTTACATGATTAAAATGCATCTAAGCCGCTTCTTCGGTGTACTTGTTGGTCTTACTGCTGTTCTACAGTTCCTTGATCTTTTGGCAGTGTCAGATGATATAATGGCAGCTGATGGTGCCACATGGGTTTCTATTGTAAGCTATCTAAGTATGCGAACACCTCAACTTCTTAGTCAGTTTGCACCATTCGCAGCCCTAATCAGCACACTGCTTACGCTGGCAACCCTTAATCAGCACAGTGAAGTGGTTATCATGAAAGCAAGTGGGCTTTCAGCACACCGTATTCTATTACCTATGGGGCTTGCTTCTTTCATAATAGCAATCGGTCATTTCACCTTCAATGAAACGGTGGTCGTAGACGGTTCTGCGCGACTTGAATATTGGAAAGACAACGACTTTGCTGTTGATTTGCCCCCAAACAGTAACCTCACGGGTCGTGTCTGGGTTAAAGAAGATGAAAACATTATCCTTGTAGAGGCGGTAAACGCCGTAAAAGATGGAGCAGTAATGGATAAGGTTTCGGTTTTCGAACGCGACCAGAATAAAAAGATCACTGCAATGATACAGGCAGACTTTGCTCTTTACCAAAAAGGGAAATGGTCACTCCATGAAGTACGCCGCTTTGATGCTATAAGCCATGAACTTACCGTAGATACGGTAAAAGACTGGCCCATCAAAACCCGGCCCGAACGTTTTATGGCGCTTACGGCAAATCCAGATCATGTATCTTTTATCGAACTTTGGTCTTCCATGGCGAAACTAAAGAAAGAAGGTATCCCGATTGACCGTATGATGGCAAGTTTCATGCAAAAGTTTGCAGCCCCTGCCTCTACCCTCTTAATGCCGCTTCTAGCTGCTGTAGCTGCCTTTGGTGTAACTCGCGCCGGCAGCCTTGCAATACGCCTTACCGTTGGTATGGCCCTTGGGTTTAGTTTCTTCGTGGCTGACAACTTTATGCTTGCGATGGGTGAATTTGGTGTAGCTCCACCGTTCCTTGCGGCTTGGGCACCATTTTTCCTATTCTTATTGGTGGGGTACGCTGTCCTATTCCATACGGAAGAAGGAACAAAACGCCGTAGAAGCCCCTCAACCCCCGCGGAATAATACCCTGTGTCAACTGATCCTGAACATAAAAAGCGCGTAGCGGGAGGCGCTGGTTTCGCCTTTCTAGGCCGGATGGGTGCCCTTATTGAAGGGGCTTCTGTTATTGCCTTTACCTGGCTTTATGGCCCCGTAACCTTTGGCTTGTTTGCAGTTCTTTGGAGCTATGTAAAGGTCATGACAGCTATTTCAGAAGCTGCGATGACAACAACACTTCAACGATTTGTACCTAAAGCAGACAAAGATGAAGCGAACATGGTAGCGGGGCATGCCCTGAAGCTAGGTTTGCTGGTTTCTTCCCTGTTTGCAATCGCAGGCACAATTGCGGCGCCGTCTCTCACAAACTTCATCAATGCTGGTGAAGCAGATGCCGAAAGACTGACAACGGTTATCCGTATCTATGTTTGGGTTCTACCTTTTTGGACCACGGTAGAAATTGGTACAGCAGCCATTCGTGCACGCCGTACTTTTGGCCCTGAAATTAAAGTTCGTATTTTCTATGAACAAGGCCTCCGTCTGGTTTCCGCTGTTATTTTCGCCATGACAGGCCTTCTAACCTACGGTCTGTTCCTCGCGCATTTAGTAAGTGTTTTCCTAGCGGCTGTTCTAGCTTTACGCCTCGTTGCGAAAAACTATGACATGGGGGCTGTTCTTAGAGCACCCATGTTCGGCCCCTTAGCCAAAGAAATGCGGTCCTACGGTTTTAGCCTGATGCCGGCCAATCTAATCAAAAGACTGTTTGCCGAATTCCCGGTTATGTACCTCAATTTCTTATTGCCCGGTGCAGCAGGAGCGGCGGCAGGCGGTTATTATCAGGTAGCCCGGAAGGTCGCCAGCGCTGTACAGGCGATCAGGCTTACCTTCGAATATGTTATGGCGCCACTGGCCGCGGAAAAAGAAGGCACTGGGGACAGGCAAGCCCTTGAAGATATGTTTGCCTATGCCACCAGACTTTCAGTTTCGATCGCCCTTCCATTTGGTGCTGCCCTTATTCTGGCTCGCAATGATATTTTAGCAACCATGCAGCCAGAATTTGCAGCAGCGACAGCGGCTATAGCAATCCTTGTAGCTGGCCGTATATTTGAAGCTGCAACAGGCCCTTCATCTGCGATCATTGAAATGCTTGGTCATAAGCTTTTGCCAACAGTGAATTCAATTGCAGGGCTTCTTGGCATGCTTGGGATTGGTCTCTGGCTTATCCCCGAATATAAAGTAACGGGTGCAGCAATCGCCGCGGCTTCCGGCCTTAACATCACAGCAATTCTATCGTTAATCCAGTCTAGGGTGCTGTTTGGCTTATTCCCATATACAAGCGCTGCTATCCGCCCTATTCTCACATCAGCTCTGCTAGCTGGTGGTATTATGGCACTTGTGCCCTCAAGCTTCAGCTGGGCGCCTCCCATCGGTATTACGATGTCTGCAGCTGTTCTTATTACGGCGATATTACTGGTTATCCGGTACGGTCTGAATGATGCCGACGCAGAAGCTCTCGGCAAATTCGCTGTAAAAATTCGCCCCAAACCAAAAAGCTAACTTGCTTTTTAGCGAACTCGCATTATCCCTTTCATCATAGGTTTATTCAATTGAAGGATCAGATCGTGACAGGTGTTACAGTAAGACAGATTAGTGAAAAAGCTGACCTGAAGAAATTCATCAACCTGACCCGCGAAATCTATAAAGATGATCCAAACTGGATTCAGCCGCTTACCATTGAACGTATGGATGTATTGCGTGCAGATAAAAACCCATATTATGAGCATGCTCAAGTTGCCCTGTTCCTTGCGGAACGTGATGGTAAACCAGTAGCCCGTATTTCAGCTCAAATAGATGAACTTGCCCAAAAGCAGTGGGGTCCAAACTTAGGCCATTTTGGTTTCTTTGAAGCGACAGATGAAGAAGCAGCAAACGCTGTACTTCAAGCAGCCGAAGCTTGGCTTAAGGATAAAGGCATGGAACGCATGCAAGGTCCCTGGTCATTCTCTGCTAACGAAGAAGTAGGTACGCTGGTTGAAGGCTTTGATACACCGCCCTGCATTATGATGCCGCACGGTCGCCCACAATATAACGGCTGGCTTACAGATCACAGTTTTGAAAAAGCTAAAGATATGTTTGCCTACTCTATCGATCTTCGTAATCCGATGCCGGACCGCGCTATGCGCATCGTGAAGATGGCAGAAAAAAACAAACGCGTTACCATGCGCCCGATCGACATGAAAGATTTTGAAAATGAACTCGCCATTATCATGGACATTTTCAATGAAGCATGGTCTGAGAACTGGGGATACGTGAAATTCACCGATGCTGAAGCAAAACATGCAGCCGCGAACCTGAAACCGGTGGTAAAAGCATACCGCACCTATATTTGCGAATATGATGGCGAACCTGTTGCTTTCATGCTTACGATCCCAGACGTGAACCATAAACTGCGTGATCTGAATGGTAACCTGTTACCAACAGGTATTTTCAAACTGCTATACCGCATGTTTAACGGCAAGGAAGACCGCTGCCGTGTGCCGCTTATGGGTGTTCGAAAAAAGTTCCAGAAAGGCCCGCTTGGGGCTGCAATGTCTATGTGGATGATTGATGTAAGCCGTCAGCACGTAGAAAAACGTGGTGCTTACTTTGGCGAACTTGGTTGGATTCTCGAAGACAACGACGGCATGAACAGCATTCTTCTAGAAATCGGCTGTAAGGTTTACAAAACCTACCGAGTTTATGAGAAGCAGATTTAGTTCCGCTTCTCACCAAACATACGTTCCTGTGCGAGATTAGCGAATTCACATAACAGTGGTCTTGTCTCGCGCGGATCGATTACATCCTCAACCATAAAGGCTTCCGCGGTTCTGAACGGGCTGCGTACCTTATCGAGACGTTCTTTGATCGTTGCCAAATGCGCTGTCGGATCTTTTGCTTTTTCAAGCTCGGATTTATAAGCCACTTCGATACCACCTTCGAGCGGCAAGCTGCCCCAATCCCCTGATGGCCAAGCAAACCTATACTGGAAATCGGTATGGTTGTTCATAGCCGCGCCTGCAACGCCGTATGCTTTTCTGATAATCACCGTCGCCCAAGGCACCTTCGAGTTATAAATACCGTTTAGTGCATCAACGCCGTGGCGGATAGTTGCCGCCTTTTCGGCGTCAAGACCGATCATAAAGCCGGGATTATCCACCAGATGCACAACAGGTAGGCCGAAAGTGTTGGCTAGTTTTACAAAGCGCTCAATCTTGCGCGCAGCATCCGCGGACCAACTTCCGCCCATAAAGGATGGATTAGAAGCAAGTACAGCAACAGGCCAACCGTCCAGCCGCGCAAGCGCTGTGATGGCCGATTGCCCCCACATTTTGCCAATTTCAAACACACTTTCACGGTCAAAAACACTTTCGAGGATTTTACGCATGCTGTATGCAGCGCGCCTGTCTTCTGGTACTGCATCAAGGAGAGCTTCATCACGGCGTTCTACACCATCTGATGTATCACCGCGCGGCGCAGGCCTGCCTGCTGCTTGCGGCAAGTAGGAAAGAAATTTTCGAGCTGCTTCAAACGCTTCTTTCTCGCTTTCAACCACATCATCCACCGCACCGTTCCGCGCATGAATATCAGCACCGCCAAGCGCCTCTTTATCGTGCTTTTCACCGATAGCCGCCACAACCGCGGGACCAGCGGTAAACATATGGCTCATGCCGCGCACCATTACACTATAGTGGCTCGCTACAACGCGTGCAGCCCCAAGGCCTGCAACAGAACCCAGCGCCAAGGATACCACAGGCACTGTATCCAGGTTTTTCACCACATGTTCCCAGCCCGGCAGATACGGCACATATGTGAGCCCCATATCTTCAAGCATTTTCACAGAGCCACCACCACCGGTGCCGTCAATCAATCTGATAAGGGGAAGCTTCCATTCGTGCGCCATCTGTTCAGCAAGCATAGCCTTACGCCAGATTGCAGCATCAGCCGCACCGCCACGCACTGTAAAGTCATCGGCTGCAAGGACCGTATGCCTGCCTTCTACTTTTGCTTTACCAAACAGGAAATTAGCGGGCGTGAAATCTTCCAAATCACCATCCGCGCCATAATGGCCCTTGCCCGCAAGCTTACCAATTTCACGGAAACTGCCGGGGTCAGCCATAAGACGCAGGCGTTCACGTACATCAAGCTTGCCGCGTGCGTGCTGACGAGCGACCTTTTCTTCTCCGCCCATTTTTTCAGCTAATTCTTCGCGCTTACGCTTTTCAGCCAGCTCTTTTTCCCACGCCATAATAGTCCCTTAACACTTCTGGATTCTTATCTTAAGGTATGAAATAGATCAGGAAAAGATTAGTCAATAACGAGGGTTAACCAGATCCCATCAAACGCACACCTTCATCGCGCTCAAAAAGATACAGAAGGTGCCTCAGTGCATCGCTGCGTTTGCCTTTAAGCTCGGGGTCTTTATTGATAATCAAGCGCGCGTCGTCGCGGGCTAGTTCAATCAAATCGGCATGCTCGGTGAAATCCACCATTTTAAATTCTGGCAGGCCACTCTGTTTGGTACCAAGAATTTCGCCGCCGCCACGCAACTTCAAATCCTCTTCCGCGATCAAGAAACCATCTTCAGTTTCGCGCATAATCCGCAAGCGGCTGCTTGCTACTTCACCAATCTGGTTCGTGCGCAAAAGGATACAGCTTGATTTACCGCTACCACGCCCAACTCGGCCCCGAAGCTGGTGAAGCTGTGCAAGACCAAAACGCTCCGCGTGCTCAATCACCATAATTGTGGCTTCAGGCACATTCACGCCCACTTCAATTACCGTAGTGGAAACAAGCACCCTTAGCTCGCCCCGCTGGAAACGGCCCATAACCTCATCTTTTTCTGCGCCTTTCATTTTACCGTGCACAAGGCCAACACGCTCCCCAAACATCTGTTTAAGGCTTTCAAAGCGATCTTCCGCGGCAGCGAGATCAAGCTGTTCGCTTTCTTCCACAAGCGGGCACACCCAGTATGCGCGCGCACCACTTGCCACCGCGCGCTGAATACCTGCGGCCACGTCACCAATACGGTCGAGAGAGACCACACGCGTATCCACGGGCAAACGGCCTGGCGGTTTTTCTCGTATAAGCGAGGTATCCATATCACCATATGCTGTAAGCGTAAGTGTGCGCGGTATCGGGGTTGCCGTCATACCCAGCACATCAACTCCGCGTTCTGCTTTTGCAGCCAAAGCAAGGCGCTGCTGCACGCCAAACCTGTGCTGTTCATCAATAATCGCGAGCCCCAAATCCTTAAACACGACATCATCCTGAATGATAGCATGGGTGCCGATAAGGATATCAATCTCACCGTTCGCAAGCGCTTCGAGAAGTGCTTTTCTCGGTTTGCCTTTCACCCGGCCCGTAAGCAGAGCAATTTTTAGTCCCACTTTATCAGCGAACTCACTGATCGTTTCTAAGTGCTGGTTCGCGAGGATTTCTGTTGGCGCTAATATGGCAGACTGCACACCCGCTTCTGTGGCCGCGGCCATCGCAAGTAGCGCCACAACGGTTTTACCGCTGCCTACATCCCCCTGCACGAGCCGGAGCATGGCACGTTCACTTTCCAGATCATGGATAATCTCAGACAGGGCTTTTTGCTGATCCCCCGTTAGTTCATAGGGCAGCACCTCAAACAGTTTCTTACGGATACTACCGTCGCCCTTCAGCACACGGCCTCGTTTCTTGCGGGTACGTTCCCGCACAATGGCAAGCGCGAGCTGAGTAGCAAGCAGTTCATCGGCTGCCAATCGGCGCTTAAAATCACTGGATGGTTCCAGATCATCTGCGTGCTCGGGTTTATGCATACGCTCGAGCGCTGTCATAAAATCAGGCCAGTCTTCACGCTTCATAAGGCTTTCATCATGCCATTCAGGAAGTTCAGGCACACTTGCCACCGCACCCGCGATCGCTTTCCTTAACACTTTCCCTGAAACACCAGCCGTAAGCGGATAGATGGTTTCAAGAAGTGGCATATCCTCTGGGCTGCTCGGGTCCACCATATAATCAGGATGAGTGATTTGCGCTTTGCCGTTATAATGCTCCAGCTTGCCGCTGATGATCCGTTTCTCACCTTCAGGCAACTGCTTCTTCAACCAATCAGCACGAGGGTTAAAGAACACGAGTGTTAGCTCTGCCGTATCATCACTACACACTACGCGGTATGGTACCCTGCGGTTTGGCCCGGGCCGGTGTTCATGAACCGTTACCTCAAGCGTAACAAGGGAACCCGGTGCAGCTTCTGCCACTTTGGGCCGGTACTGCCTATCAACAAGGCCCGAAGGCATATGAAACAGAAGGTCAACAGTGCGCCCGCCTGCTAACCGTTCAAACGCCAGCTTGCTGCGCGGCCCAATCCCCGGCAAACGTTCAATATCCGCAAAATACTCATTTAACAGTGCAGGACGCATAAACCCTCATCAACTTCGAAGAATCCCCTTTAATGATGTGTGACCATAGCTTATGGTGTGCGCCCCGCCAATGGGTAGCTTTAAGGGCCAAGTAAAAATGACTGATCTGACATATAACCCACACAAGGAAATCAACCTTGAAGACCGCAAGCGCCGCCTTTTATTCCGGGCATGGCACCGCGGCATCAAAGAGCTTGATCTGATTTTTGGGAATTTCGTGGAAGCTAATATTAAGGGTTTCACGCTCGAAGACATCATTTGGTTCGAAAGCTTATTTGAGGAAAATGATCAGGAAATCCTTGGCTGGGTTACAAATGGTGAAAATGTGCCTGAAAAATTCGATGATGAAATGATGGCTCGCATCCAGAAGCTTGATTTTATGACATTGAAAGCCAAATAAGCACTTCCCTTTTCTTTAAGAATAATAACAAACCATGCTTTTCGATAAATTTGTCAGCGAAGATTTACCTTTAACAGCTTCTAGCGTGCCAAGCGGCTATGACGCCATGCTGCTTGCCACCGCCTGCGAGCGTGCTTTTGCAGATAGCAAACGCCCTCTCCTGCATATTGCGCGGGATGACAGCAGGCTTGCGAACCTCAAGGGCGCTGTAAAGTTCTTTGCCCCTTCTCTTGATGTTATCGATTTTCCAGCATGGGACTGTTTGCCTTATGACCGGGTAAGCCCGCAGCCTGATATTGTTTCCAAGCGTATGGCAGCTCTTTCGCGCCTTTCAGTGAAACGGCTAAAAGCGCCAAGGCTTGTTCTAACTACTGTGAATGCCATCCTTCAGCGTGTTGCTCCGATGAAGGCGGTGAAGGAAGCTACCTTCCATGCAGAACCGGGCGATACGGTTGATATGGCCGCGCTCACAGATTTTCTGGCATCAAACGGCTATAATCGTTCAAGCCAGGTGATGGAACCGGGCGAATTTGCTGTGCGCGGCGGTTTGATTGATATTTATCCGCCGGCATACAAAGAACCAATCAGGCTGGATTTCTTCGGAGACGAACTGGATACCATTCGCCGTTTTGATCCGCTTGATCAGCGCACCACGGGCAAATCAAAAATCTTGCACCTGAAGCCTGCCAGCGAATTTTCCCTATCTGAAGAAGGCATCACGCGCTTCCGCCGGAATTATGTAAATACGTTCGGCCCCGCCAAAGGTGAAGATCTGCTTTATGAAGCAATCAGTGAAGGCCGTAAGCACCAAGGCGCAGAACATTGGTTACCGTTCTTTCATGACGGTATGGAAACCTTGTTTGATTATATTGATAATCCGGTTCTATCTCTTGACCACCAAGCGGATGAAGCCGCTGGTGAACGCTTTACCGCCCTAGAAGATTATTTCGGCGCACGGAAAGAGGCGTGGGAAATCCAGCAAAGCAATAAGGATACATCCACACCGCCCTATAAGCCTGTTCCGGTTGTCAGCCTTTATCTGAGCGAGGATGAATGGAAAAGCGCACTGGAAGAACAGAACGTTCGCCGTCTTTCCCCCTTCACTGAGCCAGAAAATATTGATGTTGTAGATTATAGCGCAAAAGCAGGCCGCAATTTTGGCCCCGAACGCAACAACAAAGAAATCAACGTTTATGATGCCGTACGCGACCATGTTGTAGACCTTAGAAAAGCTGACAAGCGTGTTGTGTTCGCCTGTTATTCGGCTGGTTCCGCAGACCGTATGAAAACAGTGCTTGAAGACCACGATCTATCCCCCGTTGGCATCGCCGACACATGGGAAGATATTCGCACAGCCAATAAGGTAGGTATCGCTGTTACCGTACTACCGCTCGAAACGGGCTTTGAAACCGGCGATCTTGCCATTATTTCAGAGCAGGATGTACTGGGTGATCGCCTTGTTCGTAAATCTCGCAAGAACAAGCGTGCTGATAACTTCCTCAAAGAAGCTTCTGCCCTTAATCCCGGTGATTTGGTGGTTCACACAAGCCACGGTATTGGTAAGTTTGAGGGGCTGGAGACAGTTCAGGTTTCAGGCGCAGCGCATGATTGCCTTCTTCTAAGCTATCATGGCGGCGATAAACTTTACGTACCTGTAGAAAACATTGAAATTCTCTCTCGCTTCGGTAGTGAAGAATCTGGCGGGCAACTGGATAAGCTTGGCGGTGTAGCGTGGCAGGCCCGCAAAGCCAAAATGAAGGAACGCATCCGCTTGGCAGCCGAGCAGCTTATTAAGCTTGCTGCGCAGCGGGAAATGCGTGAAGGCCAGCGTATTCCAACACCAGAGGGAATTTACGAAGAATTCTGTTCCCGCTTCCCATATACAGAAACCGATGATCAGCTTCGTGCCATTGGTGATGTAGCCGCTGATCTAGCCTCCGGCAGACCAATGGACCGCCTTGTGTGTGGTGATGTGGGCTTCGGTAAAACAGAAGTTGCTCTCAGGGCTGCCTTCCTTGCCGTGATGGCAGGACACCAGGTGGCCGTGGTTGCACCAACCACCTTACTCGCACGCCAGCATTTTCTTAATTTCACAGAACGCTTTAAAGGCCTTCCTATCCGAATCGGTCAGCTCTCGCGCCTCGTTAGTTCAAAAAATGTCAAAGCGACCAAAGATGAAATGCGGAACGGTACGATTGATATTGTAATCGGTACACATGCCCTTCTCGCGAAAGGTGTTGAATTCCGGGACCTTGGACTTCTGATTGTTGATGAAGAACAGCATTTCGGGGTGGGCCACAAAGAAAAGCTCAAAGAGCTGAAAACCAACGTACATGTGCTAACACTTACCGCAACTCCAATACCTCGTACGCTACAAATGGCAATGTCTGGCATTCGCGATCTATCGATCATTGCCACACCACCTGTTGACCGATTGGCTGTTCGTACGTTCGTAACACCGTTTGATCAGGTCGTAATCCGAGAAGCACTTCTGAGGGAACATTACCGTGGTGGACAAAGTTTCTATGTGTGCCCGCGTATCAGCGACCTTGAAGAGATCGCACAGTTCCTTAGAGACTACGTGCCAGAGATTAAGTTCATCGTTGCCCATGGGCAAATGACACCTTCCACAATGGAGGACGTGATGACTGCCTTCTATGAAGGGCGTTACGATGTGCTTCTCAGTACTACAATCATTGAATCTGGCATTGATATTCCCACCGCCAACACAATGGTGGTGCACCGTGCTGACATGTTTGGTCTTGCACAACTTTACCAGCTGCGTGGTCGTGTGGGTCGCTCTAAAACCCGCGCTTACGCATACCTAACCACCAAAGCAGGCAGAAAGCTTACTGACAGCGCGGATAAGCGCCTTCAGGTACTTTCTACACTTGATACACTTGGCGCTGGTTTCACCATCGCGAGTCACGACATGGATATTCGCGGTGCTGGTAATTTGCTCGGGGACCAGCAATCAGGCCACGTAAAAGAAGTGGGCGTAGAGCTTTACCAGAAAATGCTTGAAGAAGCTGTTGCAGAAGCACGTGCTGGTGGCGGCGAAGAATTTGAAGACACCGAGTGGTCACCAACCATTAATCTCGGCGCAACAGTGATGATCCCGGAAAGCTATGTGCCCGACCTTACACAGCGAATGGCCCTTTACCGCCGTTTGGCTGACCTTGATAGCCGCGAGGATATAGACGCTTACTGTGCTGAACTGATTGACCGCTTCGGCCCGCTGCCAAATGAAGTGAAACAACTCGCGCATATTATGATTATCAAAGGCCATTCAAAACGTGCTGGCATTGAAAAACTTGAGGCTGGGCCAAAAGGTGTGGTGATCAGTTTCAGGGATGATAAATTCGCCAACCCTGCGGGGCTTATCCAATTCATTTCCGGCACTGGTAACACTGCGAAAGTAAGACCTGACCATAAACTGGTGTATTACAGCAAAATGGATAAGATTGGGCTGCGACTGAAAACTGTATCAGCACTTACCAAGAAGCTATCACAGATAGCTGTGGCATAATATTTCACGGAATAAGGCGCCTATGTGGCGCTTTTTCTATTTCTGAACAGATGTTCAGCAAAATGCCCCAATTTGCCCTAATCTTTCTTTATATCGTCAATTTCCGTCCCAATCTCTGCCCTAGTCCCCCCTGATATTTAAATTCATCGAGGCCGAACGATTATGTGGCCAACAAAGATGTACCTGAGGAGGACATAATGAAATTTACAAAAACAATTTTGACAGCAGCAGTAGTTTCTTTTGGTTTAGCGGACGCGGCACAAGCTGACGACGACAAAAAATTTGACGGTCTATATGGCGGTATTGAAGCCGGACTTGATTTAACGAAACGCAGTGGTGACGTTAAGCGCGACCGTAGCCTCTATTATGGTGGCATCCTTGGTTTCAGAAGCCAGATGGATAACGGCCTTGTAGTTGGCCTTGAAGGTACACTTGGTGACACTGGCTATAATAACAATGCGGCGGGTATCACAACCAAGTATGAATGGAGCACATCTCTAACACTTGGTACAGCTTTCGGTGATGATGGTGCTAACCTTATTTACGGTAAAGCAGGCTATGCAAGAACTCGCTTCAATCCAACAGGTGAAAACAATGCCTTTAACGATGGCGGTTGGCGCTTTGGTGGTGGTTATGAACGTGCCATCAACGAAAACGTAAGCCTGCGCCTGAGCGGTGACTACACAACATATGGTAACGACACCAGTGGCTGGGCTGCTAAAACAGGCCTGATCTTCAAATTCTAAAATAAGGGAGCACCGCAACTCATCACATTCCCTGTTTGACGTTCCCTATGGTCAAACGCCCAGTGATGTCTCTGCTTAGTTGCGGGCTTTTGAGACGGCTCTGCCCCGGAGCCGTCTCTTCATTTCATTAGGCCCGTTTTTCTGCCTGCAATTTATCAATAACACCCGCAAGCACATTTGCTTCCTGTGCCCCTGAAACACCTGCTTTGTTGTCAAAGATAAACATAGGCACACCAGTAACACCCATTTGCTGCGCAGCCTGAACTTCACCTTTTACTTCGGCGATATCTTTATCTGATGCCAAAAGATCAGTAACAAGCGTACCGTCCATCCCTTTTTCAACGGCTACCGATACCAAAAGCTCACGATCACCAATGAACTGACATTCTTCGAAATAGAGCTGCATGATACGGTCCGCCACTTCAGCCTGCACCCCTGACGAGTAAG
Source organism: Kordiimonas sp. SCSIO 12603 (assembly GCF_024398035.1). Lineage (NCBI taxonomy): Bacteria > Pseudomonadati > Pseudomonadota > Alphaproteobacteria > Kordiimonadales > Kordiimonadaceae > Kordiimonas > Kordiimonas sp. SCSIO 12603. Next base: position 2,794,925 of record NZ_CP073748.1, read on the forward strand.
CCCAGCGGATAAGTCTGTGAGCATCAAGCGTATTACCAATGGTGCATTTACTTTCAAAATCGAACGTAATACCCAGAGTTTCTCCAACTTTCAGCAGATGCTCACGCCCTGCTTTCAGTTGGGGACTATCACCAAATTTCTTCGCATAATATTCCGCACGGTCAACACCTTCAGGCGGTGTATCCGGGCCTAGTTGATAAGGACGATACCTGAGATCAGTTATTACCCCAGGACGCATTTCCATTGCTTTATCAAGCTGACGCTTTCCCAGATAACACCAAGGGCAGACAACATCTATCACCACATCAAGCTGCATCGTTCGCTCCATCTTTCATGCGTATTTTTACGTCAAATAGCGCATTACATAAAATTGTACATAAATCTTTACGTGATTTTCAGATGCGACCATATAATGGAAACTCGGAAAAGTGAGATAACAACTTCATGATCAAAGCACTGAATACAGCACAGAATGGGTTACTGCAGGCAGAACGCCGCGCGACAGAGATCGCGCGCGATATTCTGAGCAGCACCAGTGCAGTCTCCTCTTCTTTTTCGGATGCCGTCGAAAGCTCACCGACTGAGAACACAAGCACGGAAGCACCCACTACTGCACAAGCAGTTAATAACGCCAACCTTTCCGGCGCTTCTGTTGGTTCTCTTATCCAGCAGTTTGCTGATCTACGAGCCGAAGAACAATCTTTCGCGGCCAACGCCAAAGCCTTTCAGGCTATTGATGAAACTCTCGGCTCTTTGTTGGATGATGAAGGGTAATTCTTTTAATCACGCAGCTATGACTTGACGAAACGGATGCTCATCGCCACTTTAGCGCCATGTCAGGACTTCAAAGTAATTCAAACAGCACAAACAGGCTTACCGATCAATTTGGCCGGGTTATCACCTATTTACGCCTATCGGTAACAGATAGGTGTGACCTGAGGTGCACATACTGTATGGCAGAGGATATGGTCTTCTTGCCAAAACAGGATGTGCTGACACTGGAAGAAATGCTCAAGGTCTCTGAAGCTTTTATCGAACGTGGTGTGAAGCGTATTCGACTTACAGGCGGTGAGCCCCTCGTACGTAAAAACATTATGTGGCTGATTAAAGCACTTGGCGACAAGGTTAAAGCTGGCGAGTTGGACGAGATAACTCTCACCACCAATGGCACTCAATTACCTTTAATGGCTGATGCTCTCTATGACGCAGGGGTACGCAGAGTGAATATTTCACTTGATACGCTTGATAGAGAAACTTTCAAAAAAACCGCTCGGCGCGATCAGCTTGAGCAAGTTTTGAAAGGTATTGATGCAGCAATAAAAGCTGGCCTTCGTGTGAAAATCAACACAGTTGCCATGCGCGGTAAAAACGAAGATGAGCTTCCAGCTCTTCTCAAATGGGCCACTGAAAAGGGTGTTGATCTCACACTGATTGAAACCATGCCCCTCGGTGATGTTGCCGATGCTCGGGAAGATACATATCTCCCGCTCTCCAAGGTGAAGGATGACCTGGAGAAAACGTTCACTCTTGCACCTTCCAGCTATCATACTGGTGGTCCTGCGCGATATTTTAAGGTAGATGATACAAACACCAAGCTTGGGTTGATTACACCACTTACCAACAATTTCTGCGATGGCTGCAACCGCATGCGAGTGACCTGCACAGGGCGCATATACATGTGCCTTGGACAGGATGATCATGTTGACCTGCGTGCAGCGCTTAGAGGTGGAAACGCTGACGATGCTCTGGCTGAATGCCTGAACAAGGCAACCGGCAACAAACCACGTGCCCATGATTTTGCTATGTCAGATGGCAAAATGGTTGGTAAAGTTGGCCGGCACATGAGCCAGACCGGTGGCTAGAGCTCTCTATTTAATAGGGAAATTAAAATAGGTTTCGGGGTACGGCTCAGCTTTCAGTGTAAAGTGCCACCATTCTTCCGCATAGGGTTTAAACCCATATTTTATCATTAGGTTTGCCAGTTTTTGTCTATTTTGCCGAGCTGTTTCAGACACCTCATCAGAAGACGGGTGTGATTTCGGGTCAAATAAGTCCCAGGAACTCCCCATATCCAGATCAACCCACACATCATGAGTTACCTGTACAATAGTTACATCCACTGACCCGCCTCTACTATGCCCAGAACGTGCAGCTATATAACCAAGCTCAAACAATTTTGACTTAGGCACAGCTGGGTAAAATTTATGCTTGTTAAGCGTATCGTTTTCATCCTGCGCCCACCTTACAAAATGGTCCACAGCACGCTGTGGCCTGTATCCATCATATATTTTAAGCGACATGCCTTGCGGTACCAACTCAGCCTGCACAGCTTTTAATGCTAGAGCAACTTCTTGAGATACAATAACTTTATGCGCATCATAACCATCTATCGGTTGCCCCACAAAATTATCAAAACCTGCATAACGCGCTTCCACCTGAATAGTTGGAACTGCATTACTTATGTCTACAAAACCATTGGGCATCTGCTCTTGGGCAGATAGCTTTAAGCTACAGAGAAAAAACGATATCAATAGAAATGTTTTAGCCATGGTCACACAAAATTTGATTTAGATTAAATCCCCATAGAGGTATGAGGATACGTACCTGAAGGCTAAGCACAACAGCTTTCTTCGCTGTTTCCTGCTCTGCATGGAAATACTTCTCGCACATAAGAGATTTTGACCTATAGTAATGACCAATTCGTAAGGGGTTGGATGTATGAAAATCGCGATTATTGCGAGCGAGTTTGGTGAAGCAACAAATGCGGCGAAAGCACTGCGTAGCAGGTTTCGCGCGGTAAGCACCCGTGAGGCTGACGTTATTATCGCCCTCGGTGGTGATGGTTTTATGCTGCAAACCCTTCATGCATTTATGGGCCGCGATATACCAATTTTCGGGATGAATAAAGGAACAGTTGGCTTTCTGATGAATGAATATTCTGAAGAAGACCTTATCGACCGTATCTCAAAGGCAGATCAGTTCACCTTGCATCCCCTTAAAATGCGGGCAACCACCTGTGATGGTGAAGTTATTGAACATCTTGCAATCAATGAAATTTCCCTTCTTAGGGAAACACGGCAAGCAGCGAATATACGTGTTGCCATTGACGGTAAGGTACGTCTTCCCGAGCTAGTTGGCGATGGGGTTCTTGTCGCCACCCCTGCGGGCAGTACGGCTTACAACCTTTCTGCTCATGGTCCCATTATTCCGCTGGGCTCTGATCTTTTGGCACTTACTCCAATTTCTGCCTTCAGGCCACGCCGCTGGCGTGGGGCCTTGCTTCCACACCACGTTTCTGTTGAACTTACAATCAATCAACCACAGAAACGCCCTGTATCTGCTGTGGCAGATATGCATGAAGTGCGGGATGTACGCCACGTAATCATTGAAGAAGACAGGCAAACCAAGCTGAACCTTCTCTTTGATGCGGAACACACTCTCGCAGAACGCATCTTTACTGAGCAATTTGCCAATTAACATAAAATAATTATCGCAAAACAATAATAAAAGTCTTATATGTAGATGTATGGCAATGAGCCTGCATAACATAAACATATATACGACTAGCGAAAATGAACCTTAAACATACATTAAAATCACATCCGGTGATCAGCTCTGTAACTGGCATCACCGTATCCATCCTCTCTCTGCTTTTTATTCCGAAACTGTTCGGCAACATGGGAATTGATCAGGATATCACCAAGGCTATCCTTCGGTATTTTATAGCCATCACCATCATTATCACACTATTCAAGCTAAATTGGCTTCGAGATGCATGGTTCACCAAACCAACCGACCGCCAGTTCAGGTACTGGCTTCTGGCTATCATCCCAACGGCGCTTGTTTGTTTACTAAACCTAGCCTCCGTTGAATTTAGCGTTCTGGAATTCAGCACCACGAGTATTGCAGGGTGGGTATTTGGGAATTTCTCAACTGGCCTTTTTGAAGAAACACTTTTACGTAGTTTCTGTTTCTTCCTGCTTTTTAATGCCTGGGCGGATACCCGTTCAGGGCTCTTTAAAGCAGCACTGGTGCAAGCTGGGATATTCGGGATCCTGCACTTTCTCAATCTAACAGAAGCACCTCTCGTGGATACCGTAGCTCAGGTTATCTATGCTACCATCTTCGGTATATGTTTTGCAGGAATTGCAGCCTACACCCGCAATATCTGGATACCTATCATTGCTCACACTCTCATAAACGCCAGCGGCAGCATTAATAGCTTCTTCCTGCCTGGTTATGAACAAAGCGCAGGTGATATTGGCGGCTATGCAGTAGCAGTAATAATTATATTTATCGCATGTGGTCTGCCGGGCATCTACTGCCTTAAAAAGGCTGACCTTAAAACAGCATAAAAATAACAGGCCTCCGTGATATCTCACAGAGGCCTGCTCCCGTCCCTTTATAGGGAATGCCCTTTTGGGCTTTTTTAATTCTTAGATAAAGTCCAGATCATCGACAGATACACCATCAGCAAGTGGTACAGTTACTGTGAAACGGCTCCCCTCGCCCTCCACACTAACAACTGTCAGGTCACCACCCATTTTACGTGCCAGCTCTCGAGAGATATGAAGGCCAAGGCCGGTCCCTTCTTGAGAGCGTGAATAAATATGGTCTTTCACCTGATGGAACTTTTCAAATACATGCGCCAGGTTGCTTGCTGAAATACCAATACCAGTATCCCACACCGTAATATCAACCTGCTTCTTAATGCTATCCTCAGACAAGCTAATACCAATTGAGCCACCTTCTTTCGTGAACTTCACAGCATTGGAAAGCAGGTTCACCATAATCTGGGTCAAGCGGCGATCATCTGCCCGTACAACAGCCTCTGTAACAACCTCAAGAGCATCAATATTCAGCCCCTTCTGGCGCGCTGCTTCCATGTTCATATGAACAGCTTTTTCAATAAGTACATCAAGCGAAAGATCATCGATCTTCAGCGATAAACCACCGCTTTCAATAACAGCAACATCAAGAATATCGTTAATAAGCCCCAAAAGGTGCTGTCCAGATTTCCTGATATCTTTGGCATAACCAATATAAGCTTCATCAAGCTTTCCAAAGGTTTGCTGTTCAAACGCTTCAGCAAAACCGATAATCGCATTAAGTGGCGTTCTAAGCTCATGGCTCATAGCAGCAAGGAATTCATTCTTCGCGCGTAGTGCACTTGTTGCCTGTTCGCTTGCGATATCAAGGGCCATATTTTTACGTGTTAATTCCGCCAGCAGGCTTTCCAGGTTTTCACGAATGCCTCGCGCTTCTTCAACCTGTTCATAGCGGCTGGTAACATCCATCCCAACACCGCGGTAACCACTGAAATCACCGGTTGTCCGGTCAAATACAGGAACAGCTGAAAGATGGAACTTCAGTTCCGATCCATTTGGTTCATTGATAATGAACAACTGCTCTCGAAACGGCTTGCGTGACTGAATAGCCTTAGGCCCGTCAATGCGGCCATCAAGGTTTTCGCCCAGACGGCCGAACTGTTCAAACTTTGAACCCACAAACAAGCTCGCTGGTTGCCCCACAATCGCTGTGAAACGATCAGAGAGTGAGCGAATGCGCATATTATCATCACATTCAAAAAACCAGTCAGAACTAGCTCGGGCAAAATCCTGAAAGCGCGCCTGTGTTTTATTCGCCTCTTCTATGCCTCGCACTTGAACGGTTACATCTTCGTAAGTGCCTGCAACTGCAATAATTTCTTTACGTTCATTACGAATAGGAGAATGCCGACCAAGGAACACACGCTCACGGCCATTAATATGCACAACTTCTTCAGAACGCACTGTTGTATCACTCGCCAGCACATCTTCAATAACAGGCTTTAAGGAAGGAACCGCATATTTACCAACATGCTCTACCTGCCCCGGTGCTAAGCTTACATCCCGAAGCGCTTCATCAAGCTTTTTATAAAAATCATTAACCTGAAGAACCGTACCGTCGAGCGCGGTTACATAAAATGGCAAGCTTTCATCAACCAGAATATGGCTCAACAGGTCCATCACCTGCTCGTTCGCCGCTAAGGTATGTTCCTGCCCGCGTTTTATAGATGCACCAAAAGCACCATCTGCAGCATCAACCCTATGGTTTGCTAGGTCTACGATCTTCTGATCATGAAAAGGTTTTTCCGCCATTTTGTTCCCTGCTCAGCGAGCCCCATACTCGCTTCGCTACCCCACTTTTTCTAATTCTTCGATAGCTTCCTGATAGGCACTATCACGCTGCCAAACCTGCAAAGCACCTTTGGCATTTGCTTCAGTAATTTTATCAAAGAGTGCCAATATATCTTTTAGAACCCCAGGGGATTTCACAGCCCCCCCCTCTCGGGCCTGAACGACAAGCAAGTATATGGATGTGAATTGGTTACGGTCCACGCCAACAGCCTTGGCAAGAATCGCAAAACTTTCACCACCTTTGTCGGAAAAAATACGCCATGATGTACGGAAATTAACACCACTTAGCTCAGCCATACCTGCCACAAAAATTGCTACACGTTGTTGCCTAAGCGCATTGATAAGAAACTGAACTGTAAGCTCTCCGTTTTCCATCATTTTGCGAACCAGACGCTGCGCGCGTACATAAGCGCCTTGATCATCACCTTGATCAATAATGGCGCTATTCGCGGCTCGCTTCACTGCTTGTTCGAAAATCACTGGGTCTACTGCATAATCATTCAAGATTTGTTTCCGCAGAGCTGCAGATACCCACCAGTACATGCGGTAAGCCAAATCATCCGGAAGATCAGTACGCCCAAGAAGTGGCTCTTGAAAACGATCTACTCGGCGGCTTTCGGCAACCAAATACTCCATAGCGCGTTTTGACAATGTGCTGTCATGATTATTCAGAAGCATTTCAACAACATCCTCGCTCCCGTATTCTACAAGCGCATTACTTACGGTTTCAGATACATCTTCACGCATGGCAATTGCCATCCGGTGTTCATCTGTACGCATGCGAATAATTTCAATGAGATCAGGATCTTTCAACAACACACTCTTTTCAAGAAGAGGTCTTGCAATCTCGATTTCATCACTGGCAAGGATGGTAACAATATCTGGTAATTCAATACCGGTAACGGTAAGCGCATTTACCAGCTCTTTGCGGATATCCTTCTCAACCTGAGTAACAAGTTTACCAAGGATATCCGACATAAGAGCGCGCTCGTGTTCACTTAAGCGCCCATGATCGGTAAGGAAGAGGTCTGTAATATTCTCCACAAGCCTATTACGTGCATCGGAAGATTTCTCCCGAGCAAGCATCAATAGATCTTGCAGTTCTTTACTGACCACCCGTCATCTCCCTTAGGGCTGTCCGGCCTTATTTTTTATGCGACTCGGTACATTTGCCTGACCAATCTTGAGCCTAAGAATACGGAATCTTAACAAAGAATCAACACTTTATTCGATTCGACTCTAAGAAAGTTCACGAGTCGCACATCAAACACAAGATATCGATTCGCGGAGATTCCGAGAGTCAACATATTGATTTAGCCGCCTTAACCGAAAGGCTACAAAAGAGAGATATGAAAGAGAAAATCGAGGAAAAATGTTATTCCACGGGAACCATCGTGGTCCATTCGCCGTCAAGATAACACAAAGGGTCTTTAACAGAGGTATCGTTCAAAACCACATTCTGAATAAGCCCTATAACAATGCCGTGGCTGCCAACATCCATGATATTATCTACAACGCAGTCAAAGCTCACAAGCGCATCTTTAAGCAGAGGCGCCCCTCCACACCCTACAGACCATTCTCCTTCCGAAAAACGATCCGTTTCCGGGCTGCCATCAAGCCCGGCAAATTTCATTGCAAGCTCTTTATGCTTTGCCCCAAGCACATTAACGCTGAGGCAGCGCCCCTTGGATATAGCCTCATAAGTCGCGCCAGCTTGGTTAATACAAGCCAACAAACGTGGAGGTTCAGCGGAAAGCGAGGTCACAGCCGTTGCGGTAAGCCCAGCAAATACATCATTATGTGCGGTTGTTACGATATTTACAGCTCCGCCAAGGCGGCGCATACCCTGCCGAAAATCTTCCGGGGAAATTGTCATCAGCTCACACTCCATTCAGCAACCAACGCCAATGTAGCCACGCTGAATGGAATTTCAACTAATTAGAGGAAGTTCAGAAGCGATAACTGAGAAAGTGATCCAATTGACTGATAAGAAGCCTGTAGCGCCACCTGATCATTATTAAGACGCGTTACAGCTTCTGCAATATCAACATCTTCGATATCGGCAATAAATGTTTCAAGGAAGATAGCTGTATCCCTGTGCTGCTCATCAAGCACTTTGATGCGCTCCTGCCCTAGCCCATTATCCACCTGATGCTGACGTACGCCATCAATCGCAGCTTCAATAGATGCAATCTGCCCAGAAAGGAACGTACGCTGTGCGTCTGTTAACTCACCTTCAAAAGGGGTCGTCTGATCTGCCCTGTAAAGAGCTTCGATCTGTTCGAAAATATCCGTACCAATTTCGCTGGCTAACACACCAAATTCAAGCTCTACACCATCTGCAATACGCGCCTGAAATGCAATAGGAGCATTATCAAAGGCATCAGCAGTTGTGCCGCCGCCATCCTTAAGCGCTACAAAATCTTGAATACTCGTAACATTAACAGGCTGTGTCCCTGTTTCAGCACCAGAAAACAAGAAGGTGCCGTCAATGTTGGTATTTAGCCCATTTGCCACAAAAGAGAATGTCGTCTCTAACTGCTCAGTAAAACCAGCAGCCTGATTGTTAGCAATCGTTAATCTGATTTGATCAAGCAGGCCTTCTACACTTTCAATAGCGGCACCAAGCTGCACGTCGTTGGCATCCAACTTCCCGCCAACTGTGTCAATGGTTTGCTGGTAAGTTTCCACTCTCGAGAGCGTAGAACGGGCGCCAAGCACTGTACCCGTTTCACCGGCTAATCCTCTATATTCATTCGTTTCTTTGCCAGTGGTAATTTGCCGTTGAGCCGTAAAAACATCTCGCTGGTTCTGCTGTAGCCCCTGAATAAGTAGCTGCTGTTGACCAAAACTGGATACGCGTCCAACCATTGTTTAACTCCTTATACCACCTGCAGGAGCGAGTCATACAGCTCCTGAACACTGGAAAGAATTCTCGCTGCTGCCTGATATGCATTCTGATACACAATCAAATTCGACAGCTCTTCATCGATGTTCACACCGGAAATATTGGAATTCCGGGTACTGATCTCATTTTGCAGAGCCAGATTATCTTCTTCAAAATTGCTGGCGCGCGCGGCTTGAAGGCCAGCGTTACCTAGAAAACGTGCGACATATTGAGATAAAGTTACAGAAGCTTCAGTCAGCTCACCAGCACTCTCAAATGATACCAGCTTGTTTTCAATATTCTGGAATGCAAGGGCACCCCGTTGATCACCACTTGTGAGAACTACATCCCCAACTGAACCTGATACATCAAACACACCAAGCGATAGAAGCATTGGATTACTTTGAATTTCATCTTTTACCTGAAGGCCAATGGCGGCATCTGCGCGGCTGTCTTCATCGATACCAAAAGCATGTGAAAAACTGAGGCCGGAGTTGCCTATCTGAGTTGTATCACTTGTAATTTCAAACTCGATATTCTGGTTTGGGTTCACAGGCGTTGTAACTAATGCGCCATTACTATCAAGAGAGAATGTATAGAAATTGCCTAATCCTGATGTCGGATCGCTAAGCGCTGTTATGAAATCATTATAGGATGTACCGGTAACAGGCACCGAAATAGTTGTTAGTTCACGCGAGTTACCATCAGTTACACGAAAATCAATCGTTCCGCCAGCTACAAGGTTATGATCCTCTGCACCTGTCAGACCTGTTTCATAAACACCTGGCTGGTCTGCAATGATTAGATCATTCAAACCAAAGAAATGGCTAAAACCACGACCAGCCCTGTCCGACGGCGTTGTAGCATCATCTGCAATCACAACACCATTGGATCCAGCTCCGTTAAAACTTAGAACACCATCATTCAATGCGAGCGTTGCAGCACCTCCGAGACCAGTGTTCACCTGAGTAATCAAGGCATTAAAATCAGCCGGCGGTGCGCTATCAAAATCAACTGTTGTTGATGCAACAAGCTGGTTATTGGCATCAACAGCGGCAAAGGTAACAATCCCCGTAAATCCAGTTGGATGGCCACCGTCAACAATGGTAGCCTTCCCTGTAAATGAATTAGGCGCAGGAACAGCAGAGAACCTGTTCTGTATTGCGTTAAATTCATCAGCAACCCTACCCGAAAGCTCGCCAAGTGTATCAGCTAAATCTGGTAGCTGTTTATCACGAAGATCAAGTACCCCTTTTACCGCACCACTCTTGATATGTGGTGTATAATCCACCACAGATGCGATAGGATCTAGCGTTTCAGGGTCCACCCGCTGCACATTGATAGTAGGGAAAGTTGTACCCGAACTAACAATACCTGGAGGGTTATAAGAAAGCTGATTAAGCCCTGTGTCTACCAGAGGGTAACCATCACCAGATGCTACAACGACAGCACCATTGGGCTGCCTATCAACTCTGATATCAATCATCTCCGAAAGACTTTTAAGCGCTTGGGATAGCTGACCTTCCAAGCCTGAACTATCACCACCAAGTGCCTGCTGAGATGCAATAAGCGGGTTAATTGCGTGGATTTCACGAAGCAGTTCATTGATGTTATCAACATCTTCCGAGAGCTGTTGACTGGCATCACTTCTTAGATTTTGGATTTCTTCCGCAATGGCTGTCGACTGATCAAGAAAACTCTGTAATTCAGAAATCGTCTGCTGACGACGTAATACATCGGCGGGATTAAGCGCTAAATCAGCAACCGATGAAAATACATCTTCAATACGTGCCGACAGCGATGATTCAGATGCTGGATCCCCGAGAATACCTTGCAGACGGTCATGGTACTGGCTCTGAACGGAAAACTCAGATGTATTTGAAGTGGCAGTTCTCAGTGCTGTTTCCAGAAATTCATCTACCACTCGAGTAACATTTACGTCCACGCCCGAGCTTTGACCGCTATTTACACGAGATTCAAGCTGCACCTGCCCACGGTTAAAACCGGGAGTATTTACGTTCGTAATATTATTAGATGTCGCCTTCAATGCTGCCTGGTTCGCGAACAAACCAGTTAACGAGGTAGAGATGATACCGTTTAAGCTCATGAAATCTCTCCTTCACATTCAGCAAAGGCGGCAGATTGTACCCAAATAAACATAAATTGCCTTATCGAGGCCTGAAGACACGCCAAAGACACACCTTTTAGCCTAACCATGAAACCAGCAATTTTATTAATATAATTCATACACTTAGGTACACTTTTATCTTTGCTACCGTGTGGCAATCATTAATTCGTCACCACGTCTCACAAGAATAAAAGCAATATGTATGCCAAAGACTATATTAGGTATATCGGGAAGGAATAGCTTTCAGCGCTTCATCCACTGGCAGAGGCTTGCCGTAAAGCCAACCTTGAGCATAAGTAATACCGATCTCACTCAAAAAATCGCGCTGTTCTTCATTTTCAACACACTCCCCAACCGTTTCGATGCCAAGTCCGTTACAAAGCTCAGCCATTGACCGAAGGAAAGAGCGATTTTCTTGGTTTTCGATACCTTTACGAATGTAAATACCGTCTATTTTCACAACATCAACCTTCAGCACCCTTAGGTACTGAATACCAGCCGCACCCGCACCAAAATCATCAAGTGCAACTTTGTGGCCGAAGTCTCTTATACGCGACAGTGTGCTATTAGTTGTTTCAAGATCATCTATTTGACTGGATTCAGTTAGTTCAAACATCAGGAGATCTCTGATATCGCTACAATCCTCCAGAATTCGAAAGAAATGCCTTAAAAAGGAAGGAGACTGTATAGATCGACCAGAAAGGTTTACAGCCACGCCAATATTATACCCCATTCGTTTCATGCGCTTAAGGAGTGAAACACACTTCATTACCATGGCCAGGTCAAACTCCTGGATCACGCCAACTCCCTCAGCAAAGCGCATAAAGTCATATGGTGTGCCGCTGTAATATTCATTGTCGAATCTTGTCAGGGCCTCAAAGTGATGCAGGCTACCATCTGCAATATTAACGATTGGCTGAAGGGCAATTTCAAAACGTTCCTGAAGGACAATCTTTTTAAAAGCTTTCAGTTGCCCACGCACCGTTTCCAAACGCTTTTCATAACCTCCAGTTAAGGCCTCCATAGTCCTGACACCGCCCGAGGTGGCTGCCTTTTTCATAGCATATACTGCCGCCTTCACTGCATCCTGCTCAGATATCCCATCTTCACCGCCAACAGTAACATAATTCACTTCAGAACCAGTTTTCTGATACGCACCACGTACTGCAGCCTTCATTCCAACTTCAGTATTAGTTTCTTTAGTCTGTGACGGCCTTTCTTTACTTACTTCTTCCGCCATTTCTTTTCGCTTAACAGCGGCTATTTCCTCTGAAGCAGCACTATGCAGGAGAGAATAAAGCGCCATTAAATTACTTTCGGGGCTATCCTGAACATCTTCAACACCAGCAAGCTGCAACAATGCCTCTGTTGCAGAAACACTCGAAGCCTCACCGTAGGCGGTTAGTTTTTTTGCAAGCTTGGAAAAATCGTCTTTGCTGAAATTACGCGCCGCGTTACTGGATGGCCTTCTGCTTTCACCAAAGCTTATTTTACCTTGATACGGGGTAAGAGAGAGATGCAAACGACCGGCAACGCTATTGCAGCGCGCAACAATAACCTCAAACGCCTGTGTTTTATCGTCGGGGTTCCTGAGACGCAGCGGTAAAGGGCCAATATGTTTCACTTGCGTAATTTTGTGGCGAAGCAAACGCCAAATAGGTAAGTCCTTCTCATGAAGATGCTCTTCAAAATGAGAAGACATCAATTCATTTTCGTCGGCATTCAAAAGCATTCCCGCCTTTCCAACAACCAACGTAATATTATCATCTGCATCAAGCTCTATAACCATAGGCGCCAAGGCTTCATAAAGCCCTGCCATACGATCATAATGTGTCTCTACCAGTTCGCCCATATACCCCACCGACGGTAAACATCATACGCCCCCATAAAACCTTACCAATCAAAGGTTAACAAGAATTCTGTTTTCCCAATCTATATTTTTTTACGGCTTTTTCGAATTTTGCGGTTTTCTTTTTCAACTATTATGCGATAATAGAACAAAAGGAGAACATATGATGAAACAGTATCTGAAACAGCCCCCTAAAACATCCTATCCTGTTATTCATATTGATCCTGAAAAAAGCCTTAAACGCAGTTATCAAATTGATAATAGACAAGCCCTATTTGGCAAAATGAAGGACCTGCCTATCCGCGGCAGAGCACAAGGTGGTGACGACGGAAATATGATCATTGAAGAACAACCAATCGACTGGACATTCAGACCTGCTGATCTCCAGGGTGTACACGGCGCGTTTGCTGTATTTGTTACAGGTAATTCCATGCAGCCTAAATACGCAAATCAGGACATCGCTTACATCCACCCACATAAACAACCAAGAGCTGGCCGCCATGTGTTGGTAGAAACCTCAAGCCACGCCGGTTTCATTAAACAATTTAAACGCTGGGACAGTGACGAGCTAGTTTTGCAGCAATATAACCCCCACAAGGAAATCCGCATTCCAAGGGCAGATGTACGCCGGGTTATGCTTGTGATTGGTAGCATTGACGCTTAAACCTTAAGAAGCCACTCACAAAAACATTCATATCTAAGCAGTTAATCTTATGCCCGCTTCGCTCAAAGAACAATGCGACCACAATCTCAGCTTTCCTCTACATACTCAGGAAAGTGGTCCGGCCAGGCTTGCCGCCATACAAACCTTTATGGAACAGAATGGCTTTGATAAAGAGCTTTTCACCTCCGGTGATGCAGCAAACTTATTACAGCAAAAGATAGCAGAACTATTCGGTAAAGAAGCAGCCTTATGGTTTCCTACTGGCACTATGGCTCAGGCCGTTGCCGGGCGGATTTATGCCGAGCACGCTGGCCATAATACTATCCAACTACACCCAACTTCACACCTTTTGCTTCATGAAGCAGATGGCTATGAGCGGGCACACAGTCTTCAAGCGGAAATATACAGCGACTGGACATCAACAGTTTCTCATGAGCAACTTAACCCAGCTGCTGCTGGTATATTCATTGAGCTACCGCAACGCCATAACGGCAGTTTGCTTCCAACTTGGGAAGAACTTAATGCTGTTAAGAAAAAAGCGAGGGAATGTAACCTACCCTTGCATATGGACGGCGCTCGCATCTGGGCATGCCGCGATTATTACCAGAATCGCAGTTATGCTGAAATTGCAGAAGGTTTTAGTTCTATCTATGTCTCGCTTTATAAAGACATTGGCGCAATCGGTGGGGCTGTTCTGATTGGTGATAAAGACTTCATCAAAGAGGCAGAGATTTGGCAGCACCGCCTTGGCGGTTTGATGATAGAGCCTTGGCCAATGATTTGTGATGCTCTTCGCCTTCTTGATACACGGCTTCAGCAAATGCCTGAGTTCATTCAGCATGCAAAAGCAATGGTTACTGCCCTTCAAGATATTCCGAACCTGAAGATCAGCCCAAACGAACCGCATACCAATATGTTTCATATTGACCTTCCTTGCAGCGCTGAAAATGCAGAGGTAGCAAGAGATAAAGCCGCAACTGAAACAGGTGTTTGGCTCGGCAATCGCTTTTGGGAATACGAAGGCCCGAACAAATGTTCACTTGAGATTACCGTTGGAGAGAAAGCTCTAGCGCTGGAAATTGATGCTTTCAAAAAGGCTGTTACCACCATGGCCACAGCTCTTTAAATTACTATCAGCCTACTGCATTGTATTTTTTTGAGATATTTTTTGGCTCACGTGTGATTTTTTTTCATACTGCGCGAATAATAGGTCAAATATCAAAAACAATGAGATGACCAGTGCAGCTAAGCGAACAAGATATCATCAAGGTTATTGAAGCGAACGAAGGCCTGCTTTTCAAGGTTGCTCATCAATATTGTCACGACAGCAACGATAGAGAAGATCTGGTGCAGGAAATGATCATCGCGGTATGGAAATCTGCCAACCGTTACGATCCAGAATATAAACTCAGCACCTGGATGACGCGAATTGCTATCAATGTGGCGGTTTCGCATTACCGTAAAAACCGAAAGCATAAAGAAGCTACTGAAACGATTGATGATCATTCATCAATCGCAGCTCCGGATAATTTTGAAAATAGCGAGCAAAATCATCTGCTGAAGCAAATATTACAACAAGAAACACCTCTTAATCGGGCGCTGGTTATTCTTTATCTCGAAGGCAACAATCAATCAGAAATAGCCGAGATACTGGGCATCAGCAGCAGCAACGTTGCCAGCAAACTACACCGGTTGAAAACAAAATTTGCGAAACAGCACGCACAAGAAAAACAAACAGCATAAGGATAGAAAAATGGATCTGGATGATATGAAAAAAGCATGGGATGCACAAAACACCCAGTTAGAAAAATCCATGCGTTTGAATGCAGAGCTTATTAGCAGCCTGAAGAAAGAAAAACTGGAGAAAAGCGCCTTTGGCCTGCAGATTGAACCATGGTTTGATATCATCTTCGGCGTGATTGTAGTGTTTTTGATGGGTAGTTTTATTGGTTCCGATGATTTTATCGGTAGCTATAAGTTTCCAGCTATTCTGCTTCACATAGGCGGGATTGTAATGATCATAGCAGGCGCTTACCAGTTAACCCATATATCAAAGTTTGATTTCAGCGCGCCGGTAACCGAACTTCAGGAAAGAGTAGTAAAACTAAAACGGTTTCAGCTACGTTTTATTACTGGTGTATTCTGCTTATCCCCGATAATTGGTGTATCAATTTTACTGGTTGTAGCTAAAGGTATATTCGGCGCTGATATTATGCCCCATCTACCTTCTGATTGGCTGTGGGTAAATATTGGTTTGGCGACCACTGCATCTATTACGGCGATATACGCTTCACGGAAATACGGTAAGTTTCTTGCAGAAAATTCAGTAATGAAAAAAATTGCTGATGGCCTTGCAGGGAGCCGCTTCAAAAAAATGGAAGAACAATTATCAGAACTGGAAAGCTTCAAGAGCTTATAATAAAAGGGCCCGGTCATTGCCGGGCCTTTTTAGCTTTTAGTTACCGTCAAAGTCGACACCAAGAACTTCGGCATCACCTTCAAACGTAACGGTCTGTATATCCCCATTACCCTCGATATTCACAGTATTAATCTGTGAAGGCCAAACTTCCCTAAGCGTATCACTTTTCACTAGAAGTCCAGCCAATTCTGATTGCGGCTTTGCTTCCTGATATACCCAAAAATATCGGCCATCCATTTCATAACCAACATCTTCAAGCGGTATTACTGTGCCGTCAGCGCCCGCTATAGTAAACGTCTTCGCCACATAATCAGCAAAGGTGGAGCGTGTCTCTTCCTTGCTAAGGATATCTGCATTCCTGTCAAACAGCTGTTTCACAGCATGCTCCGCATCGTGAATATAGAAACGGTGTTCTACTTCAATATTCTGGGTGCGGGGGTTAAAGAAAACCCGAGAAATCGCTGTTTTCTGCTGGTGAGCAAAAGTGGGGGCGCTCAGCACCCCCACAATAATCATCAAAACTGATGCTAGAAAAACGCGCATTAGCTTGCGTCACCTTCTTTTTTCTCAGAAGTTTTTTCGTCTTTCTTCTCGTCCTTCTTAAGCTTTGTTGTAGCTTCCTGCATCAGGTCACGACCTGCAAGGCTTGAGCTACGGCTACGCTTATATGTTTCAACACGTGAAGGAACGATACGACGTGGATAATGGTTATTTTCCACATCTGTATCAGCAGTTTCCCAATCAGGGTCAACAACCACTTGTACCAGCTCTTTATCTTTGTCTGTTACAATCAGCTTCTTAACCGCATCAGGTGTACGGCGCCAGATTTCAGCAGGGATATACTGCTTCTCTGTTGTACCGTCAGCATATGTAAGACCGAGAATAATCGGCATTACAAGGCCACCCTTGTTAGAGAACTCAAGAACGTAATAGTTCTTGTCTTCTGATACAGCACGGTCAAACACTTTACGCTCCCAAGGCTTCAGACCTTTAAGGAAGCTATTGTATTTGTTGCGCTGCTGGTTTGTTACTGTCCAGCGATCATTTTCGTCGTGAAAGTCTTTCACATCAGGATTTAGCTCAACCCATGTTTTACCAACCTCTTTGTTACGGATGTTCGTAAGTGATGTTGGTTTCGCATGCTCTTCTTCACGGCGACGTGCATAATCGATATCTGGATCTTTAGTATCCATACGCATCTTGTAGATACGGTCTAGTGAGATATCTACATGGTCTGTAGAGAAGAACCAACCACGCCAGAACCAGTCCAGATCAACACCTGAAGCTTCTTCCATCGTACGGAAGAAATCAGACGGTGTCGGGCGCTTATGCTTCCAGCGCATAGAGTATTCTTTGAACGCATAATCAAATAGTTCGCGACCAAGAATAGTTTCACGCAGAATGTTAAGCGCAGCAGCTGGCTTTGTATAAGCATTCGGGCCAAGACGAAGCACACTATCAGACTGTGTCATGATTGGCACTTGTGTGTTGGACTTCATGTAACCAGTAATATCGCGTGGCTCAACGCCCCAAGGAATAGTTGGATCCCATTCACGGCCAGCAACACCATCAAGGAAGCTGTTCAAACCTTCATCCATCCATGTCCACTGACGCTCATCAGAGTTCACGATCATTGGGAAATAGTTATGGCCAACTTCGTGAATTACCACACCGATAAGAAAACGCTTCTCGGCAAGAGAATATGTGCGCGAACCGTCGTCTTGAAGTGTTGTACGCGGACCATTGAAGGTGATCATTGGGTATTCCATACCACCAACAGGGCCGTTTACAGACTGAGCTACAGGATCTGGGTAATCGAAAGAGAAACGGCTATAAACTTCCATTGTGTGGATGATTGACTCTGTTGAGTATTTCTTCCACAGGTCACCGCCTTCTTTCGGATAGAAAGACATTGCCATAACGAACGGCATATCGTTACCGCCCTGCTGGTAGCCTTTGGCATCCCACATAAACTTACGAGAAGAAGCCCACGCGAAATCACGTACGTTTTCAGCTTCAAACTTCCAAGTTTTTGTATCTGTTGTACCTTCTTTTTCGTTCTCAAGCGCTTCTTCGGCTGTCACAACAAATACTGGACGTTTCGCAGTTTTTGCTTCTTCAAGACGTGAGCGCTGCTCCGCAGTCAACACTTCTTTCGGGTTTTGAAGAACACCTGTAGAGGAAACGATATGATCAGCCGGAACTGTCATTTCCACTTCATAGTCACCAAATTCAAGTGTGAATTCACCGCGACCAAGGAACTCTTTGTTTGTCCACGCTTCATAATCTGTATAAGCAACAAGACGTGGGAACCACTGAGCCAGAAGGAAGATATCATTACCGCCTTCACGCTCATCATCAGGGAAGTGCTCGTAACCAGAACGAGCTGACACAGCATCTTCTTCAACAATATTGAAAGCCCACTGCACAGTAAACTCTGTGCTTTTGCCCGGCTTAAGCGGTGTTGGCAGATCAACACGCATTAGCGTGCCAACGATTGTGTGCTTAAGTGCCTTACCGTTTGCTGTTACAGCCTGGATATCATAACCAACTTCATTGTCAGTCAGATACTGCTGACGGCGAAGTTCACCAAGGCTCAGGCGAGCTGGACGGCTAGCGTCACCAGCTGCCGCAGCAGGACCGCGGCGGCCAATACCACCAAAGTTGTTTGCCATATTGGCAATACTGTCTGGCTTGAAAATATTTTGATCAAGCTGCAGCCACAGATACTTCAGTGTGTCAGGCGAATTATTTGTATAGGTAATGTCTTCTGTCGCAGTAATACGGCGCTTTGCTTCATCAAGGTTTGCCTTGATGTCATAGTCAACCTTTTGCTGCCAATATGCATGGCCAGGTTCACCAGCGGCATTACGGTACACGTTAGGGGTTGGTAGAATTTCTTCCAACTGGCGGAATTTATCCTCATACTTCCCCTTGGTTTGCTTCACCGCATCAGCATAAACAGCAGAACTGCTTACGAGAGCGAGCGTAGCACCCACCATAAGAATGTTGCGTAACATTCGGCTTTTCTCCCAAGTTTTGATTATCTGCGGCGCCCAAAAAAGCTATGCCCACCGCATTTATCCCAGATGAACATATAGGGAAAAACGATATACTCAAGTATTCTTGTAGCATTATTCTTCGCCCTAAACCTTTCGTTTATCATCATAAAACAATTGTACAATATAACGATCAGTTCATCCCTTTGCTCTTGATCAAGGCTATATTATACTGTAGGCGAAGATGAATTCGATCTGAACAATAGTGTACAGAGACTGAAGTGGGCATTAGAGCAAAAACAAAAGCGCCTTTTATGGCTGGGCTGAAACAGACCCGGCTTGCTTCGTTGTTCGCTGTTTTCTTCCTGCTTGCTCAGATTTTCACAACAGCACACATTGCTGCTTACGGTGAAACTGAACACAGTCATGATGGGCACCCTTGTATTATCGCAGCGGCAGTTAAGCAGGCTGATGATTTAGACTGTGCCCCGACCTCCTTCTCTATAGAGGAGCAAGTACACTACACTTTCAGCGTTGCCACTGAAGTTGACAGCATTGCATTTACACAAGCTGAAAACCTTCAAGCGCGCGCACCGCCACTCTCACTTTCATAAAGAAACCCCTTTGTGAAACCACGCCCGAAATGTAGCCAACCTGCGCTATATTTGGGTTAAATACAGTGAGATTGAAGCGTGCCTACGCTTAAGAAAACATCATATTATATAAGGCTTATTGCGCTATTTGGCTTTGTACTGTCGCAATCAATTGCTGCCGTTCATGCGATTGATCATGAAATCAATCCACAACACGGTGAGTGTTTGATAGCGGCTTCATACAATGATGACCTTGGCCTAATAAGTAATGAACCACAGCTTGCTCTGCCAGATGGCGGCGCACAGCCTAAAGAACCTATTTCCTTAATCAGCCTGATTATTGCTGAGCCTTTGCAGAGCGCTGCAATCAGGGCTCCTCCCGCCCTGTTGTTCTCTTAATACAAATGAACAACAACCCACAGGGATTACAGGAAATTAAAATGTCTAAAGTTAATAAAATACTCCGGAACAGCGGGCGCATCGCTGCACTTCTTGCGTCAACTACACTGGTTTCAGGCGCCGCTCTTGCAACAAAGCGCGCTGCACCACCTCTTGAAGAACAGCTAGAGGAAATTGTTGTTTCAAGCGCCTATGAAGGCCGCAAGCTTGGCGAAACAATTCTTGGTACAACAATTTTGAAAAAGGATGAAATCCTCCGTCAGCTTGATGGTTCCATTGGTGAAACACTACGCCGTCAGCCAGGTATTTCTTCAACGTTCTTCGGCCCAGGCGCCAGCCGCCCGATCATTCGCGGCCTTGGCGGTGACCGTATCCGCGTTCTAGATTCAGGCCTCGGCTCTATTGATGCATCTTCAACCAGCCCTGATCATGCTGTAGCGGTTGAACCAGCTCTTGCTGAGCGCATCGAAATCCTTCGCGGTACTGCGATGCTTCAATTCGGTAGTTCAGCTGCTGGTGGTGTCATCAACGTATTTGACGGTCGTATTCCAGTTGCTGCACCTGAAGACGGCTTTGAAGGTGCATTCCGCTATGGTCACTCTACTGTAGACAATGGCGATGAATTCACTGGTGCTTTTAATCTGACACTCGGTGATTTCGGCGGCACAAAAGTTGTTCTGCACGCAGACGGCCTTTACCGTGACACAGATGATTATGACATCCCAGGCTTCGCTGAATCAGCACTTCTTCGTGCTATGGAAGAAGAAGAGGAAGAAGAAGGCCACGAGGAAGAGGAAGAAGCATTCGGCACAGTTGAAAACTCTGCTACTGAAACCAAAGGTGGTTCCGTTGGACTTTCCTTCCTGTTTGAAAACGGCTTCTTAGGCTTCAACGTACGTAAACTTGATAGCACATACGGTGTACCGGGTGGCCACGGACATGAAGAGGAAGAAGGCGAAGAACATGATGAGGAAGAAGGCGAGGAAGAAGAAGAACTCGTATCAATCGACCTTGATCAAACACGCTTCGATCTGATTGGTGAACTTGATACAAACCTTGGCATCTTCAAAAAAGCGAAGCTTCGCTTCGGTTATGCTGACTATGAGCACCAAGAGCTTGAAGGTGATGAAATCGGCACCCTATTCGCCAACGAAGGTTGGGAAGGTCGTCTTGATCTTGTAGAAAACTGGTCTGGTGACTGGCGCGGTACAACAGGCGTTCAAATTCGCCACCGCGAGTTCTCTGCTGTTGGTGAGGAAGCTTTTGTTCCACCAACAACAAGCAACCAGTATGGTTTCTATACAGTAAAAGATTACCGCACTGGTGCATGGCACGTTGACTTGGGCGCCCGCTACGAACGCACGACTTATGAAGTTGATGGCACGAATGTTGAGCGCAACTTCAATGGTTTCAGCGCATCTGCTGGCGTTGGTTATGATCTATCTGAAGATGCCTTCCTTGGTGTTTCTGTATACCGTACAGAGCGTGCACCATCGACAGAAGAACTCTTCTCTAATGGCCCACACCTTGCGACAGATGCATTTGAACTAGGCGACCCGGACCTTGGCTTGGAGACTGCTTTTGGTATTGAAGCAACCTTCACTTATGCCACAGGTCCATTCAGCATGGTTATCAATGGCTTCATCACAAACTATGATGATTTCATTTATGAAGCAGCAACTGGCGAAGAAGAAGATGGCCTTACTGTCTTTGAATTCAGAGCTGAAGACGCAAAACTTTATGGCTTCGAAACAAAAGCTGAATTCCACCTTGGTACAGCATCAACTGACACATTCGGCGATGTTGATTTTCACCTTGATGGCCAAGCCGACCTAGTACGCGCGAAACTTGATGATAGCGTAGCATCTCGCAACCTGCCTCGCATCCCGCCCTTCCGTGGTTTGCTTGGTTTTGATGCACGTTCAGAAACATTCGATTTCCGCACGGAACTTGAATATGCCGCAGAACAAAACCGTACCGCTGACTTTGAAATTCCTACAGACGATTATGTACTTTGGAATGCATATTTGACAGTACGTCCGTTCGAAAACAAAGGTCTTTCCTTCGAACTACGCGGTACAAACCTTACAAATTCTGACGCGCGTCAGCACACAAGCTTCCTTAAGGATGTAGCACCACTACCAGGCCGCAACTTCAAGGTTTCTTTCCGCGCAGAATTCTAAACATCTCAAAACAACAAAAAAGCGGGCCCCGGCCCGCTTTCTTTTACTTCCTCTATTTCCTCAATCGTAACCCGGTGGTTTATACCTGTAATAATCTACCAGATACTTCTCCGGCGTTGCTTTACCCAGTTCCGTATTCCAATACTGCTTACAGTAATCCGCCATAGCTTCTGTATCATCTTCAACGGGAAGCGCCTCCGGCACGCGGGCATAGATCATCCGAGCCACCGCACAAGCATAATCATCACTTTCTTCCAGCGCTTCTTTCCTGTCCATATCGTCAGGCAAATAACTATCTACAAGCTCCCGGCGTTCAGGTCGGTAGCTCAGGTAATTTTCATAAAGATCATCCAGAGTATTTGGTTCGATCTGAAAGTAAGATCGTGCAGGCCCACCAACCTGTGCGCGGTACCGAAACCCGCCACTTTCATGGCAAGCTGTCATCAACAGAACTTTCTCTGCCGATTTAGAATACATGCCCATGTCTTCAAGCACGGGACGGATGGTACTCGTCAAGAATTGCTCTGAATTCATTTCACACCCCCACAGTGCAATTTTAAAGCGGGTAGTATATCATGAAATACGTTTTGAAGGAAGATTTGGTACCCGCAGCCGGAAAAGTAAGTTGTTTAAATTCAATAAGTTACTGATATATGTAGCAAATTCGGTGCACAAAAATCACTCATTTCACAGAAAAGTTTAGTATCTTCACTCACTTGGAGGAGGGAAATTATTAAAGCCTTCCGGCCTGGATGCACCCAAGGCCTCAAAAACACCTTCATAAATTTGTAACAGAGCCTGATTCAAAGCAACATCTGATGCGTCTTCTACAAAAGTATCAATGACTACATGATCATCATATATAGGTCCGACGCGTGTATGATTCCCTGTAAACATCATCACATCTTCAGCATCACTAATGCCAGCCTGTATAAATATCTTTTCCCCATACCCCAAGCAACCACGAGCTGCCTCTATATAACTACATAAGCTCTCTCTAATTGCGTTTTCAAAGGATATACCCGGAAAATGACGATCAAACCTAGGGTCTCTATCACGAAAAAGGAAAGGATTAACTCCCCAAACTTCCCCATTTGTTAACACTTGAGTAGCAGCAAGTATATTTTCGCGTGCTTGGTCAGTAGATATCAGAAGTGTGCCAAACTTATTCCTAGCAAAACTCCAACCTCCAAGCCCCGATGCACCTAAAGGGCTTAATTTTAGCTTTTGAAAATCTTGAATTACCTCAATAGATGGACGCTGAATTTCCCGATCCGGCCAGATTCTCAAATACATCATAGTACCACTAGGTACCAGAATCTTACTTGATGCATGGCGAGAACTTGGACTCATTAAAACATCATCACCCTTATGCCAATACGCCGCTGGCGAAATTGGGGAGATTATTCGTTGGTGCTCCTTGTACTCTACCACTTCTCCCCTTCTAAGATATTCGGCAAATATCATTTGCAACTGACCAACTAACTTTTCCTTACATTCTCTACGCTCACGTTTAGTGCAATCCGGCGCAAGCAAGTACTGAAGCGGCCATCTTCGATGCTGTAGATCAAAGGGCAAACCATCAGCTTCACCAAAAAAAGTATTCATAACTTTGACCAGTATTTCGTCACCTTGACATCCAATGGCATAGCCCAGCTCTACAGCTACATTACTATTGATTGACTTCTTACCTAGTGGAGTTTCACCAGTGAGCGTAACATCAGCTAAAAAAATAGAAGCCTCTCTAATCTTGGCAAAAATAGTATCTGCAATAGAAGGCGCACCCAACACGCCTTTCGTATCTTGATCTAACTCCGGCCTCTCCGCTTCGCTGAACTCCTGTTCCTTGATAAGTTGAGTAATTGCCTGCTCTGCAGCCTCGCGGATCAATTGTCGGTTTACGCGATCATCGGTATCTGATTGCCATGAGTAAAATATCTTCACTGTCACCCCCATTCACTAACCACTTATAATGCAAATTTACAACTAACACGCAAGGGGATTGCCCAGACAGCGCAGTGACAAAATTACATTCCATGGATGCTACTCATGGTGCAGTCTTGTAGCAAATTTGGAGCGCTAGTAAAGTTATCGTCATACTAGATTTTATAAAAATCTCTTTATTTTCATACACTTAATGTACAAAAAGCACTTCAAGCACTATACCGAAACGGCACAGAAAACTGTTTAAAATCAATGACTTAAAGGATATTGGTACCCGCAGCCGGACTCGAACCGGCACGACCATACGGTCTCAAGATTTTAAGTCTTGTATGTCTACCAATTCCATCATGCGGGCACAGGATTGGTGGCGCGTTGCGCTCATAGGGGCGTTATAAAACAAACATTCTTCAGAAAACAATAACTTATTTTCAGTGAAGGGTATTTTCTTACTGCTGAGAGCAGACAGCCCGGCATTTCTCCTAGTTTTCTGTTGTCCTTCCGAACATTACCTCTTAGCTTACAGGCAAGGAAATATGGGGGAAAAGAACGTGTTAAAAATATTTACACTGGCTTGCCTGCTGGTTGGCTCAACTACCATCACACCTACCATTAATGCAGGCGAAGCGACAAAACACTCAGAGATCAATATCGGGCATACGGTCCATTTTAAATCAGACGTCATGGGTGACACCCGCGAACTCAACATTTGGGTACCTCCCGCTTACAAGGAGAACGAAACTTACGGCGTACTTTATCTTCTGGATGGCGGCCTTAAGCAAGATTTTCAGCACATTGCAGGCCTTGGGCATCTTGGCGCCCTAAGCTGGACCTATGAAAAGCTCATCATCGTTGGCATTGAAACCAAAGATCGCCGCGCCGAGCTTACTCCCTCCGCTGAGGTTAAACGTTACCGTGATGAATTCCCCACTTCTGGGCAGGCTGCTAAATTCCGCACTTTCATAGCGGATGAGGTAATGCCTTTTGTGGAAAAAAATTATCCAGTAAACGGCAAGAAAACCCTTATGGGTGAATCGCTTGCAGGGCTTTTTGTAACCGATACCTTCCTAAAAGCAGCTGAGATGTTTGATGATTATATCGCCATTAGCCCTAGCCTCTGGTGGGATGATCAGCGATTGGGACGAAACGCTCCTGCTCTGCTCGGAGAACATTCGAAGCAAGATCGCCGTTTGTTCATTGCCATGGCAAATGAAGGGCTCGCTATGCAGGCGGGGCTTGATAAGCTCGTTGCAGCGCTAAAGAACAATCCACCACATGGCCTTACATGGCGTTATGATGATTTAAGTGAAACGCAAACCCATGCAACTATCTATCACAGCGCCGCCCTTTCGGCTCTGCGCTGGCTATATGCACTACCGCCATATCCAGAAGGTAAAATACCTTGGTATTTAGAAGTGCCTGACGCCAAAGAATAGAAATTCTTGCCTTCAAATTCTAATAGTTACAGCAAAAACAGTTGCATCAGGCGCTTTTGCCTGTTCTTTTGCGCATTCTGATTTTGAGTTTTGATTGAGAAGAAGAATGGCTGATAAATTTATCCTTACATGGTCGTGCGCCGACCAACCCGGTATTGTTGCAGACGTGGCAAACATGCTGGCTGGTGCTGGCTGCAATATTACATCAAGTGATCAATATGCGGATGATGATAGCGGCCAATTCTTCATGCGTGTGGCTTTTTCCCCCATCAATGTTTCACTTAGCTGTGCAGAACTGAAAGAACGTTTCAAACCGCTTGCAGAAAAATTCCAGATGGAATGGGATATCCATGATGCTAGTGAGCCGCAAAAAGTGCTTATCATGGTATCAAAATTTGATCACTGCTTGATGGACCTGCTGTACCGCAAAGAACGCGGCGCGATTAATATGGATGTACGTGCAGTGGTTTCTAACCACCGGGATAGTTATAAGCTTGCTGCTTCCTATGATGTTCAGTTCCAGCACTGGCCTGTAACCAAAGACAACAAATTGAAACAGGAAGAAAAACTGATCAAACTAATTGAAGAAGAAGAAATTGATCTCATTATTCTTGCCCGTTACATGCAGGTTCTATCAAATAAAGCATGTGAAAAACTGGCAGGTAAGGTGATTAATATCCACCACAGCTTCCTGCCAAGCTTCAAAGGCGCTGTGCCGTACCAGCAGGCTTTCCATAAAGGTGTAAAACTGATTGGTGCCACAGCGCACTATGTAACACCTGATTTGGATGAAGGTCCAATCATCGAACAGAATGTAGCGCGGGTAAACCATGCTATGTCAGTAACTGACCTGGTGACAACAGGCCGCGATGTAGAGCGGGTTACCCTAGCTGAAGCTGTGAAACTGCACCTTGAACACCGTGTGCTGTTAAACGGCAACAAAACAGTGGTATTTAAGCGGTAACAGCAGTCAGTATTACGGATCTTTGCGAACAGCCGTAACCAGATGAAATGCTAAAACACCGCCCCATAAAAAAGCAACAGCGCCCGGAACTTCCTTGCCTACTTCGAAGTAACGGGTCAGCACTAATACCCAGGTTTCAACAACCATAAAAAGTACTAGATTGAGAACGAACGCTTTCCATGAAAATGGAATAAAGCCCAAAAGCATCGAACCTTCTGTTTCGGTGCTTTTTTTTATTTCTATCTCTTCTTCCTGAAGTTCAGTAACAGAAACCTCAAGCCCCGCCGCTAGGGCTTTCAAAGTTTCCATACCCGGTTTCGCACCATTCTCAATACGCTGGATTGTTCTGCTGCTCACACCGCTTATTGCAGCTAGTTGTTCCTGAGACCAATTTTTAGCTAACCTTCGATGCTTTAGATCCATTTCAGCGCTCGTGTGTATCATTTACCCGCTACCTCCGGAACATAGCCCCGGTCCTTTCGCCACATCTTAAGCGCAATGACCCCAATAGCAACTGCGATAAGCAAACCAAGTGCAAACAGTTCACTGCCAGCAAACAAGCGCGCATGGGTGTTGAAGCCAGCATGCATTAGCACACAAAGGAAAATCGAACCCCGGCTGAAATTATAGAGAATGGTAAATGTTAACGCGATAGGCAGAATGGCAATATAACGAGCAAAAACAATAAGCCAGTAGTTTTCTTTTGTTCCAACGATATCAAGTGTAAGCGGGATATGCCAAGGCTCCCATAAAAGCGCAATAAGTAACGTAGCCACCAAGGGGCTATATTTCTTCTGCATCAGCGGCAATAACACACCCCGCCAGCCATATTCCTCATTCCCCCCCGTGAGCATGGCAACAGTAAATAACTTCACTGCCAGCAGAGGCAACCACTCCGCCAGTGGCATGGTGAGATACAACGGCGTATCATAAGGTATTCCTGCCAAATCAGCTAACAGGTTAGCTGCAATC
This sequence comes from Kordiimonas sp. SCSIO 12603, assembly GCF_024398035.1. Classification (NCBI taxonomy): domain Bacteria; kingdom Pseudomonadati; phylum Pseudomonadota; class Alphaproteobacteria; order Kordiimonadales; family Kordiimonadaceae; genus Kordiimonas; species Kordiimonas sp. SCSIO 12603. The sequence goes on from NZ_CP073748.1 coordinate 2,822,538, forward strand.
ATCAAAGCAGGAAGGAAAAGTAAAACAGGAACTGATAACAGTAAGGTACGCCTGTCAGGCACCAGCCCAGTTAGGAAAGAGCGCACAGTTGGATAATTTGACCGGGCTTGCGAAATAACAAACCCAGAAAGCGCAACTACCCCTGCAAACATAATGTAAACATACCACGGGGTTTCGTCCGGCACACCGTGATCAGCTGACGGCACCAGCGCCATAACCCCCATAAAATCAAACCTGAAGGCGGCAATTGCAAGAGCCGCCAAGATTGCCCCAAGGCAGAAAAAAGACCCGCGCCCTGACTGCTGTGTTTTTGCCTGATTATTTCGCAAGTGTAGAAGTGTTATGCCAGCGAGAGCAGGACCAAACACACCTAACAGCACAAGTGCCAACTTCATACCCGGGACCAGCTCACCAAAATAGGCAAACCACCAAAAAGGCCATGACCAAGCATACGCAATTAATACGAAGAATAGGAACGGGTAACTCTCCGCAGCCCGGCGGAAGAAACTTAAAAAGGATACCATGGTGAACCTCGCTGTATTGATAGTGTTTTTTTTTAAACAGCTATCAATTCAGCTTGAGCCTCACCACGAAAAATGCCCGACATTCACCAGCCAAACACCTGACGACATGTCGGCGACACCCTTTTAGGGACAGGCTTATCAGCTTAATTCAGATGGCTCATCTGTCTCAAAACGTTTTGCAAAACAAAGTGCCTGTACTTCATCCATAGCCTTTTTAAGCGCACCCTGATCCGCTGAACGTACAACAATTTGTGCGCCCGCCGTGTTGCTATAATAAAATGGGTAACTACCAATGCCCGTTTCAGGGTTATTTTCCTGAATAGCCCCCAGTTCTTCTGCAATCTTGCTTTCAGGCGCATAAACAGTCATGGACTGAGACCAGACTTTCCTACCTGTCCGCAAGTGTGGCCTAATGCCTTCAAGCATCGACTGCATGATCTTTGGCACGCCTGCCATAATGAATACATTCTCGATATTGATCCCCGGCGCGATAGACACCGGATTATCAATTAATTCTGCACCTTCAGGTACACGTGTCATTCGTTTGCGTGCTTCCGTAAAGTTTTCTTCACCGTAATAATCCAGAAGCATCTGATAGGCTTTTTCATGAACCACAACCGGCACACCAAAAGCCGCCGCGATACTGTCCACGGTGATATCATCATGAGTTGGGCCAATGCCTCCTGTTGTGAACAGATAATCATACTTGGTACGCAGCGCGTTCACTGCTTCAACAATTTCCTGCTCAATATCAGGTACCACCCGTACTTCAACTAGCTGAATACCTGTTTCATTAAGCCATTTTGCAAGATACGCCAGATTGGCATCCTGTGTGCGGCCAGAGAGAATTTCATCACCAATAATCAACAGTGCAGCATTAACAGACATAAATAACTCTCCGACATCACCGAAACCGGCACTAATCAATAAATTGACCACTCACGAACAAGCGAGCAGTTTTTCCTTCAAAAAATCCAGCAGGATAGAAACCCTGCGCGGTGGGTGCTCTGTTGGCACAACAGCAAAATAGCCAAGCTCCCTCAACGCTATATGGTTCAATAGCGGAACAAGGGAACCATCTGCAACTTCATTTTCCACATAAAAATGCGGCACCTGAATTATACCTAGCCCTCGTTTTGCAGCTTCCACCAACGCTCGCCCGTTATTGGATTTCCACCTGCCACGTACAACAACATTTTCCACCCCATCTTCGCTCTGAAATCTCCAATGAGGCAACGTACCTGCAAGGCAATTATGCTCTGGCAAATCCCCTGCTGCCATCGGCTTTCCATGCTTAGAGAGATAATACGGACTGGCGACCGTAAGTAGATCAAAATTATATACGCGTTCAGCAATTTCATTCCGTCTGATAATTTCTTCTTCAAAGCCTGAACGAAGGGCAATATCAAACTGCTCTTCCGCTAAATTGATCAGGCGGTTGGTGAACTCAACCTCCACAGAAATATCGGGGAACTGAATAGCAAATTCCGAAAGGATTGGTGCAAGCATCTGCTCCCCAAAAGCGCCCGCAACTGTGAGACGGATTATACCTTGCGGCTTTGCAGCCTCATCAATCAGTAAAGCTTGTGCTTCTGCCATTTCGATAAGCAGATGTTTACACTTCGGGTAAAACTCGGCACCAAGGTTGGTTAGATGCACGCTCCTTGTTGTACGTTTCAGCAACTCAACCCCGAGCCGGTTTTCCAGTTCTTTTATTTTCTTCGAAACATGAGACCTAGACACCCCTAAATGCTGTGCGGCCTGGCTGAATGAACCGCCGTCCACCACTTTCACAAACTCAACAACACCATCCCAAACTTGCATTTTATTGTATCCATATAGAAACACAGAAGTGCTGTATAAACACATTGTTACCTATACAGCAACAGTGTACATTGTAGCAAATTTCACAGTATTCCCTGTTTTTTAAAGTATAAAGGCATAGAAAATGAAAACCCGTGCAGCTGTCGCATGGGGCGCTGGCAAGCCCCTTTCCGTTGAAACTGTTGACCTTGAAGGTCCAAAGGCTGGTGAAGTTCTTGTGGAGATTAAAGCGACTGGTGTGTGCCACACTGATGCTTTTACCCTCTCTGGTGATGACCCTGAAGGCGCCTTCCCTGCTATCTTAGGCCACGAAGGTGCTGGCGTTGTTGTTGAGGTTGGTGAAGGTGTAAAAAGCCTGAAACCGGGTGATCACGTAATTCCGCTTTATACACCTGAGTGCCGTGAGTGTGATTACTGTCTGCACCCAAAAACAAACCTCTGCCAAAGCATTCGTGAAACCCAAGGCCGCGGTGTTATGCCTGACGGCACCAGCCGTTTCTCAATCGATGGTACACCAATTCTGCACTATATGGGCTGTTCAACATTCTCTAACCACACAGTACTTCCGGAAATTGCTCTGGCGAAAATCCGTGAAGACGCGCCGTTTGATAAAGTTTGCTACATCGGTTGCGGTGTAACAACAGGCGTTGGCGCGGTGGCGTTTGATGCGAAGGTAGAACCTGGCTCTAATGTTGTTGTATTCGGACTAGGCGGTATCGGCCTCAACGTTATTCAAGGCGCACGCATGGTTGGCGCTGACAAGATCATCGGTATCGATATCAATAATGAACGCGCTGCAATGGGCAAACAGTTCGGCATGACAGATTTCGTCAATCCGCAGGAATGCGATGTGATGGAAGCCATCATGGATCTCACGAACGGCGGTGCTGATTACAGCTTCGAATGTATCGGTAATGTAAATACCATGCGTCAAGCTCTTGAATGCTGCCATAAAGGTTGGGGTGAAAGCATTATCATCGGTGTTGCAGGTGCCGGGCAGGAAATCTCCACGCGCCCATTCCAACTTGTAACTGGCCGCGTTTGGCGCGGTTCCGCCTTTGGTGGTGCCAGAGGCCGTACAGACGTTCCGAAAATTGTTGATTGGTACATGGACGGCAAAATCAACATTGATGATCTCATCACTCATAAAATGCCACTGGATGACATCAACAAAGCTTTTGACCTGATGCATGCTGGCGAGAGCATCCGCAGTGTGGTGGAATTTTAATGTCGTTTCAAACAGTAAGTGAAACCCAAAGCTTCGGCGGCATCCAGGGCTATTATAGCCACGCAAGCGAAACACTGGGGTGCGAGATGCGCTTTAGCGTGTTCACACCACCGCAGGCGAAAAACGGTAAGGTACCAGTTCTCTGGTACCTGTCGGGCCTTACCTGCACGGAAGATAATGCTACAGTGAAAGCAGGCTTCCAGCGTGTGGCAAGCGAACTGGGCCTTATGATTATCTGCCCGGATACCAGCCCGCGCGGGGATGATGTACCAGATGATGAAGGATATGATTTCGGCAAAGGTGCGGGCTTTTATGTAGATGCTACAGAAGAGCCGTGGGCAAAGAATTTCCAGATGTATAGTTACATCACCAAAGAACTCCCTGCCCTAGTTTCAAATGAGTTTGCAGCCGATATGAACCGCCAAGGCATTACGGGCCATTCTATGGGTGGTCACGGTGCGCTCACGATCTGGCTGAAAAACCGCGATACCTACAAAAGCATTTCTGCCTTTGCCCCAATCGTGTCGACCTTGAATTGCCCGTGGGGTGAAAAAGCACTCACTGGATATATTAGCGAAAACCGTGAAAATTGGGCAGAGTATGATGCCTGTGCGCTCCTTGAAAAGCACGGAGCAAGTGATGCTGAGATTCTGATTGATCAAGGGCTTGCCGATAACTTCCTTGAGGGGCAATTAAAGCCTGAACTCCTTAAAGAAGCATGCGAGAAAACAGGACAAAAGCTAAACTTGCGTATGCAGGAAGGCTATGATCATAGCTATTTCTTTATTGCCAGCTTTATTGAAGATCACCTGCGGCATCATGCTGCCGCATTACGAACTTGATTAAAAAAGGGCGGTCATAACCGCCCTTTTTTTACTGCTCAAGAAGCGCTGCGCCGTAAGGGTTATCAATAATCATCAACCAATTCCCATCTTCTTGTCGTCTCAGCACCGCTACAGAGAGGCCTGACTGTTCAATTTTCTGACCATCCGGCGTTGTTCCATTCATTTTCCAAGGTGCAAAATGCACAGCAATATCTCCAGAAATTACTACATCATGTCCTGCATATTCAAAATGCGGATTCACAGCAAACCAGCCTTTAAATGCTTCTTTAATTACCTCAGCATCGGACACTCCTTTGCCCGGTTCAAAGACGATCACAGCATCTTTTTCATAGCTGCTCATCACCCCATCCAGATCACCTTCATGGAATGATGCTGTCATAGATTTCACGGCGTTTAGTACAGCCATCTGTTCAGTATTCATTTTCAAATCATCCTCTGCATTAACAGTTGTGGTTAAAAAAGCTTGCAAAAACACAAGCATGAAAAACGTTATTATTTTCAAAGTATTGCTCCTTCTGATTTGATTTCGGCAATAATCAGCTGTCTCCAGAATTCATCTGAAACGGCTTAATAAGATTTGATTGAAGTTAGGTGTTAACCGTAGAGAGCGGCCTCTACCCTTTTCACCAATTTTTGCGGGCATTGGTAATGCGCCGTAGCCCGTTGCAATTTTAAAACTTTTAAATCATCAACAAGCTTTTCAACGTCTCGCTGGACAGTTTTGTATGCAGGCGCATCATCTACAGCGTATGCTAGGTGTTCCTCATTAACTCGCCCCAGTTCCTTCGCTTTTGACAGACGTTTAGGGCAACTGCATTTTGCTGTTGAATTTGCCAACCCACAAACCTTCCCTGTGAAACTCACCACCTGCTTTCGAGCTCTCGACAAGCGTTTACGATAATTTTCCCGACTGATACCAAGCGCTTCCGCAGCTTCGTTATGTTCCAGCTCAAAAACATCACCAAGAATATAGGCCATTCGCTGCTCGGCAGGTAGGCAGAGAAGAAGCGCGCTCGTGCAAGCAATGCGCAATTCATTAAGGAGGACAAGATCATCGGCTGCAGGTGCGGGGTCTACCAGCAAACCATCTTCTAAATCAGCCTGAAACACATCAAAGTTTAACCCCCTGTTACGTTCCAAGCTTCGCTTAGCTGATAGAAGGTAGTTTACAGCAACCTTATAAACCCACGTGAAAAACTGGCTACGCCCCTCGAATGTAGAAAGCTTGGTAACGACAAGTATCAATATCTCCTGTGTCGCCTCACCTGCATCATCAGGATTAACGAGCATACGCATTGCCAAACGGTATACCTGATCCTGAACATGCCCTACCACATCAGAAAGAGCTTCCTGATTTCCGCTTTGAGCGAGCTTAACAATATCTAAAATATCAGGCTGCATACGTCCTCCTGTTCCAACATTTATATAGTTAGACAGTTAGAGGAAAGAATGTGTGACAGCTTTTTTTGAAAATAAGCTAACTTTTTTCTGGGTCGTCGATTATCTCTGAAGCACACAACAGCATCAGAGTTTCGCCATCGGCCGCCATCATAGGCAAAAATATGTTTTCAGTGAAGAAAACAACTTCATTTTCATCACAACATTTAAAAATGGAAAAAAGCGGCTCCCGAGCTAAAGCAGCTTTGCGAAAAGCTTCGCCGCGCCAACGTCCCTCAGGAGGAGTTTTAGAAAGCTGAATACCTGTGTAGTCTTTACCAAAGATTGCAACAAGCCCCGTACCAAACAAGCGCATGGTGAAGTCTGAAGCGCCTTCATGCACATCAAGTACATAGATGTACGGCAAATCAACCGTCATCTCTCGTGGATCAAAAGCGTGGCGATCAGGGATACTTGTTTGCCCTTCCGCACATTTTGTTTTCCACAGTTCATACAGTTTAACAGGAATTGGTGCTTCTGGCGCATCTAGGTATTTTACGATACCACCATCAATTCCAACAGGCTTGATATCAACTTTCGGTAACATAGCACTCCCACATGCCCCCAACAATCGGCATACATGAACAGATCGCCCACCATTATTCGCGAAAGTTATTAAAAAAGCGCTACCAAAGAGGCAGCGCTTTAAGAAGTTTAAAGTCTCTCGTTTGACCTATTCGCCAAACACACGTTTGAAAATCGTATCTACATGTTTGGTGTGGTAATCCATATTGAAGAGCTCATCCAGCTCTTCCGCGGAAACCTTGCTTGTTACAGTTTCGTCCGCTTTAAGAAGATCAAGAAGCTGCAGTTCGCCGCGGCTATCCCACACTTTCATCGCGTTTTCCTGCACAAGGCGGTATGCATCTTCGCGGCTAACACCAGCTTGCGTTAGTTCAAGCAGTACACGCTGGCTATTTGGCAGGCCGCCCATCTTGTTCATGTTATCCAGCATGTTATCTGGATATACCAGAAGCTGGTCCATCACGTTTGTGAGACGCGCAAGTGAGAAATCAAGGGCTACTGTTGCATCTGGGCCAATATAACGCTCAACAGATGAGTGCGAGATATCCCGTTCATGCCACAGCGCCACATTTTCCATCGCCGGAATACACATAGCGCGGATATAGCGGGCCTGACCTGTCAGGTTTTCTGTAAGGATCGGGTTCTTCTTATGCGGCATCGCAGAAGAGCCTTTTTGACCTTTTGAGAAATATTCCTGCGCTTCAAGAACTTCTGTACGCTGAAGGTGACGAACCTCAACAGCAAGTCGTTCAATACAGCTTGCAATCACACCGAGCACAGAGAAATACATCGCATGGCGGTCACGTGGGATAACCTGTGTGGAAACAGGCTCGATAGTAAGACCCATTTTCTCTGCCACATGCTCTTCCACAAACGGATCAATGTTTGCAAATGTACCAACTGCGCCAGAAATTGCACATGTTGCCACTTCAGCACGAGCATCTTTCATCCGCTTCAAGCAGCGATCAAATTCAGCATATGCCTGTGCCATCTTGAGGCCGAATGTTACCGGTTCAGCGTGAATACCATGGCTACGACCAATACATACTGTATATTTATGCTCTTCCGCACGGCGCTTAAGAACCACGAGAAGCTTCTCAAGGTCTTCGATGATGATATCCGCCGCCTGCATAAGCTGTACAGAAAGACAGGTATCCAGAACATCAGAAGATGTCATACCTTGGTGAACGAAACGTGCTTCATCACCCACATGTTCAGCTAGGTTCGTAAGGAACGCGATTACATCGTGTTTTACTTCACGCTCAATCTCGTCAATACGGGCAACTTCAAACTTACCACGTTCCCAAACAGCTTTTGCAGCTGATTCAGGGATACGGCCAAGCTTAGCGTTTGCATCACAAGCGTGCGCTTCAATTTCGAACCAAATGCGGAAACGGTTTTCCGCCTCCCAAATGTCTGCCATTTGTTTACGTGAGTAACGAGGGATCATGTGTCCAGTTCCTATAACGAGTGGTGCGGAATATTTATGCCGCCGCTCTAACAGAAACGGGCCTCAATCGCAAGCAACACTTCACTATCACATGACCCTACGCTTCATTAACGCCAGCAACACCATCTTCGATTACATAAGACTTCAATGTACGTGCCTTGAGATCGCGTTTCCTCACGTCATCGACCACTCGCAAATCTGTACGCCATTCTTTTTTATCAAGGGTTGCGAGCGTGTACCCGCGGTGGCGGCCTTCATAGAGCTTGATGTGTGGGTTATCCACAAGCGTTGCTGTGTTGCGGTCATGATACCAGTTACCGCTGGTGATAGATGTCGTCACAAACTCACTTGCTAAAGTTTTGGACTCTGGATTGTTAAAATCCTTTTTCACATCACACACATATGTCGCATGTACATCACCGCCAATAATAACTGGATTCGATACGTTACGCTGCTCAATCGTATTCAAAACTCTGTCGCGAGAAACAGTATAGCCATCCCAATATTCACTGCCGTGCTCTGAACCAGCGCCCACTCTATAATCATGCTGTGAGAAAAGCATCCCTTGCGCGAGAACATTCCACTGAGCACGTGAACGCCCTAACCCTCGCAGTAACCAGCGCTCTTGCTCTTCTCCTAGAATGGTGCGGTTTGGATCAAATCGCTCCTCACACAACTGTCCATCAATGATTTTCCAGCCACCGTTATCTGGTGTTTGGCAGGGTTGATCTGTTCTGTACTGACGGGTATCGAGCATGTTTATTTCAAGCAAATCACCAACAACGGTACGCTGATAAATTCTGCTATCTGGCCCCATTGGGCGTGCTGCTGCCCGTAATGGCATGTGTTCATAGTAAGCTTTATAAGCTGCTGCCCGGCGTTTTAAGAAGGCAGGTACGGGTTCATAATTTTCACCCTGGTCAGCGGCATAATCATTCGCCACTTCATGATCATCCCATGTCATCAGCCAACTTGTATGCGCATGCCCGGCCTGAAGGTCTGGATCAAGCTTGTAGGTCGCATGAAGTTGTCGGTAATCTGTTAGGCTATGCGCCTCTGTAATTGGAACACGGCGCGTATTAAAACCGCCATAGCTCTTCTCATAAATATAATCCCCAAGGTGGACAATAAGGTCTGCCTCTTCAGCGATCATATCTCTGTAAGCTTTAAAGAAACCTGCTTCAAATTCTTGGCAAGAGGCAAAAGCAAAACGGAACTTGTCAACGGCAGCGCCAATAGCAGGCGTCGTAATAGCCCGGCCTACAGGGCTGATTTCATCACCTGCCTTAAATCGGTACCAGTACGGTCGGCCAGCTTGAAGGCCCGTTACATCTACATGAACAGCATGCGCATTTTCAGGATAGGCAACTACAGTCCCGCGCTGCGCAATTTTGCGGAAGTTTTCATCTTCTGCAATCTCATACCCCACGGGAATAGGCTCACTCCCCGTAGCAGCAGCATCAAGTGGAGATGGTGCCAGACGTGTCCAAAGGACAAAACCTGTTGGCAGAGGATCCCCAGACGCCACTCCCAGTTTAAAAGGATAATCCAAAAATCTTGCTTTACCGGTTATCCAGGGAACCGCCATAACCGGGCTCGCAAAAGCTGCTGCACCGAGCAGGCTGGCTGATTTCAAAAGGCTACGCCGTGTAAGTACCATGATGCATCTCTACCAATTTCACAAATCACACGAAACTTACGGCAAATACCGATAAATACAAAAGAAACTTTGATGAACCGTTTGCAGTAATTCTGCATAAAGCCTTCACATCGCAAGCTTGTGATCACCCTTCATAGCATTATTGACAGAACCTCCACACCTGCTGTGTTATGCTAACACTCATGATTATTGAGGGAGGATATCATGCGACTGGCGTTTAGCCTGCTAGCGTCTATTTTGCTTAGCGTTTCTGCGTTTGCAGACACGCTCATTTCAAATGTAACAGCCATCACCATGAAGGGCGATGAGGTTATTGAAGGGGCTTATGTTTATATTCGCGGTGACAGGATCGAATATATCGGCAATGGGCGCTATGACCCCAAAGACGCTTCGAATTTAGAAATCATAGACGGCACAGGAAAATTCCTGATCCCCGGCTTGGCCGAGATGCACGGACATCTTCCTCAAGGGGCAGCTAACTCACAACAAGCCAAAGATACTCTATTCCTATACCTAGCTGGCGGCGTTACCACCGTACGCGGTATGCTGGGTAACCCTGTTCAATTCGAAATGCGGCAGATGATAAAAGAGGGTGTGCTTGATGGCCCTACACTTTATCTTGCTGCACCGAGCTTGAATGGCAGCACAGTGAGTTCACCGGAGCAAGGTGCACAACTCGTTGAACGCTATAAAAATGAAGGATGGGATCTTCTTAAAATCCACCCTGGCCTAACGCTTAAAGAATATGATTCAATCGCAAAGAAAGCTCATGAAGTTGGCATCGGCTTTGGTGGTCATGTGCCAGCAGACGTTGGCCTTATTCATGCTCTCAACAAAGGGCAAGCATCTATCGACCATATGGATGGTTTCATTCAATTGGCTGGAGGTTCTGACGAACGCTTATCTGACGAACAGATTAGACATGTTGTTGAACAGTATAATAACGCGTTCAAGTCGTGGATTGTGCCCACCCAACCGCTATTCAACATCCTTATCGGCGGTGGTGATGTTATCCGCCTTAATCGCCGCTTTGAAAATAAATATGTTTCACCAGAGACACGGGGTAATTGGCATAACCGCATTAAAGCGATCAACAGACGCGCGAATTCCTATATCAAAGATAACCGGAACCGGATGCTGGCAGAACTATATAAATCAGGCGCAAACATAGTGCTGGGCAGTGATGCACCACAACTGTATAGCGTGCCAGGTTTCTCTATCTGGCGCGAGATTGAAGCCCTTATCAAAGCTGGTGTTACACCAGAAGATATGCTCGTGATTGGCACCCGCAATGCCGGAGATTACTTTAAAGGTAAAGATCGGTTTGGCACCATTCAGGCAGGTATGCGTGCCGACCTTTTACTTTTAGATGCCAACCCGCTTGAAAACTCTAAAAACCTTTTCAAACAAGCTGGGGTAATGGCTGCGGGCCGCTGGTATAGCCGTGCCGATATTGATGCAAAACTCGCAGATATCGCTGCACGTAACAAATAAAGATTAGAGGGTTGCATATGCAGCCCTCTTTCGTTCTTATCCTATAAGAGTAAAATTACTATCCATTCCAGCATCTCTTGTTGGGACAATCGCTTGGTAGTCATCAGAATTATACCAAGCTTTTGCTTTTTCCTTACTTGGGAAAGAAATCAGAACTTTTACAGGCTTACCTAATTCTCCGGTCAATATTTCAGCCGGCCCTTTAGCAATAAACTCACCGCCATAGGCAGCAACGAGCGGTGCCGCAAGCGCGCTATACTCAGCCATTTTTTCAGGATTTTTAGGTTCCAGTTCCACAATTACATAAGCAGTCATTTCAAGCTCCATTAGTGAATGATCTTGAAGCTTATTTATGGAGAGCTAATATATTTAACAATATGCAATAATAAGACATAGTGTTTAATATTATGAACAATATAAAACTTACATCTGATTTACTGATTTTCGCTGAAGTTGCACAGCAGCTTTCGTTCACAAGCGCTGCAAAACAGTTAAACCTCAGCAAGGCTGCTGTTAGCCTCAGCATTTCCCGTTTGGAAAAAGAACTGGGGATGCAGCTCATGATCAGAAGCACACGAAAGATATCCCTGACACCTTTCGGAGCAAAGCTTGCGGTAAGTTGTTCCGCACTCAATTCGCAGGTAAATGAAACTCTCCAAGACATTCATAAAGAACAAACAAAGCCAACTGGCCCTCTTTCAATCACAGCTCCTTATTCCTTAGAAACCAGTGTATTACTGCCGTCTTTAAAACAGTTCGCAGAAGAATATCCAGATATTACACCGCAGCTTAACATCACTGATGCTCCGCTAGATTTGATCGATGATAATATAGACATCGCGCTTTTCAGCGGCACTCTACCCGACAGTGACTACCGCGCTCTTCGTCTTCCACCTCTCAAAGAACAATTATTCGCAACACCAGAATTCATAGAAAAACTCTCAATAGATAACCGCCTAACAAAACTAGGAGGCATGCCATGGGCCAAGGCTCCGTGGCAAAAGGAGACTATAGAATTGTTTCAACGAGACAGCAGGCTCGCTATCACCCCTAAACGCACCAGTGAATGTAACTCGTTAAGCTCAGCTATTCATCTTGCCCTACATGACTTAAGCTTCGTTTTCGCACCTAAAATTGCGGTTACCCAGTATCTGCTCACAGGAAAACTGAAAGCGATAGCACCTGAATACTCAGGGAAAGAATGGCCACTTTATTTCCTACATGGCTACAAAAGAGAAAAGCCCGCTCATATCAGCAGGCTTTATGACTTGATTAATTTACATATGCGGCGATCAACCGCTGTGTGATTATTGGTTCACTTTAAACCGGTTAAAGCACAAGCCAATTGCGTTGCCGTAACCAAGCGGCATATCACCAATTTCATCCACACCTTCAGGGCACAGGAATTTACCCCAGATATGCTCATCTGAAAGCTTCACTTCCATTTTTTTGGCTTTTTTCTTTAGGTGCGCTTCAAATACAATTACCAAGCGGTCGCCCAGCGATTTATTGGTTTTCACCCAGCTGGTTACGAACTGAAAGTTCTTGGCTTTAAAGCCAACTTCTTCCTTAAGTTCACGTTCCATAGCCTCAAAAAGGTTTTCACCCTTCTCTACCTTACCTCCTGGTAAGTCAACGATGCCGCTGCTTTTACGGAGTACAAGCACTTTGCCGTCCTTTGAAACAACAACGACTTTCGCGGAAACAGGTAGGTTTTCCAAATCCGTTTTGGATTCTTCGATTTGCTGCCAATACACCCTGAGCTCTCCAAAGCTTGATTATAAAAGCCCGAGTTTTTTAAAACTGGTCTGCCCGAACTTCCCAATAATGATATGGTCATGTACCTGTATTGAGAGCTTACCACAAGCTTCTTTAATTTCCTGTGTCATCACCATATCAGCTTTACTGGGCGTTGGATCACCGGAGGGGTGATTGTGAACAAGGATCAACGCTGACGCATCGTTCTGAAGTGCTGATTTCAGCACCTCCCGCGGATACACAGCCGTTTGGTCAACCGTCCCTTCACTAAGCGTTTCATCGGCAATGAGGGTATTTTTACGGTCCAGAAACAATACTCGGAATTGTTCACGTGTCAGATGGGCCATTGCCCCCTGAAGATAGTTTTGAACGGCTGCCCAATTGGAAAGAACCGGTTTTTCCTTTGCTTGTTCCCTCGAGAGATACAGCGCTGAAGCTTGAACAGATTTAATTGCTGCTACTGCGGTTTCACCAAGTCCCGGTGCGGCGCGCAATGCTTCCACATCAGCGGAGAGAACAGCAGCGTAACTGCCAAAGCGAGCAATTAGTTCTTTTGCTAGGGGTTTCACATCCCGCCGGGGAATGGCGAGGAAAAGAATAAGTTCCAGAAGTTCATAATCAGGCAAGCCTTCCGGTCCACCCTTTAAAAACCGCTCTCGCAAGCGGGCCCGGTGCCCGCTCCGATGATCTTTTTTGGCTTCTTCCCCCATAAGCAGCCTTTATTCCTTCTTAATCGAGTGCGTAAGGTGGGAATTCCCACCCTTTAGGAGATTTGGTGAAGACCTCATAGCCATCCTCGGTTACAGCAAGCGTATGTTCGAACTGCATCGACAATGATTTATCCCGTGTCACAGCTGTCCAGCCATCTCCTAGTACTTTACAAGCTGGTTTACCCGCATTCACCATAGGTTCAATTGTAAAGAACATACCCGGTTTAAGCTCAGGGCCTGAACCTTTAGTGCCGTAATGCATAACGCTTGGTTCATCATGGAATACCTGCCCGATACCGTGACCACAGAAATCACGAACAACGCTGTAGCGGTGTGCTTCCACATGCTCCTGAATGGCGGCACCGATATCACCGAGATGCGCGCCAGGCTTTACAACCTCAATACCCTTCCACAGGGCCTCAAACGTTACCTGACACAAGCGCTTTGGTAATAATTTTGGTTCACCGACAAAGAACATACGGCTTGTATCACCAAACCAACCATCCAGAATAACTGTCACATCAATATTAAGCGTATCGCCATTCTTAAGTTTCTTTGGCCCGGGAATACCGTGGCAAATCACATGGTTAATGGATGTACAAATTGATTTTGGAAATCCACGATAATTAAGCGGCGCTGGTGTAGCACCATTCTTAAGAATAAAATCATGGCAGAGCGTGTTCAATTCTTCGGTTGTAATGCCCGGCTGAACATGTGGTGTTATAAAATCAAGAGTTTCAGCGGCCAAGCGACCAGCAGCGCGCATACCTTCAAATGCCTCAGGGCCATATAACTTAATAGCGCCTGTGCGGGATGACGGTGCCGTTGCTGCATCAACATATGTCATTTCAAATAAACCTTACTATTCGAGGCATCTTAAAGCTTTACGGGAAGCGTGCCTTTTACTGTAATTCCTTGCGGTGAAAGTTCGCATGTATAACAAAGAACCTCAACACCAGCTTTTACCGCTTCTCTTAGCGTATTTGCATATGTCGGGTCAATTTCATCTGCTGGTGCGAAATATTCACAGTCACTACGGCCAACCAAATACATCATAACGGCACGGTGCCCCTCTTTCACCATATCCATCAGTTCGTTTAGGTGCTTGGTACCACGTGCGGTTACACTATCAGGAAAAATGGCCCCTTTGCCTTCTTTCAGGGTAACACTCTTTACCTCAACATAACACAGGCCCGGCCCTTCGAGCAGAATATCAATTCGACTGTTGCCGCCATATTTTACTTCTCGTCGCATGCTTTCCAAGCCTTGAAGCTCAACAACAGTGCCATCTGCAATAGCTTCTTCTACAAGCGCATTAGGACGAGATGTATTGATATTAACTAGACTGGACCCCACATCGACCAGCTCCCACCGCCAATCAAGCTTTGCTTTTGGATTGTTATTCGGAGAAAGGTAAACCGTATTCCCTTCATCCTTTAGTCCTAACATGGAACCTGAATTTGCGCAGTGAGCCGTAACGACTTCACCGGTTTCAAGCTCAACATCAGCTAAAAATCGCTTGTAGCGTTTAATTAAAGTACCTTTGGTTAAGGCGATATCGTAAATCATAGTCGTTTAATATTTCTGTAATATTTATTTAACAAATTACCCAAGGCGGCATTATTGACTAATTGGTCAAGGTCTGTAATCTCGCTGCTACAAACATATTTGGACAACTGTGTCTTGTGTGCGTCAAAGAGGAATAACGCATATTTAAAGGCCGCTGTTCAAGAATAAATTATAATGAATGGCTCAGTAAGGACTAACTCATGAAAGCAACTAGACGCCTAGGTCTCCTAGGATCAGTAGCCCTGTTGGCATGTGCTCCTGGCATTTCCCCCGTTTCTGCGCAAGATAGCTCTCAAGCAACTGATAATGTACTCGAGGAAATCCTCGTTACAACGGCTCGTAAGCGTCAGGAATCTATTTTTGACTCCCCAACATCCCTAACATCTTTTGGTGAAACAGGCCTGAAGGCTCTGAACGTAAGTAACCTTGACGATGTTGGGAAGTACGTACCTAACTTAAACGTATCGCGTTTTGGTGTTGGTAACACATCGGCTGCCGCAGTATTTATCCGCGGCATTGGTATTCAGGATCACCTAATCACCACAGACCCAGGCGTTGGTGTTTATATTGATGGTGTATATCTTGGTCGCCAGATGGGCTCTAACCTTACACTGAAAAACATTGAACGCGTTGAGGTTCTTCGTGGCCCTCAAGGTACACTTTATGGCCGAAACACCCTTGGTGGCGCTGTAAATATCGTGACACGTCGCCCAGGTGATGAAGAAGGCGTTGAAGTAGACGCAACAATCGGTACTCGCGAACGTTATGCTGCTGGTTTTTATGCAAACACACGCCTTTCAGACAATTTCGCAGTTTCCCTTACAGGTAACTTCAAGCACCGTGGTGGTGTTGGTGAAGCAGTAAATCTGCCAAACCCAGAAGCTGAAATTGGTGAAGAAAAAGAGTTCAGTGGCCGTGTTGCAGCTCTTTGGGATGTATCTGACGATTTCTCCCTTCTCTTCGCATTTGACGGTGTAGACAACAACTCTGGCCAATCACCATACACTATTGAAATTATTGGTGACCCGGTTCCAGGTTTTGGCCTCCCAACACTAACAGCAGCTGATTTGCCTGCTGACCCAGATGATCTAGCGACAACTGTTCCAGGCATCGAAAGCACTTCAAGCAACGGTGTTGGTGCCTCTGTTACTGCCGAATGGGCAATGACAGAAAACCTTGATGCTAAACTCATCGGTAGCTGGCGCAGAACAGAATATACTGGTGGCCTGGACGATGATGCCACAGCCTTCAATCTCTCTGAATTCCCTGAAACAGGTGAAGCTGAGCAGTATAGCGTTGAGCTACAGGTAAATGGTTCCTGGGATAACTTCGACCTTGTAACTGGCCTCTTCTATTTTAATGAAGATGGTGAAAACTTCTCTGGCCCGTTTAACTTCGCTCCGTTCAACGGTGCGGTTGATACAATCGGCACAATCGCAAATGGTGATTTCTTCGAACTTGCACAGGAAACAGATGCAATCGCTATTTACGCTAACGGTTCATACCATGTAACCGAACAGCTAACGATCGGTGGTGGTCTTCGTTATTCTGATGATAGCAAAGAAGCGAACGCCCTATTCCCAAGCTTTGGCGGTGTACGCGACTTTGAAGAAGTTGATTCAAGCGCTGTAACCTGGGATGCCAACATCAATTACTCAATTGATGAAAAAACATCTGTATATGCAACAGTTGCACGTGGTTACCAAACAGGTGGTGTACCTCCTCGTCCGTTCGGCGGTGAAGCACAGTTTGATCCGTTTGATGAAGTAACAGCAATTAACTATGAAATTGGTTTCAAGAGCCAAATCACAGATAACTTCCTGTTACTCGCTTCTGCTTTCACAACAAACTACAATGATTTCGTTGTACAGGTTTCAGAACCTCAAGCAGGCGGTTTCGTTACACGTGCCGGTAACGCAGCGAAAGCACGCGGCCGTGGTTTCGAACTGGAAACTAAAACTTCCTTCGATAATGGCTTCTACATCAACACAAGCATTGGCTATCTTGATGCAGAAATTCGTGAGCTTGAAGGTGAAGTACTTGGTATTTCAGTAGGCGATAAACTACCGCTTGCTCCTGAGTGGACCATTTCTGCTGTAACAGGCTACCGTACAGTTCTTTCAAACGGCGCTGAGCTAAGTTTCCAGGCTGATTATTCATTCCGCGACGATATGTTCGGTCAGGTTGTTAATTCAGAAACTGAGCTCTTAGAGGCTCGTGATCTGTTTGGCTTCAACATTCAGTATCTCAGCGAAGATGGTACGTGGAGCATCGATCTATACGGTGAAAACGTATTCAATGAAGTTTATGACCAAGGTCGTTTGAACAACACATTCCACGGTTTCGTTGGCGTTGTTCGCAGTAATGACCGCAGTGAATTTGGCCTGCGCTTCACAAAGCGCTTTGGCGGCCTTTAGAAAATAAATCCTCAGGTAGGGTTGCGATAGCCCTACCTGAGGAAACAAAACCCAATCAAGACGTGGTGTTTTCGCAACAGTTCCAGACGCAGGAAACCCTCAGCCTCCCTTGATTGTTAAATTTGCGTGGCAATTCAGTGACACTTATGCACACTGTCGCGCGTGAATAAGTGGGGACATTGAAGTCTGTTAGGTTTTGCTTCACCCCGCCCTAAAGCAATTAGTTTTAGTTTAAATTGCCTTTGAATAAGGAAACACACATGAACAATACGCCACTTTCAAAAGTAGCCAAGCTGGCTCTGGGCTGTTCTATGCTTGCACTGACAACCGGTGCAGTTTCAGCGCAAGAACTTGCTCTTGAAGAAATCGTTGTAACCGCGCAAAAGCGTGAGCAGAGCTTCCAGGATGTTCCGATTTCTATCACAGCAATCGGTGGTGAAAAGCTGAATAACTTCTCCGCTGGTGGTGAAGATATTCGTCTTCTTTCCTCACGCGTACCAGGCCTGAACGCTGAATCATCAAACGGCCGTGTAGCACCACGTTTTTACCTGCGTGGTCTCGGTAACACAGACTTTGATCTAGCAGCTTCACAGCCAGTATCTGTAATTGTTGATGACGTGGTAATGGAAAACGTAATTCTGAAGAGCTTCCCGCTTTTCGACGTTGACCGTGTAGAAGTACTTCGTGGCCCACAGGGAACACTCTTTGGCCGCAACACACCTGCTGGCATCATCAAATTCGATACACGTAAGCCTACTCAAGAAACTGAAGGCTATGTATCTGCAAGTTATGGCTCGTTTGGCACGACAACTGTAGAAGCTGCTCTCGGCGGTGGTATTTCTGAAAAAGTTTCTGCTCGTGTTTCTGGTCTATACCAGCGCCGTGGTGACTATATTGACAATGGTTTCACAGGCGAACGTGATGCTCTAGGCGGCTTTGATGAAAAAGCGGCACGTCTACAGCTTCAGTTTGATCCAACGGACAATTTCCGCGCACTTGCAAATGTTCACGTACGTTCCATTGAAGGTACAGCTGCTGTATTCCGCGCAAACATCCTGACAACAGGTAGCAACGATCTGAATGATAACTTCGATCGCGACACTGTTTTCTTTGATGATGAAGCAAATAACCCTCAAGAATATGACCAGTGGGGCACAAGCCTGAAACTGGAGTATGACCTTGAGAACGGCATGAGCATTACATCTGTAACTGCATATGAAAACGCAGAAGGTTTCAGCCGCGGCGATATCGATGGCGGTAACCCAACCGGCCCTGGCGTTATCCCATTCCAATCAGCAACACAAGATGGCCTTGATGATCTGGACCAGTTCACTCAAGAACTTCGTCTATCTCAACAGGCAACTGACAATCTCTTCTATCAAGTAGGCTTCTACTACTTCGATGGTGATTTCACAGTTCGTACACGTCCGTTCTTTGTACCTGACTCAACTGTTCGCCACCAGAACGAAACATGGGCGGTATTTGGTCAAGTTGCTTATGACTTCACTCAGGACACTACTCTAACAGTTGGTATTCGCTACACAGACGACGAAAAAACAGCTGATGCATTCTCAGGTGCATTTGATTCACAGCTTCCAACTGTTGAGCTAGACGGCAATCACGTTAGCTGGGACGCAGCCGTGAACCACGTTGTAAACGACGATCTCTCTGTTTACGCCCGTGTTGCAAGCGGTTTCCGCGCACCAACAATTCAGTCTCGTGACGTAGCATTCTTCGGTGTTCCAACAACAGCGCCTGAAGAAACAATCATTTCTTACGAAGCTGGTTTCAAAGCGGTGCTCGCTGAAAACACACTTCGCTGGAATGGTGCTGTATTCTACTATGATGTATCTGATCTTCAGGTAACTGCTGTTGGTGGTGCTGATAACAGTGTACGCCTTGAAAGCCTTGAAGAAGTTATTGGTTACGGTTTCGAGACAGACATTGAATGGCTAGCTTCTGAGAACCTGACGATCACCGCTGGTGTTGGTTATGCTAATACAGAAATCAACGATACAAACATCCGTATCCCAACATGTGGCTCGCAGCAGTGTACAGTAACGAACCCTGTTGATGCGAACGGCTTTGCTATCATCGACGGAAACCCGCTACCACAGGCACCTGACTGGACAGTTAACTTCACAGCTGACTATCACCAGCCAGTAGGCGACGATGGCGAATTCTTCATCTTTGCAGATTATGCTCTACAAGGTGATACGAACCTGCTTCTTTATGCAGCAGAAGAATTCAACACAAGCGGCAACTTTGAGCTTGGTCTACGCACAGGTTACCGCTGGAACGACGGTCAGTATGAAGTAGCTGTGTTTGGCCGTAACGTAACAAACGAAGCAAACCTTAAAGGTATTATCGACTTCAACAACAACACTGGTTTTGTAAACGAGCCACAAGTGTTTGGTGTTTCTTTCGGTGCACGTTTCTAAGCTAAACGCTTAATCTAAAATTTAAGACGGGAGCCTTTGTGGCTCCCGTTTTTTTTATAAAAAAAGCCCAACCTGAACGGCCGGGCTTTTTCTTTAAACTTTAAAGCATTCTAGGCGATACGCAGCGTATGTGCTCCATCAACAGGAAGAGCAACACCAGTGGTAAAGCTGCTTGCAGGGCTTGCAAACATCAGCATGCTTGGTACCAATTCAGCTAACTCCCCGTGACGCTTGGCTGGCGTCGCTTTCAGCATA
Source organism: Kordiimonas sp. SCSIO 12603 (assembly GCF_024398035.1). Lineage (NCBI taxonomy): Bacteria > Pseudomonadati > Pseudomonadota > Alphaproteobacteria > Kordiimonadales > Kordiimonadaceae > Kordiimonas > Kordiimonas sp. SCSIO 12603. The sequence continues at coordinate 2,842,675 of NZ_CP073748.1, forward strand.
CGCTGCCCCAGATCACTCTCAAGGAACTTATCATTGATTTCGGTTTTAAAATAACCCGGGCAAAGCGCATTCACGCGAATGCCAAAGCGTTGCCACTCAAGCGCCATTACCTTGGTCATCTGAATTACGCCAGCCTTGCTTGTGGCATAAGTAAGCTGCTGTGGGCCAACCATAAGACCAAGAACAGATGCGGTATTGATGATCGAGCCACCCTTGCCTGCCGCCTGCATCCTGCGCGCTGCTTCCGTTCCAACACGCCACATCCCCTTCAGATTGGTTTCCATTGTGATATCCCAATCCTCTTCCGTATCATCAAGCGCATATTTAGGGCGCCCGATACCAGCGTTGTTACAGATAATAGTAACAGTACCAATCGCTTCCTCCGCAGCGTCAAATGCAGCACGAACACTATCACCACTAGTTACATCAAGCGCAACGGCCAGAGTTTTACGGCCAGTTTCTGCCGCAATATCATCTGCAAGTTTCTGGATACGGTCAGTGCGGCGTGCACCAAGCACAACATTTGCCCCCGCTTTAGCGAGCGCTGACGCGAATTCAGCCCCGATACCTGAAGAAGCTCCAGCCACAAGTGCCACTTGCCCCTCAAGGCTGAATATATTTGTTAGAAAATCATTAGACATATTCTTTAAACCTTACTCTATGCTGCGTTTTCTTTATCAAAATCTGCGAAGCTTTTGCCTTCACCTGCAAGCTTCTCAAGAAGAGGTGCCGGCTCCCACCAGCGAGGGCTTTCTTCACGGAATTCGCAAATGCGTTTGTAAACATAATCAAGGCCGAGGCTATCTGCATAGTGCATCGGGCCACCACGATATGGCGGGAAGCCATATCCATTTGCATAAACCACATCAATATCACTGGCACGGTAAGCCATACCTTCGCCAAGGATCTTCGCACCTTCATTAATCATGGCAAAGAAGCTACGCTCTACAATCTCTTCGGCAGATTTTGAACTACGCTCAATACCGAGTTTAGCGCTTTCTTCCTCAATGATTGCCATCACATCAGTTGATGGTTTCGGTGTACGGCTACCTTCATCATAGTCATAAACACCCGCACCAACTTTCAATCCTTTACGGCCGCTTTCCACCACACGGTCTGTCCAGTCATATGCTTTGGTTTCATAGTTTTCGCGGCCCATGCTTTGACGGTTCATATAACCAATATCAAGACCAGCCATGTCTGACATGGTCATTGGCCCCATTGGCATACCGAAATTAAAGATCGCCGCATCTACCTCCTCTGGCGCACAGCCTTCAATTACATTGAGGCTTGCTTCACGGCCATACGGCGCCAGCATGCGGTTGCCAATAAAGCCAGGACAAACACCTGCCACGACACCAACCTTACGAATTGCCTTAGCCAAATCAACACATGTGGCGAGCACATCAGGCGCAGTTTTCGCACCGCGTACAATTTCCAAAAGACGCATCACATTAGCTGGAGAGAAGAAATGCAGGCCAATCACATCACCCGGACGGCTAATGCTATCAGCCATTTCATCAATATTGAGATACGAGGTGTTAGAAGCGAGAATTGCACCATCTTTCGCGACTGCATCCAGTTTGGCAAACACTTCTTTCTTGATCTCCATCTTCTCGAAAACGGCTTCGATAATAAGATCGCAACCTGAGAGATCATCATAAGAAAGTGTCCCAGTGAACAATCCCATACGGTCTTCCACCTGCTCTGGTGTAAGTTTGCCTTTTTTCGCACTGCGTTCGTAGTTACCGCGTACTACACCAAGACCACGATCAAGCGCTTCCTGCTGTACTTCAAGAATGGTTACCGGAATACCCACATTAACAAAATTCATGGCGATACCGCCACCCATGGTTCCGGCACCAATGATACCAACCTTTTTAATTTCGCGACGTGGCGTGGATTTATCAATACCCGGAATACGGCTCACTTGTCGCTCCGCAAAGAACATATGCTGCAGCGCGCGTGCTTGCGGATTGCTCATGCACTCCATAAACAGGTCACGTTCCCGCTTCAGCCCTTCGGCTAGCGGCATGGATACAGCAGCTTCTACGCACTGGATACAGCGTTCCGGCGCAAAGTAACCACGGGTTTGACGTGCAATAGATTTACGAAAACCTGCAAAATAATCAGCATCATATTTGCTGCCATCAATTTCGATCTCACCAGTACGGCGCGGACCATCAGAGATTTTTCTTTCAGCAAAACTAATCGCTGCTTCAACAAGGCTGTCCTCAACTATCTCATCAATAGCGCCCCATTTTGCAGCGATTTTGGCAGGAAAGTGCTGACCGCTTACGATAGCATTCAGCGCATTATCAACACCCGCGATACGCGGCAAGCGCTGAGTTCCACCAGCACCCGGCAAAATACCAAGTTTCACTTCTGGTAGCCCTATCTTAGCAGATGAAAGTGCAACCCGGTAATGGCAGCTAAGCGCCACCTCGAGCCCTCCGCCCAACGCAGTACCATGGATAGCCGCGACAACAGGTTTTTCCATTGCTTCGATTTGGTCAACCACTTCACCAAGGTGTGGTGCTTTAGGCGGGCTGCCAAATTCACGAATATCAGCCCCAGCGATGAAGGTCCGTCCTTCACAGGCAACAACAATCGCTTCAATAGTATCATCCGCGGCCAAATCCCGCATATGATTTTGCAGGCCTTCGCGAACGCTGTGCGATAATGCATTAACTGGTGGGTTGTTTACCATTAGAACCGCGATGCGGCCGTGATCTTTCCTTGAAACTGCTGACATAACTCCCCTCCCATGGTGCAAATGCCGTAACGAAATAAGGTCTTAGGAAAGAAGTAGATCAATCAGTGCGTCAGCCAAGCACAAAAAAGAAGCCCTCACCAATTTGGTGAGGGCTTCCGCTCGGTTCAACTAAACCTTGGGGGTTAGGTTAGTTGGATATTAAAGCTGTGCAGCTGGAACGTTAGCGATTGATTTCCACTGGCCGTTAGCTTCCGTGATGTTACCTGGAACATCTTCTTCCCAGATGCGCTGAACGTCTTTGTTCAGGTTTAGGTAAAGAGTACCGTCAACAACTTTCCATACGTTTGGATCGCCGATGAATTTTTTACCTTTAGAAACACCAAACGCACAGTAGCCACCGTAAGCTGGTAGGTATTTCGCTGGGTTGTTCTCAAATTTCTTTAGGTTTTCTTTTGTAGCAAACTGGTAAACAACGCCGTCTACTTCAACAGTGTTAGTACCAAGACCACGTACTGGCTTACCAGACTGGTAAGATACAAGGTCGTAACCTTGAACGCCTACTAGTGAAGTAGAAGTGTCAGCGTTAGCTGCAGAAGTAGCAGCACCTACGAATACGAACAAAGCAGCAATGCTTTTTACAAAATTACTTAGAAGTTTCATTTGGATGTCTCCTGATTTTCCCAAAGCGGTAGACCACCTTGTCTACCCTTGCCAACAAGATGGAGACAACTCGGTCTCTTTTCAAATCAACTCGCAGTAACGTCGCCGTGAGGAGACTGTCATCAATCAGGATTGCTGTGCTTGCTCGATTAACTGCGTTGCTGTTTGCTTCGCCAAAATGGCTGATTTGCTATCGCCTGCGACCTGCGCAATCACGGTAGCGCCCTCAAACAGCATAAAGAGTTGGTCCCCTAATTTTTCTGGATCAGGCAAGCCGGCAAGGAAACAAAGCTCCCTTAAATAATAGCGCATTTCCTTTTTATAGTTCTGGCAGGCTGCGCGAATCTCAGATTCAACTGCTGAATATTCACCCACCGCATTTGTGAAGAAGCAGCCAAAGAAATTTTTATCTTCATACCAATCTTCAAGAACATCAAAAAATGCGAAGATACGTTCAAGTGGAAAAGCTGCCCTTTCTTCCACCATGGTCTTGAACTTCTGTCGGGCTAAACGGTCATACCGCTGTAGAACTTCAACAATCAGTTCATCTTTCGAAGAAAAATGGTGATAGAGCGTTTTCTTAGCAATCCCGGATTCTTCAAGAATACGGTTTATTCCAGTTGCGTGGAATCCATACTCTGAAAATAAGACTGTCGCTGTTTCTATTAATTTCTCTTTTGGTGATTGTTCCAACTTCAACTCACTTAACATTCCTTGCCGAACGCATATCCTACACGCGCTCTATCACCATAGCAATTCCTTGGCCTACACCAATACACATCGTTGCGAGGCCGTAGTGAGCATCTTGTACATGAAGTTCGTGAGCAAGGGTGAGAGCAAGCCGAGCACCAGACATACCAAGCGGGTGGCCGAGCGCGATAGCGCCTCCATTCGGATTCACATAGTCAGCATCATCGGCGATACCCAAACCACGCATACAGGCGAGCGACTGCGCGGCAAATGCCTCATTAAGTTCAATAATATCTATATCACTGAGTTTCATGCCAAGGCGGCTTAACAGCTTCTCAGTCGCGGGTACGGGGCCATACCCCATGGTTCTGGGCGGCACACCCGCTACTGCCGTACCCACAATACGTGCTTTTGGTGTAAGGCCATACTTTATAGCGGTTTCTTCATCAGCAATAATAAGTGCGGCTGCCCCGTCATTAGTGCCAGAAGCATTTCCTGCGGTCACTGTCCCGTTTTCTTTAAAAGGTGTTCCAAGTTTTGCTAGCCCTTCAAGAGACGTTGAAGGCCGAGGGTGTTCATCCATAGAAACTACCTGAGGCTCACCTTTACGCTGAGGAATAGAAACTGAAGCAATCTCCCGTTCAAACCTTCCGGCTTTCTGCGCCCTAGCTGTTTTCATTTGCGAACGGTAGGCAAAAGCATCCTGATCTAGCCGACTGATATTCATCTCTGCAGCCAGATTTTCAGCGGTCTCTGGCATACTGTCGGTACCGTATTCCTTATCCAGTTTCCTGTTCACAAAGCGCCAGCCAATTGTGGTATCGTACATTTCAGCGTTGCGGGAGAAACCACTAGACGCTTTCGCCATGACAAACGGTGCCCTCGACATGCTTTCAACGCCGCCAGCAATAGTAAGCCTTGCTTCACCGGTCGATACGGCCCTGCCCGCTTGCGCGACAGCTTCAAGCCCAGAACCGCAAAGCCTGTTCACAGTCACAGCAGGCATCGCCTCAGGTATTCCTGCAAGGAGAGCAGCCATACGGCCTACATTCCTGTTATCTTCCCCAGCTTGGTTGGCACAACCATAAAACATATCGTCCACTGCGGCCCAGTCCACACCTACATTCCGTTCCTGAAGAGCTTTAAGAGGATGGGCTGCCAGATCATCCGTACGCACATGTGCAAGGCCACCGCCATAGCGCCCGATTGGTGTGCGGATACCGTCACAGATGAATGCATGTTTCATAGCCAACTCCCTTCCCCTTAGGTTCAGAAGATAACTTATTGCAAATATGTATATTATCCAGCCTTGCCTCATCCAATTTAAGAAATACTTCCTTCATAAGGGAGAGAAAGCCATGACATTAGATCAGGAAACAAGATCGCAACTTCTCGAAACACTTGATCGGTTTGTAAAAGAACGGCTGATCCCAGCTGAGCGTGCTATGGCAGAAACTGGTGAGATGGACCAGAGTATTCTCTCAGAAATGCGAGAACTCGGCTTATACGGTATTTCCATTCCGGAAGAATATGGCGGCTTGGGCCTTTGTCTGGCAGATGAAGTTGAGATCGCCATGTGCATCGGCCAAGCGGCCCCTGCCTTCCGCTCCGCTTTTGGCACCAATGTAGGTATTGGTTCCCAAGCTATCCTCATAGACGGCACAGATGAACAAAGACGAAAATACCTACCTCGTTTGGCAAATGGTGAACTGGTAGGGTCCTTCTGTTTGACTGAATCCTCTTCAGGATCAGATGCAGGATCCCTAAAAGCAACGGCGAAAAAGGATGGTGATCACTATATATTAAACGGTACCAAGCGTTATATAACGAACGCCCCCACCGCCGGCCTCTTTACTGTTATGGCACGCACAGATAAAACCACTACAGACGGCAGAGGGGTTTCCGCCTTCCTTGTAGAAGCCGATACACCGGGTGTTTCCGTCGGCAAGCCTGAAAAGAAAATGGGCCAGCAAGGTGCGCCAGTTGCAGACGTGATCTTTGAAAACTGCCAAATACCCGCGGAAAACCTCATTGGCGGTAAAGAAAATGTTGGCTTTAAAACAGCTATGAAAGTTTTGGATAAAGGCCGTATCCATATTTCCGCCGTCTGCACAGGCCTTGCTGGGCGTATTCTCCGGGATGCAGTTACTTACGCTAAAGAACGCGAACAATTTGGCGAACCCATAGCTAACTTCCAACTTATTCAGGCGATGATTGCAGATAGCGAGACAGAAATTTATGCTGCCAAATGCATGATCCGTGATGTAGCAAAAGCCAAAGATAGAGGTGAAAACACCAAGCGCAGAGCTTCTTGTACGAAACTTTTTGCTTCAGAGGCCGTGGGCCGCATTGCTGACAGGGCTGTTCAAATACTAGGTGGTGCAGGCTATATTTCAGAATATGGTATTGAGCAACTCTATAGAGATGCTCGTCTATTCCGAATTTACGAAGGCACTAGCCAAATTCAGCAACTCATCATCGCAAAAGATGTGATTTCCTCGTATTAACATATACTTACATGCATTTAATTTTGTGCTTGCTCCAAAAGCATTTTAGTCACACCTGCATTAAAATTAATAACGATTCTAATAATCATTATTAAATACCTTGCCAACCGCGGCACATTCCCGTAAATCAACTGCGAATCATTATCACTATTATTATCAAAGCAACGGAGATTGCACATGACTGTGTTGGGGAAATATTCATGGCTGGCGGCAGGATGTTCGCTTATTGCCCTCACAGGTACAGCTGCAGCTACAGAAGCTGAAGCAGACCTTCCTGAAGAAATTACGGTAACTGCGACACGTTCAGCAACAAGCGCTTTCGAGCACCCCGGTTCTGTATCCGTTATCACAAAAGATGAAATCGACGATCTAGTTGCCTCATCAATCTCTGACCTGTTCGAGAATACTCCGGGTATATTCTTTGATGGCGGCCCTCGCCGTAACGCGCAAACACCTTCCATTCGCGGTATCTCAGGCGAAGGTGTAATCATCCTATTTGATGGTGTTCGCCAAAGCTTCATTTCAGGCCATGACGGTCGCTTCTTTATTGAACCCGATCTTCTGAAAACAGCGGAAGTTGTTCGCGGTGGAGGCTCTGCTCTATACGGCTCTGGTGGTCTTGGTGGTGTTATTGCATTCCAGACCGTAGATGCTGCCGATCTACTAGATGAGGATTCTAACCTTGGGTACCGCCTAAAAGGTGGCTTTCAGGGTGTGAACGACGAATGGACAACAGGCGTTTCACTATTTGGTCGTTCTGAAGACGGAAAGTTTGATGCTGTAGGTAGCCTCACTTACCGTGATTCAAGTGATATTGATCTGGGTAGCGGCGCCAGCCTGCAATCTGATGACGAACTTGCATCAGGCCTTCTCAAAGCATCTTACCGCTTCACAGATGATCTGAAGCTCGATTTCTCATGGCTTTCTTTCAATGGTGACAGCCTGGAGCCAAACAACGGTCAAGGTGCCAATGTTGGTGACCTTGTCGACAAAGACACAACAAGCAATACTTACCGCGCAGGTCTCGTTTTCAATCCATCAGACAATGATCTAATCGACGCCAAAATTACAGTTTTCAAAAACGATGTTTCTGTGAATGAGGACGAAGTGGATAGTGACCGAGTTGTAACCCGTGATGTAGAAACATTTGGTCTTGTTGCTGAAAACCGTTCTGTATGGAACCGCGGTCAAAACATTGAATTCGCCCTAACATACGGCCTTGAATATTATACTGACGACCAAACTGGCACAGACAATACATCAACTGATGGCACTCGCGGTGGTGTTCCTGATGCAGACGCCAAAACATTTGGCAGTTTCATCCAGGCAGAAGTCGCAGTACAAACAGAACTCGGCCGTTTGAATTTCATACCTGCTATTCGCTATGACAACTTCAAAAACTCCGCGGATGATAGTTCTTTTGAAACAGACGATAGTGCATGGTCACCAAAAGTAGCTCTGGCATACCATCCAACCGAATGGATGATGATCTTCTCAAGCTATTCCGAAAGCTTCCGAGCGCCTTCGTTCAATGAAATTTTTGCTGATGGCATCCATTTCCAAATTCCGCTTGGGCCCTTTGTAACAGCCCCTAATTTCTTTATCGAAAATCAGGATCTGCAACCAGAAAGGTCCAAAACATGGGAATTCGGTGCGGGCTTATCCTTCAATGATGCCTTCCTTGAAGGCGATAGCTTTGCTGTTAAGGGTACATACTTCACCTCGGATGTCACAAATCTGATTGATCTGTCAGTGGATGTAACATTCTCACCGCAATGTTTTGTTCCAACAATACCAGGCCCGTGTACATCGGGCACCAGCCAAAACGTAAACACTGTTGCGGCAGACCTGAGCGGCGTTGAGATTGAACTTACCTATGATACCGCACGTTATTTTTTAACTGCTGGTTACAGCTCAATCGACGGCACTAACTCTATCACTGGTGATTTCGTAGGCACACTTACCCCTACTCGCTTCGATATCAACACAGGCTTCAAACTTCCTGAAATTGACAGCCGCTTCGGCATGCGTGCTCAGCTTGCTGGCGAACATTCAGAAGTGAATGATGAAGACCAAATCCGGGATTCATACGAAACGATTGATCTCTACTATGTATGGCAACCCAAAGAAGGCGCTCTCAAAGGACTTCGCGTTGATTTGGGTGTAAACAACCTATTCGATACAAACTTCGAACGTGTATTCGCCGGTGTTTCAGAACCCGGTCGCAACTTTAAAGCTTTGGTAAGCTGGACAGGTTCCTTCTAATCCTCGCAAAGGATAATATCTTCCCGCCTGTTCGGGTTATCAGAACGGAGCCTGAGGCCACCTCCATCGAGGTGGCCTCTTTTTTTACTTTAGATAGATGAATATCCATGCTTGGTAATTGGCATACTTCTGATGCGTTTACCGCCCGCAGCAAAAATCGCATTGGCAAGGGCTGGATACACCGGCGGTGTGCCCGGTTCACCAACACCGCCCGGCAGTTCATCATTTTCCATGATTGTCACACTAATTTCCGGCGCATGGCGCATCTTCACCATTTCATAGTCTGTGAAATTGGTCTGCTCTACTGCGCCATCATCAAGGGTAATTTCACCAAACAGCGCTGCTGACAGGCCAAAGATAATCCCGCTTTCCATCTGCGCTTTCACGGTATCCGGGTTCACCACGCTACCGCAATCAACCACACAGGTAACTTTATCGACAGTTACTTCACCATCCTCTGAAAGCGAAATATCGAACACCTCCCCCACATAGCTAAGGAAGCTTTCATGAACGGCGATACCGCGCCCCTTACCTTTCGGCACAGGTTTGCCCCAGTCAGCCTGTTTCTTTAGTTCCGCAAGAAGCGCAGATAGACGTTTATGGCCCTGAAGAAGGTGCTGCCGGTATTCAAACGGATCATGCCCTGCTTTATGAGCAAGTTCATCAACAAAACCTTCAAGGAAGAATGCATTGTGTGTGTGCGAAACACTGCGCCAGAAACCAACGGGTACATTGGTTTCAATAATACTGTTTTTCAGCCTGCGATTTGGAACCTCATATTTACTATGCTGCAAGCCTTCCATGTTGCTGGCTTCTGAAAGCCCGGCAATTTCAAACGGCAGATTTCGTTTGCTGAAGCTTGGCATAATTGGCTGCAAGCCAACCTTGGTATCCAGCACGTCGGGATAACCGTCACTGCCTAGCACCGCCTTCAGCCGGGCCGCGGCAGCCGGACGGTATACATCATGCTGCATATCTTCTTCGCGCGAGTAGATAACTTTCACCGGTACGCCGGGCATGGCGGCAGCCATTTTCACGGCATAGGTTTCTGCATCTTTTTCAACGCGGCGACCAAAACCACCACCTGCATACATGATATGCGGTGTCACAGCCTTGGCGTTCACCACATCCTTTGGAACACTTTCCATATTGGCTGGCATCTGGTTACCAGACCAGATTTCCACTTTATCACCGTCTACACATGCTGTTGCATTTATGGGTTCCATCGTCGCGTGAGCGAGATACGGTACTTCATAGTACGCCTCGATAGTTTCCTGACCATTTGATGCGGCTTCAACATCTCCTTCGTGAACAAATTCATGCTCTTCGCCCGTTTCAATGGCTTCCCTAAGCATACGGCTCACATCATCACTATTCAGCTTAGTAACCGCGCTATCATCGAATTCCACATCCAGATAATCGAGCGCTTTTTTGGCTTTATAGTAACTATCCGCGATCACCCCAACGGCATCGCCAAGATTCACAACCTTTTTCACACCTTTGAGCTTCAAAGCTTCAGTATCATTAATTGATTTAACCACGCCACCAAACACAGGGCTCTGCATAACAGTGCCAAACAGCATATCGTCAGTCACAACGTCTACACCGAACTTGGCTGTGCCATTTACTTTACTTGGGATATCCACACGCTTTTGCGGCTTGCCTACCAGCTTGAAATCTTTCTTGGGTTTCAGGCGTACATTCTCATCAGGTGTTTCCTTGGAAACTGCTTCAGCAAGATCACCGTATGATAGTTTATCGTCAGAAAGCCGGCTTACTACTTGGCCATTTTCAGCAAAACAATCGGATTTAGCGATACCCCACTGTTTCGCAGCTGCGCTGATCAGCATCTCACGGGCAATTGCCCCTGCTTTCCTGAGCGGCGTGTATGCATCTACAATACTTGTACTACCGCCTGTACCCGCGAGCCCCATAAGACCAAACATCTTCTTGCCAAGCCAATCCCCAGCGCCAGAGAACTGCTCAGGGTGTTTCCTGAGCATCATTGCGAAATTGGCATAAACAGGCAGGTTTTCCTGAGGGTGCACCACGGAAACATTATCCGCAGAAAGATCAACTTCCAGTTCTTCTGCAAGAAGCATAGGAAGGGACGTAAAAACTCCCTGCCCCATCTCAAGCCTAGGCACAGCAAACTGTATAGTACCATCTTTCTTGATCGTTACCCAAGCATTCAGAGCAAAAGAGCCGTCATCAGCGATAGCAGCATCATAACCCGATGTATCAATAGTAGAGAGGAAACCAACACCAAGAGCCAACGTACCGCCAACAGCAGCACCACCAACCATAAAAGCTCTTCTGGTAAACTTACCCATTGCTCATCTCCGCTGCTCGTTTGATCGCTTTTTTAATGCGCGGATACGTTCCGCAGCGGCAGATATTGGTCATTGCTTCATCAATATCTTCATCAGAGGGATTAGGGTTTTCACTGAGTAGTGCGGTTGCCGCCATAATCATACCAGATTGGCAGTATCCACACTGAGGCACTTGTTCAGCAATCCATGCGGCTTGAACGGAACTTGGCGTACCGTCTTTTTCCAGACTTTCGATAGTTTGAATATCAGCGCCTTCGATATCTTCAATCGCCGTGATACAGCTTCTTGTCGCCACACCATCTATATGCACAGTACAGGCGCCACACGCGCCTACACCGCATCCAAACTTAGTGCCGGTTAATTTAAGATGATCTCTAATCGCCCAAAGAAGCGGCATTTCGCCTTCTTCGTTTACGGTAACGGCCTTACCGTTCAAATTGAATGTCGCCATGTTTTCCTCTGCTGGCCAAGGGTAACTGAACCTAATATGGCACTCACCTTTTCAATATTCAACATAAATTACCCAAGGTAACTTGCATTAGGTAGCTAAACCCTCAAAAAGCTCGGAAGCAGCACCAGAAAAGATTTTAATCCCATACATTAAATATATTGGACAAGTCAGGGAACCCACCTACATTAGGGTCAAACACTATTACCACTTGGAGATAATCATGGAATTACAACTTACTACGGAACAAACAGCGTTCCGGGATGAAGTAAGATCCTTCCTGAAGGAAAAACTACCTGATGATATCCGTGACGCCTCTAAAGGCGCGGGTCACCTGACAGCTGAAATGTTCACACGCTGGCACGGCATTCTGGCTGAAAAAGGCTGGTCGGTTCCGCTTTGGCCTGAAAAGCACGGCGGTACGGGTTGGTCCCCTGTTGAATATGCCATCTTTGATGAAGAATGCCATTCGTTTGGCGCGCCAAAAGTTCTTCCGTTCAGCGTATCTATGCTTGGCCCTGTTCTTATCGCTTTTGGTAATGATCACCTTAAGGAAAAATTCCTGCCTGGTATCATTGATGGGTCTGACTGGTGGTGTCAGGGCTTCTCTGAGCCTGGTTCAGGTTCTGATCTCGCGAGCCTTAAAACATCTGCAATTCGTGAAGGTGACCATTATATCGTAAACGGCCAGAAAACTTGGACAACTCTTGGTCAGCATGCTGACTGGATTTTCTGCCTGGTACGTACGGACACCAATGCACCAAAACCGCAGATGGGTATCAGCTTTATCCTGATGCCAATGGATCTGCCGGGTATTGAAGTACGCCCAATCATTACACTTGATGGCAGCCACGAAGTAAACGAGGTTTTCTTCGACAATGTAAAAGTACCGGCTGAATACCTTGTTGGTGAAGAAAATAAAGGTTGGACATACGCTAAATTCCTTCTCCAGAACGAGCGTATTGGTATTGCGGGCATTGGCGGTTCTAAGGAACAGCTATATGGCCTCAAACGCCTCGCGGCCGCTGAAAAGAAAAACGGCAAACCGCTGATTGAAGACCAAAACTTCAAAACCAAACTGGCTGAAGTTGAGATTGAACTGCGGGCACTTGATATCACCAACAAACGCATGCTTGTTGAAACCGAACGCGGGATGGACCCGGGACCTGTTTCCTCCATGCTGAAAATTCGCGGTAGTGAAGTAGCACAGCGCCTGTATGAGCTTAAGATGGAAGCATCTGGCCTGTATGCTCTGCCATTCCAGCCAGAGCTGGAAACAGAAGGTTGGAACGATGAGATGATCGGTTCACTTGAAAACGCTATCTCGGCGCCACGCTATCTGAACACTCGCAAGATCAGCATCTTTGGCGGTTCCAATGAAATTCAGCGCGGTATCATCTCCAAGATGGTTCTAGGCTTTTAGACTAACCAGCACTGTTAAAGGGTAAGATTATGAATTTTGATTTTTCTGAAGAACAGAAAATGCTGGTGCAGTCGCTTGAGCGTTCACTGGCGAAAAGCTACACGTTCGAGGACTACCGTTCACAAATCGCAGACAAGGTTTCTCATGTTCCTGAGAACTGGAACCAGCTTGCAGAGCTTGGTGTTATGGCTATGCCGCTCCCAGAAGCAGCTGGCGGGTTTGACGGCAACAATGTTGACGTAATGGCAGTTTGTACAGAACTTGGCCGCCGGTTAGTTACAGAGCCATATGTTAGCAGCGCTGTTGTTTCTGCTTACATTGTTGAAGCAACAGGCACAGTATCTGACGAGCTTCTGCCACAAATTGCTACGGGTGAAGTTCAAATTGCTGCGGGCTTCTACGAGCCGGGTGAGCGCCACGACGCTCTGGCCTCAAACACCAAAGCTACAGAATCAGATGGTACATGGAAGCTTTCCGGCCGTAAATGCGTGGTGATGGGCGCAGATTCTGCTGATAAAATTATTGTTTCAGCGGACGCTGGCGGCCCTAGCCTCTTCCTTGTTGATCCGAAAGCTGATGGTGTTTCACTTCGTTCTTATCAACTTCTGGATGGTCGCGGTGCGGCTGATATCATCCTTGAAGGTGCTGAAGGCACACTTCTTGGTGAAGCAGGCGGTGCAGCAGATATTATTGAAGCAGCAGTTGACCGAGGTGCAGCAGCACTTACAGCGGATACGCTTGGTGCAATGCAGGAATCAAGTGCCCTGACACAGGAATACCTGCGCACACGGACACAGTTTGGCCGTCCAATCGGAAGCTTCCAAGTTCTTGCGCACCGTATGGTGGACCTTCTTGTTGAGCTTGAACAGGTTAAATCTATTGCCATGGAAGCAGCTGTGGAAGCACGCAACGAAGATGCTGAAACTCGTAAGAAATCAGTATCCGCCGCTAAAGCAAAAGTGGGTGCAGCGTCACGTACATTCGGCCAGGAGTGCATTCAAATGCATGGCGGCATCGGTATGACCGACGAATACGCCCTTGGTGCTTATGTGAAACGCATGATCGTGAATGAAACAGTATATGGCGATACAGATTATCACCTGAACCGTTTTGCTGATCTCTAAGCTTTAGAGCTTCATAACAGAGAAAAGCCCGCTTCACAGAGCGGGCTTTTTTATTAGGCTTTCAGCATCATTACAGCAAACTTGCCTTCCTTATCGGTCCAGCAATTTTCAAGCTGCCAGCCTGCTCGTTCAACAAGTTCAGAGAATTCATCAACGGTATATTTATAACTGTTCTCGGTATGAATAGTTTCACCTTCAGCGAAGGTAAATCTATACTCCCTTATCTGCGCTATTTGGTCTTTCAGACTAACGAGATGCATCTCAATACGGCCTTCAGCCTGATTGTAAACAGCATGATGCCTGAAAGCACCCACATCAAAATCAGCCTTCAACTCTCGGTTAGCTCGGTGTAGTAAATTGAGATTGAATTCAGCGGTTACACCTTGTGCATCATCATAGGCAGCTTCCAGAACCGCCCTGCTCTTCTTCAAGTCTACGCCAATCAAAAAATAATCAGCTTGTGTATTTTCTTTAAGTTCTCCCAAAAATTCTTCAGCTTCACTGGGGGTAAGGTTGCCGATGGTGGACCCCGGGAAAAACAGCATACGCTTTGACATTTTCTCAGGCACATCAAAGTCCGCCATGAAATCAGCAATGCTCGGCTTCACCTTCAAATTCGGATACCTTGCCTGCAGTCCTTCTGCCACTTCCAGCACAAACTCTTCAGAGATATCTACGGGTACATAAAGACTAGGTACGTTCAAGGCATCAAGCAGCATCCTTGTTTTCCGTCCCGCACCACTGCCAAGCTCGATCACTTCTGCACTTTCACCAAGAAACGCTGCTATTTCTGGCAAAATTTCCTCAAAGATACCTATCTCGGTACGAGTTGGATAATATTCGGGCAAATCGCAAATAGCGTCAAAAAGTTCTGAGCCTCTTTCATCATACAAGAACTTACATTCAAGCGTTTTCTGCGGCTTTCCAAGCCCCGATAAAACGGACTGCATAAACTCCTCACCACCACTAACAGCGGTTTGAGTTTCAACGAATTTCAAATCATCCATTTATACATCCTCCGCCAGTCGCAGGCCGGTAAACTGCCACCGTTTTTCAGGGTGCCAAAAATTCCGGTAGGTAGGTCGCATATGCCCTTCTGGTGTTGCGCAGCTACCGCCTCTGAGCACTTGTTGGCCACTCATAAACTTACCATTATATTCACCAACAACGCCGCTTTCGGCTTTAAATTTGGGGTACGGGCTAAAACTGGTGCTGGTCCATTCCCAGACATCACCATACAGTCCCGCAATACCGCCTGTATGCTTCACGGGCGCTGGTCGTAATCTTCCTGAGGAGGCAAAGTTTCCTTTGATATCAGCTTCAAGTGCCGCCAGTTCTAACTCGTGCTCCAGAGGCAATCTCTTGTCAGCCCAAGTGGCAAAAGCATCTGCTTCATAATAAGAGATATGGCAAACGGGAGCATCGAGATCCACATGCTGCATCCCGCGCAGTGTCATCACCCACCATTCACTATCGCGTTTTTCCCAGTAGAGCGGTGCTACCCAACCTTCGGCCTGGCATTTTGCCCAACCATCAGAAAGCCAAAGAAGCGGATTATGATACCCACCATCCTGAATAAACTCTAACCACTGACGGTTAGTAATAGGCCCATTTGCTAACTTGAATGGGTTTACAAGGGCTTTGTGAACAGGTCGCTCACAATCAAACGCAAATCCTTCGTCTGAAGCACCAAATTCAAGAACGCCACCATCAAAGCTTGTCCAACCTGAAGCAAGTTCCATATCTTTGTCATATGCAAGTGGTTCTGGTTCTTTGTAAGCAGGTTTAAGAGGGTTTTGGGCAAACAGATGAAGGATATCAGTTAAGAGCAACTCTTGATGCTGCTGTTCATGGTTTAAACCGAGTTCAACAAGGCCAGCAACTTCAACACTTTGATCTGCTTCAAGAAACCGTTTCATATGTTCATCAACATAAGATCGGTATTCCATTACCTTCTCAAGGCTTGGTCGTGTGAGCATACCTCTTAGCGGCCTTGGTTGCCTGGCACCCAGAGCTTCATAATAGCTGTTAAATAAATAATGAAAGGTATCCTCAAAAGGCTGATATCCTTTTGAGTATTCACTTAAGATAACTGTTTCAAAGAACCATGTTACATGCCCCATATGCCATTTGGCAGGGCTTGCATCTTCCATAGACTGTACAGTGGCATCCGCATCAGAAAGTGGCGCAATATAACTTTCAGAAACCGTTCGAATATCATGATAGCGTTGTAAAAGTGGTCTGGTATCTTTGGAAATCTGGTTCAACTGCGATGGTGACTGCACGCCAGCTCCCTCCCCTATCTAAATTATTCAGTTACTCTGAACTCGACACGGTCAGTATAAAAAGCGGCACATGCTGAAAGCTGTTTTACTTCCAAATAAGGATCATCATACCCCCATAAAACCGGAGTATCCTCCTCATCATCTTTTATAGCCCAGTAACGCGCCTGCCCCTTGAAGGGACAATATGTCGACAATGATATCTCCTTAAGAGCATCAAAGTTTATTGCAGAGCGAGGCACATAGTATTGGGGGCTATAGCCAGTTTCTGTCAGCAGGATAGCATTCTGAGCCCGTGAAAGCAAAACTCCGGCCGATGATACTATGATATCAATAGCTACATTTTCGCAATTAACCTGATGATCCGGGTTCTTCGCATACCCGGGACCATCCAATGTTTCATTGTTGTGTTTTACAGGCATAGAGCCTCCTTTCGAGTGCTCTTTAAACCTAGATAATTTGCGCTGAATTGCGCGTTCTATTTTTGCAGTACGCCAATGCATAAATGAAACAAAAAAGGCCAGCTCTGTTAAGAGCTAGCCTCCAATGGTCACAAATTATGTATCTACTAGTTCATAATGGCTTTCATAAAGCTGTCCGCCTGCTCTCGAAGTAACTTAGTGCTCTGATCCAGGCTCATCGCTGCGCCAGAGAGGTCGTTTGCATAATTGATCGTGCTTTCAGAAGTCTCGCGCACATCCTGAATATCCGTAGATACAAGCTGTGTGCTTTGATAAGCTTCCTGAACATTCTGACTGATTTCCATAGTAGCACTGGACTGTTCACTAGTAGCTGACGCAATCATACCAGAAATATCATTCAGTGAGGTTATTGACTTACTAATCCCCTCTACAGCATTAACGGCAGTAAGCGTACGTTCCTGGATAGACTGAACCTGCTGGCCAATTTCACCTGTTGCAGCTGCTGTTTGCTGAGCCAGAGATTTCACCTCACTAGCAACCACCGCGAAACCTTTACCAGCTTCACCCGCGCGGGCAGCTTCAATCGTCGCATTAAGCGCAAGCAAGTTCGTTTGTTCAGCGATATCATTGATCAAGCTGACAACCTTACCAATTGTCTCTGAAGATTCCCGTAGTTCATTAATGGTACTAGAAGCGGAAGTTGCTTCCTGATGCGCTGTGGAGGCCTGCTCGGACGATGTTCCAACCTGGCGTGCTACTTCATTCACAGAAGCAGACATTTCTTCCACTGCAGATGCTACAGTTTGAACATTCATCGCAGCTTCGCTGGCAGCACCGGAAACACTTGCAGAACGATCTTGGGTATCCTGAGCACTTGCAAGCAAGGCATCCGCAGCAGATCTAGTTTGAGAAACAGCAGCCTGAATAGTTTCCACAACAGTTAGGATTGCTTCTTCAAAGCTCTTCGCGAGTTCATTTTTGCGGTTTGTGTCTGTTTGCTCGGCAATCATCATATTTTCGCGGGCTTGATTGATAATTTCAGCTCCACGACCAAAAGCTCCCATCATGCCTTGCGGCAAAAATTGGCGATAATATTTCCCGTCAACCGCATGTTCAAGCGCAGCACCTGCTTCACGCACGAAAGCATCAGACATATCAAGCATATGGTTAATATCATTCAGCGCCGGAGATAAATCACCATATTCATCCCAATCAATGATACGGGCTTCGAAATTCCCTTTACCCGCGGATACTGCAACTTCTGAAACCGTGGCAAAAGCCTTTTTATATAGGGCAAGTTCAGCTTCAGCCTCTTCCAAGCGCTTTGCCATGCCGGCATTCACAGGTTCAGGCGTATTTGCTTTAAAGAAATTAAACATGTGCACCTCCTGCACCCCAAACGAACTCACTGTATGTCTGACCAGCGTGTGCCAAAGTATCTTCTAAGAGTTTATAGCTAGCCTCTAGTCCTTCAGTTCGGTTTTTATAACGCTTTTCTTCATCAAGAAGCGCTTTATAAATTGGCTTAATTGCTTCCAACGCTACTGGTCTAGGCTTCCTGCGATTGGAATGATATCCAGAGATACGGCCCGCATGATCAAAGCTCGGTGTCACGTGAGCAAAAACCCAATAATATTTACCGGTGAAAGACATATTCTTCACATAGGCAAACACCTCTTCGCCTGCTGCGATTTTATCCCAGAGAAGTTTAAAAACTGCGCGCGGCATATCTGGATGGCGGATAATGCTATGCGGTTGACCGATTACATCGTTTGTCTGCATTTCAGCAACTTTACAGAAAACATCGTTTGCGTAGAGGATACGCCCTTTTGTATCTGTTTTTGAGACAATAATTTCGTGTTCACCGAAGGCGATTTCCTCGCCTGTCGGAACAATATTACGCTTTGTCATTTACGTTCCCCACAGAACTTTGTACCTACTATTTCATGCACAATACGCCGTGCATATATCGAGCGGTTGAGAGAATAGGCCCTGAAGGGTTAATTTTATGTTTACGCATTGAAATTACTATATAATTCAAGGTTGTACAAAAGCATGATTGCTTCAGAAAACATAACCCCACCAGCTGGTTACCTTGTGCGCTGCGACACGGCGCCGCATTCCTTGTTAAACCTGTTTCCACCCCCCATTGCTCCTTACCGAAAACTATGTGAATAGCTCTCACTATTGTGAGAAAGCCACACTTTTGGCGCTAATCGGCGATTTTAGAAAAAAAATACAACACCGTTTAAAATGGCGGTTTCTTTAGCCTTTCCTTTTATCTGCACCCTCGCTACCTAGTTGCAACTTTTCATGCGAATATGAAGCGGAACAAGACAATGAAGACAATTTTTGCAGCAGCACTTCTAAGCACAGCCCTTTCCCCAGTGGCTCTAGCTCAGGATTCAGAAGGCTGGACAGGCAATGCAGATGTTAATGCTCTCGTTACATCCGGTAACACATCGCAGACTTCTTTTGGTCTGTCAGGTAAGGCAACATATGCATCAGGCCTTTTCCGTCACACAGTTGGCGGTTATTATGATTTCAACAAAAGCAGTGGTGAAACAGACCGCGAGCGTTTTGGTGCAGACTATAACCTTGCGTATGATTTCTCAGAAAAGCTATTTTTCACAGCAACTGTTGCTTATGACAATGACAAGTTTGGTTCATTCCGTCAGCGTTTTTCAGCTAATGCCGGTCTGGGTTACAAAGCCATCACTAAGAAAAACTTTGACCTTACTCTAGAAGCTGCGCCAAGTGTTATCTTTACACAGAACCTTTCTGGCGAAGATTACGTGACAAATTATGCAGCTCTTGGCCGCAGTACATTGAACTGGAAAATCACAGATACAACAACCTTCAAAAACATCACCGAGATCAACCTTGGTGGCCGTACACTGATTGAAAACAAATCTGCAATTCAGTTTAAAATTACCAAAGCACTATCCAGCAAACTATCCTATGATATTCGCTATGATAATGATGCTCCAGCAGATCGCCGGAAAACAGATACTATTTTCCGCGCAGGCCTAAGCTACGGTTTCTAGGAAAAGATACATAAAGATCATTAAAGCCTGCACACCTTTTGTGCAGGCTTTTTTTTGCAAAACGCAAGAAACATTATGCTCTGCAATATTATTGAAACATAATTCCTTAATGTCACTGTCAAACCAATGATGCGTGATACGCTGTTGCTATATGTGGGAATTAGCATGTCTTCTAAATTATTTATGTCTGTAGCTTTCTGTGCACTTATCACAGCGTGCACACCTGAAGCACCAAAAGAAGAAACAACTGATGTCATTAGTATTCCAGTTTCAGGTGAAAGCACACCGTCTGCTGGCACTGCCCTTTCCGCCGTTCTTTGGGAAAATAGGGAGCAACCTAAACAATCCCTCATGTTTGCGGCTGTTGATGATGCCATTGAAATGTACGAAGCAAACGGCAAACGTAAGTTTCGGGCCAGTGGTCGTGCCTATACCGCGATAGACATTATCAAAGATTATGAAGAAGGCCGAGACCTTATCATCAGCCTGGACGGCCAGTACAACAGGGTTCACACGTATAATGTCAATCCACAAGCTGGCAACCTTAAACCCACCAATTTCAGTACCATCGAAAGCAACAGGCGAATAGAGAACATCTGCTCCTACAAAAGCACCAGAGACGGTAATAGCTATGTCTATACCCTTGGTGAAGATGGTTTTATTGAACACTGGCAGCTTGCAAAACAGAAATATGATGTTCTCACAGGCACCTTAGTTCGCACCCTGAAGGTAAGCACAGAACCTAAATTCTGTGTCATCGATCCAATGACAGAAACTTTATACGTTGCAGAAGAAGAAATTGGCATCTGGGCATTTGATGCAGCACCTGAAGGTTCTACCGCCCCAAGTTTTGTAGATGTGGTGAAATTTGGCAATCTTTCAGAAGAAGTGGCTGGCCTAGCCATTTCACGGCCTAACGATGGTACTGCTATTCTTCTTGCCTCCAATGTGGCAGATAACACTCTCAATGCCTATGACATCAATAATGATCATAATTTCCTAGGTGCTATTGCTCTAACGAGTACAGAAACGGTTGATGCCGTGGAAGCAGCTCAGGGTCTATTTGCCTCTACGTTCCTTGATACTCTCGTTGTGGCTGATGATGATAACGGAGAAGATCGTACAAACTTTAAGTTCGCCAAACTAAGTGATATCCATTCAGCCTTTTCTAAGAAAACAGAGCTCATCCAAAACCCAATCTCCGCCACCAGCAATATTGCTACTGTAACAGCCAATGTAGAAACTGCTCCGGTTGAGCACGGCGGTGATGCTGCTGATGACCCAGCCATTTGGGTGCATCCAAGCAATCCCGCTCTCAGCCTCGTTATAGGTACAAACAAGCAAGGCGGCCTTTATAGCTACACGCTGGACGGAAAAGTACACCAGTATCTGGCAGACGGTAAAATGAACAACGTAGACATTCGCTACGGCTTTGATTTGAATGGTGAAAAAGCAACTATTTTAGCTGCCAGTAACCGTGCAAATCGCTCGATTGCTCTATACCGAATGAATGAAGAAACTGGTATGCTATCAGATATAGCGGATGGCCCTCAACCAACGCGGATGGAAGACCCATACGGGCTTTGCATGTATCAAAGTACGGAAACTGGCAAAACCTATGTATTTATCAATGAAAAAGAAGGCATGGTGCGTCAGTGGGAGCTCGAAGCTTCAGAAAATGGAAAGGTTGCTACAAAACAGGTGCGTGAATTTAACGTTGGCTCAACCGCCGAGGGCTGTGTAGCTGACGATGATAACGGTATCCTCTTCCAAGCCGAAGAAGATGTTGCTCTATGGGCTTACGGGGCGGAACCAAATGCAGGCGATGCCCGCACTGAAGTCACCAGTATCGCGAGCAACAAAGCCTTAAAGGATGACCTAGAAGGCGTCTCTATCTATTACGGCGCAAATGGGGACGGATATCTCATTCAATCAAGTCAGGGTAACAACAGCTATGCAGTGTTTGACCGTAAGGCGCCCTATACATATCGCGGCAGCTACAGCGTTATTGGCGATATAGCTTCAGGAATTGATGGATCGTCTGAGACGGACGGCCTTGATGTTATCAGTACGCCTCTTGGCGAAGCATTCCCACATGGCCTGTTCATCGCACAAGATGGTCGGAATGTGATGCCTGCTGAAAAGCAGAATTTCAAACTGGTTGATTTTAAAAAAATCGCTGATGCCCTGAACCTTGAATTACACTCAGGTTGGTCACCTCGCAGATAAAAGAGAAGCCCAGCCATTTATCAGCCGGGCTTTTTCATTTAAAAACGGAATTGATAGTTAATCTGCAACAGGTTTTCCCGCTGGCTGATTGGTGTATTCTCAAAACCGCCTGCACGATCAGAGCTTGTATAAAGGTATTCTGCGGAAACAATATGATGCTTTGACGCGCGATATTTAATCGCAGTGGTCAATGCCCAACCATCTTCTGCAAGTGGTGGTGTAGTTGCAATGGTTGATGGATCGTTCTGATCAAAAAATTCAATCCGACTAGCAAGCTGAACACGACCAAACTCTTTCGCTACAAGTAAAGAACCTGTTGTAAAATTCGTACCAAAGAAGGAGCTTTCATCCTCTGTCGGCTGTACCTTGGTTTCACCAAACTGGAATTGCCCAATAATTGTCCAGTCGTCTGGCAGTTCAGGCTTCGCGGTTATATTAATAAAGCGCGCTTCCCACAAACGCCCTTCTGAACCTACCTGTCGGCTATTTGCCCTATTATCATAACCATACAAACGAAGCTCACCAAGGCCGGGCCTGGTCAAATTCACGCCGAGCGCAAAGCCAGGTCTGGCATCAGTTTCCACAAATGGACGGTTAACTCGGTCAGACCGGACACCTTCAATATCTGCAATTGGCAGATCACCTAAAAGCCCAATCTTGCTATCATTCAAGGTAAACCCGCGGAAGCCTAGAGCATCCCCTGCTCTATCATTACCGCCAAAGATCGTAGCTTGTATCTCAGCGTTAAGGGTTTCCCCTTTATACTCTGCAGTAAATTCCGCACCAATTGGCCTGATTTCTTCTGCAATCCATGTATTCGCCGCAGAATTGGTAATGGTATATTTATTACCCCAAGCTAGACCTTCGTTTTCAAAACTCACTGGAGGAAAGAAAGCCCCCGCGCGTACGCTATATTGCCACTGCCTCAACTGAACAGGCTTGTAGCGAAGGTAAGCTTCTACAATATCAACTTCTGACGATTGATCAGGGTTATGTTGAATATGACCGTGAACTGTAAAGCCATCTCCAAACTTAAGGCGACCGACTAAAGCAATTTCAGCTATTCGGAAACGTTCGTTACCGTTTTCACCGTCCCCGCCATACCGGAGCTTACCGAAGCCACCATCGAAAATTGATCTCTCGCTATCTGCAAAAGAAAGCCGGGCATTTACCAAACCATGTAAACTTGCATCAACATCGCTCTGTGCTTGCACAGACGCTGTGCCTCCCACAACACATAGAGCAGCTATAGAAAGATAACCTGAAGAAATTTCGCGTTTCATTGTTCCCACCGAGCATTATTTTTCTCAATTCTTAACAACCAACAATAATTTCTTCTAATCATTGATAATAAAGAAAGCGTGAACCCAATCAACTGTCTAAAAATGCAACCATTAATGCATATTGCAACACTTAGTCGCATTTCGCAAAAGTAGTATTTTTCAACAAATGATAAACTTATACTAAAAATACAACAAATACATAAGGTTACAAAAACACACCCAAAAATGGCATACTTGCACACCTCTTGCAAAGCATAGATCAAACAATCAGCAGAGTGCGATGGGCACTATAACCGAGTAGAGAGTCAGCTGAAACCAACCGTAGGGCCGTATTCCAAGGTTTCAGTTGGCTCCTCAAAACCGGAGAATAAAGAAAAAGAATGTAAGCAATTAGCCACAGCGAAAGACCAGGTGGTAACTTCCTCCCCACCACGGAAGGCAGACATCCCCACCACACCAGCTGCACCGCCACTTGATCTTTCGCTACCTCCCTAATTTATGTTCTGAGTTTCATACTTTCAGCTCGCTACCGATAACGTTGTCCCCCACGCCATTTTCAATTCCGGTAGCGAGCTTTTTTATTCTTAATAATTTTCCTATTCTTGACTAATCCTTCCTCGACGCGCACCATTCAGCGAACGCAGCAAATTTAACTGGCCTTATGTTTTCAAAATTTTTCAAAAAGACCACTCCCGCGGCCTCGCCACTGGATAAGAAGGTTACAGAGCTTTATATCCAGCATGAACTAGCGGATATAGGCTTTGAAGCAAAACCCGGCATCGCGCAGGAGACATTGGTTGCCGTGCTGATTAAATACGGGGAGCTGTTATCACAAACAGGGCAAACGGCTTTGGCGTGCAGACAGTTTGAATTGGCGGCAGATCTTACAGAAAAGCCGCTGCATGTATGGCATCAGTTTTGTTCTGCACTCCTTGCTCAAGGCGAATTTGAGATACTAGAACAAACTTGTCAGCATATTTTGGAAACTTATCCAGAAGATCACAATTCTCATGCAACGATCGCGGCTCTTATAGAAAAGAACGACGGCATCAAACCAGCTCAGTGGTATATGAAAAGTTTTCTCAGGAGGTGCGGCGAAAACTTTATCCCTGCGTCTGGGTCTGGCCTTGAAGAGCCTGCAGGGAAGCTTCTAATCACCTACGGGTATGAGAATACCAGATATGTTATCGGCAGGCGTAACAACGGCGATTTCAAGCGCGTGCGTAAAGGTGGACATTATATGCTTGATCATCTTCTGGAGGATCAAAGATATGATACCAATCATTATACGATACTGGATGAAAACATCCTGAAGGATAAAACTGCTCCGTCAAAGCCCTTTAACTTGATACTGAATGATATTGCCGACCCGGATTTAGAACTGCGCTCTCTGGAAACACTGGAAACCTTTCTTGAGGAACATCCAAGTATCCCTGTCATCAACGCTCCCCATATGGTCAAAGAAACAACCCGGGACAGTAACTACAGGCGCTTGAATGAAATCCCCGGTGTAAGGTTTGCAAAAACAGAACGGATTGAGGTCAGAAAAAGCGATATTGAAAAAGATGTAGCCCAAATTGCCGAAGCTATTCTGGCACTTGGCTATAGCTTTCCCTTCATTATTCGCCAAACAGGCACACATACTGCTGTCTCAACAGAGCTTCTTGAAGATAAAGGTGCCCTTGAAGCCTATCTGTTAGCCCTTCAAGAAGATGCCACGCTTTACGCCATTGAATATATAGAAAACAAATCAGATGAAGGGCATTACTCCAAAATCCGCTTCTTCTGTATTGATGGCACGCTTTACCCTGTTGTCTACCATACAGATCAGGTTTGGAATGTTCACGGTAGCAACCGAAAAACTTTCATGAAATCTTATGATTGGATGTTGGAACGGGAACAAAAATTTCTAAACAACCCACCTTCAGTTATTGGCGAGGAAATCTATAACCGTATTAAAGCTCTCCAGGATATTGTGCAGCTTGATTTCTGGGGTTTAGACCTTACCCTGATGCCTAATGGTGACATTCTCATCTTTGAACTTAACCCCGCGATGCGCCACAGCTTTGATCACGCTAAAACCTTCCACTATATGATCCCGCATATGCAGGCTATTAAAGATGCCTTTGGCCGTATGGTAGAGCGCAAACTGGCTGAAAAAGCATCTGTCTAACATCCATAAAAAAAGGCCCCGGCATTGCCGAGGCCTTTAAGGCTAAGTGAAAGATTTAATTAGCTCGTAGCTGTAGCTGCACTTTCAGGCAGGTCAGCTTTTATCTTTTCCACAGTAGCTACCGCTTGTGTAAGCGCTGAACGGCGATCTTTGAACCAGTTCTCATCTGGGATAAGCGGCGCAACCTCAAGGCCGTGCAACACTTTATCCACATCTTCGTTCACACCAGAAACAAACAGGGTCTTCCCGAGAGCTGAAGCATCTTCCACAATTGTTTCCACCGCTTTCGCTGCAGATAGATCAAGGAAAGGCACACGTTCAAAATCAAGGATAAGAACCTTCGCATTACCGTTGGCTTTCTCACGCACATGGTGACCAAGATCAGCAGCAGCACCAAAGCTTAGTGGGCCACCGAAATCAAACAGTGTTACTGCACCATTTGAGCTAGCAAGCAGCGCACGTTCTTCATCACTTTCGATTTCGCGCTCTGTAACATTCAGGCGCTTAAGCTGTTCTTCAGAAAGCTGTTTGATGAAAGCAAGAGCCGCAAGAACAACACCCACAGCAACAGCTGTGATAAGGTCTACAAACACTGTCAGGCCAAGTACGAGAGCCATAAGAATGAGATCCCAGCGCGGACCACGGTGTGCACGCTTCAGGTAGCTCCAGTCAATGATATCATTACCAACTTTAATCAGGATACCAGCAAGAGCGGCATGCGGAATAAGTGAGGCAAACGGCGCTAGAACAAGAGCAACCGCAAGCAGGATCAAACCATGAACCATGCCTGAGATTTTGAACTGTCCACCAGAACGGATGTTAATCACGGTACGCATTGTTGCACCAGCGCCCGGCACACCACCGAATAGGCCAGCAACAGAGTTACCAATACCCTGACCAATAAGTTCTTGATCTGAGTTGTGGCGAGTACGGGTCATGTTATCTGCAACAAGAGATGTTAGAAGACTATCGATCGCGCCAAGAAGAGCCAGAAGGAAAGCTGCTTCAAGAACGATTAGGACAGAGTCTTTTTCAAAAGCTGGCAGAATGAATGAAGGCAGACCAGTTGGTACATCACCGAGAATTGGCGCACCCTCAAAGGCAATACTGATAATTGTAGCTACTACAAGTGCAGCAAGCGGCGCTGGTACAATCTTGCCAAGATTTTTAGGCCACATAAATACGATAGCAAGCGTTACAACACCAATAGCAAGAGCAGTCAGATTAGGGTCAGCAACCGCACCAGGAATAGCCTCAAGAGCAGCAATTGTACCACTGGAAGAAGGTTCATGACCAAACAACCGGGACGTTTGCAGCGCGATAATAATCACACCAATACCGCTCATAAAACCTGACACTACAGGGTATGGCACCAAACGGATAAGCTGGCCGACTTTCATCAAACCGAAAGCGATCTGAAGCAAACCCGCGAGTACTACCGCAGAGAATACAAGCGCTGGGTTACCGCCCAGGCTGGCATAAACACCGGCAAATACAACAACCATAGGGCCTGTCGGGCCAGAAATCTGGCTACCAGTGCCACCAAATAGAGCAGCCAAGAAACCAACAATAATAGCGCCGTAAAGACCAGCAATTGGTCCAGCGCCTGATGCCTCACCAAAGGCGAGAGCAAGAGGAAGCGCAACGATACCGGCGGTTAGACCGCCCATAACATCGCCGCGCAGATTAGATGTATTGATAAAACTCATCGTTTAATCCTTTGCGCAATGCTTATTCAGCAGCCACCGCAGCTTGCTGCGATAGAAGCTCGAAAGAGCCTGAATTTTCGTTGTGAGCGTAGATAGAACCTTCACCGATATCATAAACCCAACCGTGCAGGCGGAGTTTACCTGCAGCCATAGCTTCAGCTACATATGGGTGTGTTTTCAGATGCTGAAGCTGCAGAACAACGTTTTGTTCAATCACTTCGCGAAGAAGTTCTGGGTTTTCAGCGTCAGGCTTGTTTGCCTTCGCAACTTTAACCGCCGCATCAGAGTGTGTAAGCCAGCCACATACATGTGGAAGTGCTGTAAGCGCTTCTGTATTCATCGCGCCTTTCATAGCACCACAATCCGTATGACCGCACACAACAATCTCTTTAATGCCAAGAGCTGCCACCGCATATTCAATGGATGCTGTATTGCTTTCACCACCTGCAGCGTATGCCGGAACAATATTCCCTGCATTACGACAAATGAAAAGATCGCCAGGATTTGTTTGCGTAATCATAGCAGGATCAATCCGGCTATCCGCACATGTCACCATCAATACTTCAGGGCTTTGGCCTGTCGCTAACTCACTAAACAGTCCATTATGTTCTGGGAAAACTTCGTTTTTAAACTTCAAAACGCCGTCTACAATCTTTTCCATGTCTACCTCATAATTTTACAACTAGGGTTCTTTGGCCCATTTATAAAATGTTACTTCATACCATTTTCGGTATTTAGGTTGAGGGCGATGTAAAAACAATTGGCTATTTTAGCGAATATACGATAGATAAATACTATCACCTAAACTTAAGGCTCAAAAGCGATGAACGTTGGTCAACCCACCATCAAACAGTTGAAATACCTACACTGTGTTGTGATGACGAAGAGTTTTCGGCAAGCTGCGCTCACGTTAGGGGTATCACAACCTACTATCACCGCACAGATTGCGGCACTCGAAGAAAACCTCGGCCTAACACTGCTTGAGCGCTCCAGAACTGGTGCCCTACCTACAGCTGCAGCTCGTTCCATGCTACCGCATATCGAAACGCTGCTTGATGAAGTTAAGTCTATCCGCGATGTTGCGCGCTTTTCACTGGACAGCGGCGCAGGTATTCACCGCCTAGGCGTACCACCAACTTTGGGCCCATATTTCCTGCCAGATGTTATTCCAGATATTCATGCAGCTTACCCAACGCTTCGTTTATATGTTCGCGAAGAGCCCCCACGAGATCTTGAAAACGGTTTACTTGACGGCCGATTTGACCTGATTCTCACCACACTACCAATGGAGGTTACAGGGCTTACGGCTGAACCTTTGTTTAGAGAACCCTTTAAATTATGTGCCGCCCCAGACCATGAATTGGTTCAACGAAAGATAGTCCGAGCAGGCGATATCGCCAACGAAAGACTGCTTGCTATTGAAGAAAGACACCGTTTGTTCGAACAAATGCAGGCGCTGGCGAATAAATATGGCGCACGAATCATGCGCGATTACGAAGGTACAAGCCTTGATACAGTACGGCAGATGATTGGTACAGGTATCGGGCTAGCCTTCCTCCCGTCGCTCTATGTACGGTCTGAGATTGACCCAAGAAGTGATGTATCAGTTTTGAAGCTGAATGAATCTCCAACAGATCGTGAAGTTGTTCTGGCTTGGCGGCCAAGCGCCGCGCAACGAAACCTATATAAAGAACTTGCGTCCTTTATTAGGTCTCTTTGTAGCACTAAATTGAACGATTATCTGGAAGTATCCCAACCTTAAAACTACTCAGGTGGTGTGAAGGTTTGTCGCTGTACCTGGAAGGCTTGTCTTGCAGCTTGCAATACCGCACCAATACCAGCTGAATGCATCCTGCCCCGCACAGTCACCATCTGAATTTCACGGGTAAAGGGTAATCCGGGAATAGGCCTAACAGCCAGATCAGGCAGGAATACAGCAGATTCAGCCATCAAAGACATGCCGATGCCGTCCCTTATCATTGACTGAATCCAATCATCTCTATCGCTCGAGAATATCCGGTCCAGATGAATATCCTTCTCCAGAAGGAAGTTTCCTTCCTGCACGGAAAACTCACATCCAGTGCGTTCGATACAGGGCAAGCCATCCAGATCGTCCAGATCTACAAAACTTCGCGCTGCGAGAGGATGCTCTTGATGAAGAACGGCCATAACCTTTTCTTGATAAAGCGGCACAGCGTGGAAACGTTCATCAAAGCCTTTAGGACGCCCGCAGATAGCAAGGTCTAACTTGCCGTCATTCAGCATTTCCTGTAGTGCGCGTGCATTCCCGTTAGTGATTGAAACTTCAACACCGGCAAATAACTCTCTGATCTTTGCGATAAGAGAGATCAACCGTTCTGGCCCAATCGTACACATAAGCCCAACAGATACTGGTGTTTTTTCCAGCGCCTTATATTTTCGAGCGACTTCAACCAAATTCCCCGCATTGGTTTCAATCTCTTCAAAATACGGCAGTACCAATTTACCAAGTTCAGTAAGGTGCGAGTTCCCCCGCTCCCGCCTAAACAAGAGGCCACCTAACTGGGATTCAATAGAGCCAATAGTTCTGCTAACTGTCGGCTGGCTCACATTTAATATCTCAGCGGCCCGAGAAAAGTTCAGCTCTTGTGCCAACACTAAAAAAGTTCTGACTTGCTCAACATCCATACAAATTTGCCCTCGCAACTGGTTCCCCCTTTGCAAATATATCATTTCATCTTGTTCAGATAAACGCTGGATTTTATTCTCACCGCGTCTGCTTTAATAGAATTAGCGTCATAATGTAAGCAGGTACTCAATCAATACCCGCCGAGTGGACGCTTCAGAGATATTACGCCGGAATAGCACCGCCATTTTATTTCCTGGAACAAAGCCACTTACATCGCTCAAATGCATATCCAGTGTATTTTCATCCCAACTGAATTCAGCGGCTTTCATTGCTTTTGAATAACTGTACCCTTCAGCGGATCCCGCCTTTCTTCCTGCAAGTCCAGCTAAGGATGGGCCAACTTTATGTTTACCCTTCACTGTTGAGTGGCAAGCCTTGCACTGCCCGAAAATCCTTTCGCCAAGAGCTAATCGCTCTGCACTTTCTTTTGCTCGAGACATGGCCCCCGTCATTGCATCCATTTCCTTTTTAGCAAGCGGCGAGAAGTTTTTCACACTTTCACCAAGTGCCGGGTAGCCATACACATAAACCCAATCATTCTCTTTTGCAGGAACATGGCACCCAAGGCAGTCATCACGGTAGCCAGTTGCTACCTGATTTTTAGTATCGTCACCTTGAAACAGAGCCCATCCCCAACCATCACCCCAAAGGGCATTATTGGAAAACCTCCCAATACTATCTTTGATCATCACAAATCGTACAGCGGGTTTTTCGGCCCAATAAGCATTGCCAGTGGTATGTTCCGCATTAGAAGCCGAGACAACATCCTTAACCAACACTGTTCCATCAGGAAATTTGCCTGTGACAATGTAAGCTTCAGCAGCACCTTCAGAGGCATAGACATTATGAAGAGAACTTTCGCCTCGTTCTTCTCCAATCACTGCCCAGCTTCCAAGGTGCTGCCATGATTTAAAACCATAAGGGAAACTAATGTTTCCCTTATGGTCGACAAAGGGAGAAAATGTAGGGGTGGCCGTGTGATTGGAAGGCATCGATGTGGTTTGAGAGGTCCCATAGGAATGTGCCAATCCGGCTAGCGCAAAAGCGCAGCCAAACCCAATCATCGAAATCAGTCTGACAGACCTCTTTCTCACGGTTTTTCTCCTTTTGTCAGGGACACGTAGTTATTTCTTCTTTACGTCGCGCAACACTGGATAATATTGAGTGAATACCCAATCATCTGCTGCACTTGCTTCATGGCACGCATTACAACTATCTGTTGGAAATGCCTTCGCTTTTTCTGCATAAGGCGGTGCATGGTGGCCAAAACTGAAGTATGCCCAACCGCCTGGCTCATCCTTAAAACGCTTATTATCTTTCACTGTTAGCTCAAGGCCGGTAAACTCGCCTTGAAAATATCCTCTGCCGCTTACTTCCTGAGAGGAACCATCTTCAAAGTTACCATTTTCACTTTTGCGGATCATCGTAAGCTCTTTGGCAATCTGAGTGCCTTCTGGCCACGCACCATGCTTTTGGTAATAAGCAAAAGCTTTAGGCTCCACATATACATTGTGAAATTCAGGAAACGGTGCCTCCCCACCATTCAGCGCATTGGGGGTAAGTGGTGTTCCAACATAAACCCACTCGCGCCAGTTTTTAGGGGCATAAACTTCGCCTGTATCAGCAAACTTGGCCAAACTATCTTTTGGAAGCGTATCGGAGTATGCATAGAGCCCACTCCCCATAACAGCGGCAATCGTAACTACCGTACCTGCGGTTTTTAAAAACGGTTTCATCTTTACCCCTTTCCTAAAATTCACGGCATGTTCTTTTAAACAGCTTCAATAATTTCGGAGAAAAGGACGACGAAGTCCATATAGGCCAGAACAGAGTTTTTGTTGCTCAACCTCAGCTATAATTTTAATTAAGGCATTATAATAATTAGTATTTTTTGAATAACATGATCGTGAAAAAGGCTATACCAAAAGTGTATAGTGTTTATTCTTGGAGTAGACTTGACGCCGCTCTACATGCTCTTTTGGTTAACTTAGAAAGTAATATGTAAAAAGAATATCTGTTTTTATAGCCAACAAAAAAGCCCCAACCCAATAGGTTGAGGCTTTATAAATTTAGGTGCCTAACGGCAACTCTATTTAGTTATGACGTAGAGCTGGTTTCGCAAGTGGTGGTGCGAACTTGGTAAGGTTAATACCGTCTACCGCAGCTTTATATTCATCCATGTTTGGCGTACGACCAAGGATAGTTGAAAGCACTACAACAGGTGTTGAAGCAAGAAGGGATTCACCTTTTTTCTCTTCAGAATCTTCCACCACACGGCCTTGGAACAGGCGTGTAGAAGTAGCCATCACAGTATCACCTTTCGCAGCTTTTTCCTGGTTACCCATACATAGGTTACAGCCAGGACGTTCCAGGTAGAGAATATTTTCATATTCAGTACGTGCGTTATTCTTTGGCGCATCATCGTTGAATTCAAAACCAGCATACTTCTGAAGAACAGCCCAGTCGCCTTCTTCTTTCAGCTCATCAACGATATTGTAGGTTGGAGGAGCAACCACGAGCGGCGCGCTAAATTTAACTTCGCCCTCTTTCTCAAGGTTCTTCAGCATCTGCGCAATAATTTTCATATCGCCCTTATGCACCATACAAGAACCAACGAAACCAAGGTCAACCTTCTTATCGCCGCCATAGTATGAAACCGGGCGGATTGTATCGTGTGTGTAACGCTTCGATACATCTGCATTGTTTACATCAGGGTCAGCGATCATTGGTTCTGCAACTTCATCCAGATCTACAGTAACCTCAGCAAAGTATTTCGCATCTGCATCTGGCGTTAGCGCTGGGCGGCTACCGGACTTGATCTCTTCAATACGGTTGTCTGCAATATCGATAAGGCCCTGAAGCGTTTTCGCCTCATTTTCCATGCCTTTATCAATCATGATCTGAATACGGCTCTTAGCAATTTCAAGCGATTCAATAAGTGTTGCATCTTCTGAAATACAGATAGACGCTTTCGCTTTCATTTCCGCTGTCCAGTCAGTGAAGGTAAAGGCTTGGTCAGCTAGTAGCGTACCAATATGTACTTCGATCACACGGCCCTGGAATACGTTTTCGCCGAACTTCTTCAACATCTGCGCTTGTGTTGCATGCACAACATCACGGAAATCCATGTAATCTGGCATAGTACCTTTGAAAGTAACCTTCACAGATTCAGGGATCGGCATTGTTGCTTCACCTGTCGCAAGCGCAAGAGCTACTGTGCCGGAATCTGCACCGAATGCCACGCCTTTAGACATACGTGTGTGGCTATCGCCACCAATAATTACAGACCAATCATCCACTGTGATGTCATTAAGCACTTTGTGGATTACGTCTGTCATCGCGTGATATTCGCCTTTAGGATCACGCGCTGTGATAAGGCCGAATTTATTCATGAAGCTCATGAGCTTTGGAATGTTGCGCTGCGCTTTCACATCCCAAACAGAAGCAGTGTGACAACCAGATTGGTAAGCACCATCAACTTTCGGCGAAATAACTGTCGCCGCCATCGCTTCCAATTCCTGCGATGTCATCAGACCTGTTGTATCCTGTGAACCAACAATGTTTACCTTCACACGCACATCTGAACCTGCGTGCAGATCAGCGTCTGAAGATACGCCAACAGCGTTTCTGTTGAAGATTTTCTCAACCGCTGTCAGGCCTTGGCCTTCATTTGAAATTTCTTTAGATGCTGCGAACACAGCTGGCATATCAACACCCAGTGTTGTCGCCGCAAAGCTCTGTAGTTTCTTACCGAATACAATCGCGTAAGAACCACCAGCTTTGATAAACTCAACCTTCTGCGGTGTAAGCGAAGAAGAAATATCAACAAGCTCTTCACCAGCTTCGTTATATAGCTTCTGCGTTTTGGTATTGATGGTTAGAACTGTACCGTTATCAACAGAATAAGTTTGCTCAAGAACCGGATCACCATTACCGTCTAGAACAGTATTGCCATCTGCGTCCTGCTTCTTCACCCAGTTTTTCAGATCAATACCAATACCGCCTGTCACACCAACTGTTGTCAGGAAGATTGGGGAAATACCGTTTGTACCGCCAACAATTGGAGCAATGTTTACAAACGGAACATATGGGCTTGCCTTCTTACCAGTCCAAAGTGCAACGTTGTTTACACCCGACATACGAGATGAACCAACACCCATTGTACCTTTTTCCGCAACAAGCATTACGCGTGCATCTGGGTGTTGTTTTTGAAGTTCCTGAATTTCAACCTGCGCTGCTTCAGAAATCATGCACTTACCGTGTAGTTCACGGTCAGAACGTGAGTGTGCCTGATTACCTGGAGAAAGAAGGTCAGTAGAAACATCGCCTTCCGCGGTAATATAAGTAACAACCTTAATTTCTTCTTCGATATCAGGGAGCTTTGTAAAGAATTCAGCCTTCGCATAGCTTTCCAGAATATCTTTCGCAACCGCATTACCTTCAGCGTGAGCTGCTGCCAGGCGATCTGTATCAGCTTCATAAAGGAAAACCTGAGTTTTCAGAACATCTGCAGCTTGTGCCGCAATAGCTGCATCAGCACCCAGCGCCAGATCAAGAAGAACTTCAACAGATGGGCCACCTTTCATGTGTGAAAGAAGCTCAAACGCAAACTCTGTTGAAATTTCTTCAACAGTAGCATCACCAAGAATAAGCTCTTTCAGGAATGCCGCTTTTGCACCAGCCGCGCTCGTTGTACCCGGCAGAGTATTATATATGAAAAACTCAAGGGAAGCTTTTCTGTGTTCATTTGAAGTATCTTTAATCTGAGAGATAAGTTCATTTACTAGGGCAGCGTCTTCAATCGGCTTTGGATTTAGGCCCTGTAATTTTCTGGTTTCGATCTCATCAAGGTATTCTGTGTACAAACTCATGGCTATCCTGACAAACAAGTATTGAGTGGAACTTGAAACTCGGCTCGCAGAGGGGCCTGACGAACCGGATATAAGCGGTTTGCGCGCATAGTATTTCAACAGTCGCTGAGTTGCAAGATAGTTCAATCTGTTTCCTGTCAAGGGTAGCAACCATAAAACACAGGAATATCGCTGCTCCCGTCAGAAAATGAGAGTGACGTAATGAAAACAACATCAAAAGGAAGAAATGTTTTGTGAACCGTTCAACATTACCAGCGTAAAGAAAATAACTGTAAAAACGTAATTTGCTAAAAGGAAATAATTCGTGAGCTATATTAGGCCGTTGAGCGTTCTGACCTTTTGTCTAGCCCTTTCACCCTCAACCAATCTTTTAGCAAGTGACAATCATTTGAAAGCCGAAACTTGTATGAGCACTTCATCGGTAAATACATATGATGTCTACCGTAAAAACAAGAAAATCGGCTCACACATGATTTGTTTTAAACAAAATGGTGCTGAACTATCTGTATTTGCTGAAACACAAATGAAGGTTAAGTTTCTTTTTATCACCGCTTACAAATACACATATCAATCCCATGAAACATGGGTGGATGGTAAACTCAAATCCGTTAATACACGTGTAAACGACAACGGCAAAAAATCAGCGACCAGTGCTGTTGATGAAAGCACAAATGGCGAAACCCTCGAAAATGCTATCAATATTCCTTATGCGTTTTACACAACTAATCACTGGAATTCATCCGCGGTTATGCAACCCAGCCTATTCAACACGATAACTGGTGAATTAAACAAAATCTCTGTCGCTGATCGCATATGGAGCAAAGAATTCACTGAATATTCAATCGTCGGCGAACTCAATATTAACACCCGCTATGACGATGATAAAAATTGGATAGGTATGACCTTCAAACACTCCGATGGTAGTAAAATAGAATTTAGGTGTGTGGACTGTAGAAACACCCCAAGGATTAAAGCATCATGATTATTTGGATTACAGGAGCCAGCACTGGTATTGGCAGATCCCTCGCCTTAAAATACTGCGAAAACGGGGCGACAGTTTTCGCAACAGCCCGTTCTGCGGACAAACTAAAACAGCTTGGAAAAGACGCAGAGAATTTAAAAGGTTCCCTGTATATCTTCTCCGCTGATGTCACAAATCAATCGGATATAGAACAAGCCTATGGTTGGCTGGTTCAACATCTTGGCACCCCCGATAAAGCTATCCTGAACGCCGGTACTTATTTCCCGACACCTGCAGCAACGTTAAACGCCGAAGAACACGGAAAAATTATGGATGTGAACTATATGGGTGTGCTGAATTGTATGGAAACTATCCTGCCAGCGATGCGCGAAAGTAAGGCTGGTCAAATTGCCATCGTTGCAAGTGTGGCTGGATATCGGGGTCTTCCGAACGCGAGTGCTTATTCGGCTTCCAAAGCTGCATTGATAGCCTTTTCAGAATCTCTTAAAGAAGACCTTAAATCCGATAATATTGACCTTAAACTCATCAACCCAGGTTTTGTCAAAACACCACTTACTGATCAAAACGATTTTTCAATGCCATTCCTGATGGATGTAGAAGATGCAGTAGAAATAATTATCAACGGGCTGGAGAAGAAGGCATTTGAAATCGCCTTCCCTACTCCGTTTGCACTAATTATGAAATTATTGAATATTTTGCCGAATTGGGCTTACTTCGCTGTGGCTAGAAAGGTGATGCGCTAACTGTGCTTCTTCCTTTGTAAAAGTAAGGAACACAGTACCAATCTTAAATCCCCAACGGTAAACCGTCGCTTTGTTTAAAAGCGTGCCATCTGGCTGCAAAAACATCCAATCATCGAACTTTACTTTCCAGATGCTATCGCCCACTTTCAAATTGAATTTATATTTCCAGTTGAAGGCGTTCCCTGAAATCACCCCTTCTGCAACACCGATTATTTGTTGTGTAGTACCTGTGTATGTCACCGGGCCTGTTTTCTGGATATCCCATTGGCGGAATTCGGTCGAGCCGTCGATATATCGAAAGTCTTCTTTTAAGATTAGGGTTTCACCATCCCAGTTTCCTGTAATATCGACGGTAAATTGGGTCCGAACATTCCCAAATCTATCTTCAAATAATCCGACGGCTTTAGTGCTGCCCAGGAAATACTCCTCGAGTACAAAATCTGGTTGGTTGCTTTTAAAATCTTGCACATTCATGTTTGCCCCACACGCAGATAACCAAAGAATTAGGCTTGTTAGCCCGAAAATACGAAGACCGCGCATATTGCGTGCTCCCACTTGTTTTCATTGGTTTTTCTACGACTTTAGCATTGTACTAGATCACGATCTTTTATGGTAAATGGAGCCGTATAAAGCAGCCTCACGGTAGGTAATTTTATCAAGGCAGGAAGCCCCGCATACAGGACTGCGACAGCAAAGGCATATGCTGAACCATTTAGAAAAGAGCTCAAAACTTCAAGCACACCAAATGCCAACAGAATGGCAACAGCAAAGGCGATTTTTGATATCACACCCCAAATAGCAAAGTGTAGCGCAGCAAACCGCGAGCCATATTTCTTACTATAAAGCTCAGATGCATCAGCCAACATTGAAGGGCCAAGAAGTAACTCAGCAGCAAGAGCAAAACCTGTAAGAAAGCAAACAATAGCAAAACCGGTAACATCGCCCGGAGACATGAAAATAGCAGCCGGGAATATGATACTCACGGCCAACATACCAACGGCCATAACCTTATGTTTCAGGTATGTTTTAGCAACCCAGGAAAAAAATGGCATACCTAGTACCGCAGCTATAAAATAGATAAAGATCACAAACGCCTGCTCGGTGTCACTTCCTTCCAAAACTTCTGTCACATAGACTGGAAACAGTGCTGCAGGTACGGCACTTGCCGTAGCCGTTAAAAACCAAACCAAACACAAACGTCTGGTAAAAGGTACCTGAAGAATATTTTTTATATCCTCATAGGAAACACTGCTATTTGCTGCATCAAACTTGGGAGTTGGTACTAAGTACCACACGCCTAAAAAAGCTATCAAACCAACAGGAAACGCAACAGTAGTTATGTTTTCAAGTGCTGCCCCTTCCATAAGGAATGGCAGGGAAATCGCAAACAAGGTTCCAAAAAGTGAGAACACCTCTCGGAACATTACATACCGTGTATTTTCTGCATAACTTTTCGCTAAATCCGCAGCAAGCGCCATGTAAGGCACCATCACCATTGTCCAACCAATATATAAAACTGCGGACCAGGCCCCTAGATAAATTACAGAAACAATCTCTGGTGGGCGTGTAATAAAGAAAAGCGCTAGAGCAGCAATTGCCGCCCCAAAAACCATCCAACCTTGCCTGCGTTTATTTAACAGGCTGAAGCGATCACTCAAATATCCAACAATTGGGTCACTTATAACATCAATCAGCCGAGACAGAAAAAGAGCAATCCCCACCGCAATGTAACCCAACTGCTTATCTTCAGCATAATAAGCCGGGAGATACACTGCGAACGGAACCAATGGAAAAGAGGTTACAAACGCCGGAAACCCATACGCAACCAGTGTTAAGAAGCCATGCTTTTGCCTTTTCATTGGCTCAGCCAATGACGTATTGCTTAACACTTATTGTGTTTTGTAGAAAACCAGCTTCACAATAAGCGAGATAAAAGAGCCACATCCTGACAAAACGATCATCAAACCCTTGCTCTTTTACTGCGGGTAGCTGCTCTAAAAAGTCTGCTCGCCAGCATGCAAGAGTGCGGGCATAATCAAGACCAAAATCAAACTCATCGTGCACTTCCATTTGCGCACTACCAGTTTGTGTTTTAAATACTTTATCTGAAGGTAACATACCGCCCGGGAAAATGTGTTTCTGAATAAAGTCAGCACCTTTTCTATATGTTTCAAAGCGCTGATCATCGATGGTTATTACCTGAATACCAGCCTTACCATCCGATTTCAGAAGTGACTTTATCTTCTCGAAATACTGTGGCCAGAAAGCTTCACCTACTGCTTCCAACATCTCAATTGATACAATTTTATCGTATTGCCCCTGTACATCTCTATAGTCTGTAAGAGAGAAGGAAGCGTTTTCGCCGCCAGGCGCATTGGCCAAGCGCTGTTCAGCAAAGGCAAGCTGTTCCTTTGACAAAGTTATACAATCAATTTCACAGCCAATTTCAGAAACCGCGTATTCAGCAAAACCACCCCAACCACAGCCTATTTCAAGAACTCTATCACCTGGCTGTATGTTTAACTCTCTCGCCAGTCTCGCATATTTTTCTTTCTGTGCTGCCTCAAGGGAATGCTGATCATCTTTGAAAATGGCCGCAGAATAAGACATGGTTTTATCAAGCCAGAGTTTGTAAAAGTCATTCCCTAAATCATAGTGGTAAGAGATATTTCTTCGGCTACCGGCTTTGGTGTTTCGGTTCAATAAGTGTCTTAGTTTGTTAAGAAATTTAACGCCTTTAAAGGACGGCAATTTACTTTCCAGAGCTTCCATATTCAATGCAAGTAAACTCAAAAGGTACGTCAGATCGTTAGAAGACCACTCGCCCTCTGTAAAGCCTTCCCCTAACCCCAAAGCACCACTACTCATTGCTCTGTTAATTGCTGACCAGGAATGAATGTGCATTTGAGCTACCTTTGAAAAAGTAGGATCATTAGCTACACCTACAAAGGTGATCATCGCACCAGAAGGAAATATCACTTCCAGCTGACCTGTATGAATTTTAGAAAGTATCGACGCGAAGAATCTTTCTCGCCATTCGAGTTTTTGCTCCGCGGTGTGATTTACGAGTGATCCGTCCATAAAAGCCTCTGCGTTTAGCTATCTTCAGCCAGAGAATATTGCTTGTCAGGCGCACTTGGCTTTTTGAAAAAAGGAATGCCTTTGAACCAAATCTTCGCCGCCTCATAATGAATGGCGATTGTGGTCTTGAGCGTCACGAAAGGTATACGGATTAAGGCTTTAAACAGATTAGCCGCGGAGATTTTTTTTCTATCAGCTTGTAAATGAGCTGTCAGAAGACACTTCCCTGCCTTTTTATACTGAATACCTAAAGAGAGAGAGCTCAGAGAGAGTTTTTGATGAAATTTATATGAGCCTTCCACCTGAAAAAAAGGCGAAACATGAAGTTCTTTATCTGCGCTGTGTGGGCTTACCAATCCCGACCGATCATTAAGTGAGACCGCACTGCCATATGTAATGCGTTCGCCAAACGTATTGTGAACCTCGTAAAAAATCGCAACAAGCTCTTCACAATTACTCACGCAATAATAGGTCGTTATCGGGTTAAAACTGTAACCAAACACCCGAGGCATTGTTAGCATATAAATTTTGTTGATGGACTCTTGTAGCGTTAATTTTTCACTCTCTTTCAACAACTGCTCTTTTAAACCAACACCGCTTTCGTGCCCATAATCCTGCTTCCAGACTGAAAGAATATTAGTCCGATTATAGGATAATAGCTTTGACACTGTTTCTTTTTTATCAAGCTGATCAACATCCACCATCAAATAAAAAATCGGGTACCGAAAAGCATGTTTTTTAACATGCCGTCTTTTATGCCAGACATGACCAAGGAAAAGCCCTTCTTCAAATAAGCTAGCCATTAGGTCGCCTCTTCATGCAAAGGGATTAGATTGGGAAGGCCAATTCGTTTATTTTGATCCTTACGAGACCAAGGCCTTCTAAAACCGCTGATCATTTCGGCCACCGCCAAACCAGACTGGATACCATCTTCATGGAAACCATCACCGAGATATGCTCCGGCAAGCCATATATTATCGTGCCCTTGCGAAGACCAAACATCACCCTTTGCCGCCAGAGCAGCTTGGTCAAACACTGGGTGGTCATATTCAAATGTCCCATAAGTTAAATCAGGATCGATTGGCCTGTCTGGATTCAGAGTTACAATAACAGGGGTTTTAACAGGTAGATCTTGTAGCTGGTTCATCCAGTATGAGATTGCAGGCCTTTGAGTGTGAGCCCCTGTTCTTCCAATATAATTCCAGCTTGCCCAAGCTTTTTTGCGCTTCGGCATCAACGATAGATCACTATGAAGAACAACAGTATTTTTTGAATAACGAAGAGGTCTCAACAAATCTTGAAAATGATCAAAGCCTCTCAAAAGATTGCGGGCCTGATCAGAATGGCAGGCCAGAACTACCTGATCAAATATCTCTGACTTTCCCTGAGAAAACACACATACCTTTTCACCTTCCGGTGTAACCTTTTCAACACCTGCGTTCAGCCGAATATCACTGATACCTGAAAGCTTCTTTTCAATGGCTCTTACATACGAAACGCTACCGTTCACAACTGTTCGCCAGACTGGCCGGTTAGTAATCTGGGTTAAGCCGTGATTATTAAAAAACTTCAGGAAAGACTTAGCGGGGTACTTTAAAATATTATTATTATCGCTCGACCATATAGCCGCCCCCATAGGGGCTAAATGCCCTTCAATGAAAGCCTTGGAGTATTTTTCTCTTTCGAGTAACTCGCCTAGGGTTAGATCATTAAAAGCACTGTCATCGGCATACCTAGCGGATCGTCGGTAAAACTTTAGAATTCCAGATATCATCGACCAAAATTTAGGGAGAAAAATATTACTCGGCTGTGCTAGCAGCCCTCCTCCATCCCCTCCAGCATATTCAAAATTACCATCATCAATAGAAGCTGAAAAAGACATGTCTGTCTCTCGTGTCTCAATGCCAAGATGGTCAAAAAAAGCTGTAAGGTTGGGGTAATTCTGCGGGTTAAAAACTATAAAACCTGTATCTACAGGAAATTTCACGCCGTCCACTGTTATCTCAACAGTATGCGTATGCCCTCCTAGGTAATCGTTTGCTTCATACAGGGTTACATCATGCGATTTAGCTAGGTGCCAAGCTGCTGAAAGCCCGGAAATACCGGATCCAACAACAGCAATTCTATTCCCGATACCCTTCTGTGTCTCATGAGATTGTTCAGATTCCATCGAATAAATTTCCCGTTCGATCTTCTAGGAGGTTTTCCCCTCGTTCTTTCAAATCGTTACGGGCGAATGAATTAGTTAGATCATTCTTGCATTTTAAGTGATCCAAAAACTGATCTCTCACGTAACCACTGCATGAAACAAAACGCAATCATATCTCCTGTTTCCTCGCGAGTAGAGGTGCCTTGTCAAGACACACCCCCTTCCTTGACAGGGCATCTCTCTTCAGGTCATCATGATACGAGAGATGATTTAATCAGTCGCAAGGTGATCCCTATTACCCCTCTGGATAATAATTCGGTCGTTAGCTTCGAAGAGTTGGCCCGCTGTGTAGCTGAAAACAAAGATAAAATTGCTTTTGCAGAGCTATTTTCTCATTTCGCTCCGCGCTTGAAATCATATCTTCTAAAGCACGGTCTTCCCGACACAGTAGCAGAAGAAATCTCTCAAGAAGCTATGATTACGTTTTGGCAAAAAGCTGCGCTTTTCAATCCATCAAAGGCTAAGTTTTCCACGTGGATATTCCGCGTAGCTCGGAACCGCATGATAGATTTAAAGCGCAAGAAAAAGTATCCTGAAGTAAATGCCGATGATCATATGGCTCATCTAGTAGCTGCAGATCGCACTGATAAGCCACTTGAAGTGGCTCAAGATGTAAACCTGGTTGGCAAGGCACTTGTAAATTTAAATGCAGCGCAGAGACAGGTGATTGAACTTTCCTTCTTTGAAGAACTTTCACACTCTCAAATATCTGAGCGTTTATCTATTCCTCTGGGTACTGTTAAATCAAGAATAAGAATGGCGTTTAACACGCTTCGTAGAGAGTTAGGAGATAGGTAATGAACGCTCATGGCCTTATTTCAGATGAATGGTTGGTTTCTTATGCGGCAGGCGCCTTACCTGATGCACATGCCCTTATAGTAGCTTCGCATGCTCATTATCACCCCGCTCTCCAAAAAAGGATAGATATCGCTGAGGAGATAGGTGGTGAAATCATTTGCTCTGGTGACAAAGCAGATATTTCTCCAACTCTGCTAGAAGATACAATGGCAAAACTGGAGAGCTTCCCCGAAGCAATCAACAATCCCAAAATACGTTCGAAAAAAAATACCGACACTGATTTGCCAGAATGCCTACGAGATTATCTTGATGATAATCTAGACGATTTAAAATGGCGCATTATGGGGCCCGGCATGAAACAGGTAAAACTGGCTACAGGTCCAAAAGGCGAAAAACTATGGCTCCTGAGAGCCAGAGGCGGCACGAAAATCCCTCAGCATGATCATAATGGTTTAGAACTAACTCTTATTCTAAGAGGTAGCTATAATGTGGATGGGCACGATTTCATGCCTGGGGATATTGAAATAGCAGACCAAGATATTCGTGATCACCAGCCAATGATCAACGAAGGCGAGGACTGTATCTGTCTTGTTGTAACAGAAGCGCCTATCCGCATCCAAAGCCTTATGGGTCGGATGATGCAGCCCTTTATTGGGCTGTAGTTTTAGCTGGCCACTATCTTATTAGCCCTTATCGGTTTGACTTGCCAATAAATCACAATATTTCTCTCGCAAACACCATTAACAGCTATTTGGGTAGGACTCTTTCCTTATGAATAATGGTTCAGCATTAAACAAATTCATATGTGCAATTGGGCTAATCATATTTTCAAGTATCTCAGTTAAAGCCAATGAGACGCCAGAAATCTTATCGTTATTTAATAAACCTAAGGAAGCACTTAGCTATCATTATTGTGCAACTCCTAAAACAGCTTGGGAAAACAATAAACTAAAGCAACTACTCATGAAATATTCCGCGAGCAACACTCGTCAGTACGTTGATCAACGGGTTGTCGCCATTTTAGTTTCTGCCGCATCAAGGGTTGCCCAATTTCAAACATCATTTAAGGCATGTGAGGAAACACTACAAAACGGAGACAAGCTATTTCAATCCACCTTTTCTCAAGCAATGGAGAACCTTTTAAACCAAAACTCAGAAGAAACCTTCTCCGACGGCCAAATTGGAAACATACAAAAAGCAATTCATGTTGCTTGGCTGGAAGACCAAAGTTCTCGCACAGCATATATTCAGTTATTAAATCCAAAAGGGAAAGGTACCACTGAAGATTGGGCCTTTGAAAAAGCTAAAGCCAATGCAGTTAAATTGGATGGCCAACATCGTTCCTTAATTAAAAGTTTGCTCGAAACCTATCATTGGATAACCTCAGCTCAGTTCGGTGCACAAACATCAAATCGAGCCTTAACCCTTATTCAACATGCAGATGCAGAGCCTGAGTTTCAAAAGAGAGCTCTGAAGCGTATGGAGCCTTATGTAAAAAATGGGACTGTAAATGGCACCGCTTTCGCTAACCTTTGGGACCGTGTTGCAGTTAATACGGGTAAAAAACAAAGATATGGTACGCAGCCAAAGAACAGCTGTAATAAAGATGGTACCCTCTCCATTTTACCAGTCGAGGCCCCAGAAAAACTTGCACAACTCCGACAGCAGGTAGGTCTAGAGCCACTAGCCGAACAACTTCAGCGATTGAGTTTGCAACGTTGCCAGTAAACTGCCTGCTCTTCTGTACATATTCAGGCCCTCACAACATAATCACTGTTCTTTAACATCAGAAATCACTTATCAGCTTTCATGGTTTTGTTATAACTTAACATCTCATCTATTCAGACGAACGGTTTACCGCACTTCACTTGTACAATCATGCCCGATCCGCCGAGATCCCTCTGACAGCGAGCTTATTGTTCTATATCAGGGGGATTATAATGAAAA
Source organism: Kordiimonas sp. SCSIO 12603 (assembly GCF_024398035.1). Classification (NCBI taxonomy): domain Bacteria; kingdom Pseudomonadati; phylum Pseudomonadota; class Alphaproteobacteria; order Kordiimonadales; family Kordiimonadaceae; genus Kordiimonas; species Kordiimonas sp. SCSIO 12603. The sequence continues at coordinate 2,887,285 of NZ_CP073748.1, forward strand.
AGATCGCGATAGCAGCTTTACTGTTTTTGCCACCATTCACGTATGCAGGGGCAGACGAAACCACGCCTTACGCAATGCCCAGAACACAAGTTGTTCCCATAGCTGCTGGCAATTCCCAAAAACAGTATGAACTCTATATTAAACTACCAGAAAACTATGGGGAAACCCGCGATAAACAATACCCGGTAATCTACACAACAGATGCCGTTTGGCATATGGACTTACTTTCTGGCACCACCGAATACCTGATGCCTGATGTAATTTTGGTTGGTATTTCTTGGCAGCAAAATACTGCTGATACTGTAGCCCACCAAAGCAGGTTCAGAGATTACACCCTTTATCCATCTAGCGACCCAGAACGACAGGCCAAAAACAAATATGGCCAAGGCGAAACGCACCTCGCCTTCATACGTCAAAATGTCATCCCTTATGTGGAAGGTACATACCGGACGGCTGAAGGACAAAGAGCTTATCTGGGATATTCTCTGGGCGGGGCATTTGGCGCTTATATGCTTTTTGCGGCACCTGATACCTTCAACCACTATATTCTCGGCAGCCCAGCCCTTGGACAGCGTAGCTTGAAGATCATTGACGAGATAGCCACTCAAAAGGTTTCAGAGAAAGCGAAAATAGACGCAAATGTATTTGTTTCCATTGGCGAACTGGAAGAGGCAGACAGTATATCCACTACCAAAGAACTGGTGTCGGTTTTAAATCGCAATGGCAATAACGGCATACGCCTCACTGGCCTTGAAATCATCAAAGCTTCAAACCACGGTACCGCTGTACCGGAAACTTTTACGCGCAGCATAAAATGGCTGTCAGAGCTCACGAACAAATAGCTTCCTGAATAAAGAGAAAATCAGATGAAATATCTATCAGCCTCTACGGCACTGCTACTCATGTCCTTCGCGGTGAACGCAGGTAATCCTGATGAAAACAAGCCTATCCTTGAAGGCCCCTATCTTGGGCAGACACCGCCCGGTCTAACACCAACAACTTTTGCACCGGGTATTATTTCCACGGAAGGCTGGGAATACGGCGTTGTATTCGCGCCAAACATGAAAGAGCTATATTGGGTACGTGAAGTGGATGCTGACACAGACCCCAAGCAAGAGTTTGTTGTTTACGAACAGAAAAACAATGTATGGCATGAACGCGTTATATCGCCAAGAAGCGGTACGCCTACCCTATCTACTGATGGCAACACCATGTTTTTCGGGCGGAGCTACAAGGAGCGCGCAGGAGATGGTTGGTCTGACGCCAAACGCTTAGGCCCTGATTTCGAAGACATCCGCATTATGCGAGTTACCGCCTCCGAGGCAGGCACTATTGCAATAGATGAAGCCACGAGAGAAGGCGATGGCATGCTTCGTTATTCACGGATTATCGACGGCAAGCGTGAGGCACCAATTCCCTTCCCGAAGGAAATCAATACGGGTCAGTGGAATGCACACCCATTCATTGCGCCTGATGAAAGCTATGTTATCTGGGACGGACAGAGAGATAATGCCGAACGCAACGCTAATCTGTTCATCAGCTTCAAGCAAGAAGACGGATCTTGGGGTGAAGCAATCAAATTTGGCAAGGAAATTAATACAGGTTCTTCTGAGTTCGCCGCCCAGGTAACGCCCGATGGGAAATACCTGTTTTTCAATCGCAATGTGGGCCCTGATAACACAGATACTTTCTGGGTTGATGCCAAGGTAATCGAAAAACTAAGGCCGAAAAAATAGAATTGTTACGAGAACATAACGAGCGCCTTCAAAGCTCATCAGGCCTTATCATAAACTTTCAAAAGCAGGATAGTTAAATGACCATCAATTCACACGTTAAACGCATATTGGCTGTCGCTCTATTAAGCAGCTTCAGTAGCTTTGCAGTAGTAGCTGACGACCAAAACAGAAACTCAGCAGAGGCTAGCCCGGCTGAAGCCAATCTCTCATTCAGAGATATACCTCTCCTTGAAAAAGCCTTCATAAACACATCTCCTGCCCTGAGGGACGACGGGTTCCCCGTTGGAAAATTAACCATTGATGCTGAAAAGAAAGCTGCTCTGATACAGTTTGCCAAAGAGCTGGGCGAAAGCACATACGGCAACTACGACAGTTTGCTTATCACCCATAAAGACAAGCTGGTTTTTGAAAGCTACTTTCGCCGCGGCCGGATAAATCTTACTCACGGCCAGGCATCAGCCACTAAAGGATACACCAGCCTGATCCTCGGGCGCGCTATGCAACTCGGGTATCTGACTATGGCAGATTTAGACAAGCCTCTCATCAGTTTCCTAAAGAATGTGGACCGTACAAAGCTAACGGAAGGTGCTGAAAAAATTACACTTCATAAAGCGCTCACCATGCATGGGGGACTGAGTATAAATCGTGAAGAATGGGCTGAAACAGAGAAAACCCCTGAGTGTCTTCAAGGCCAAGGTCTCGTGCAGTCCCTTTTAGAACAAAGTGCCCCAATTACAGAAGACACTCAGGTTTATAACTACGGTAATTTCAATCCGATATTGGTGATGTCGGTCATTGATGCAGTTGTGCCGGGTTCAGCGCAAGAATTCATTAAAACCGAAGTTCTCGATAAATTAGGCATTAAGAACTACCAATGGAAGGATCACATCAGTGGCCTGCCTGAAGCAGGCTGGCGCGTAAGCATGGCATCACGGGACATGTTAAAATTCGGCAGCGTTATGCTTAACGATGGAAAATTGAACCAAGAACAGTTTATTTCAGCACGGTATTTAGAGAAAGCAACGAGTGGCCTTGTGAAACCAACCGAAGACTGGATACCAGACACCTATCGCTATGGATACTTTTTCTATCAAACCCCTCTTACCGTTGAAGGTAAAAATTACAACGCCACCTTCGCCTGGGGCGGCGGCGGACAGCGTATCATCGTAATTGATGAGCTTGATCTCACCATCGTGATCACAGGCCATGATAGAGAAGATCAAATCATGGCTCAGATAGAAAATATCGTTGTTCCCGCATTTATTAAATAAGGAAGAGATCATGAAATTATTGTTCACAGCAGCTCTCCTCATAGCTTCAACAGCGGCGATCACAAACAGCGCAAGTGCGGGAGATGAAGTATCCAAACTGGCGGGCCCATATCTCGGGCAAACACCACCAGGCTCCACAGCTAAACCCTTTGCACCCGGTATTGTTAATACGGAAAACTGGGGAGATGCTGGTAGTTTCTCACCTGATATGAATGAGTTTTATGTCGGCCGCTGGCGACACACCAATGAAGCACCTGAGCCAGTAAATGTTACATTTAAACGCGTAGGCAATGGTTGGAAAATGGTAGTCGTGCCGCAAGATGTGCAGAGACCTTTCCACTCTCCAGATGGCAAAACATTACATTACGATGCCAAATATCAGGAGTGCACAGAAAATGGTTGGTCAGAAATGAAAAGCCTGGGCCCAGCTTTTGAAGAAATTCAAATCATGGGTTTAACAGCCTCCCGAAAGGGAACCTTAGTTCTTGATGAAAGAGGCAGTAGTAAAGGCGATGGCATACTTCGCTACTCAAAGCGCGCAGACGGAAAATGGGAAGATCCAAAGCCTCTACCTAAAACAATCAACACCGGTACATGGAACGCACACCCATTCATTGCACCTGACGAGAGCTATATAATGTGGGACGGCGAAAGGGAAAGCGGCTTCGGAAGCAGCGATCTTTATATAAGTTTCCGTGAAAAGGACGGCTCATGGGGAGAAGCTATTAATCTGGGAGATACGGTAAACACAGAAGCCGAAGAAGGTGGTCCGCGCATCACACCAGATGGAAAATACCTCTTCTTTAACCGAATGGTATTACGCACAGATGGCAGTGGTGAACGTCAATCAGATCTATATTGGATTGATGCTTCATTCATCAAAGATCTAAAACCCATGGAATAATGCCCATTCTAAGTATAAGCTAAAAACTGGCTCCCTTAATGGGGGTCAGTGCTTCTTTCAAAATATGTGTTACACTGTATCTTTATAGCTTTTCAGCTATGTGCAATCATTACCCTACTTAAATCATTGATAACTCTTTTAATGCACTATGTCGTATTTCTACTTTTGGTATGGCTTGTCTTCAACTTGGTGTTCTTTAGATAGAAAACACCCTCATCTGAACTGTAGGGTACATGAAGCCCGCACAGATCACTTTCTGTAAATTTAATCATGCAATGCCGACAGATAGTTTGCCTTTAGCGCACCAACTTCTATGGTTTATCTAGAATATTTCAAACAAAGAAAAAAACGGGGTGAGACGCATGAATTATAAAAAGGCCTTAATGGGTCTGTTAACGGTAACTGCCATCAGCACAAGCGCATTGGCAGATAGCCATACGCTCTATAGAGAACCAACGGTTAGCAAAGACCATATCGTGTTTTCCTATGCTGGTGATTTGTGGCGTGTTAACCGTGCAGGCGGTGAAGCAGAACGGCTCACAACTGGTGTTGGCATTGAAAGCACACCGTTTTTCTCTCCTGATGGTTCCAAAGTAGCCTTTACAGGCGAATACGACGGCAACACCGATGTATATGTGATTGATACTAATGGTGGCACACCGAAACGGTTAACATATCACCCTGGTGCCGATGTTATTCGTGGCTGGTCACGGGACGGCAAAGATGTGCTTTTCAGCTCAGGCAGAAATAGCTACGCCAATTTTGTTAGGTTGTTCACTGTATCAGCAGAGAATGTCGAGTTACCGGCACAGCTACCACTACCAAGTGCAGAAAAAGGCTCTTTCTCACCAAATTCAGACTATCTCGCTTATGAACCACTCAGCCAGTGGCAACAAGCATGGAAACGCTATCGCGGCGGCCAGCAAGATAAAATCTGGATTGCTAAATTAGCAGACTCTTCCACCGAAAAAGTACCAAGTGAAGCAAGCGTTGACAAAAACCCTATGTGGGTAGGCGACAAGGTATATTTCATCTCTGACCGAGATAGCAAACTGGGTGATTTCCGGCTGTTTGTTTACGATACAAAGCGTAAATCTGTTAAACAGGCCCTTACCCAAAAGGGGATGGATATCAAATCTGCCAGCGCTGGTCCTGATGGCATCATTGCTTTTGAACAGTTTGGCACCATCCATTTGTTCGATACCAAAACAGGCAAAGCAAGCAAGGTTGATATCACACTAAACGCTGATGTTACCGCAGTGCGCCCACGATATACGAATGTTAGTAATCGCATAGCAAACGCCCATATTTCACCGTCAGGTAAACGGGCTGTTTTTGAAGCACGCGGTGAAATACTAACGGTGCCTGAGAAAAAAGGCGACGTACGGAACATAACCCGTACCACAGGTGCAATGGAACGCGATCCCGCTTGGTCTCCTGATGGGCAATCAATTGCTTACTTATCTGAAGCAACAGGTGAATATGCCCTTCATATTCGTGATCAAAAAGGTGAGAAAGACGAGCGCATCATCAAGCTGCCGCCTATGTTCTACCGCTCGCCTATCTGGTCACCTGACAGTAAAAAAATAACATTGACTGATCACGGGAATATCCTTTGGTATATCGATATATCTGCAGATGTACCTGAGGCTGTGAAAGTAGATAAAAATATTATCTCCAGCTTTGATACAATGGCGCCTAGCTGGGCACCGGAAAGCGACTGGATCACATATTCCAAACAATTGCCGAACCTTCTACGGGCGGTTTTTGTCTATTCGCTTGATAGTGGGGAAATACACCAGATTACTGACGGCATGTCGGATGCACGCCACCCAACGTTTGATAAAAACGGTAAGTATCTTTACTTCACAGCCAGCACCAATATTGGTGAAACAATCAGCTTTGCTGATATGTCTGGCCTTGGTCGCCAAACAACACGGTCAGTTTACGCGGCAGTGCTATCAAAAGATACTAAATCACCATTGGCTGCCGAAAGTGATGATGAGCCAGCCGTAAAGAAAGAAGAAAAGCCAAAGGCTGAAAAACCTGCAGATAAGGGCGATGAAAAAGAGGCTGACAAACCAAAAGAAAAGCCCAAAAAGGCTTTAAAAATTGATCTGGAAGACATTCAAAACCGCATTATTGCCCTGCCCGCAGCTGATACAACATGGATTGGCTTAGTGGCTGGTGCAAAAGGTGAATTATTTGCGCTTGAATCCAATACAGGCAGAGCTGGCCCAGCTACACTTTCTCTCTATAAATTTGATGGAAAAAGCAAAAAGTTCAGCAAGGTTACAGATGGCCTTACATCGTTTGATGTATCAAGCAACGGTAAAAAGGCACTTGTTCGCCGAGGTAGATCAAATTGGAGTATTGTCGCAACAGCCGCTCTTGCAAAACCAGGGAAACCTATCAAAACATCGCAAATGGAAGTGTTTGTGGAGCCAGAAGTTGAATGGAAACAAATGTTCCATGAAGTTTGGCGCGGTGAAAGAGACTTCTTCTATGATAAAAACCTGCATGGCCTAGATCTGGACTGGGCTGTTTCAACTTACAAACCGTATTTGGATAATGTGCGCCATAGAAGTGATTTAAGCTATCTATTCACAGAGATGCTTGGCCAACTTACCATCGGCCATATGTTTATTGGTGGTGGTGATCAGGTTCGAGCAGCCCGTGTCGCTGGCGGACTTCTTGGTGCCGACTATGAAATTGAAAATGGCAGATACCGTATCACCAAAATTTATAACGGTGAAAACTGGTCACCTCGTTTAGTAGCGCCGCTAAATGAACCGGGCCTCAATATAAAAGTGGGTGATTATATTCTGGCAGTTAATGGCCGCGACCTAACCGCTGAACAAAACATCTTCCATGCGTTTGAAGCAACAAGTGGCAAGCAAACCCGCGTTAAAATCAGCCCGAATCCTGATGGTACTGATGCACGTGAAATCACTGTTAAACCAATTAACAATGAAAGAGGCATCAGAAACATTGATTGGGTGGAAGGCAACCGCCGGAAAGTTGGCGAACTGAGCGGCGGCAAGCTTGCTTATATTTATATGCCAAACACCGCAGGACCGGGCTTTAGAAGCTTTAACCGCTATTTTTATGCGCAAACTGATAAAAAAGGTGCGGTTCTGGATGAACGTTTCAATGGTGGTGGCTTGCTCGCTGATTATGTAACCCAAGTGTTCAAAAAAGAACGACTTGCAAACATGTTCTACCGTCATGGTGATATCAATGTTCCAGTGCCTGCTGGCGCTATATACGGCCCGAAGGCCATGATCATCAATGAGATGGCTGGTTCAGGTGGAGATGCCATGCCGTGGTTCTTTAAGAAGAGTGGTGCAGGTAAGCTATTTGGCAAACGTACCTGGGGCGGGCTTGTCGCTGCACAAAGCCTTCCTCCGTTGATGGATGGTGGTACCGTTAGAGCACCGGACTTTGCAATCTTCGGTAACGAGGGCGAATGGGAAATAGAAAACTATGGAACTGGCCCTGATGTAGAAGTTGAATGGGATCCTGCTCTATGGCGTAAAGGTAGAGACCCACAACTTGAGGCTACTGTTGAGTATCTCCTCAACGAGCTTAAGAAAAATCCAGTCAAAGAGCCTAAAACACCTCAATTCCCAAATTACTTTGGTAAGTAAACAGGAAACTTTCACTTAAGCAGGGCTAAAAATGGCCCTGCTTATGCCGACTTCATACTAAGAATTCCCTCAGCAGGTACGGTATACATAATGATATAGAGAAGAAAGGTGTCTCAGCACCTATTGTGCTGGCGCACTCTTGCTATTTCATATCCCCTTCAATCTAAAAGAGTACTCCTCTAATATTTTGGATTCCTTCCGATAAATTAAAAAAGTTAGCACAAAACACACTTATAGGTATTATAATGATCGCCAATAGTTACTACTGTATATAAAGAAAGTATTATGATCGAACACCTCGAAAAGATAACTGTGTTTCTTGAAAACATAGGTATTCCTGTTGTTTATACAGAATTACCTGAAGATACTTTTTTACCTGGCATTCAAATACAGCACGGTAGCCTTGCTGTGGATACAGAGCGTTTGTGTTACGTGGGTGATCTATTACATGAGGCAGGGCATATTGCCTGTATGGCTCCCTCTACTCGCCTTGAGACATTCGCAGACGCTGGAGAAGATATGGGCGAGGAAATAGCAAGTCACGCTTGGTCATATGCTGCTGCGCTTGCATGTGGATTACCTCCCGAGGAAGTATTTCACGAAAATGGGTATAAAGGTAGTGCTAGCTGGCTTTGTGCCCATTACAAAGAGGGCGGCACAAATGGCGTACCCCTCCTTCAGTGGTTTAACATGACTCACATGCCTGATCTGAAGAACCCCGATATTATGAACCCAAATGACTTTCCCTGCATGCAGCAATGGCTTCGTCCAATGGATGATCCAACTAAGTTTTGGCAAGAACAACCTGATTAAAAGTGAGGCCTAATCACACTCAGCCAAGCTAAACAGCGCCGATAACTGCACTTCTTGGTTTAATATCAGCTATACCGACCATTTCATCCGCTGTTGGAAACCAGCTCATGCGGGCATAAACATCATCAGACATAGTTTCGTCTTCCAAAAAACCATATTTGTGCAGAAATTTAAGCATCAGAGGATCATCTCTGCGAGCAGGTACCAGTAGGGGGCGTTTGGTTTGCGCAGCCGCTTTCATGAGCCACAGCAAAATACTGGAACCAAACCCCTTATTTTTCGCTTTCTTGATAAAGTCCAAGTCGACCAAACGCATTTCGACCTTACCGATATCAAGTGTTATTCGACCAATGCGCGAACCATTTTTTTCCAAAATCAAATAAACAGCATCCGGGAACTGGTTACCATATCCATTAATCTGCGCATCCAGCTGCATTTCAATGACATTTTCAATATAATCCTTGTCTGCATCAATCATGCGTAGGTCGTCACGGTTATCTCTATACATTTTTGCGAGAAAATCTTTATCAGCGCGCCCTGCAGGGCGCGCGTTCATGCCGTGAGGCAATGGTACTGATCCTTGAATCATGAAAATATCCCCAAATTACTTAAATACAACTCAAGAGAAAACCACCTGAAAATAGGCACCTTTAGGCATTTTTACAGGCCGAAGCGTACGGTTAATCCATACATTTCCAACTATACCATCCATAAGGCCACAAATATTCGCCTTAAATTCCTTGGCTTGAAGAAGAGGATGATTATCCGCCTCGTCAGCTTGAAACACGAGATTAAAAGGTGTTCGAACACTATCTGGCCCGGCGCCATCAGGGTTTTCCTTACACTCCATTAAAGTGACGGGGAGAGCAAGCTCCTCCAATTGGAGCTCAAACACCTTGCCTATGTGCGAGGAAAACACGTTTGCCGACAATGTAGCAATATCAACATGCTTCGTTTCACGGTTAAGCATATTCAAATCCCTATTTTGCATTAACTACGAGAAGGATAAATCCCAGTCACACAAATACAATAATTGATCACAAGGGTAGGCTGCATAATTTCAAACGGTTGGCCGCCACCATTATCCAATATACTCAGTTTAGTATTATCAAAGCCACTACCGCCCTCACTAGCAACACCACCAATTTCAACTGTGCCAACAGTTAAAGCTTCGGGCGGAGTTACATACAGGTTTCCTTCAGGTGCAGAACCAAAATTATTACTTGGCATAGCAATATAATCACCATCAGAAGGTGTTTGTTGAGTACCGTGCGTCGTAGCAACTTCCACAGATGTTGTCGCACCACTGCCTGCCCCTGTGTAAGTGTGCGCGTGGCTGTGCGTTGGCATTTGCGAAATAGTTAAAGTTATAGTTTCTCCCCCAACCTTTTGGCCGATAACTCGGTTCGTCAAACCAATCCCTTGAAACTGTCCAATTGGTGTACGTCCACGTAAATCAGGATACATAAATGTCGTGCGACCATCACCACCGTAAAATGTACCGATCAAAGAAAATAATGTACTTTGTTGGCTAATTGCTACGGTCTGCCCTGAGCAGTAAGCCCAATTTCTCGGTGCAAATTGAAACCCGAGAGCTTCGATGACTCCAATAAAAGTTTCTTCCATTTTATATTCCCCGCGATATTAAAATTGCTCATGACCACATAACAATGTGCGGCGGCTCCTAAGGTTACGAAAATATGATTTCATAGAAAACGTGTTCCGGTTTTTCACTGTTCGCACTTGGCGTGCCAGCTTCTCCAAATTTGTTATCTAAATAGGTACTTTCAATCAGGCCTATTCTGTCAAAAGTGATGTCGTAAACGCCATCAGGCACTTGATGATCAACAGGCCCTTTTAAAATTAAAGTAAAGGGCTCGGCTCGGCACCCTTCCGGGAGAGCCACTTCTGGCTTTGTATGCTCAATAATATGCTCGAGCGTTAACGCAAGGTCGGGACCATCCAAAACAGTAACAACAGTTTCAGTACCAATAATTTCCTGAAAGTCATCTTTGCTAACTTTACCTAGCATGATCTTTCCTTTCACAGGTTTCTTAAAGTTGAGATCTAACTTCGGCTTGGATAAAGCCCATCAATACAGATGCAATAATTCACTACCTGACAAGGTTGCATAATCGGCGTTAAAGATTGCCCTCCTGTCTCGTTCACTGCAAAACTTGCACCCTCAAACCCGCCACCTATATCTGTTACACCGCCTATCTTAACGGTACCGGCAGCGGTAGCCTCAGGTGCTGTCACATAAAGATTGCCTTCTGGAGCTGAGCCAAAATTATTACTTGGCATAGCAATATAACTGCCAGTATCGGGAATTTGTTGAGTGCCGTGTGTTTTCGCGACACGTATCTTCGCGCCATCCCCCTCTGTTCCTGTGCCTGTATAGGTATGCCCATGTTGGTGCACCGGCAATTCACTTAAGAATAAACGTGTATTTTCAAAACCATAAAATTGCCCCATAACCCAGGGGAATAATCCTGGACCCTGAAATTGACCTATACCAGATCTACCGCGTAAATCCGGGACACCAAAAGTAACGCGAGCATCTCCGCCGAACCGATCCCCTAACAGAGAATACAAAGCAGAATATTGATCAATCTCCAGCAGAGCCCCTACACAATACCCCCAATTTCGAGGCGTGAATTGAAACCCAAGTGCTTTGATAACACCAAGATAGCCATCCATATAAAACTCCTCAAATATCTATTTTAAATATAATTAATAATATTTAAACTTGTATACAGTGACTTGTTTTAATGACCGTGTAAAGCATTGTGTAGTGAACTATGGTTATTTCTTCAAATTCCTCATTACCATTTATAGATTTTTTTTAAACAACCTTTATGTGTAATTAGGTAGTTTTCTATGATTTAAAGCACAGAAACACAGACAAAACTGTGCGCAGTTATTAAAGCGAAATTTCACGCTTGATAGTTATAGCTACGAATATATTTCGCTATGGATTACCAGTTTTATTATTTAAATTATGCTATTTTTAATTTTATAATCATAACTTTATAGTTGTTATTAAACTTAGAGGTATCATGCCCCTCCCTAGCACCGCAGGCATGTATTCTAAAACAACAAAACCCTCCAAACTATCGTTCGAAGGGTCTGTGAACTTTTCTGAGCAAGTTAAGATGGTTTTGGTAGTAGGATTTACCGCTTGCGGGCTTCGCTCCTCGCGTTGTCTCCAACCTGTTGTAATACAGCAGGTTTCCGCCCGAACCAGTAGAGTTAAAACACCATACTCCACGTACCAATTAAAAAAGGCCAGCACCCTCTGGGTACTGACCTCTTTTAATGGTTTTGGGATTAGGATTAGTCTCGTCAGGACTATGTCCTTCCTCGTCATTCCGCTGCGTCTTCGACTTGCTCCATATGAACCTGCAATCTACGCTTTGGGCGTATCTTGCAAGGTATCGCAGCCTAAATCCGGTCAACAAAGTTAAAGGGCCGCCCACTAGATGGTGGACGACCCTTTAATTTGGTTGCGGGAGTAGGATTTGAACCTACGACCTTCAGGTTATGAGCCTGACGAGCTACCGGGCTGCTCCATCCCGCGTCAATTATGTTTGTCACCCGTCCGAAGTATCGCTTAGCGATGTCATTCTCCGATGTGACGCGGCTCAAGGCTGTTATTTTCAGCTGAACCACTTAATACAACAAAACCGGCACATGGCCGGTTTGCTGTTTTTTGATATTGATGAAGATGTTTATGTCTTTACTCTTTAGTAGATCTGGCGGCGACCTACTCTTCCGCGGCTTAAGCCGAAGTACCATCGGCGCGAAGCCCTTTCACTTCCGAGTTCGAGATGGGATCGGGTGGGACAGGCTTGCTATAACCACCAGATCAACGAAAGAGTAAAGATTTTTGCGTTTTATGCATGCTTGAGAATGATCAATTGTATTTAAAAGTTTTGTTCTCTGTCTATGGAGAGGCTCTGAAGCCTATCGAGCAATTAGTATCAGTTAGCTTCACACATTACTGCGCTTCCACACCTGACCTATCAACGTGGTGGTCTTCCACGGCTCTCAGAGAGACCTTATCTTGAAGGGGGCTTCCCGCTTAGATGCTTTCAGCGGTTATCCCGTCCGAACATAGCTACCCTGCAATGCAGCTGGCGCTACAACAGGTCCACCAGAGGTTCGTCCACCCCGGTCCTCTCGTACTAGGGGCAGCTCTTCTCAAGTCTCTTGCGCCCACGGCAGATAGGGACCGAACTGTCTCACGACGTTCTAAACCCAGCTCACGTACCTCTTTAATTGGCGAACAGCCAAACCCTTGGGACCTGCTCCAGCCCCAGGATGAGATGAGCCGACATCGAGGTGCCAAACACTGCCGTCGATATGAGCTCTTGGGCAGTATCAGCCTGTTATCCCCGGCGTACCTTTTATCCGTTGAGCGATGGCCCTTCCACACAGAACCACCGGATCACTATGACCTACTTTCGTATCTGTTCGACCTGTCAGTCTCACAGTCAGGCAGGCTTATGCCATTGCACTCAACGATCGATTTCCAACCGATCTGAGCCTACCTTCGCGCGCCTCCGTTACCATTTGGGAGGCGACCGCCCCAGTCAAACTACCCGCCACAGTGGGTCCTAGATCCAGGTTCATGGATCGTAGTTAGATATCAGAGACAACAAGGGTGGTATTTCAAGGGTGGCTCCACAAGAACTGGCGTCCCTGCTTCAAAGCCTCCCACCTATGCTACACATGTTATCCCTAATACCACACTGAAGCTGTAGTAAAGGTGCACGGGGTCTTTCCGTCTAACCGCGGGTACTCCGCATCTTCACGGAGAATTCAATTTCGCTGAGTCTGTGCTGGAGACAGTGGGGAAGTCGTTACGCCATTCGTGCAGGTCGGAACTTACCCGACAAGGAATTTCGCTACCTTAGGACCGTTATAGTTACGGCCGCCGTTTACCGGGGCTTCAATTCGCAGCTCTCACTACTCCTCTTAACCTTCCGGCACCGGGCAGGCGTCAGACCCTATACGTCGTCTTGCGACTTCGCAGAGCCCTGTGTTTTTAGTAAACAGTCGCCACCCCCTCTTTTGTGCCCCCACCAAAAAGTTGCCTTAATGGTGGGCCTCCTTCTCCCGAAGTTACGGAGGCAATTTGCCGAGTTCCTTCAGCACAGTTCTCTCAAGCGCCTTGGTATGCTCTACCATCCCACCTGTGTCGGTTTCGGGTACGGTCTATATGATGGTGCTATTTCCTGGGACAACTTCGCGGCAAATCCAATCCAATAAGGATCTACAACTTACGTCATCCGTCACATTCCATCAGGTACAGGAATATTAACCTGTTTCCCATCGACTACGCTTTTCAGCCTCGCCTTAGGGGCCGACTCACCCTGCGCGGATTAGCCTTGCGCAGGAACCCTTGGGATTTCGGCGAGAGTGTCTCTCACACTCTTTATCGCTACTCATGTCAGCATTCTCACTTCTGATATCTCCAGCATGGCTCACGCCACACCTTCGCAGACTTACAGAACGCTCCGCTACCACTTGATCATAAGATCAAATCCACAGCTTCGGTATATGTCTTTAGCCCCGGTACATCTTCGCCGCAAGACAGCTTATTTAGACCAGTGAGCTGTTACGCTTTCTTTAAATGATGGCTGCTTCTAAGCCAACATCCTGGTTGTTTTGGCCGTCTCACATGCTTTCCCACTTAGACATAATTTAGGGACCTTAGCTGGTGGTCAGGGCTGTTTCCCTCTCGACTACGGACCTTAGCACCCGCAGTCTGTCTCCCGGATAGTACTCAACGGTATTCGGAGTTTGGTTAGAATTGGTAAGGCTCGCGCCCCCCGCATCCATCCAGTGCTCTACCCCCGTTGGTATTCATCCGAGGCACTACCTAAATAGTTTTCGCGGAGAACCAGCTATCTCCCGGCTTGATTGGCCTTTCACCCCTAGTCACAAGTCATCCCCGTCTTTTTCAACAGACGTGGGTTCGGTCCTCCAGTGCATGTTACTGCACCTTCAACCTGCTCATAACTAGATCGCCGGGTTTCGGGTCTAATGCATTTAACTCGGTCGCCCTATTCAGACTCGCTTTCGCTACGCCTACACCTAACGGCTTAAGCTTGCTAAATACACTAACTCACTGACCCATTATACAAAAGGTACGCCGTCACACCACATGGGTGCTCCGACTGCTTGTAGGCATTCGGTTTCAGGTACTATTTCACTCCCCTTATCGGGGTACTTTTCACCTTTCCCTCACGGTACTGGTTCACTATCGGTCGTATAGTAGTATTTAGGCTTGGAAGGTGGTCCTCCCATGTTCAGACAGAATTTCACGTGTTCCGCCCTACTCAAGGCTATCTTCTTCGGCTTCCCATACAGGACTATCACCTACTCTGGTCAAGTTTCCCAACTTGTTCTGGTACCTCAAAAGATAACACTGGCCTGGTCCCCGTTCGCTCGCCGCTACTAGGAGAATCTCTGTTGATGTCTTTTCCTCCGGCTACTTAGATGTTTCAGTTCGCCGGGTTCGCCTCATATAGCTATGTATTCACTATATGATACCCAAAAAAGGGTGGGTTTCCCCATTCGGACATCCGTGGATCAAAACTTACTGGCAGTTCCCCACGGCTTTTCGCAGCCTGTCACGTCCTTCATCGCCTCTATACGCCAAGGCATTCACCAAATGCCCTTAATTCACTTGAGAGCTCCTCCATATCCAGAGAGCAAAACTCTCTTTTAAGATCAATCACGGCTGCTCCTGCAAAAGCAAAAGCGCAGATCAATGTCCACTCCGTTCACCTATAACGGCCGGCAAGCTATTATAAAATACTAGGGGATTTCAA